>CAZUXE010000075.1:0-1735 GCA_964624585.1 uncultured bacterium | reverse complement strand
TTGCTTGACAAAAGCGTAATCTATCCTATTATCATCGCAAGCATTAGGAGTGGAGATAAATTTGTGCAAAACAAAGCTTCTCTCCACATTCAGAGAAGTTTTCCAAGGAGGAAAGAGAATGCTTTTGATAATTCTACTGGTTATTTTAGTCTTAGTCGTCATAATAACCATCGCAGGCTACAACACCTTAGTAGTCAAGCGAAATAAAACACGCAACGCATGGCATCAAATAGATGTTCAGCTGCGTCGGCGTTACGATTTAATACCCAACATTGTGGAAACAGTTAAAGGCTACGCCAAGCACGAACGTGAAACCCTTGAGAATGTCATTGCCGCCCGCAAGTTGGGTGTTGATGCTAAAACAGTAAAAGACGCAGCTAAGGCAAATAATATGCTTACAGATACACTAAAGTCACTATTCGCGGTTGCGGAAGCCTATCCTGACCTGAAGGCTAATCAGAATTTTCTTGCCCTTCAGGAAGAACTGCGCACTACTGAGGAAAAAATTGCCTTTGCCCGTCAATTTTACAACGATATCGTCATGGACTATAACAGCGCTACAGAGAAATTCCCCGGTGTACTTTTTGCAAATATGTTCGGTTTCAGGCGATTTGAATTTTGGGAGATTCCCGAAGAGGACAGCCAAGCCCGTAATCCTGTGAAGGTTAGTTTCAATTAACGTTGACAGCTGTTTTATCGAGATAGCAAAGTGGCGCGAGATACCCTTTATAAGCTGATTGCGGCCAATAAATGGAAAACCGCTTTCTATATACTGCTGTTTTCTATAATAATCGCTGCTCTTGGAGTAGCGGCAGCATGGATATTTGCAAAAACATGGCAAGGATTCCTTACCGCATGTGTATTGATTGGAATTTCCATAATTGTCTACAATATTATTTTCTTCTTCGCATCTAAGCCTCTTGCCCTAGCCGCCTCAGGCGCCCGCAAAGCCGATCCCCTACAATATAAACGCCTACATAATGTTGTAGAAGAAATGGCTATTGCCTCGGGTCTACCCAAACCGGAAGTCTACGTTGTCCCAGACTCCTCACCCAACGCCTTTGCTACAGGACGTAATCCCGACAATGCGGCAATAGCGGTAACTACTGGACTATACGAAATGCTAGACAGGGCGGAACTTCAGGGGGTAATTGCTCATGAGGTGAGCCACATAAAAAACCACGATATACTGTTAATGACTATCGTGGCAACAATGGTTGGAGCTGTAGTTCTCGGACGCGACATACTACTGCGTTGGGGAATATTCTTCGGCGGCGGACGCTCACGCTCATCTGGTAGAAATGCCGGTTCAACAGCCATAATTCGGCTAGTTCTTTTATTGGTACTTTTGATACTGGCTTCTATTTCAATACTTCTCATCCGCGCAGCTATATCTAGACAAAGGGAATACCTTGCCGACGCCTCTGGAGCAATGATGACTCGTAACCCTGAAGGTTTGGCTCGCGCTTTAGAAAAAATTGGGGCTGCATATATCCCTCTGCACCGTAAAACAGCAGCTACCGCTCATCTCTACATCTCATCGCCGGAATGTAAGGATAGAATAAATCCACAGAAACCGTATAAAACAGTCAAAGTCAACCTATGGGCAACGCATCCTCCTATTGAACTTAGGGTACAACGCCTACGTAGCCTAAGTCTTGATGGCCAATACGCACAACAATTAGCATGGGCGCGCAGCACCGAGGCTTCTTAGACTAATCCCGAACGCAAAACA
>CAZUXE010000074.1:0-1901 GCA_964624585.1 uncultured bacterium | reverse complement strand
TGCCCCGGCATAGGAACACCAGTTGCAAAGGAAGGCGAGTATTCTAGGGTCTTTATCCATTCAAATCACCTTTCGCCCCTTAAACTTTCTGGAACCTTAAGGACTTGAGTCCGTTCTAATCCATCTCTCACAGAAATCGTAGTAAAAACAGCTCTACCAACTGCGCCATAATAAGGTACTTCACCCTCAACAGGGTGCATATAAATACCTACTGCTGGTTGGCCAAATAGCACAATGAAAACCATCCCTCCCTTGGCCATCAAAAAATGTTCATCATCACCTAGAGTTACACCAATACTGCTTTCTTTCAATGAGATGTCATAAAAAGCTTCAAGAAGGTCGTCTTCTGTTTTGTCGTTTTCTTCAAAAATAAACCGTCTAAAATGTTCTGCACTAGGGGTATTTATATATTCTGGAAAGTGTAAAGCATAATACTCAAAAGCGATCTTAGCATAAGTCCGTAGTATCCCGTTAATATTCACAGTTAATTTTGCATTTAACCAAGGTCTGATGTTTCGATTGATTTTTATTTCACAGGTTATCCCCTGTTTCTCCAGCGATCTAAGAGTTTCGTGTACTTTCTCTCGTACTTCCTCGCCTTCGTTCGGTTCCATATAAGTACATATCTCAAAACCAACCTTGCTTATTCCTTTTCGCTGAATTATTTTCTTTACTTTCTCCTCCGTAAATTTCTTTCCCGAAAACTTAATGATAACTTTACCGTCGTCATCGGATTGACCAAAAACTTCCAAATCAGTACCGGTTTCTCTCACAACATAACGAGCTTTACTTTTTGGGTCACCTTCTATAGAAGATTCCCCAAAATTGAAATCGGGAACTTCTCCTCTTTTACCCTTGACTTTAAGAATATTTCTAGCCAATACTATGTGTGGTGCCCGAATAAGATTAGTTTCAATAGGACTCAATTTGTGATTACAAACCTGACAAACATTGTCGCACGTAAGCTCTTTATTCCCCATAGCTTCAGGTATAATATGTTCTGGAGGATCAGCATTCTCATCAAATTCATTGCCGCAGAATATACACTTCATAATATCATATCCCACAGCTTCCTGCAATATCTTCCTCTTCCCACATCAACTGTTCGAAAGCGGAGACCAAATCTTGATTAGTAAAACCAGCCAAGTCGATGGAATTGGAACGACACGAAGCCGCGCATCCGCCGCAACCCTTGCACAATGCAGCATTTACAACCGCAACCTTCTTTTCACGACCGAACACACGCTTCTCTTCAAGAGCAATAGCTCCGTAAGGACACACCTCAACGCAGTAGCCGCATCCGATGCAGGTGCGTTCATTGGTCTGAGCTATCTTACCCTCGGCTTCAATCTTGTCTTTATTCAGGATAAGGAGCGCTCGTGCGGCGGTTGCAGCAGCCTGAGCAATGGCTTCATCAACAAATTTCGGCGCATGCGCCAAGCCGGCAAGATAAACGCCATCGGTAGCAAAATCAACTGGACGAAGCTTCATATGCGCTTCAAGAAAGAAACCGTCCTCGTTAAGAGGCACTTTATAAAGCTGGGCAAGGGTCTTGTTCGCCTCGGCGTCGGCCACGATGCCCGTGGAAAGCGCCACCAGATCAGGCACAAACTCGACCTCCCGACCGATGAGTTCATCCATGATGCGCACGGTCAGCTTACCGTTTTTGCGCTCAACCACAGGTTCTGAACCTTCATCAAAACGCATGAACAGCACGCCCTTTTGCCGCGCCCGCTCGTATGAAAGCTCCTTGAGGCCGTAAGTCCTTATATCGCGGAACATTATGATGACCTCGGTCTCCGGTGACTGCTCCTTGATGGTAAGCGCGTTCTTCACGGCTTCCGTGCAGCACACGCGGGAGCAGTAGGGATGCTCGTCGTTACGAGAACCGACGCATTGAA
>CAZUXE010000073.1:0-2228 GCA_964624585.1 uncultured bacterium | reverse complement strand
ATAGCGTTCCTTTTCTGTATTCTGCTGAGCGTTTATACGAAAAGAAAGATGACGAGTAGCGGTGTAGAGAATACCTTGACCAGCAGTCCAGCGGAAAGGATATTGGGCGTCAGCTTGCCATGATTCTTGAAAAGTAAAGTAGAGACTGGCATGGGCTGAAAACCTTAGATTATTCAATGGCCGCCATGATATATGAGGCGTTACTGAAAGCAGGTGTCCAAAGTATTGAGGAATATAATCATGATAAATGTAGCGGTCTGTAATATTCATATACAGACCACCGGCAAACGCCGCGTTGTAGTCAGATGAAAAACCACCGCTTATCTGTTTTGTCCAGCGGGTGCTTGAATCTTCTCTATAGTAAGCGTGCGCCCCCATAGCATGAAAACTCAGGTTCCAGTTGTTAGAAAAGGACATCATTGAGGTTATTCCTGCATTGCTAGAAAATAGGCTGTCATCTAAATGTTTACCCAAACCGGCGTAGAAGGATGCCCAAAGTGAACGTAACGTGCTTTTTCCCCAAAAGTTATTGTATCCTGCCATAAAACTGCTGTTAATTTGTCCGGGGCTATTGAGAAGCCCCATAGCATTGAAATCAGCCAAGCTATCGGTATATGAACCCTCAAGCGAAAAATTCCACTTACCCGATTTATGAATTCGGAAAGCGCCAATTGGTCCGCCCTGTTTTGCAGTATCGCTATGAAAGGAATGCAAAATCTCCGTATTCAAGTTCCAGTCATCTGTTAGAGCAAAATCAAAATCGCAACCAAGGACGCGGTCGCCTTCATGTTTACCGCCTTGGTTTCGCTCACGGGAGGTTGCAATAATACCAGCCTGTGAACGTGTGAACAAATCCTGTTTCAGGCGGGCTACGCTGTAAAAGGATGCAGGTTCCGTTGTCTCCTTGCCACGATATCTATAGACTTTCCGACCAGTGTAGACTTCCATTATACCGAACTCTGTACCGCCGACTTTGCCTGTGAATTTTCCTCCGCCGTAGATTGGCGCTAACGAACCATCGGCAAGCTTACGCCCTATGCGACGTGTATAGACAGGGGTAAAAAATCCAATGTCGAATAAATCTGAGCCTTCGTTAAAAAAAGGACGTTGCTCACGCAGATAGCTTTCATATTTACCAAGATTTATTCGTTCGGGATCAGCCTCTATTTGCCCATAATCGGGAAACGCCGTTAAATCTAGGGTAAGGTTACTTGTAATTCCCCATTTTAAGTCTAAACCTGCTACACCGTCTGAGAAGGGAACTAAGGAAACACTGTCTGTCAATTGTGGTCCATCAAACCGCAGGGTTTGGGTTAAATGCGGCAGAAATTCTAAGTGAAGTCCATGCGTAATACCGCTGATACCTGTAAGTTCGCCGAATCTATCAATGCGGATTCCCCTATCTTCCTCTTTATAGTTATTCCACTCTACCTTTTCATCCCTGTTGTCAATCCAGCGAGCAAGCGAAAGTCCCCATACCTGCTTATCCTTTGGAACAAAACGTAGGGTTTTGAAAGGAATGGCAATCTCAGCGCACCAACCCCAGTCCGTAAGAGAGGCCTCAGAATACCACACACCATTCCAGGAGAGATCATAGTTTCCGGGAGAAATGCGAACGTCACGTTGGATTCCCATTGAATTAATAGTAAATTGATAGGCGTTTCGGTCATCATCATAAGTATCAAAGTAAATGCTGACGTTATCGCCGCTTGATGATTCTCGCGGCACAAGCTTTGCCTGTAGCTTGTCCGGTTCTGAATCGTAGCAAAAGAAGGCGATGTAGAGCGCTTTAGCGTCATAGAGTATAACAACACGTGTGGATTCGCTAGGTTGTCTACCCCAATCAGGGTAGTGTTCTATAAAATCTGTGATTGAGGAATTGTTTTTCTGCCAACAGGCTTCGTCCAAAATGCCATCAATAACAGGAGGCTCATCTATGCGTGTCGCTCCAAGCGTTTTCCCGCTTTTATCTAATCCTACAAGTAATAAAATACTAAAAAATAAAGACATGTGAATCCTTTAATGTTAAAAATTAATACATAATACTGATTGGACGTAAGATTGCAATAAAAGGTTGATTAAGAATTTTCTATGCCTAAGTTTCAGGTAAGCTGAGCCTTGAAGGTTCTCTATCCCCAAAAGGTTTTTAAATCCGAATACTTAGCAACTATTATGTTAATGAAAAAGACAGGTTAAACCGTGAGTGCGGTAGTCAAGGTATTCTCTAC
>CAZUXE010000072.1:0-3255 GCA_964624585.1 uncultured bacterium | reverse complement strand
CACGCCGAAGGCGTGGATAGTAGTCTTGACAATAGCATTCAAAGGCCTATCATCCTTGCATGAAAAAACAGCTCATAAAGAAAGCAATTAATGCCGCTTTCGGCTGTGCCAAAGATTTTTTTGACTACGCAGATATTCTCTACGAACGCATAGAAAAAACAGAAGCCAAAACAATAGGTCCCCAAACTTTTATTACCCCATTGAGTGTAAAGGCCCGTGTTCAAATGCGGTTCTTGAAAGATGGAAAAAAGATTTCGCTCAAGGTTGGAGCTTTGGATAAAGATGCGTTGTGTGAAGCTGTCAAGCGAGCCAAAGGCTTGTGGCGCACTGCTAGAAAGCCAAAAACACCAGTAAAACTTGCAAGGATTCCGAATCCTAAGCGCAAGGAATATGCCATTAAACCTAAGTATAATCTTTCAGACGCAAACCCTAAAAAACTTATTTCAGCGGTTCTTAAAGGAGTGGCATCCATTGCCGCATCGCTTGAAAAAAAGAACGCCAGCCGTGGTGTTAAAATAAACGCCGAGGTTTGGTTCTACGCGCAGAATGAGGAAAAGATAATTGCAGATTCAACAGGCATTTTCAAACGCCAAACAATACCGCGGACATTTATTCAGGTTCACACTAAATTAAAAGATAAGCGCGGGAAATTTACGCAAACCAGAGTAAGGGCCGCAGATATCAAGGGCATTGAGGCACTTTTAGAACCTACGAAAACAGGATACAAACTAAATGCCCCTACAAAAGCCAAGCTGCGCGATTGGATGAGCAAGGCTGTGCAGCTTCTTGATGGTATTCATCTTTCAGCAGAAGAGATAGCTAAAATGGATCACTTCGTGGTTGACTATAATACGCTGGGCGTATTCATTCACGAAGCCCTGGGTCATAACTTTGAAGCCGATTCTGTCAAGGCTGGCGAATCAGGCGTTGCCGATACTGAAGGAAAACCACGCGGAGTAGTTGCTGCAAAAACCGTGGATATTATTGATGGTCCTATAATGGAATCAGGTACTCGAAAATTGGATTTTACAACAGGATACGGCACCGAACTTATTGACGATGAAGGTGTTCCGGTAAAAGCCAAGTTCTTAGCGCGCAAAGGTAAGGTGAAAGAATTTATACACAACAGGGAAACAGCCGCCTACTTTGGCAAGCGCCCAAATGGAGGCGCGTATTCTGAACTTGGTGACGCTCAGATATGCCGGATGTCCAATACCTATATGTCCCCTGCTGACGATTCAATAGTATATCCAAGTCTTAAAGCTCTTATTAAGGATATAAAGTACGGTGTAATTCTTCAAGGTACTCTTGGCGGGGCGGTATCAAGAGACGGTATGTCGTCTTCTATTCAAATAGGATACCTTATTGAAAATGGAAAAATAACCAAAACAGTCAACCCGGGCAACTTTTCAGGAAAAAGCATGTACGCGCTTCGATACATTGACGGCTGTGCAGGCGAAGTACGTATTGATGATGTTGGATTCTGCGGTAAAGGCGGTCAGCACCGTCCGGTTGGCGACGGCGGTCCGCAATGGAGCAGAATAAAAACCAACGAATATGTTCAGCTTGCGGTTCAAGGAGGTTCGGATGTTTGATGACATCAAGAGAACTATAGACAAAATTGCCGCGAAATATAAGATTGACGACTATGAACTTCTTTTAACTACAGGCAACAACACATCTTTCAATATTGAGCAACACGATTTAACCCTTTCGTCCGAAGTCGAAGTAAGCTCCCTAGCTATGCGGCTTATAAAGAACGGAAAGCTTACCTATGCCTCCAGTACAGTCTTTGACGAAGCAGCGCTTGATAGAATAATTCAGGCATCCCTTACTAATCTTCAACCAACCGATTTAGTGCGCTTTGCCGTTATTCCAGCTGGTTTGAAACAGGACTTTGTGGATAAAAAGCTTGCAGACTTGCTCTCTAAGCCTAAGGAATTAAGAGACTTACTTGCTTCAATGGCGGCAGAAACCTTCAAAGTCGGAAAAGGCAAGTTTGAAAGACTAAACGGCGGTGGTGGCGTATCTATAGGTGAAAGCTGGGTTTACACTGCTGGCAGTCCTGAACCAGCCTATAGCCGCCAGTCGGCGTTTTCAGTAAGCGCAAGTTTGGATAGTCGTGATTTTGAATACATTGTTTCAAAAAAAATGCCGCGCGATTCTGCAATTCTGGGTTTAGGCGTCAAGGTTGCCAAAAGGCTTCCTGCAAAGAACCTCAAGCCTTCGGACTTGGGTGTTAAGGGTAAATCCATAGATGTAATACTTCACCCCAATTGTTTCAGCGGCTTATTCAATCAGCTTATTGCCGAACATATTTACGCGACCAATAAACTTTCCGGTCTTTCGCGTTTTAAGCTTGATGAAAAGTTGGCATCTCCCAAACTTACTATATATGACGATGCAACTCATCCAGAGCTTTTGTCCTCAGCGCCTACGGATAACGAAGGTGTGGTATCGCAAAAAGTTGAGCTTTTCAAAAAAGGTGTCTTTAAGAGCTTTTTGTACGATGCCGAAACAGCCCTTGTTGACCGTCATAACCCTACAGGTAACGGTATGCGACGTCCGGTTCTTGCAGAAGACACCAACGAAGCGCCAATACGGCCAAGCCTGCGATCATTGTTAATGGAGCCTGGTAAAATTAAGCTCAAAGATATGATTAAAGGTATCAAGAAAGGGGTTTTGCTAAAATTCCTGCTCGGCCTGCACACTGCCGACAAGGTTTCAGGTTCGTTCGCCAACACCGCTCTTATGAGCTATGTTATTGAAAATGGGAAGCTTGTAGCAACAGCAGAGCCTGGAACATGGGCAATGCAGGGTAACGCATTGCAGATGCTTAAAAACATAAGCGCTGTATCTTCAGAACGCCTTAATATGGGTTCAGCCCTTCTTCCCTGGCTTAAAACACGCTTACAGGTAAGTTAGAGCTTTAAGCAAGAAGATTAAGTAAAAGTTTTTGTATGAAACTATCAAAAATGCCAAATATTGGAAAAGAATTAGAAAAAAAGCTGGAGTCCGTTGGTATTCAAAGCTCAGAGCAACTTATTGAAATTGGAAGCATTAAGGCTTTGCGAAAGATTACTGCAATACACAATTCAGGATGCTTAAATATGTTGTATGCTCTTGAAGGAGCCATTCGGGGAATTCGCTGGCATTACTTATCTGCAGACACAAAAAAAGAGTTAAAAGCCAAACTGCTTGATGGAGAAAAATAAATAAAGGAGAGCTTATAGCAAAACCTTGCACTGGATTTTA
>CAZUXE010000071.1:0-3345 GCA_964624585.1 uncultured bacterium | reverse complement strand
ACTGGGCACAGGAACTGAGGAAAACTGATACCGAGATGTTTGAAAAAATTATGGCTAACCGACAGATATGGGGTACGTATGACGCTAATCTCAAATCTATTGAACCATGGGCTCAAATAAATCTAAGAATGAAAGGTATGGTACAATATGTAGAAGAGCTTATGTTACAAGGAGCGGCTGCGGCAAGTGCCTTAAATTTATGGTTTATTGTAGATGGAAATATTCAAAAGATAATTGACTGTCTTGGTAAAGAAAGGGTACAACGTATTCGGCAAGCGATGAAACTAACATTGAATCAGGATGCTCACAAGATGTTTAAGATAGTTATGTCCGAAACGGAACATAAGTTTGCAGAAAGTGTGCAGGATAATGCAAGTTACAACGATATATTAAAAACAATAAGAGACACGTTTGGAAGACAAGCATTTAAGGAATTAGAGATATATAAAATTAATAGAAAGGGTATAGATCTTATGAACAACTTAATTCCTTCGTCAGTTTCAGAACTTTTGGATTTTATAAAATTTCTTAAAAATCTTCAGAAATCAGATGAATCTGACTCTCCTAGTTTTGAAGATATTCAGAAGAGAATCGATCCCAATGCGGATATGAAAATGAAAATGATTAGCGATGCGCATTATTTGAACGAAGATAGAGCAAGCAAAGTAGAAGAAAGGGTAGTTCCTTTGAGTGAAGAAAAATTTAACGCAATGTTCTGCGAGTTTCTTGCAAAATATTCAAGACAAACAGCCTAGGAGGTAATTTATGGGAAAATACATGAATGCGGCGGGGAGTTTCGATAGTTTAGTGTTCAACACCAACCGTTCGGGGACGTTTTACGCCCTTGTTGATTATTTGGTTTTGAGCGCAAATCAGGAAGAACTTAAAATACCTTTTCCCTGCCAGATATCGGTAAATGGAAGAAAAAAGGTCGTGATAACCGAGGTTGACGGCCTTATTGATACGGTTAAAGAAGACATGGGATTCTCAGGCTACGACCTCAACATCAGCTTCGAGGTAGGTGACTACGGGGTTCTGCCATGGATGCAAGACGAAGCCGGTTCGCTACCAAAGGCCTCAGAACTCATCACAAAGCTTGCGAATTTAGTACGCAACTACAGAGGTTGCGTGGGTATTACCGAAGGAGCGCAAATCCGCTACGA
Source organism: uncultured bacterium (assembly GCA_964624585.1). GTDB lineage: Bacteria > Hydrothermota > Tepidihabitantia > B3-TA06 > B3-TA06 > CAZUXE01. Next base: position 2,182 of record CAZUXE010000071.1, on the reverse strand, counting down.
GCATTCTCCTGGCCAATTTACTCCCACCATAAATGAAGTTGCCGCAGCCCTTGACGACGAGATTCCTCAACCTGAGGTGAAGCAGCCGCTGCTTGCTTCCTTGGAAATCCGTAAGATTGTTCTTCAAAGTATATCGGTAAACCCTGTTAAGAACTATCGTTACAAGGTTAGCCTTACGGCGGTGGCTGAGATGGATGAAGACGCCGATTTGTTCCCAGGCAAGGCTATAAAGAAAGAGTCGGGCGCTAGTCCAACGGTGACTTTTGACGCAAGTTCCGGCCCAAATTAAAAATCCCGGAGGTTAAGTTATGGAAAACAATTTAGATAACGGATTCATTCACGCTCTAAAGCAGGGCGAAGATATTTGGCTTCTGGCCGAGCTTTATTACGGCAAGGCTGAATTGTGGCCGGTTATCTATCACGCGAACATCAAGGTCTTGGGTGATGATCCTGAAAACACCGTGCCGGGTTTGAAGATGTTCATTCCCTATCTTGACGTTCACGAAGAAAGCTTGAAGGTTCCCGATTTTATTGCCCGTATTGCAGCCGATCCTTCATATGATCCAATGACACTTCTGGCGCAAGATCGCTATAACGATGCAAGCCTGTGTTTTGACCTCTATGAATTCAATCGTTGGCCGACAAGCCGTGCGCTTCGTTCAGGCGAGACAATTCGTTACTTTGCCCGCGCCTCTAAACCGGCTATGCGCATGGCGGAACGCTGGCGAGAGATATTCTACAGGAGTCGGTAATGGCTTTACTTAAACCCGTATTCGAGGTTCAGATAACCAACATCAATGCTAAAGGTGAGTCGGTAGGCCTATATAAGGTTAAGGCTGTATCGCAAATAACGGTAAACCTTTCTGCAGAAAAACCATGCGATACGGCAGAGATAAGAATACCGACGTCTAAGAAACCTATGATTAAGCAGAAAGATGATAACGGCAATGTTAAAGAAATGGAGCTGATAAGTCCCAAAGATAAAATTGAGATAAAATTCGGATACCTAGGTGAGAAGGCTGATTTGGTAACAGTGTTTTCAGGCTACGTATCATGGGTTTCTCCTGAAGCGCCGCTGGTTATAAAGGCTGAAGACGGCTTCAGGGCGGCCAAGCATAATTGGATAAGTGGAGAATTCGGTAGCGATACTAAACCAGTATGGTATAGCGATATTGCCAAAGAGATTCTTTCGGAGGCAGATCTTAATGCCTACATACCGACCCCTAGGACTATGGGTGACTGGCAAAGCACGGGACTTCAGCTGAACAAACAAACGATTGCTCAGGCCATGGCTAAGTTGTCGCAGGATACAGAGTGGATACATTTTTATCTTCCTGAAACCAATGAGGTTTACTTCGGGCCAAGGTTTCCCTACCAAAGGGGCTACCTTCCAAGAGGTGTTGGCAAGGCCCAGCGGCTTTTGTACCGCATAGGTTCGGGGCGTCAAAAATCCATCGCACTTGAAGGAAGCCAAGCCTTAAGCGCATGGGGCAATGTTATTTCAGCCAGCGGACTCAAGTTTCAGAGTCAGAAGCCCTACAGGCGTGTTATATGTAATTTGGTCGATGTTAGGTTTTCATCTAAATCTGTTGAAGGAACAGCCGAGCTGCCTGCAAGCGAGGAATGCGGTGAACAGGAGATAAGTTTTACCGCGCATTACCATTTTAAGGAATCTAAGGCAGCAAACGAGGCTGAAGCCAGACGTCGCGCTAAAGAAAAGCTTGCCTACCTGAACTCCTCTCAGTATTCGGGAAGCTTTACAACTTTTGGCAATCCAATGCTGAGACATTCACAGATATTCAAATTGGAATCTGCGGAACATCCTGGGAAAATAGACGGCTATTATGAAGCAAAGTCCATCAGCTTCAACTACTCTCCGTCGGGTGGATTCAGGATGACGGTTGATGTAGCCAAGCCGCCGGATGCACTATAGGCGGGCATATGACTAAGAATATCCAAAAGAAGTTCAAAGCCCTGCCACGCGCTTCCTATCCACTAAGGAAAAGCGATGCAGGATGGCAAAGCAATCAGGATAAATCTTTAAAAAATAAGCTTCCTATGTCATTTAAGGAGGAAAGATGAGCGAAATACGGAAGTTGTTTCAGGAATTGGCAGATAAGGGGCTGGACGATGCCATTATTGGCACGGTTAAAGCCGTTCAGCAGACCACGCCTTCAGGCTG
>CAZUXE010000070.1:0-3727 GCA_964624585.1 uncultured bacterium | reverse complement strand
CAGGTTTTTGTTAATGAGACCGGCTACAGCCGGCCTCACAGTTTCTATATTCCTAACAGGACGTAACTTACATATTCTTAAGATGTTCCTCAACAGCCGCCAGTTCCTTTTCCAACTCTTCCTTGTAACGTTTCAAATGTTCGCGTTTCTCCTCTTTTGTATAGAATCGACGAACCCTGTGCGACTCATGTCCGCAACCACAATCGTTTCTTGCCTCATTTTCGTGACAACAGCAGTCGTCGCCACCATCGGAATGATCATGCTGTCCCTTATGTCCGCCGCAGCAGGACTCTTTATCTGTTTCATGGTTACACATAGCGTTAACCTCCTTAATTAAGGTTTTTGCTCATTTACAATCTAGTCTGAACCGCCGATGTCGCGGGCGGTTCAATTTAGTGATTGCTTACCTAAGTTGTAAAGCAATTACTAAATCAATTGTCGAAAAAAATTACTGTTTCGATTCAAGTTCTCTAATTTTTACCTGCATTTCCTCAAGCCTGCGTTTAAGTTCTTGCTCGTGTTTCCTCAGCGCTTCAAGACCAAGTTTCTCGGCATCCAGCTCCTTTTGACATCCGCGCCCCGTCTTTCGGCAACCGCAGGTACAAACGTCAGAAAGCATTTTCCCGCAATGCTCAAGTGCAGCTTCGTCAATTTCATAAGGTAGCCAGTAGCCTTTTCTCTCGCTGTGGACTAAACCAGCGTATCGCAGAACCTTTAAGTGCTGTGATACCGCCGATGGAGTAATTTCCAGAAGTTTTGCCAACTCCTTGACCCCCATTGCTCCTTTTTCCTTCAATATTTCAATAATACGAATGCGAGTCTCTACACTTAAGACCTTGAAAAGTTCGGCTTGCTTAACTTCATCCATTTATATCTTCCAGCTTTTCTTTTATTTGATTCAGTAGTTGCTTAACTACAGTATAGGCTAAATTCGGGACTTGTCAAGCCTTCCTCCAAAGCTTCTCACAGGAAATAGGATGAAGGAAACAGGTAATAGACTGTCCTACAAAATCCCAGATTACAGCTCTGTGGAGTTTTGGTTTACTCGAAACTCCTAAAGCAAAACCGTAGGTTTTGATACTTTGTGGTGTTAATTCAAATAGAGGTAGAATTCTGGTTTATCCAAAACTCTTAAAACCAAAACCGCAGACTTTAGATATCGCTGGAGTTAGGATTGAAAGGAGGAGGCAATCCCAAATTCCCTCACCCATAATCCCTCTCCCATCGGGAGAGGGAACGCATTACAAAGGAGAACAGGGTGAGAGAAGTAAAACCATTCCAGACCACAACTTTGTGAGCTTTGTGTACTCTGTGGTGGTATATAGCTGAATTTTAAGCTTCAACTCAAAACTCCTTAGTTCAAATATCGGGTAAGTTCTAAGATTACCTCATAAACATCTGTTTTTTACTTAATCAGATGGCTAGCGATAACGGAACGCTGTATTTGATTGGTGCCTTCGTATATCTGTAAAATCTTGGCATCGCGCATAAATTTTTCAGCAGGATATTCCTTCATATAGCCGTAACCGCCCATGATTTGGACCGCGTCAGTGGTCACCTTCATGGCCATGTCCGATGCAAACAGCTTAGCCATAGCCGACTCACGGGCGAAATTTTTGGCGCCGCCGTCAATCATCCTTGCAGTGGCGTAAACTAATGCCCTAGCCGCTTCTATTTGAGTTCCCATATCAGCAAGCATAAACTGTATACCCTGGAAGCTAGTAATGGGTTTTCCAAACTGATGCCGCTCTTTAGCGTAAGCAATTGCCTCATCTAAAGCGCCCTGAGCTGTACCTACGGCTTGTGCGGCAACGCCGGGACGAGTGCGATCAAAGGTTTTCATAGCGACAACGAATCCAAGCCCCTTCTTTCCTAAAAGATTTTCTTTGGGAACCTTGCAGTTGTTGAAAATCAGCTGTGTGGTTTTGGAAGCGCGGATACCCATTTTATTTTCCTCTTTACCGAACTCAAAGCCGGGGGTGCCTTTTTCCACAACAATAACCGAAGCGCCGCGGGCGCCTTTTTCAGGGTTAGTCATAACAACAACAGAGTAAATATCAGCTGCTTCACCATTTGTAATAAATTGCTTGGTACCATTGATTATGAAACCGTCATCTGTTTCCTCTGCTGTAGTTTTAATGGCTCCGGCGTCCGAACCGGCATCGGCTTCCGTAAGAGCAAAAGCGGCATATGATGTTCCGTCAGCAATTCTTGGAAGAAAGCGTTTCTTTTGCTCATCTGAACCGTAGAGCAAAATAGGCATAGCGGCCAGTCCGTTAGCGCCGTAAGTTGTTCCGATACCTGAGCAGATGCGTGATATCTCTTCGGTAACAATACACATCTCAGTAGTGCCGCCACCCATACCGCCGTATTCCTCTGGAATAAACACCCTGAGAAGATCGGCTCGGGCTAATTCCTTCATTATTTCTGTCGGAAATTCACTTTTCTCGTCCAGCTCTTCCCTAACCGGCTTAATTTTCTTCACAGCTATCTCGCGCGCCATGTCGCGAATCATTTGCTGCTCTTCAGTAAAGAAATAGTCCATGACTCTCCTTTGGAATTCTCAAAATTCTCTCGTTTAACAAATTTCCATTCTAATTATACATGACAGGGGGAAATTGCAAGTCATGAGTTTGCTTATTGAGAGGTTTTTCCAAATTGCTTTCCCTGCAGCGAAACGGTAGCTGTTTTGAGAAGTCACCTTATCCTGCTGGCGCTATACGGCGCCTTGAGAAGGAAGTTTAGGAGCGAAAAAGCGCCTATGACTCAGGGGACGCAATGTCTGTGGGTATGGATAAAAAAGTTCGCCTCCCTCATTGCGAGGGAGGCGAATAAAACGGGTAAACCCGTTTTATTAAGAGGGAAGGAGGGAGGGAAGAATTTCTTTCATGCTAATCAGGGCATCTCTTGCGCACCTGGTTCTGCTACCTCAGCTGCTTCAGCTACTTCCTCTTCATTATTTAGACGTTCAATAAGCACAGCTTGTTGCGTTCCGGTTGGTATATAGGCGGTTTGTTCAACTTGAGAGCGTTCTGCAGCAAGGGTTACACCATCCAAGGTATCTCTTTTAATTCTGTACATCACCAAACCCACATTGTCTACCGAAGCATACCCACAAATTAGGTATTTGTCAACCCCGAAACCTATTCCAAAGTAGCTATCTTTGTCTTCAATATCCCAACGGATTGTATAGGTTAGGTTGTTTTGATTAACGGTTAGCTTGCCTTTGTAGGGTGTTCCGTTAGCGTCTTTTCCGGTAAGTTCGTAAATACCTGAAATTAGGGGTTTTGAGTGGTCAAGTCGGGTAGTTTTTTTTGTGCGCTCAAAGCCAAGCCCTACTTCATCTGGCGTAATCCAAATGCCTGAGAGCCGTTTTTTGTCGTACTTACGAAAGGCCATCAGCTTGAAGGTATCGTCAAGACAAAATGCAGCCATAAGGGAATCGCGCTCTATGCCTATGCCGTGATAGGTTGCGCCGCTTTTGCGCGTCCACAAAAGTTTGTACTGAGTTGTATCAAGCCGTGTAATTTTAAGATTAGCGTCATATGCAAAGCTGTGCATATTGTACTTGCCGGGGAAGCCTTCGCTACCCTGTTCGCATGCAAGAAGGGCAAGCAAAATGCCCATAGTTGCTATAACGGGTATTAGAATTTTTTTCATAACTCCTCACTTCTTTCTATATAGAATAGACAAATATTGAAACATGTCAAGCCGTTTTATTCATAAA
>CAZUXE010000069.1:0-4141 GCA_964624585.1 uncultured bacterium | reverse complement strand
TAGAATAAACAAACCACAAAGTGTCCAAAGCTTCGCTTTGGCTTTAGGAGTTTTGGACTGTGGAATAATCAAAAGGATATGGGATATGTATGGGGTTTGCAAAGCGCCTGTGGAGGGGAGGGTAAATGGGAGAAGGAAGGCTAGACAGCGTCCCTGAAGAAATCCTCAAAAGCGTGGGGGGAAATGTTTTTCTTAAGTTTCTTTATAGCCCTTTCCTTAACCTGACGCGCAGCTTCGCGGGACACTCCCAGCAAATCACCTAGTTCACGTAAGTTAAGCTCATCGCGCACTGGCCTTATTCCCCAGAACAATATAAACATTTCAGCTTCAATTATTTCAAGTTCATCCAAATAATCGGCGAATGCCGAGGGAAGATTTTTTAATGTTTTACGCATAAGCAGAGCCATTTTGCGTCGCGACTTAGTGGTAGAGCTGTTCAAAAGATTCGTCAGGTCTTTAACTTCTCCTTCGGTGAATTTAACGTAATTTATAAGTCCTTTATTTCCAATACCTTGTCGCAGAAGGGAAAGTAGCTTTCGCGAAGCCGAACACAGTATATTTTCTGTCTTAGTCTTGCTAGTACCGAATATGCCCATTAAAGATTCCTTACTGAAATGCTTATCAGGCAAAGGCACACCGAAGTGCCGGCATATAACGTAGAGTTCCCTATCTGTTAGCGCTTCAACAATGGATTTCCGAATGTCGTGTTCTATTTGTCCGCGAGCGGATAAGCCTTCAGGGGTTGGCGAAGTGGTATCTTTAAGCACTTCTTCAAAGGTTATTTTGGAATCTTCAAACGGCAATGCGTCAATAGAAAGTTCGGCTACTCCGCAATTGAAGGCAGCTGAAACCTCATCTGGCGAAACCTTCAACTCTCTTGCCAACTCTTCAATAGAGGGGGTTCGTCCAAGATCCTGAGTTAGGGGACCGTAGTTATCGCGTATCTTCTTGGCCAAGTTCCGCATCTTTATAGGTAGTTTAATAAGGTGGCGCGACGCCAAAGCGCTTACAACGTAGTAGCGTATCCACCAGTTGGAATAAGTAGTCAAGCGGGTTTTACGTGTTTCGTCAAACTTGCTTACCGCTTGAATAAGACCCAAATTGCCTTCGTTAATGAGTTCGGCCAGCTGCAGTCCCCTGTTCTGGTACTGTTTTGAAATGCTGACCACCCAACGTAAGTTGTGTAGAATCAATACGTTACGCGCATCAAGGTTGTAGCTGCGTAAGTCAGCTGCCGCAGCAGCAGAACCAGGCTCCACCTCTTTTATCAACAATCCGTATGCGGCTTTCAGGGTTTTTTGTTCTTCAGGCGTGAGTTTTGATATCTCAATTAGTTTCATACCGCACAGAAAGGCGTCTTCCTTCTTCTGTTCTTTAAGCGGAGGCAGGGTTTTTGGAAGCTTAAGGGTTACATCCTGATATTCCTCGCCCCTGAGTATGGTAAGTTTCGCCAAACCCTTACTTCCCACACTTCTCAACCTGCGCAAAAAGGAGCCGCGCGACTGTACCCTGCTTCCGTTCATTCGCACTATAACATCGCCAAGCCGCGCCCTACGCGCGTAGGCCTCTTCCGCTTCCCTGCTCAAAAGGGGATATCGCATGATATCTTTGAAATAGCGGGAAAGCGATTTATCTGAAACCCACTTTAACACTTAATCCTCCATTGAGATGAAGATGGAGATACGCTTAGGGATGCGAAAACCGCACAGGGACGGGAAGCCGTGAAGTTTTCTGCTTGTCCGTGGAAATATTGAGGGCCTGCCAGCGGTTGATAGGTAAATCGCCTAAGCCCCGCATTTTCCCGACTACTTGCAAGGGCATTGAGCAGCAGTCGATTGACAGAAAGGCTTTTAAGCGCTCCACCCCAGTGGGGTTGACACAAGGGAAAATGCCTAGCAGGTTTTGCGTTATGAAGGCCTAAGCAATGTGATAGCTCCTGAGAGATATGAACAGGTCTTCGTCTTTCAGTTGGTATGCCTAATGAAGGCTTAGCTGATAATGTTCTTGCCAGCGCCTTTGCCCCTTCATTTAATGAAGGCTTAGCTGATAGTGTTCTTAACATTGCATTTGTAACTTCATTTAGTAAATGAAACTCTTGGAAAATGGGTAGATAGTAAGCAAACGAGCTGTTATCAGACGCGGTAGCGCAAAAGCTTTGCCGCTCTCTTTTATGGCTTAGCTTAGGCAGTCTGTTTAAGACTGACATAGGCGTATACCAGTTCAGATTATTGAACTCCCCGTCTGCCATCAAAAAAACTCCTTGCTCAATCGATATTCATGGTTACAAAGAACCGTCGGCCCTGCCGAAAAAGTTGAACCAAAACCACGGTCTTTCCGGCTGATTTCTTCCTAGTTATAATTTTATTGAACTGCGCGCTGTCTGCAAGCTGTTCACCGTCTATTTTAAGAAGAATATCGGCGGGTTCAAGACCTGCTCTGGCTGCAGCAGAGTTAGGCGCCACATCTTCAACGTAGAGACCGTAGGTAAAACCTGTCGCTTCACGCTCCGCGGCGTTCAGCTTCCTAAACTTTAAGCCAAGTATACGGTTGGATGAGAGTTCTGGAGCTTTAGAGGCAAGAGGCTCTTTTTCAGGGAACTTATCCAACTTGACCTTAAATTCCTTAGTTTCACCGTCTCTCCAGATTTTAATACGAACAGTTTTACCAGGCTTTATTTGAGCAACCTTTTCTCTGAAACCTTCAAGTGTACGAATTTTTTTGCCGTCAAAGTTCAAAATCACGTCGCCGGATTTAATTCCAGCGACCTCGGCCGGAGCGTCAGGGATAACATCTGCAACAAGCACCCCGCCTCTGAATTTTAAGCCAAGACTTTTGCGCATCTCATGGGTTATTTCCTGAGGATAAACCCCCAAATAACCCCTTTCTACACTACCGTTTTCAATCAACTGCTGCGCAATATTTTTTGCCATATTGATTGGAACAGCAAAGCCAACACCTACGTTTGCGCCGTAAGGTGATGTAATAGCGGTATTTATGGCAATAACCTCACCCTTAATATTGCACAGCGGGCCGCCTGAATTGCCGGGATTTATGGCCGCATCGGTTTGAATAAAATTCTGGTAACTCTGTTGACTTGGCAGGGCAAGACCTGAACGTCCCTTGGCCGAAATAACGCCAACGGTTACAGTTCCCTCAAGGCCAAAAGGGTTGCCAATGGCAATTGCCCAGTCACCTACCCTTAGGGAATCGGAGTCGCCAAGCCTTAGGGTTGCTAAGTCTTCTTTTGTAGAAATCTTAAGAACCGCTAAGTCGGTTTTAGGGTCTCTTCCAATAATCTTCACCTTACTTCCCTCAAAGCTCCTGCCGTCATGCAAGGTTATTGTAATTCTGTCAGCGTCGGCAACTACATGATTGTTTGTGAGAATGTAGCCGTCGGCACGGAAGATAAATCCTGAACCCAGGGAATGGCGCGTTTGTTCGCGGGGGGTGTTTGGGAATACGTCACCGAAAAATTCCCGAAAGAAGGGATCGTCAAAAGGCGCAGACTGAACTGTTACTTTTTTGGAAGTGCTAATGTTGACTACCGCAGGAAGCGCTTCTTCAGACACTGCAACAAACGGGCTTTCAACATATTCTATATCGGGACTTACCAAAACTTTTTCTTTAACATGTGCGTTCGCTTTAAGTTCCGTTTTTTTATCAGGGAATATACCCAAGGCGCCGGAAATAATAAGTCCTAATACAAAGGCAGCAATCGCCGCTGCACCTACTATTAGTCCAAACCATTTAACGGATGTTTCCTTCATTGTGACCTCCTTATAGTATTCAAAACTCCGCGAAATTCATAAATACAGCCGTGTAAGTTAGACGACAAAGCAAGGCATAAGGTTACCTTAGCTGTGGCTGCGAATACTATGGCAACTACATAAAACGTATATATGTATCATACTTATATATTAAAAAAGTGCAAGCCTTCAGAAAAGCAGTTTTTTTGCAATAACTATCCACCTCTATATCACTACAAAGAACACAAAGGTCACAAAGTTACGGAGGAGGATATGGCATCTACAAAGCACGCTTGAGACGACTGGAAGGAGTGTCATTTTAGATATAGTAGGTGGAGTCACGACTGAAAGGGATAAAGGACACCTTCCCCTTAATCCCCTCCCATCAAGGGAAG
>CAZUXE010000068.1:0-4482 GCA_964624585.1 uncultured bacterium | reverse complement strand
ATTAGCATGGGCGCGCAGCACCGAGGCTTCTTAGACTAATCCCGAACGCAAAACACTACATTGACAGATTGAACAGAAAGAGCAATTCTAATTTAACCAACTATCCTATTCTTCTGCAAGCTATGATTGGAAAAATAAAATGTTCTCTAGGTTAATACTCCAAACCAATTTTTGCATCCCTTAAGTTCTTAGACAAAGGCACAAAGTATGGGCAATGACTTTAATCAATTTTAATACGATTTTAGTCGTAGTCTTTGTATAGTAGCCCCTGCAACTACTGATGAGGGATTGAGGTATTTAAGTAATGCTAAATGTCATAGCATAGCCTTTGTATGCCAGCCTACAACTGCAAAATGGATGCAAAAAGGCATTCGGTTGACTTGTTAAATTCTGGATATATACTCCTATTCTGAATATTTTGAATTCTTCTGCGAAAGGAGGAAGCAATTGGATAGAGTCCTTTTGACATCTGAGTCGGTAACCGAGGGGCATCCCGATAAAGTGTGCGACCAGATTTCTGACGCCGTCCTTGATGAGGTTCTCAGACAAGATCCCAAGGGACGAGTGGCCTGCGAAACCTTTATTACCGTAGGCTTAGTTATTGTAGGTGGAGAAATTACCACCGACTGCTACGTTGATTTGCAGCCCTTGGTTCGTGAACTTCTCCTTGATAAAATTGGATATACTGATGTAAAATACGGCTTCGACGGTGCATCATGCGCTATTCTGAACGCCATAGGCCGCCAGTCACCTGATATTGCTCAAGGCGTTGATGTAGGTGGAGCCGGCGATCAAGGCTTGATGATTGGTTACGCCTGTACCGAAACCCCTGAACTTATGCCCTTACCTATCATGCTTTCTCACCAATTGAGTCTTAAATTAGCCGAAGTGCGCAAGCAAGGCCTTCTTGGCTATCTTGGCCCTGACGGTAAGTCTCAAGTTACCATTGAATACGTAAACGGCAAGCCCGAACGTATTACAAACGTGGTTATTTCAACTCAGCATACCGAAGAGATTCTTGATGAAACCGGTCATCACATAACAGAAGATTCCCGTAACGAAATAATAGAGGCCGTTATAAAACCTATTCTTCCTTCAAATCTTGATACCTCCGATATTCGCTTCTACGTTAATCCCACTGGTAAGTTTGTTGTAGGCGGCCCTGCATCAGATACCGGAATGACCGGTCGAAAGATAATTGTTGATACCTACGGTGGATTAGCTCCGCATGGCGGCGGCGCGTTTTCAGGAAAAGACCCATCTAAGGTTGACCGTTCTGCAACCTATTTCGCCCGCTATGTTGCCAAAAATGTGGTTGCTGCTGGTTTAGCCGAACGCTTGCAGGTTAATTTAGCCTATGTTATTGGCGAACCTGACCCTGCCTCTGTATCGATTGATGATTTTGGTACGGCTAAAATTACTCCTCAAAAACTTCTTGAAATTATCAAACAGGAGTTTGATTTTCGTCCAAAAGCAATTATCGAACGACTCAATCTGCTTCGTCCTATTTATCGTCCTACCGCCGCTTACGGCCACTTTGGTCGTGAGGAAGAGAATTTTACATGGGAGAAGCTGGACGCGGTTTCTGCCCTTAAGAGCAAAGCGGGACTCTAAAACACAGCGGAATGTCGAAGCGGCTGCAAGTTATTATATTGTCTCATAAAATATCTCAAAACTAAGTATGAGTCTTAATTTCGAAACCATGCAGTCGGCTTCTTTGGCTTATTCCCCGCGTTTTACTCTGCACACTATGATATACAGTAGAACCGGAAAATCAGGAGAAGGAGATATTGCCTCTAAGAGTTATGTAACAGATACTCTATTGTATGTATATCCTCTGATTTTTGCTAACCTTAACGAAAGGAAATTAAATTAAATGACTTATGACGTTAAAGATTTAGGACTTGCTCCTCAAGGCAAGTTGAAGATTGAATGGGCAGGCCGATTTATGCCTGTTCTGGAATTGATACGTGAGCGCTTCAAGAAAGAAAAACCGCTCAAAGGCGTCAATATTGCGGCTTGTCTGCACGTAACCACAGAAACTGCAAACCTGATGCTTGCACTTAAGGCGGGAGGCGCCAACCTTAGGCTATGCGCCTCTAACCCTCTTTCCACTCAAGATGAAGTAGCCGCCTCATTAGTCAAAGACCACGGCATCGAAGTATTCGCCATCCGCGGCGTCAACAACAAAGATTACTACAAACACGTCAATGCCGCGTTGGATATTGAACCCCACATTACCATGGATGACGGGGCAGACCTTGTTTCCACCCTTCACTCCAAACGCCGCAAGCTTCTTGATAAAATAGTCGGCGGCACGGAAGAAACCACTACAGGTGTCATTCGTCTACGCGCTATGGCCAATGACGGTGCGCTTGAGTATCCGGTGATTGCGGTCAACGACTCCGAAACTAAGTATCTATTCGACAACCGCTACGGTACTGGACAATCAACCCTTGATGGCGTTATCCGTGCAACCAATTTCCTTATCTCCGGTTCCACAGTAGTAGTAGCCGGTTACGGCTGGTGCGGTAAGGGTGTAGCTATGAGGGCAAAGGGACTTGGCGCCAAAGTGATAGTCACCGAGGTTGATCCCATCAAGGCGCTTGAAGCCGAAATGGATGGCTTCCGTGTGATGCCCATGATTAAGGCCGCTCCCCTTGGCGACCTCTTCATCACTCTTACGGGCGATATAGATGTCATATGGGCTAAGATTTTCGAGAATATGAAAGACGGAGCCATTTTCTGCAACTCCGGTCACTTTGATGTAGAAATAAACAAGGATGATTTAGCCAAGCTTACCGTTAAAAAACGTGAGGTTCGCACCGAGGTAGTAGAACACACCCTAAAGAACGGTCGCAAGATATTCTTCCTTTCAGAAGGCCGTCTAATAAACCTATCGGCTGCCGAAGGACATCCTGCAATGGTGATGGATATGAGTTTTGCCAACCAATCGCTGGCTTCAGAATTTATCCTTAAACAAGGCGCAAAGCTAGAACGTAAGGTTTACAATCTACCTGAGAAGTTGGACAAACAAATTGCCGCCATCAAGCTTCGCTCAATGGGCGTGAAAATTGATAAGCTAACCGCACGTCAAAAAGAATATTTGGCTTCCTGGCAAGAAGGAACTTAATGCCGGGGATTCCAATAATGAAGGTTGTTCTTAAACACGTTAAAGGTTTGACTTTTGCTTCCAGAAGTCAAACAGGACACTGGATTATGATGGATACCCGCAAGGATATCGGGGGGCACGAAGGTGCCCCCACACCTAAGGAACTTCTGCTTATGTCTGTAGGCGGTTGCACCGCTATGGATGTTGCATCTATCCTTACGAAAATGCAGCAACCGTTTACGGATATTCAAATAGAAGTAAAGGCTAGTATGCAGGAAGAAGCGCCTAAGGCAATTACCGATATTCACATTCACTACATTATTACTGGAAATGTTGACCCCGAACGGGCAGAACGCGCAATAGAGTTATCGCAGGATAAATATTGCTCTGTTTCGGCAACACTGCGACCAGGGGTTAATATTACAAAGAGTTTTGAAATTGAGCCTGACGAAGTTAGTTCTTGAGAAATCTAATTCCAATCCTAAAGTTTTAATTTTAGTTATGGTCGGTGATTAAAGCTAGGACGCTGATTTGGTTGCAATAGACTTATCTTCTTGCCCGTTGGATGGTGCATCGTTATCATGTTTCTTACTATTGCGGCTATTCCTGACCCTGCTGATTTCAATACGAAACAATGATAATAAGGTTAGCCATAGAATGTTCAAATCAAGCTTGAGGGAACGATTCTTGATATACAACATATTGAGACGAAATTTTTCAGGTATAATCTCATCAATATACTGTTCATTGAATTTACGAGGATCCATATGAGATTCAATATCAACATAATGAATTTGCGCAGGACCGGTAATGCCGGGTTTCACAGAAAGAATTGCCCTTTGACCTTCAGTATAATGAGAAACGTACTGAGGATCTTCCGGTCTGGGGCCAACCATGCTCATGTGTCCGAGAAAAACGTTGATAAGCTGAGGCAATTCGTCAATCTTCAATCTTCTAAGAATTCGACCTATTTTGGTTATTCGGGGATCGTTTCTGTAAGTAAGCTTAGGGCCACACTTGTCCGCCCCTTGAATCATGGTGCGGAATTTGAAAATCTTAAACAGTTTACCGTTCTTACCCACCCTTATACCTCTATAGAAAACCCCGCCCTTGGAGTCAAGCGATATAGCTACTGCTACGAAAGGGATAATAAAAATAAGTATCCACAGCCCAAAAATAGAAAGAATTATATCCAGAAGCCGTTTCATTCAACTCCTTCGTTTAGGCTGCCCAAGAATGCTCCCTGCATTAAAATATCTTCCACGACCAAAATTATAATGAAGCCTTCACCGAAGTCAAACGGTAAAACCCAAAACTGCTTACAAGATACTTCCCGCAGTATCATTTGGGGTTGAAATGGTGTATTTATT
>CAZUXE010000067.1:0-5163 GCA_964624585.1 uncultured bacterium | reverse complement strand
ACATTATCTTTATTGACATTGCTTGTCAGTTTAGATAAACTTGGCAAACGAGAGGAGAGTTGGTTATGAAAAAAGAAATCCAAAGTAGCAAGGCCCCTTTACCAATAGGGCCATATTCGCAGGCTGTGCGTTCGGGTAATTTGTTGTTTCTTGCCGGTCAGATTGGCATAAATCCGGTAAGCGGCGAGTTGCACAAAGGAATTGAAGCGCAAACCAAGCAGGTTATGGAAAATATTAAGGCCATACTCAATGAAGCTGGAGCAAGTATGGATGATGTAGTGCGTTGTGATATCCACCTTGTTGATTTAGCTGAGTTTGCACAGGTGAATGAAATATACGCCTCCTATTTTGCTCCGCCCTTCCCTGCACGCTTAACTGTAGCATCTGCGGCGCTTCCCAAAGGCGCAAGGGTTGAGATTGCCGTTATTGCAACCATCTAGCTTCATACACGTCTTCTAATATAATGGTTAGTTTGCTTTTTGCGCTTCTGGCAATTTCGCCTGAGGCCGAGTCTCTACTTGTCAGCGGAATTGAGGCCTCCAGGTTTGAAGACTATGCTGCCGCGCGTAAAGCTTACGCTGAAGCCCAAAAATTGGCTCCCGATGACCCTGCGCCATATTTTCTAAATGGTGCCCTTACATTTATCTATATGGTAGATTTTGCTACCGATTCTCTTGAAGTTAAGTTTAATAATGACTTGGATAAGGCTCTCAAGTTGGCTGATGAGGGAATTAAAAAAAATGGCGATAATGCACGTGATTATTTTTTTATCGGCTCTGTGCATATCTTTCGTATGGTAGAAAATGGTTGGAAACGTAATTACATTAAGGCCATGAGCGAAGGTCTTAAGGCAATTGCACCTTTGAAGCGGGCAATAGAGCTTGATTCTACCCTCTATGACGCATATTTAGCTCAGGGCGGAGTAGATTACTTCTCGGGTTCTGTAAGTCGTTATATCCCATGGGCTAAGGGAACTAAAACAGTAGAAAAAGGAATTAAGGAAGTCAAACTGGTGTACGAAAAGGGAAGATATTTTAAGAATGCAGCTGGGCAGGCGTATTCCTTTATGCTCAAAGAAGAGGGTAGAGCCTATGAAGCTCTTGCAATCAATGAAGAGCAATGTCGGAAATATCCACAGTCGCGTACCTTTAGATGGGGCCTGGGCGAACTCTATATCGATTTACATAAGTATCGCGAAGCTATTGGCTTATATAAAAAGTTATATGAAGATGTTCTTCAATCCCAGCCTTCATGCTATACTAATATATATCAAATTAAACTAAATCTTGCCCAGTGTTATCATGGTTTAGGCAAGCGTGAGCTTGCCCGCAAGTACTGTAAGGAAGTTATTGCGAATAAGCACCGGATACGTCGCGACTTAGGCTATTCCGATATAGTCAAGGACGCTGAAAAACTGCTGAAAGAGTTGGGAGATTGAAGCTGAATAAAAATATTCTAGTTATAACTTATTTCTTTCCTCCACTTGGAGGGGTTGGCGTTCAGCGTGTATCGAAGTTATGTCGTTATCTGCCTCAGTTCGGCTATGATCCAATAGTTATTGCTCCTCAGCCTTCCGCTTTCTACATGTCGGATGAAGATATGCTTAAGGAAGTTAGACATGTTTCCTTATACAGGGTTGCCGGAATTGACAGTTTTAAGCTTCGTGAAAAGCTGGGTGGTTCGTTTAAGCCGCGTATTGATAGTCCCTTACGTTGGCTTTCCCGCCGGTTTTCCTGGCCAGATACCCAAACAGGATTTATGCCTGCGGCCTATGGGCTTGCACGTAAGCTTATTAAAAAAGTCGATGCTGTTTTTATTACCGCTCCGCCTTACAGCAACCTTCTTCTGGTTCCAAGACTTAAGAGGATAGGCGGTATACCTGTTATAATTGATATGCGAGATCCTTGGGTTAATCATCCTGTCCACGGTAAGTTACGGTGGAAGCGTGCCTTAAACCGTCGAGCCGAGCGGACGGCGGTTGAGCTTGCTGATGCTGTTTTGCTTGCCACTAAAGCGCATCTAAAGGATATGGTTGAGCGATATCCATATTTGGCTTCCCGTTTTCACTACATTCCAAATGGTTTTGATCCTGGAGATTTTCCTAAGTCTGCCAAACGCCAATCCCGAAGGCTGAGACCCTTAACTGTTTGTTATACCGGTGTGCTTGGTTTGGATACAATAAATCGCGGCACAACTCTTTACTCTGCCCTACGTAAGCTTCGGGATGAGAGCAACTTAACGCCAAAGAGGCTTAAAGTTGATATTATGGGAGAGGTGAGTTCGGTTGAGCAGGAGCGTATTCGGCGCAGTGGGGTATCCACATTCATCAATCAATTGGGTCATATACCGCATCGCAAGGCGATGCAGCGTTTGGCTAAAGCTGATTTGGCATGGTTGCCCTATCATTCCGCCTACTCTGAACTTATAGTACCTGCTAAGACATATGAATACATAGGTTCAGGTACGCCCATACTGGCGGTAATTAATCCTCATCACGAGGCTGCTAAGTTGGTTCGCGACACCGGAACCGGTTTAACCCTATATGAAGATGATGTTGATGCTGTGGCTTCAGCTTTGCTGAAGTTGCTTGCCGGAAACTATCCATATAAACCTGACTGGAAGCGGATAAGTCAATTCAGCAGACGCTTTCAAGCGAAACAACTTGCGGAGATAATAGATGAACTTACAAAACACAACTGAATTTGAAAACTCGGTTTGCAAAACCCCAAAAATTCTAATAATTGGCGTGGGAAATCGGATGCGGGCTGACGATGCCATAGGACCTATGGCAATAGACCGTTTGCAGGCTTCAGGTAATTTATCTTCAGATTGCCTACTTATAGATGCCGGAGAGGTACCGGAAAATGCTTTGGGCAAGGTGGATGAATTTGCTCCTTCCCGTGTGCTTCTTATTGACGCTTGCGACTGGGGGGGTGAGTTGGGTGAGCTTAGGATATTTTCTACAGAAGAGATTATCAATTTGCCTATTCGTATGCTTTCAACTCATGGGGTGCCGCTTTCGTTTTGGGTTCAAATGACGCTGATGGAGCATCCGAATCTCAATATAGAGCTTCTTGGTATCCAAGTTGGCGACTTAACCTTTAATAATCCCCTAACCCCTCCGGTTGCATCCGCCCTGAATAGAATTAATGCTTTCCTAAAGCAACATCTCGCTGTTTGAAAATAAAAGAATAACCTTGTGAAATATTTTTCGATTAGACTGTAAGTATTGGAGTTAGGTATCTTAAGAAAACTTGTTTTGTCTTTGTGTAGCGAAAATCTAAAATAAGTCTAAGATGGAGTAGCGTCCGCTTAAATTTATCCTTAAGATATTGCAGGCGATATCTCAACAGCAATCAATACCTTAGAATTCCAATAAAAACAAAACAGTTGCGCAAGCCGCTATTTAGATGTTCTTTGTTTTATACTAAAGCCTATCAATCACTGTCCCATTTTGATAAAGCACGAAGCCGAAATTAACTCTGTAAGCAAGTTGTTTTTGTAAAATTCGAGAGCTTGTTTATTTAGTTTCGGCTCTCCACACAGTATCTCTTCCTTTGATAAAATAAAGCAGGTTATCTGTGTAACCTTCATAATATGACGACTTATGCAATTCGGTTTCCTGGTGAAGCACTCCAATGCCTTTTTTACGTACAGTAAGATGCGAGATGGTAGCTTCATTTAGGTCTTTTTCTGTATACTTTAGATACAGCTGCTTATCTGCAGCCAACCTTCTCTCATAACCATTATTATTATAGAACTTAGGCCTGATATTAGATGTCAATTTTAGCGTATCAAGCCCGTTAAACACAGGAAGCCATCGGTTTTGCTTGATACGAAGAAGCTTACCTACGTCCTCAAAGCTGCCGCCTTCAAGTTTATAGAGTATCCAACCATGAGATGCTGGGGTAATTTTGCTAATCTTGATTTCAAGGGTGTCAAGCTTCCCTTTCTCGATATCTTGTTCAGTATCGTAAACATAATTGTTACGGACATACACCCACTTATAATTTTTGCCCACGGGGAAGAAGTTATTTCCATTAGAGTCATTGGTCTTATTGCATCCTATTGAAACAAGTAGACTTATAAAGAAGATGCCGCTTGCAAGCGGCATCGTTAGGGATTTTCTTCTATCTTTCATCCGTTGCCTCCTTTGTTATAATTCTAACATCAAACGGCCTAGATGTTATTTATTAGCAAAGACAGCATCTTCAGCTTTGTAGGCTATTTCGCCGTTTTTCTCAAAACTTAGCAGCCTACAATAATATCCATGGGATTTGTTATTGTCATCTACTTTGAAGTACCACTGTTCAACAACGCCAATGCCCTTTTTCCGTACAGCTATCCAGTCAGGATTGCCAGCGGAGAGCCTGTCGAGGAAAGATACCATAAGTTCATCACCAGTGTAACTTACGGTTGCAGCTTTGTTGTATATTGTACCGGTTGGCGTAGGCTCTATAGCCACAGTATCAATGCCGCCAAAAACAGCTACCTTGTTTCTATTTATCTTCACCGGATTGGAAACATCAATGAATCTGCCACCTTCAAGCTTAAATTTCCAGCCAAACTTGTCGCGCTCAGCGGCTACAACTTTGATAGAGAATGTGTCGCATTTCGCGTTGTCCAGAACAGTACGTTCGTAGGTCCAGGAATAGCCAAGTGCCATAGGGAAGTAAGTTGTGTCAAGGTCACTGGTTGCCGGTTTTTCAAATAGATTGCAACCGGTTATTGTGATGGCGGCGATTGCCAAAAGTAGTAGAGTTTTTTTAAGTTTCATAATAACTTCCTTTCATTTGAATGTCCCCTTTTGTTAATCTATATTCAAGCAAAAGCTGTGCCACAAGTCGATGCAATGCAAACTACGTCGCTACGTAGTTTGCGGAATAGCAACAAAGCCCGCTGGCCTAGGCTTGTACTTTTGTATAACGAAAATTTAGCTTTTCAGCTCCCTTTTGGTGAAAAAATAAGTTAGTCAAAAGATAGTCAAAAGCTATCCAAAAGTTACTCAAACCTTCGGTTTGAGTTTAGGAGTTTTGTGGGCCAAAACTCCACAAGTATATTAAAAGCGGTATCTAAGGTTACTCAAACCTTTGGTTTGAGTTTAGGAGTTTTGTAGGACCAAAACTCCACCTACATTCTACATAAGTATCTGAGCAAACCTTC
>CAZUXE010000066.1:0-5693 GCA_964624585.1 uncultured bacterium | reverse complement strand
GCAAGGCACGCTTGAGACGACTGAAAGGAGCAAACTCCTAAAGCCAAAGCGAAGCCTTGGATACTTGACTTTTCCCCCTCACTTACTAGACTTCTTTATGCTTAAGAATATCAAAGGGATAGCATCTTTCAAGGCTCTTAAGGAGAATGCGTGAAGCTGGCAATATATCCTCCTATACCTTTGGATATAGTCATAATCTCTGCGCTTCTGATTGCATTACTCCTACCGCTGATAATTGCGCCGCGTAAATATTTGAGCCTAATTAAACTTCTGCGCCCATTCAGACTCATCCATTATGCCGGATTCGCCGCAGGCGGGGTAGTGATGGGTGCAAAAATTGGTGGCACAGCTTTGGATATTTACCAGTTTTTTTATGTAAGTTTCGCGGTTCTTATAGCTTTCCAGGGCGCTGTTTTCTTAAACGACATCTTTGATGCGGAAATTGACATACTGGCAGGCAAGCAAACCCCATTTTCAAAAGGCATAATCTCCATAAAACACTCCTATATCCTTGCCTTCGGCTTAACTTTCCTAGCTCTTGGGCTTCTGCTACGCTGCGGCTTGACAAGTTTCCTGATAGCGATACTCGCCTATTTGTTGTCGCTAAGTTACACAGTTCCGCCGGTTCGGGCAAAACGTTTTTTCCCGTTGAACGTATTCCTGCTCGCCTTAACAGGACTTTGTATTATGCTGATGGGATTTGCCGCCCAGACAAGTGTTTTCAATTTTCCTATTAGAATGCTTGTTTTGGTACTTTTGACCTTAACCGCGACCTTCGGCACTAAAGATATGGCTGATATAAAAGGCGACCGCGAGCGTGGCATCACAACCTTGTTCACACTTTTGGGACTACAGAAAGGCAAGAAGGTAAACGCCATATTGGTCTTAGCCGCCTACCTTTCTACGCCCCTAATTTTAGCCTACCCAAAACTGTATTTTGCGGCAATTCCGGCAGCCGTACTTTCCGCCGGCGTGATACTTGCAAAAAAGCTTCGCGAATGGCTCATACTTCTGGTCTACATACTCTTTGGAGGCTGGATACTCTTCCTTATAGTTTCCGGGGAACTTTTCTAGAAACTAATTTCATCAATATTGCTCTGAAGGGCAACAAGCGCCTTCAGCGTGGCTTTAAGAGCTTACAAAGTAAACTCCATATCCTTTAGATTATTTTATGAACAGGGGTTATCCACGCCTTTGGCGTGGATACTTAGGTACGAAACCTCTCAGAATAAAGACTCCGTAAGATATATCCCTTTCAGTCGTAACTCCACAGAGCTGTAATCTGGAATAATTTTTGTAAGGATGAGATAGAACCAAAAACTCCCCCTCCCTTGTGAGGGGGGCCTGAAGCACCGGGGGGAGGATTACTAATATTGACAATCGGGATTTCGCCTGAATGTTTCACGTGAAACATTCACCTATCCCCTGTTTCCCTATAATCAAATAACCCAAACTATGTTTTCCGAAACCTTGCTGATATTTTTCTCTTGCCAAAGCAAATTCCTCCTCACTATCCAGTCTCGATTGTTTCACGTGAAACAATAGCTTGCCATAGAAGTGAGGCGTGCAGGTGTCCGCTTAGCGGTAAAAAAAGTATCTTTCACTTTACTGAGAGCTAACCGATTACTAGAATAAACAAACCACAAAGTGTCCAAAGCTTCGCTTTGGCTTTAGGAGTTTTGGACTGTGGAATAATCAAAAGGATATGGGATATGTATGGGGTTTGCAAAGCGCCTGTGGAGGGGAGGGTAAATGGGAGAAGGAAGGCTAGACAGCGTCCCTGAAGAAATCCTCAAAAGCGTGGGGGGAAATGTTTTTCTTAAGTTTCTTTATAGCCCTTTCCTTAACCTGACGCGCAGCTTCGCGGGACACTCCCAGCAAATCACCTAGTTCACGTAAGTTAAGCTCATCGCGCACTGGCCTTATTCCCCAGAACAATATAAACATTTCAGCTTCAATTATTTCAAGTTCATCCAAATAATCGGCGAATGCCGAGGGAAGATTTTTTAATGTTTTACGCATAAGCAGAGCCATTTTGCGTCGCGACTTAGTGGTAGAGCTGTTCAAAAGATTCGTCAGGTCTTTAACTTCTCCTTCGGTGAATTTAACGTAATTTATAAGTCCTTTATTTCCAATACCTTGTCGCAGAAGGGAAAGTAGCTTTCGCGAAGCCGAACACAGTATATTTTCTGTCTTAGTCTTGCTAGTACCGAATATGCCCATTAAAGATTCCTTACTGAAATGCTTATCAGGCAAAGGCACACCGAAGTGCCGGCATATAACGTAGAGTTCCCTATCTGTTAGCGCTTCAACAATGGATTTCCGAATGTCGTGTTCTATTTGTCCGCGAGCGGATAAGCCTTCAGGGGTTGGCGAAGTGGTATCTTTAAGCACTTCTTCAAAGGTTATTTTGGAATCTTCAAACGGCAATGCGTCAATAGAAAGTTCGGCTACTCCGCAATTGAAGGCAGCTGAAACCTCATCTGGCGAAACCTTCAACTCTCTTGCCAACTCTTCAATAGAGGGGGTTCGTCCAAGATCCTGAGTTAGGGGACCGTAGTTATCGCGTATCTTCTTGGCCAAGTTCCGCATCTTTATAGGTAGTTTAATAAGGTGGCGCGACGCCAAAGCGCTTACAACGTAGTAGCGTATCCACCAGTTGGAATAAGTAGTCAAGCGGGTTTTACGTGTTTCGTCAAACTTGCTTACCGCTTGAATAAGACCCAAATTGCCTTCGTTAATGAGTTCGGCCAGCTGCAGTCCCCTGTTCTGGTACTGTTTTGAAATGCTGACCACCCAACGTAAGTTGTGTAGAATCAATACGTTACGCGCATCAAGGTTGTAGCTGCGTAAGTCAGCTGCCGCAGCAGCAGAACCAGGCTCCACCTCTTTTATCAACAATCCGTATGCGGCTTTCAGGGTTTTTTGTTCTTCAGGCGTGAGTTTTGATATCTCAATTAGTTTCATACCGCACAGAAAGGCGTCTTCCTTCTTCTGTTCTTTAAGCGGAGGCAGGGTTTTTGGAAGCTTAAGGGTTACATCCTGATATTCCTCGCCCCTGAGTATGGTAAGTTTCGCCAAACCCTTACTTCCCACACTTCTCAACCTGCGCAAAAAGGAGCCGCGCGACTGTACCCTGCTTCCGTTCATTCGCACTATAACATCGCCAAGCCGCGCCCTACGCGCGTAGGCCTCTTCCGCTTCCCTGCTCAAAAGGGGATATCGCATGATATCTTTGAAATAGCGGGAAAGCGATTTATCTGAAACCCACTTTAACACTTAATCCTCCATTGAGATGAAGATGGAGATACGCTTAGGGATGCGAAAACCGCACAGGGACGGGAAGCCGTGAAGTTTTCTGCTTGTCCGTGGAAATATTGAGGGCCTGCCAGCGGTTGATAGGTAAATCGCCTAAGCCCCGCATTTTCCCGACTACTTGCAAGGGCATTGAGCAGCAGTCGATTGACAGAAAGGCTTTTAAGCGCTCCACCCCAGTGGGGTTGACACAAGGGAAAATGCCTAGCAGGTTTTGCGTTATGAAGGCCTAAGCAATGTGATAGCTCCTGAGAGATATGAACAGGTCTTCGTCTTTCAGTTGGTATGCCTAATGAAGGCTTAGCTGATAATGTTCTTGCCAGCGCCTTTGCCCCTTCATTTAATGAAGGCTTAGCTGATAGTGTTCTTAACATTGCATTTGTAACTTCATTTAGTAAATGAAACTCTTGGAAAATGGGTAGATAGTAAGCAAACGAGCTGTTATCAGACGCGGTAGCGCAAAAGCTTTGCCGCTCTCTTTTATGGCTTAGCTTAGGCAGTCTGTTTAAGACTGACATAGGCGTATACCAGTTCAGATTATTGAACTCCCCGTCTGCCATCAAAAAAACTCCTTGCTCAATCGATATTCATGGTTACAAAGAACCGTCGGCCCTGCCGAAAAAGTTGAACCAAAACCACGGTCTTTCCGGCTGATTTCTTCCTAGTTATAATTTTATTGAACTGCGCGCTGTCTGCAAGCTGTTCACCGTCTATTTTAAGAAGAATATCGGCGGGTTCAAGACCTGCTCTGGCTGCAGCAGAGTTAGGCGCCACATCTTCAACGTAGAGACCGTAGGTAAAACCTGTCGCTTCACGCTCCGCGGCGTTCAGCTTCCTAAACTTTAAGCCAAGTATACGGTTGGATGAGAGTTCTGGAGCTTTAGAGGCAAGAGGCTCTTTTTCAGGGAACTTATCCAACTTGACCTTAAATTCCTTAGTTTCACCGTCTCTCCAGATTTTAATACGAACAGTTTTACCAGGCTTTATTTGAGCAACCTTTTCTCTGAAACCTTCAAGTGTACGAATTTTTTTGCCGTCAAAGTTCAAAATCACGTCGCCGGATTTAATTCCAGCGACCTCGGCCGGAGCGTCAGGGATAACATCTGCAACAAGCACCCCGCCTCTGAATTTTAAGCCAAGACTTTTGCGCATCTCATGGGTTATTTCCTGAGGATAAACCCCCAAATAACCCCTTTCTACACTACCGTTTTCAATCAACTGCTGCGCAATATTTTTTGCCATATTGATTGGAACAGCAAAGCCAACACCTACGTTTGCGCCGTAAGGTGATGTAATAGCGGTATTTATGGCAATAACCTCACCCTTAATATTGCACAGCGGGCCGCCTGAATTGCCGGGATTTATGGCCGCATCGGTTTGAATAAAATTCTGGTAACTCTGTTGACTTGGCAGGGCAAGACCTGAACGTCCCTTGGCCGAAATAACGCCAACGGTTACAGTTCCCTCAAGGCCAAAAGGGTTGCCAATGGCAATTGCCCAGTCACCTACCCTTAGGGAATCGGAGTCGCCAAGCCTTAGGGTTGCTAAGTCTTCTTTTGTAGAAATCTTAAGAACCGCTAAGTCGGTTTTAGGGTCTCTTCCAATAATCTTCACCTTACTTCCCTCAAAGCTCCTGCCGTCATGCAAGGTTATTGTAATTCTGTCAGCGTCGGCAACTACATGATTGTTTGTGAGAATGTAGCCGTCGGCACGGAAGATAAATCCTGAACCCAGGGAATGGCGCGTTTGTTCGCGGGGGGTGTTTGGGAATACGTCACCGAAAAATTCCCGAAAGAAGGGATCGTCAAAAGGCGCAGACTGAACTGTTACTTTTTTGGAAGTGCTAATGTTGACTACCGCAGGAAGCGCTTCTTCAGACACTGCAACAAACGGGCTTTCAACATATTCTATATCGGGACTTACCAAAACTTTTTCTTTAACATGTGCGTTCGCTTTAAGTTCCGTTTTTTTATCAGGGAATATACCCAAGGCGCCGGAAATAATAAGTCCTAATACAAAGGCAGCAATCGCCGCTGCACCTACTATTAGTCCAAACCATTTAACGGATGTTTCCTTCATTGTGACCTCCTTATAGTATTCAAAACTCCGCGAAATTCATAAATACAGCCGTGTAAGTTAGACGACAAAGCAAGGCATAAGGTTACCTTAGCTGTGGCTGCGAATACTATGGCAACTACATAAAACGTATATATGTATCATACTTATATATTAAAAAAGTGCAAGCCTTCAGAAAAGCAGTTTTTTTGCAATAACTATCCACCTCTATATCACTACAAAGAACACAAAGGTCACAAAGTTACGGAGGAGGATATGGCATCTACAAAGCACGCTTGAGACGACTGGAAGGAGTGTCATTT
>CAZUXE010000065.1:0-5967 GCA_964624585.1 uncultured bacterium | reverse complement strand
TATTTCTTCTGCTATTTCTTCAATTTTCAATCCTATTTCTTCTAGTGCCCGTATTCCGCAATTGGGAATTGACTCATCTTTATAAAAAGAAATTCCTTGATCGTTTTGGTTGAATCCAATTTTAACTACAAATAATGGTGCAACATATTGTTTTTGTGTTCTTTCGTCAAAATAAAGTAGCAACGGATAGCCATAATAAATTTCTTCATTTTGAATTCGTGAGCGATTTAAAAAATTCAAGATTTCTGGATTTTCTATATCTACTTCTGACTCCGTTCTGTTAAAAATGAAAGGATCGTATTCAAATGGATATAATACTGCTTTTGTTCTAACGTTGATTGAAATATCTTTAGTTAAAACATCTTCATACTTTATACAATCCAACCAATATCCAATAATTTTATTTAATACATTCATAGTTATACTGTATAAAAATCATTTTCGGAGCATAGCGGAGAAAACACTTTCTTTACTTCTAATAATAAATGATTACATCTTTATGTTTATTGTATAAATCAGTTTTCTTAGTTTCTTCAACTTTATTCTGCACGAAATTTCCTTTCCCACAGAGACACTTCCAATTATCGGATTATGATAGGTCGTTCAAAGAATTTGTCAACCCATCTTTAATTTTACCATTGCTTTCCTATCCTAAAGGTCATCTCAAATAATATGGGTAGGAGTGGCAATGTGACAGTAAGACGACATGTTCCAAAATTAAAGATTATTTTTGCACTAGAAGACTGAAATTAAACCCTTAGCTTCATATAAGCGCTGAAGAACATCCGGTGCTAAATAAAGAAATTCTTAAACGGATGCTGAAGACAAATATGGACATTTAATAGTGATAGAGCTTGACTTAGGTGTAAAGCAGAATACACTTAGAAAAATTTATGCTACTTGGGGAAGCAGTAGAGATTTTGGGTTAAAGATAGCTTCTGTCCCTTGCGACAGTTTTATAACTTACGTAATTGCGTTGCGCCCGTAGCTCAGACGGATAGAGCATCGGATTTCTAATCCGATGGCCGGGGGTTCGAGTCCCTCCGGGCGCGCTTTTTTATTTAGTGTGAAGTTTACTTAACTTTACCCTTGAGTGAGGGGTGAGGGTTTGAATTAGAATCTTGTGAGTTTCATACAATAAGTTTTAGCGCTTTCTGAACCAATATTGTTGCTGAAATCTAATTCTAAATTCTTAACGGCTTAGCTTTGTTTTAAGTAATCTATTACTTTTTTGATTAGGCTAAGGTTGAGATTTGTTTGATTTTCAAAGGTTCCAGCGTAAGCTTCATGGGCTTTACCTAAATCGTAGCATGTGGAATCTTTCACGTCAATTAAGAGTCCTTTAAGGCCGCTTGAGCGAAACTCATCCTGATGCTTGATGTAGAATGCTTCGCAGCAACTGCCTACATAGGCGTCAACGCCTTTAGCGCGCATATATTTGAACTTTTCTAAAAGATCTTCAAAATTAACTATAGTTATGCTCTCCAAACCTAGTTCCTGAGCCATTTGGTAGCCGTTTCCCACAGTGCATCCTTCGCATATTGGACAGTCGGGTTTATAGCGGTAGGCGCATTCTGGCGACTTGGCGCAATAGGGAAATAGGAAAACCTGCGGGCTAAACGTTTTAGCTGTTTTGTTTTCTTTTGCAGTGTCTTTTGGTGAGAAATTTACTGCAAATAAGCTGTTGGCTTCAGTGGGCGTAAATCCTCGCTTAACCCATTCCCATTTTGCAAATGTTTCCTTGAAAGCTTTGATGAATTCTTTAGTAGGAATGTCCAGAAACGGTTTTAGGAAGTTTTCTACCATTAGAATTATCTTTTCCTGGTCCAATTTGATATTCTTTAAGAGTCGCTCTAAGTCAAATATCGTTTGTGGATGTTCAATAAAGAAGTCTCCTGTGATTATTGTTGAGCGTAGCATTTTTTGTTTGCTGTTGACTGTCATGTTGACTTTGATAGTGCCGAAATGAGATCGATGGGTTCCGGTAATTAAGCCCTGGGTATCAGTAGGTAATTTGATGCGGTGAATCCATTGAGGAGAGTTATAATAGTCAAGGGTTTGTGCAGTCATTTGCATTTCGTCGTCATTCATCTCAGCATGTACAGTGGAGATATCCAGAAGGTTGGCAAAGCTCTGACGTATGACGTTTTTAAGCTCTTCCCTGTCAGGGAGGTTGTTTAATTCGTGTTCAATGCAAGTTACGCGTTCTCTTACTGATTCAATTTCTTTGGGTTTGAGCTTCTCTATAGGCACCCGCAGTGAGTAGAGCATTTCTTCTATGCGGTCTTGTACCAGAAGTGTGCCTTGGAATAAAAATACATCTTTGTATGTTATGCCACCCATGCCAGATATCTTGCGTCCATTAACTTCTATATCGTTGCGAGGCTTGAACTCCGCTTTAATGCCCAGTTTTCTTAAAGCGTGCGCCAGGCTTGAGCCGAAAATTTCATAGTAACGTTCAGGTGTGGTTTTGAATATTTCGCGAGGAGCTATTATTTCCCAACCTAGCTGTGAAGGGTCAAAGTAAATGGCGCCGCCTCCGGTGATGCGTCTATTAATATCAATACCTTTTTTTATGCAATAATCTGTGCGAATTTCCTGCTCTACGGACTGAAAGTAACCCACGAGAGCGCAAGGCTCAAAAGAAAGAAAACGCAAAGTGGGAATGCGTGTTTCATATTGTGATTTAAGAAGGGCGTTGTCTGAAGCCATGTTCCATGCGGCAGATTTTACAAAGGTATCAAATTCTCTAAACTTCATCAGGCGGTACCGAACAGCAGGTGTAGTGATAGTTTATTTTCTTGCCCTTTTGCTTGGCTTCAGCAATAGCGGCGTCAGACCATACGGCAAGATTATCAATGAGGTTTTCTGCAATTAGTCGTTTTTCCAGTTCGTAGCGGTAGCTTCCTCTGGGCTTGGCGCAGCCCAGGGCAATTTTAGGAAATTTCCTTCGAGCGTAGCGAAAAACATCAAGAACCTCATCAATTGGGGGAGGAGTAAGAGTTTTGTTGATAGGCATAAGGACAACCAGTACAAGTAAAGGAACCTTATAGGCGGTTAGGAAGTCGATAGCCTCATACTCCCCTTTAATTTTTCCCTTGCCGATACCTACTATCAAATGTGGCACAATTCGTGGGCCGTATGTAAACAAGTTATCTATAGTTTTGTGAACTATGTTTGGATTATCTATGTTGTAGACATCACGGATAGTTTCTGTATCAACAACTACATCAATAAGCGCTTGTTTTATGCCTGCGGATTTTATGGCTTTTGCTGTTTCGATATCTACATTCATGCCTGCGTGGGCGGATATGAATAGGGAAGTATCCAAATTTTTAATTACGGGTAGATATTTATCCCATGGCAGTCTTCCCTGGGCATCGCAACCGCCGCTAAGCAGAACGCCAATCATATTACGTTTTTCAAGCCCTTTTATAATTCCTTCAAGCTCCTCTGGTCTGTTGCAAGCTATCATGTTTTTGAGCAGGCTAGCTTTGCAGTGCAGGCAGTTAAGTTGACAGCTTTTTCCGGTGATTGAGATAGCAGGATACTTGCCGCATCTGCCGTTTATGTGTATCATGCCCGGGAGAAAGAAATCCATGACCCTTCTACCGCTTGTTTAAGGTTTGACCAATTATTTTCAAAAAATTGTCTTTTGCTGTGTCTGCGTTTAAGAAATGAGGCATACATTTTTTTTATATAGCGTGCGTAGCCTACAATATTAAAGTCTTTGTTGATGAAGTGCGCTAGTTCCTTTGCCGAATCCCATGCTTGATGAATACCGGCTCCTGTGAGCGGGTCGGTTAATCCGGCGGCGTCACCTATAAAAACTATTCTTTCACCCGCCGTTGGAGTAAGGCCGTAAAGCGGGATGAATCCGGCTGCTTTTGTTGTTATCTGTCCCTTTATCATCCCTTTTTTCCTAAGAAAATCAACAAAGAAGTTGAACGAAGCTCCAAGATTTCTGCTTGCGCCCACTCCTATGTTGGCTTCTGTGCCTTTTGGGAATAGCCATCCGTAGCCTTTTTCAATCTCAGGCATGAAGTAGATAAATGTTTTGGATAATTTTTCAAAAACCTCAGCTCTGGCATTAATTGCGGGAAGTAAGGGTGATATTGGTAATTTGCACAATGTTCTTAGCCTTGACCTTGGTCCATCAGCTCCTACAATCAGTTTTGCTCTATATTTCCCTTTATTCGTTCTAAGGATATCATTTTCCAAATTAACCATAGGTTCTCCAAGATGAATATCCACGTTGGCGGGTAGTTTTTGCAGCATTTCTTCCTGCCATGTTTGTCGGTCTATAATTTTCCCTTTGAAGGCGCTGGTGAGTGTATTTCCCTCATATGTCGTTACCATGGCATCGGTTTTATTTATCGCAGAGGCATTGAAATGAGGCGGTGTCCATTCGGCACAAGCTATTCTTACATAAGGTTTTGTTTTCTTTTCCAAAAGTAGAATATTTAGTGAATTGTTCAGTGAGCTAGCCAGAGTAAGACCTGCAGCGCCTGCTCCAACGATAATTATATCGAATTCATATTGTCCTTTAGGATAGGAAGGTTTGTTAGCTTGAGTTTTGAGGGTGGAAGTCACGAGTAGTTTTTTAATTCCAGACGGATTGTAGCAATTTCTTCAGATGTAGGGGAGAAGGGGAAGTTACGCGGTTCCTCAGACGGGCGTTCATTGGCATAGGGTCTGTTACAGGCTACAGTACCGTCTGTTCCTACACATCCTGAGGTTTGGAAAGGTTCACCGGAGTTAAGGTGGGGAGTTATATCAATACCGAAATCTGTTATCCTTCCTGAATCGTCAAAGCGCATTTTATCTAAATCGGAGTGCTGATTATCTATAAGATACCTGGCAAGTTGAACCCGCCTATAAACAGAAAGTTCTGGTCGGGGATGGGTTGTTAGTCGAGAGTTTTCTTCAGGAAAGAATGCAAACAGATGGGTTTCGCCGCCCATGTTTTTTATTTTTTGAATAGATTCAATCATCTGCTTCTCAGTCTCTCCCAGCCCAACTACAAAGTGGCTTCCAACATTGTCTTTGCCGAAATATTTAAGTGCCGTTTCAAAACAGTTCCAGTATTTTTCCCAGCGGTGAGGGCCGCCGACACCTTTTCCACGATGTTCGTCAAATAAATCAGGAGTTGCCGCGTCAATTGCTATACCTATTTTATCCGCTCCAGCTGCTTTAAGGCGTGGGAAGTCTTCTTCCCTTAAAACCGTAGGTGATATTAATAATGATATTGGGGTGTCTGTTTTTGACCGAATCTTTTTGGCCACTTCTACTGTATCGTCAACAGATCTTCTTCTTGTAACCATAGAAATGCACACTCGCTTGACGCGTTCTTCCCTTTTACTTATTCTTTCTGCAATCTCTTCAACAGAGAACATAGGCCAGGTTACCCTGATGAAGGATTTATCTTTATATTGCCCAGGTCTGTTTTTTGAAAGGCCGCAATATGAACAGTTAGCGGTGCAACCATTGTTGTAAGTTAACAAGATATTGATGCAGTAAAGCTTAGCGTTTCGGTAGAATCTTCCCGGGGCTAAATCCAGGGTCATAGCTGCGGCTAAGCTTAAACGGACAAATTCAGGGCTTTCTTGATTATTATTCACGGATGCAATTATCAGCAGAAAATACCTTATGTCAAGCCAACCCGTAACACCCGTAACACCCGTAACACCCCGTAACCCGTAACACCCGTAAGCCGTAACACTCGTAACCCGTAACACTCGTAACCCCTGTAACACCCCGTAACACCCCGTAACGCTCCTAACGCACTGAAATACTTTGTAACATCCCGTAATACCTCGTAACTTACCCGTAACTTACTTAAAGTCGTAGGGTAGGCTTTGAGTTTAGGTCAATATTAGTATAAAAACAAAGTCTTCTTACTCAATTTTTCCACTTAGAACTGCTTATTCTTTTTCTGTTTTTCTATAGACTAAGAATGAAAGCCTT
>CAZUXE010000064.1:0-6616 GCA_964624585.1 uncultured bacterium | reverse complement strand
TATAGTAAATAAACTGATTATATATGGCTAAACGTACAGATAATAAAGGGCCAGTAAAGTTTACAGGACCATTTGTGGAGCATATTAAAACGGCGCTTAAATCTATGAGTCGAAGTAGACAGCCGTTTGCAATTCAGTTGAAATTTACTTCCGGTCAAAAGGCTATAATTTTCTTTACCAAGGGCGAATTGGTTCACGCTGAATTTCAAGATTTAATAGGCGACGAAGCATTTGCAGAAACCCTTGTAGCTTCAAACGGCACCTACCAAATAATACGCGGTTTGGCCGCCGATGTGGTAAGCATTGAGCAAGATGCCCATCAGCTTATTGCCGATTGCAACCAAGCTCTTATAAAGGGTGAGGAAGAGAATCAAATAGACGCAACACAAACGCTTAAACAGATAGCTGGCAGAGAAACTACGAAAAAAAATGCTGCAGGCGCTGAAGTAGATGTTGCAGAAACTGTTATAGAAAGTAAGGATATCGAGAGGGCAGAAGTTACGGAAAGTGCTGGGGGTAGAAGTGTTACGGGGGATGCGGGTGTTACGAAGGTTACAGGTGTTACGGGTGTTACGGGTGTTACGGGGGGGGGGTGGACTCCACCTCCTCCGCCCGAAAAAGGATTCCAAGAAGAACTCTGGCTTATCGACTGGGCGCGCGATACACCGGGCTTTCATTCGGCATGGATAGTTAAGAACGACGGAACAGAGGTTTCCTCAGTTGGGGCAAAAGACAGGCCAAAAATAACAACCGGTGTGGCTCAAATTATCGCCGGAATGCACTGTATAATAACTAAAACTGGCCCCGCGCGCGTAAAAATTGAGTGTGATGCTAACTACTTATACATCTCCAGTCTTAAAGAAGGCTACTATCTGGTAGTTGAGATAAAAAAGGCCGAAGCCCAGAACACAGAAGAACGTCTTAACGCATTAGTTGCCGCATTGAACGACTTTCTGGATAAGGCCTAGCCGTAAGAAGGGATAGGGACAACGTACTGGTTTACACCTAAGGTCGTGAACGCTTGATGGAGAAGCTGTAAGTAGTTATCGAAGTTGGATGTTAGCCTTCCGTCTTCTTGTTTTGCTAACTATGAAGACAGATGATAAATAGCAACCTGAGGCAAATTTTTCCTTTGGAGAATTGACTGTATCTTAATGTGTTTTTTGAACGGACTGTTCTAAAGATATCAAGGTGTTGCTGCGTTCCGCCTACAATCAATCGAATATACGCGTTTCGGTAAAGGACAGATGTTTTCTGGCTTTGCCTAACTTTAGCTCAACTATTAATGATGTATTCAGTAAATACGCGTTTCTTAAAGCGCACGGTTGCCTATCTTCTGTATTATTGAAACAATAAGGCAGGGTCATCTCCGATGTAGGTATCTTGTATTCTTCAAAGCGCGAAAACTTCAGCCCGTAGGCAATATTTTTTCAGAAGTTATGCAGAATGCAGAGAACTTAAGACTAAGGAAATAATTAAAGCATACGACAGAATTAAAAGTGCAAGCTTATTTTGCAAGATACGCCGACATCGCCATCTACCGGAATAAATCCCAAATTAATTTCAGGCATGTTGGCAGAAGAGCTTATCGAAAGACCCAAGCGGTCGGCTGCAAAATCGCCAAGAAACGTTCCTCCGACACTGGTGATAATTGGAAGTCCGAACGAGACAACCTTGATGACTTTATTTTCCTTATCTTCGGCGTTGTTGTAAATAAGATAAGCTACAGCGCCACCGGCCAATGCACCAAGCTCTGCGCCCATCCACTTCCACCAAAGAGACGTTTCCTGACCAAGCGCAAGTTTATCTAAATGTGCGCCAAGGGCTGCGCCAAAAGGAACTCCCAAAGTATAGGCCGCGGTAATAGCCGCAGGTCGCGATATTCTATACTTATCGGCTTCATTTGAAAACTTAGGCGAGGCAACCCATGCCGCTTCGCCTGCAACAAATCCGCATACCGTTGAAAACATAGCTCCCACGGTAGCCTGCTCAATACACTGCCCAACACGTGAGCTTTCTGCAAATAGTGTTATACTCAAGGCGAGAATTATTAACGTAATTTTCTTCATCAGAAATAATTATGCCGCTTTTTCGCCAATCGTCAAGCCAATGAGATTTATTGAGCAGACAACAAACAAAATAAGCGCATTCCTTCGCTTATAGGACACCCGTGTTTTTGAACAAGTTTCAACCTTTGAAACCCAAAAATATCACTCTTTATGAAATTGCTACAACAATATTAGTAGTAACACAAGGTTTCACAGAATTAGGCTAACTTAGTTCCTTGGAAAAAGCCCGATAGCGTTTGTATACTTCACCGCCTAAGCGCTCCATCTCAGCGCGTACCATAACATTATCTTCCAGCTCGTGATGTGTGTCTGAGTAAGTGAAGCCTGCAGCAAGAGCGGTATTGATTATTGAAACCGCCATTAGTACATCAAGACCTTTCCCCCGATGCTCTTCTGCAATAGCGCCCAACAACATATCTAACTGTTTGGTACGCTTAGCCGAATTCAACATTTTGAACAAGCCAAAGGGAAACAGACGTCCGCGTGCGGCGCGAATACCTTCGGACATATCTGGAATTCCTATAGTGAAGGCAATCACCTTATCGTTATAGGTAACGACTTTCACAAAGCGTGGATCCATAATTGGGCTATATTCGGCGGCTATTTTGCGTATCTCTTCATCGTTAAGCGGAGAAAATCCATAGAGATCAGCATAAGTTGTGTTTATCAGTTCAAATATAGGCTCAACGATAGTTTTGAATTGCTTACGTTTGGTGAATTCCAAAAGTTTATACCTACCGCGCTTAAGTATTCTTTCTGCAATTTTAGGATAAACGGGCGGCAGTGGTTTCAAAAAATCCACCTTGTAGGTAACCCAGTCTATTTCTTTTTTATACCCCAAGGCCTCAAGTAAGGCCGGTGTATACGGCGGATGCCACCATGTAGTAATGGTTGCGCGATGCTCGCTTCCTTCAACCAACATTCCTTCACAATCAAGATCTGTCAAGCCTAAAGGTCCTACAATTCGGTTGCATCCTTTTTCTTTAACCCATTCCTCTGCAGCTAAAAGTAAGGCGGCCGCAACTTCTTTATCATCGATAGTATCGAAAAACCCAAACCTGCCGTTTTTTTCATTCTTAACTTTATTGACTTTGTGATTTACCATAGCCAGTATTCGACCTACAATTTTCTTGTCCCTGTAGGCAAGAAACATTTCGCCGTCGCAGAAGCTCCATGATTGATTTTTTGCAGGATTGAAGAAGTCCCTTTCACTCATGTAGATAGGGTGAACCCATTGCGGATACTTATCTTCGTAAAGCTTTTCAGGAAAGTAGATAAATTGCTTTTTTTGCTTTGCCGTTTTTGCCGCTACTATTTCAACAGCCATTTAATATCCTCCTTGCGCATTTGCATGAAATATAATATGCAGTGAATGCGTTTCGTCAAGTGGAAGCGTTCTGTGCCGACAAGGAAGTGTGTTACATAAAGAAGAAAACTTTGCAGCACGATTAAACGAAAATCATATCTGTAGAAAATCAGACCTCTATCTTGTAAGTCTTTGGAAAACCGTCTAACGGACGGTTGGAGGGCAAATTATTTATACTTATTTCAAAAGCAGGCGTCTTTCTGCAAGTCTTGAGGAAAGCTCTCTCCCAAGTTGAGTAAGTTTGTAGACGTCTTTATCTTTTACAATCAATTCCGATTCGGCCAAAATAATCAGAGAACTTTCAACGGCGGTTAGTGGAACCTCAATACGCCTTATATCGTTGACTATGGAAATTAGTTCTTTTATTGCCAAAGGGGCGCTTGCCTCCCCCAAGCCCTCAATGATTGCTGAAGACACTGTGGTATGAAAAAAGAAACTCAATAGAGCCTTCTCAAGGGCCGGTGAACACTCCCTAGTACCAATAGAGTTCATATAACTTATCTCCTTTATTATTCCGTAGTCGATACGAATTTCTACTAGTAATTATTACCAATTCTTAAGCGCTGTCAAGGTCTTGTGCCTAGTTCTATTCGCTCACAGATTAGTCTCGTTTTACATACAAACAACAAAACATCCGCTAAGGTAGTTATAGCTCCAACACGTAGAATTAGGCCCAAATGAACATAGTAAGCTAAGCATATATGCACATTTACGAAACATGAACACTGTTTGTTCTCTCAGGTGAGTACTTTTTGCCCAAGTCCACAGTTTCGCCTAGCAAAGTTTTTCTGCCCTGTTTTAGGTACTTCGGAGTAAAACATAATAAGAATACGAAGTTTTATTTTTCTTCATTGATAACATCCATGCACCTAAGGGATCGAAGCATGGCATTCCTAACATGCCTTTCCTACAGATTTCAGATTTTTCTTACGACAAAATACATTTCACCACAAATATCTAAAACTCTACTAGATACTAATATTAATACAAAGTTGTGGTCTTAAATTGTTCTTACGAAGATAGGTAGCAGAAACTACAACACTCGTACGAAACGCATTCCTGGCAACTGTTTAATAACACCTTTAAGCTCCATAGCAAGGAGGGTTGGAAGAAGTTGGCCGGATGACAGTCCTAGTTTTTCCACCAAGTTATCCACATGCGTTGGTTCGGCGTCAAGAAGTTTGTAAATTCGCTTTTCCGTTTCTGTCATCGTAGGTATCTCTCTTACAGGTAACGTATCTTCGACGCTTGCCGAACTTTGAGACAGTGCGGCATATTCCTCAAGAATATCTTCTGTCTTTGACACAAGTTTTGCGCCATCCCGCAACAGCTGGTTAGTGCCTGAGGCCTGTGCAGTAAAAATATTACCGGGAACCGCGAACACATCCCTACCTGCATCTGCTGCCCAACGAGCTGTTATAAGCGCTCCCGACCTTACGCCTGCCTCCACGGCAACCACTCCGTGAGAAAGCCAGGCAATTATTCGATTGCGGCGGGGAAACAATCCAGGCGCTGGCGGAACACCAGGCAAGAATTCCGAAACTACAGCGCCCTGCGTAGCAATACGTTCAAAAAGCTCATCGTTTTCCGGAGGGTAGGCAATATCTATACCGCATCCCAACACGGCTATGGTTCTGGAACCTGCGGCAAGACAGCCCTTGTGTGCTAGTGTGTCTATTCCACGCGCCCCTCCCGATACGATAACCGCCCCTCTGGCGGCTAGTTCACGTGAAAGTTTCTCGGCTGCCGCCCTACCATAACCTGTAGCCCTACGTGTACCCACAATAGCTATTGTCAGAATGCCGTCAATGTCAAGCTTTCCTCGAACAAAAAGAGCAGCTGGCGGCTGAGGCGATGCGGCAAGAAGCGGTGGATAGTTTTTGTCGCCCAAAGCTATGATACGTGCGTTTATTTGATTAAGCTTGTCTAAAGCCTCTGCGGCTTTTTTTGTTCTAGTGTATGAAGCAATTTTTGAAGCAATTTTTTCAGGAATGCCGGCAGCCTTCAGCGCGGTATTGGAAGCGGTAAGTATCTCGGAAGGGGATCCAAGTTTATCTATAAGCTTGGCAAGCCTGCTTTGCCCAAGACCATCAATACTCAGCAAATCTACAAAGGCTTCGTTATTCATTATCAACCGCTTAGGTCTTCCATAAATTGAGCGCCGCCCTTGCTATTTCTTTAGCGCAAGCGATGATAAAACCTTCTTAAGCTCTTTGATGCCCTTGCCTGTAAGTGCTGAAACATAAAGGAGGTCTTTTGCCGCTGCAATTACCGGTTTGGTTTTCACTAAATCCATTTTGTTCACAACAACCAACCTTTTGCGCTGAAGTAATTCAGGATTATAGGCCTCAAGCTCTGAAAGCAAGGTTTGGTAGGCCTCTTTAGGAGCCTCATCTGCGGCAAGAACAAAAACCAGCATACGGGTTCGTTCTATATGCCTTAAAAACTGAAGACCCAAACCCTTTCCATCGGCCGCACCTTCTATAATTCCAGGAATATCTGATAATGTAAAGGAAAGCCATTCGTCACGCAGCACTCCTAGATTGGGAGCCAAAGTAGTGAAAGGATACGCGGCTATTTTAGGCTCGGCCTTGGTAAGAGCCTTTAGCAAAGTTGACTTACCGGCATTGGGAAGCCCTACTAAACCCACATCAGCCATAAGACGCAAAATTAATTTAAGAATGAGTTTTTCTCCGGGGGTTCCGTCTTCATGTTCACGTGGAGCCTGACGAACAGAGGTAACAAAACGCGCATTCCCCCTACCACCCTTGCCTCCTTTAGCAATAAGATATTTTTCACCAGCCTCAAGCACCGAAGCTAAAAATTCGCCCGTTTCTTTATTGTATATATCGGTACCCAAAGGTACAGGAATTTCCTTTGATTTTCCCTTTGCGCCAGTCATGTTTTTTCCTCTACCATGCCCGCCATTTTCAGCCTTGTAGGACACATGATATTCCAAATCAGCAAGGGTTGCCAGTTGAAGACTACCAACTAAATATATTGATCCGCCGTCACCACCATCGCCGCCATCAGGGCCACCGCGAGGTACATATTTTTCACGTCTGAAGCTAACACAGCCATTTCCGCCATTTCCAGCTTTTACACGTATACTTACTTCATCAATAAAACGCACGTCTTACTCTATGCAACATTGGATAAAAATCAACCACTATCCAAAGCC
>CAZUXE010000063.1:0-7658 GCA_964624585.1 uncultured bacterium | reverse complement strand
CAAAGGAGGAACAACGTGGATACTTTTGGTTCAGTTCTGGAATTGCTTGACTACGCCATTGGCAAGGAACAAGAAGCGCATCAATTTTATATGAGTCTAACCACTCGTACAGATAATTCATCGCTAAAAAAACTGTTTGAGGACTTTGCTAAAGAAGAGCTAGGTCATAAAGCTAAGCTGGAAGCGGTTAAGGAAGGCAAAAAGCTGCTTTCAGCTGAAAAAAGAGTCGCCGACCTTAAAATAGCTGACTACACTCCGGAAGTCGATTTTGATGAAACCGAAGAGTTTGACTTCCAAAAAGCGCTACTTGTAGCCATGCACCGTGAGAAAGCTGCCTTCAAGCTGTATTCTAATCTGGCAGGAATTACCGATGATGCAGAATTAAAAGAACTCTTGCAAGGACTAGCCAACGAAGAGGCAAAACACAAGCTCTACTTTGAAACACAGTACGACGAACGGGTTCTTAAAGAAAATTAAATATCCTAAGGAATGCGTTTAATTGCATCCTTCTTTACGAACCTGATGCCTATAGCTTCAATTTCCGACATTTCTAGAAGCTTGACAGCATAAATTAAATTCATATACTTGCGTAATTTATCTGAATATCTATCTGTAGTACTCTAGTGAGTTTGTAGGCTATAGACTACAGAATATTATAATTAAAAGAGTAAGTTTTGGAGGTGATGCATTATGAGTGAGGCCAATATCACAGAAATCGGCAAAGAATTCTATCATATAAAAAGTTCTGAGGCAGATTTTCATCGAAATATTTACCTTAAACGCTTTATTGGCGAAGACGGTTCAAGGGTAAACATACTCTTTGACCCCGGCACCAAACTAGATACACCGCAGTTAACTGCAGCCTTAAAGAGGCTTATTGGCGGTACAAACAATGTAAACCTAATTTTTCTAAGCCATCAAGACCCTGACGTTGCGTCAAATACCCACGTTGTGCTTGCTAACGCCCCGCGCGCCATAATTGTTACTTCAATAGATACTTTTAGGCTAGTAAAAATGTACGGAATTCCTGAGAAAAATTTCTTTTTAATTGAGAATGTCAAGAATGATATCTTACAGATACAGAAAACTAAACATAAGGTTCAATTCGTACCCGCTTACTTTTGCCACTTTAAGGGCGCAATGATGTTCTACGACTTTGAAAGTAAAATTCTGTTCTCAGGCGATTTTCTGGGCGGAGTAAACACACGTAAGGGCGACGGTATTTACGCTAATGAGGAATCATTCCATGGAATATCGCTTTTTCACCAAATCTATATGCCGGCTAATCAGGCAATCCGGGAAACGGTGAATAGAATATCTATGCTTAATCCTGCACCTGAAATAATTGCTCCCCAGCACGGTGATATAATAAGAGGCCCTCTGGTTTCTGAGTTCCTTGCAAAAATATCAAAACTCGATGTAGGCATTGACATTTCTAAAAAAGAATTAACTCAAAAAGACCTCACAATGCTGGTTATAAATACTTTTATCGACTCACTTAAAGAAAAACATCCGCAGCTTCATTCCACGCTTATTGATGAAATAAAAACCACCGGAGATTTTACTACCGTATTTGTTGTTGCCAATGAGACTATTATAGAGTTAAAAACAACCTCCGAAGACGCTCTGGCTAACCTATGGAAACTTGTAGAAAAAGTAACTCCTGATGATGCCCTAACTGATGTTAAAACCGAATTAGCCGAAACGCTCGATAACTTTGGTATGACTCTCCCTGCAGGTATATTTGAAACCGCCGCCACTGATTCCGACTTTAGCGCCGTTGAACCCGATAACCCATTTAATTTGTAAAACAGTAATATCTACAATTAATCCCTCCAGTTCTCATATTCCTATCCGCAGAGAATATAGGATATGAATAAAGCGTCCAACTCTTCCGAATTGTGTCAGAAGGTTCCAATTCCGCCGATTACGTTCACTAATAATTCACCTCAACATAGCCCGTAACCAATTGAAGTATACTAAATTCACATACTCCCGCTTAAGAGTATATCTACAAAAAAATCCGGACGGATATGCTCCGTCCGGTAAACAGTAATTTGTAATTCAATATTCTAAGGCAGTACTCGTTTTCCCTGCCATTTACCGTATTCGCCCCAAAGCGTTTTCCATTCTCCTTCGGCTTTGCCAGGTTTTATGTTGAGGTTAAAGTAGCCGTCAAATTTGCCTATCTCATAACCTTTAGAATTATAGAGCGTACCCTTAGTTATCTTATATATTCCGTGGCCTGCATATTCCAGTTCAGCATAGCATTTACCTGCATCATGACCGTCGCTCCATTTTCCGTCGAAATGTGGGGGCCTAATATCATCATACAAAGTACCTTTCCATTCGCCTTTGCTGCTATCGCCCCAGAATTCTCCGTACCAATCAGTATTGGCCCATACGGAACCAGCACCGAATAGTACTGCCAATACAGCAACGATTAGTAAGCTTTTTTTCATTACTTGCTCCTTATAGTTATAAGTTTTAACTCAATCCCCTCCAAAGGAGCTCCTGTATAGTGCAGTATATACAAAAAAAATTGCAATGTCAAGAACATCGTATGTTATTTTTTTATAAGCCAACATGATACTACAGGTGAGGTTTTTCAGAAAAGAGAAGTAGTCGCATCTACAAAAAGCATATATGCCGACTCACGGACGGAAATCAACTTGACATATCATAGTAAATTACTATAATTAACTTGATAACTAAGAGCCTCTCTGAGCCGGCTGGTGAAAAAC
This sequence comes from uncultured bacterium, assembly GCA_964624585.1. Lineage (GTDB taxonomy): Bacteria > Hydrothermota > Tepidihabitantia > B3-TA06 > B3-TA06 > CAZUXE01. Next base: position 4,914 of record CAZUXE010000063.1, on the reverse strand, counting down.
CTTGACACCCCTAAAAGCCAGCCTATAGTAACGACATACAATAAAAATCAAGGAGATAGCGTGCATAATCATAAAGAAAAATGCAACAATGATGATTGTCATGACAATGATTCTTGTTGTGACAACTTAAAAATGCCTCTCATAGGTGAGGAAGCTCCATCATTCAAAGCTGAAACTACTCAGGGAGAAGTTAACTTCCCTAAAGACTATAAGGGCAAATGGGTTATTTTCTTTTCGCATCCGGCAGATTTTACTCCGGTATGCACCACTGAATTTATGACCTTTGCGTCTATGCAGGATGAATTTAAGAAACTAAATACAGAACTTTTAGGACTTTCTATTGATAGTACATTCAGTCATATCGCTTGGTTGAGAACTATCAGGGAAAGAATTGAATACAAAGGCATGAAGAACCTAGAAGTTCGCTTTCCGGTTATAAGCGACCTTTCTATGGAGGTTGCGAAAAAGTATGGGATGCTCCAACCTGCAGCAAGTACAACTCAAGCAGTACGTGCAGTATTTATTATAGACCCAAATGCCATAGTTAAGGCTATTTTATATTATCCTTTAAGCAATGGTAGAAACATTGAAGAAATTAAACGCCTGCTCATAAGCCTACAACGCACCGAGGAATACAGTGTAGCTACACCTGCCAATTGGAAACCCGCAGACGAAGTGATTGTACCTCCACCTGGTTCCTGCAACGCAGCTACTGAACGTGTAGAAAAAGCTGGAGCAGACTACCGTTGCCTAGATTGGTTCCTTTGCCTGAAAAATGATCCTGGCATAAACAAATAAAAATTAAGGAGAATGAAATGACTGAAAAACAACAAGTTTACAAATGCGAAATATGCGGAAATATCGTTGAAGTGTATCACAAAGGCGCCGGAGAGCTTGTATGTTGCGGAGCCCCTATGAATTTGTTAGAGGAAAAAACTGCTGATTGGAAAAACGAAAAGCATGTACCTATGATTGAGCGCATAGACGGTGGATTTAAGGTTACCGTAGGCTCTACCCTACATCCAATGCAGGAAGACCATTTTATCGAATGGATAGAGATAACTGATGCTAAAGGAAAGGTTTATCGCAAACATCTTAATCCAGGAGATGCACCTGAGGCAATATTCAAAATAGATGCCGAGAAAATAGTAGCCCGAGAGCATTGTAACAAGCATGGTTTATGGAAAGGAAATGAAATAAAATGATTACCGATAAGATGCAGGAGGCCTTCAACAAGCAGATAAACGCCGAACTTTATTCCTCATATTTATATCTGGCTATGTCTGCGCACTTTGAAACCCTATCCATGAAGGGCTTTGCCAGTTGGATGATGGTTCAGGCGCAAGAAGAGCTTGCTCACGCCATGAAATTCTATAATTACCTTATTGAGCGCGGCGGTAAAGTTAAGCTAACAAACATCGCAGAACCTCCATCAACTTGGGACTCTCCATTAGCTGTTTTTGAAGCGGTTTACGCCCACGAATGTAAAGTAACAGAACTCATCAATAATCTTATGAAAATTGCTAGAAATGAAACCGATAACGCGGCTGAAATATTCCTGCAGTGGTTTGTCACCGAACAGGTTGAAGAAGAGGCTTCGGCTGACGAGGTTGTACAAAAACTTAAGCTTATGGCTGATGCTCCAGGCGGCATATTTATGCTAGATAGAGAGCTGGGAACAAGAACTTTCACACCCCCTGCTCAAGAATAAGCTTGCTATACTCAAGAACTTAGATGGCGTTAACTAAGGCTAAGGATTGATAGATTCAAAACCTTTACGTAAGCTAACTAACGCCCCTTAGTTTCTTGATTAAAGGAGAATTATTATGATAAAAGCAAGAAAACCCAGTGAAGTTGAAGCAGCTACAAATCCACATGGTGTAGACGTTCGCAAAATGCAAGATAGCGAACACGCTCAGGCTATGCACATTACCTTAAAGCCAGGAGAAAAACTACGCCGGCACATTACACCGGTAGACGTATTTTTCTACATTCTAGAAGGTAAAGGTACGGTTGAGATAGGCGATGAACGTGTTGAAGTTGATGCAGATACTCTAGTTGAAAGCCCTGCAAAAATTCCTCACCGCTTGATTAACGAGGGTAATTCAATCTTTCGAGTACTAGTAGTTAAAACCCCGCGACCTGTGGAAAAAACACAGTTACTTTAGCTTAATTTGAGTAAGACTTCTCTTAAACTATATTAAATAAAAGAGATATGTTAGAAACTAATATAAAACTTAAACCATTCTGTAACTATACAGTGGTCTTTCTATTTTAAGGAGATAGGTAGAAATGAAAACCCTTCTTGAAGTTATTAAACAGATGAGCGCGGACATACACGGTATGGCAAGTATTTGTGTAATTGACGGAGCCAGTGGACTTATACTCGCTCACTTTGAAAATCAAGCGGCATTCAATCCTGAAGAAATGGCGATTGAGATGACCCACCTTGTAGCTACCTTGAAGGAAATGGTTGGGAAAATGAAAACCGGCGCTTTTGAACGCTGTATGATTGAAACCGAAGCAGGCAAGTTCATCCTTGCCCCTATCAGCGAAACGGTATTCGTAGGAATAGCTACAAACAACTCCCCTGCCTCCCTGGGAAGCGCACGACATGCCGTACAACGCTACTGCACGGAGCTTAAAGAAGCCCTGCATTAACAAGAAGGAGAAATATAATGCTTCTTAGTCCTAAAACCAAGGTAGAAGAGCTTATTAAAACATATCCGTTCATGGAAAAGTTCCTGCCCGCCTACAATTCACACTTTGAAAAGCTTTTTAATCCAAAGGCACGGGCGACAATTGGTAAAATAGCAACTTTGCAAATGGCTGCAATAAATGCAAGCCTTGATATAAACGTCTTTATCAGCGATTTGAAACAAGCTATCAAAGATAAAACCGGTGAAGATATAGGGGTTCTTTCACCAAAGGATATAGGTAAGCGGGCAAAAAGGATAAAGCAAATACTCGCAGACTTACACGCCTCGGACGGTAAAAATGTTGAAGAAATGCAAAAGCGCTTTGCCGAAGAGATAAAAGACGTAAGTCCAACCGAAATTGCAGATATTGAGCGACAAATGATTGCCGACGGCGTCAGTGAAGCTGAAATTACTTCTATGTGCGACCTGCACGTTGCAGTGTTCAGACAATCGCTTGACGAACAAGATACGCCAGATATGCAGCCCGGACATCCGGTACATACCTTCAGGGCTGAAAATAGGGAATTTGAAAAGCTAGCCCGGCGTTTTAGCCTACTTACAAGGGATGCGGACGAAAAAAGCCTTAACGAACATATAAATGACATTAAAGATCTATTGAACGCTCTGGCCAAAATTGATATCCACTACACCCGCAAAGAAAATCAGCTTTTCCCTTATCTGGAAAAACACGATGTGCATGGACCGCCTCAAGTGATGTGGACTATCCACGATCAAGTACGCGACCACATAAAAGCGCTTCGCACAGCGCTTGACAATGCTAACTTCGCTGAACTAACCGAGCGCGCTCCCAAGCTCATTGGCGCAGTTTTGGATATGATATACAAGGAAGAGCAAATTCTATATCCCATGGCTCTGGAAAAATTATCAGAGGAAGAATGGGTTGAAATCCGCAATGGGGAATCAGAAATTGGCTACGCTCTCGTTTCCCCGGGGAATGAGTGGAAACCGGAAACAGACAAAAAACAAAAGCTTGTGTTAGATGCAAACCAAGGAGAAGAAATTATGGACTTAAAAGACCTACCTGATACCCTAACAAAGAACATCCGCCTGCCTCTGGATGTGGGCAAGCTTACCCTTGAACAAATTAACATCATGCTAAAGCATCTGCCCATTGATATAAGTTTTGTGGATGAGAACGACGAACTGCGCTACTATTCAGGAACAGCCGAACGCATCTTCCCTCGTTCACCAGGCGTAATAGGACGCAAGGTACAAAATTGTCATCCACCGAAAAGCGTACACATCGTTGAAAAAATACTCGCCGCATTCAAAGCAGGCGAAAAAGATACTGCGGAGTTCTGGATAGAAATAGGCGGTAAGTTTATACATATACGCTACTTTGCTATGAGGGATAAAGAAGGGAATTATAAAGGTACCCTAGAGGTCTCACAGGATGTCTCAAGCATCCGCAAACTTGAAGGTCAAAACCGCCTGCTTGATTGGGAGTAAGAAAATTAAAACATTAAAAACAAAAGGAGCGCAAATGGCAAGCTTAAAAGGAACAAAAACCGAAAAGAATATCTTAACCGCGTTCGCCGGCGAATCGCAAGCACGCAACCGCTACACCTACTTCGCCAGCAAGGCAAAAAAAGAAGGATTCGTTCAGATAGCAGCGATTTTTGAAGAAACCGCAGCTCAGGAACGTGAACACGCCAAACGCCTGTTCAAGCTTCTTGAAGGAGGCGAAGTAGAAGTTACTGCAGCCTTCCCTGCAGGCCTAATTGGCAGTACTGCTGAAAACCTGAAAGCCTCTGCAGGCGGCGAAAATTACGAGTGGACTGAAATGTATCCTGGATTTGCTAAAGTTGCCCGCGAAGAGGGCTTTGAGGATATAGCTAAAATATTTGAAGCAATTGCTGTTGCCGAAAAGCAACATGAAAAACGCTACAAAGACCTTTTGGCCAACATCGAAGCCGGCAAAGTATTTAAGAAAGACAAACCAGTAGTGTGGCGATGCCGTAACTGCGGTTATCTGCATGAAGGCGCGGAGGCGCCGGATACATGTCCTGCATGCGCACATCCCAAAGCGCACTTTGAGCTTCTTGGCGAAAATTGGTAAGTTCTTTTAATACGTAATTTAACCGACGCTCCCCTGTGTATTTTGCGCCCGGGAGCGTCTTTTTAAGTTGGTCAAAAGATAGTCAAAAGGTGATCAAAAGTTACTCAAACCTTCGGTTTGAGTTTAGGAGTTTTG
>CAZUXE010000062.1:3674-7932 GCA_964624585.1 uncultured bacterium | reverse complement strand
GCTCAGGCAGGCCGAAGGTTTCGGCAATAAAGCGTTTGGGGACTTTGTAGCCCATTTCCGAGAGCGTTTTAAGCGTCTGGGCAAATTCGGGCGTGCCGCGGGCTGGCATGTAATCAATAACGAAATTAGGAGCAGGGACATCGGGGCCGTAGTTAAAGTCAACAAGCCATCTAATCAAAGAGGCGTTTAGGGTTGCCTGAAGCAGTCTTGCATCGGCGGCAATTATCTCTTGACGAACCTCCTGATGGGTACGGGCAGCGGCGTAGGAACCAAGCTTGCCAACCTCCTGGGTTAGGGTACCGCCAAGCACGGTTTTGGAAATCTCAGCGTTCATGAAATCTAAAAGCTCACGAAAAAAGCTGCCCTTTTCGCCTACCTGAATATTCTCAAGCTCAACCTTAGTGTCGGCAGGCACGGCGGCTACGGAATCTTGCTGAAGATTACTTAAGGCTGTAAGCAAATTCCGTACATCGGTGTCGGTGAAGTGCGCCGGATAACGCCCTATTACACTTGGAATGCCGAACTTTTCGGCAAGCACCATCCAAAACGAAGAGGCGTGTTTTTTGAAGTACCACGGCCAGTAGATTGAAAGCAAAAGCGGTTGAGCGTAGGGGGCGTCGTCTTGAGGTTCATTGCGATGACAAATAAACTTGCGACAAGGCAAGCTATGCGCTTCACTATGAAGCTCATCAGACAACTTCAACTCAGCATCCGCGGCAAGCGTAAATCGCCGCGCCCTTCTGGTTCTTAAAGCCTTAATTCTCACGGCGTCGTAATCTATACGCCACATAACCTCAGCCACAGAATGCCCGTAGGGAACGGCCTTCAAAAGATGGGCAAGAAAATGCTCAAAGTTAGGAATAGCAGCTATAGTCCGACGAACGAAGTCTGCAATTTTATGCGATTTATTAGAGGCATCAGCCGGAACCACAGTCCATTTTCTGCCGGCAACCCCTGCCCGACGAGAACGAAATACGCTTTGAACATGTGCGTCAAGCATCATTTCTTCAAACACATCCCCAAGCCCTCTACCTTCGTGTCTTTGCAAAAAATTCGGATTAGAAACAGGCATTCTGTCAAGGAGGTCAGAAAGCCACAAAGGCGAGCTGCCCTGTCGGCTGAGTTCTTTTCTTACAGGTTTCATAGTTCGACTCCTTTCTTTCAACTAATCAAACGTTCGGCAGAGAACGAACGTAGTTCTCAAGCGCATCAGGGGAAATGCGGAAGCGACAGCCTATTTTTTCAGCCTTTATTTTGCGCTTGTGTATAAAGCGGAGCACACTTGACTGTGAGCAGGAAAGAATGCGGGCAACCTCTGCAACAGAAAGATTCCTTTCAAGTTTTTCCTTGCGAGCAAGCGCTTTTTCAACTTCGTCGGCTTTGATTCTAACATTTCCGCCAACTTTAATTGCCGCAATACGGCCTTCGTAGATTGCCGCATATAGAGAATAAGGATGGCAATGAAGAAAGCCTGCCGCTTCCCTGACAGTAAGCATGTGCATACTACTTCTCCTTTGTTTTCTCGTTCAAAGGGGGGAGTAATTCAAGCTTTGTTGACGCCTTACCGCCTACGGCCATGGCGTCAATTAATACCGCGTAGTTGCGCAAATGAAGCAGTTCTGCCTCAAGCTCCGCCGCCTTTGCCTTAAGAACGCTTGTTTCAGCATATACATTTGCGAACTTTGAGAAGGCTAACCAGTATCCGCATACAAATGCTGCGCCACCGGTGGCGAAGATAAGCAGAAGCACGGCAAATACGGTAGAGATTCTTATAATCAAAGAAGGCTTGACTGTCTGCTTCTTGTTCATCCCTTTTTCCCCTGTGAGTTCTTGGGGCCTATAGTTCGTGCCGCCTTCCATAGACCTGCGGCGATGCCACCTGAAAAAAGACCCTGAATTACAGCCGTTACTATGGGAACGGCTGTTTTGATAATTTCAAAATGCACCATAAGCGACTGCATTCCGTGAAGCGCTATGCCAAGGAGCGCTCCGCTTGCAAGGGCAAGAGCTGTGTTTATCCAGCCGGTGGTTTTTAGCCAAACTTTGAGTTTTGCCACAATGGCTGCAACGATTACGCTTCCCAAAAGGGTTGCGCCAAAGATATTTATAGTGAGTTCTTCACCCCACATTATTCCTCCTTATGTTGTTCAGATGCGTGCGATATGTGCAGCACCTGTGTTTGAAAATTGTTAATTTTTTCAGAGAACCAAACAATTAATTCCTGAATTTCGGCGCTTTGATGCACCTTTTTTCTTGCCGCTTCAGGCAAGGCCGCTCCCCACTCCTCAAAGCGTTCAAGTAAAAGATCGAAATCCAGAAGGAAGCCCAAAAGTCCTTTGGAAAGAAAGCTTTCTAGTGAGAAGCCTTGTTTTCCTTTTCCTTCCCCTTCCTCCTTCCCTCTTTTCGGCTGCTGTGTTGGCGATAATTCTCTATGACCTTTTGAAGATATCGGCTCCTGACAGCAGTTCTGTACAGCTGGCTGGGTTTCTAAAAACTGCAGAGACCTCTCCTGTTGCAAGTTTTCTTTAGATTGGCTTTTCTGTTCTAACAACTTCTGTTTTGAGAATTCTTGTCGTTGCAAGGAGCCTTTAGGTATGTTTTTACTCTTCTTCTCAAAGGGGGCGGAGTTCAAGTTTATGCAGCGGCGACGGTTTTCGTTGAACTGAATTAGTTTTTCCATATAGGGCATACGTGAAAAACAGTCGTGGCATTCTGCAGGTGTCATAACCCTTGCCTTTCTGTTACAAAAAATAGTTTGACTGCTGATTATTCTATCGCGTTCCCTTCGCTCTTTAGCAAGCTTTCTTTTAACTTGCTCAACACTTCGTTCATTACGCACACTCATGCTTTCTCCCTCTTTTCAGGCTTTACATAGAAGACTTCTCTGCGTATTAGCCTAACCCCTACGCTTTTCAGTGAATCGGTGTCAAGCCTGCGGAGCGCCTGTTTGTCTATTTCCTGACGAACCCTTATGCAATCTCCAAATCCCCTAAGAGCTAATTTTCTAAGTGTGGTGGCAGGCTTCGCTATTGAAAGGGTATTTACCGTGCGGTAACCAAGCCGTCCTGAAGGCAGTTTGCGCGAACGGTTATCTTGAGAGTTCTTTTTGAAAAACAGCTCCAGCTCCCGCTTGATAGCCTGAGATTCAAGCAGGAGCTGGGCATTGCCTTCCCTTAGCCTCTGTTCAATTCTCTCTATGCGTTCGGCGGCTCTCTCTCGCAGTTTTTCTACCGCCGTCTCAATCTTTGAAATTCTGGCAATGGCCTTGTCGGCCTCTTTCCATGAGCCTATGCTTGTTTTTTTATTCATCATCTATTACCCCTTGACAACTCTGAACTTAGCAGTAAAATCACCCAAACAGGTACAAAACACTAAGGCATTATAACCCAATTGGGTTCATTTGTCAAGAGAGTAGGTGATAAAATGTTGTTATTCGGGTTACTTAGGGGGTTTTCCACAGGTCTTTTGGGGACATTATGATGGATAATACTAATTCCTATCCCTTTGAAGGATACCTGTCTGAAGACACAAACATGTCTTCAGATGCAGGAGAATCCGAAAATTCAAGTTCCGAATTCGGCGCGGATAAGTTAGTTGGACAACGAATTAGGCAGGCGCGTCGGGCGCGGGAGCTTAATCAGGAGCAATTGAGCGTCAGGCTGGGTATTCACCGGAATTCGCTTGTTCGTTATGAACGCGGTGAACGAGGAATTGATGTAGAGCTATTGCTAAAAATAGCTAGAGACTTAAAGATATCGCTTCACTGGTTGGTAACCGGAGAAGGTAACATGGATGCCCTTCCCGATGTACCTGAGTCTGAACGTTTACCGGTACGCTGGATACCAGTGCTTGGCGAAGTGCCTGCGGGCTTTCCTCGCTATACCGAGGAGTTGGTTCTGGAGCATTTGCCTGTTCCTGCGGCAACCGCACGTCATCCGCAAACCTTTGCATTGATTGTTCATGGCGACTCAATGGAGCCGCGTCTTTCTGAAGGAGATAGGGTAATTGTGTGTCCCGATCCTGCTCCTGCCAACAGGGCTATTGTGGTTGCTTTAATTGATGGCGAAACAACTATTAAGGAACTGAAGATTACTAACAGGGCAGATAAACAAATTCACATACTCTCACCAGCCAATCCTGATTACCCTCCGCATATTCTTGCAGGGGACGATAGAATTATCGGTAGAATTGTAGCTGTTCAAAAGATATTAGACCCCTAATCCAAAGCCTGCGGCTTTGGATTTTAGGAGTTTTAAGC
>CAZUXE010000062.1:0-3574 GCA_964624585.1 uncultured bacterium | reverse complement strand
AAAACTACTAAAGGCAAAGCCGTAGGCTTTGCATAGTACTCCTTTCAGTCGTAACTCCACCTCTATCTGAAATGACTTACCACTATTCAAAGCCTAGGGAGAAATGGAGGCCGGCTGCGATTTTCTGCCTAGCTTTCTGCAAGGCTGTCTGCTATGAAGAAGAGGCGAACAAAGTATTCCAGCATTTGCTAAGCTCTGCCCATGTGTCTGAGAGAGCTTGAGAAATTACCTTGGTATCAGATAGTATTGGCATAAAGTTGGTATCACCCGACCAGCGGGGTACTATATGAAGATGAATGTGGTCTTCAATACCTGCGCCGGCGACCCTTCCTAAATTAAAACCTATGTTGAAACCGTCAGGATTAAAAGATTTCTTCAACACATCCACAGCACGCTCTGCATATCGCCATAGTTCAAGAACCGCTTCATCTGAAAGTTCTGAAAAACCGCCTGCGTGTTTGTACGGCACAACCATAAGATGACCGTTGTTGTACGGGAATTTGTTCAAGATAAGAAAAACGTATTTACCGCGCGCAAGCACCAAATTCGGCTCGTTGTCTGCGTCAACAGCTTTACCTATACTGCAAAGAATACACTCCTCACCGGCTTCTTTTTGCAAAGCTTCTTTAATATAAGTCATTCGCCACGGCGCCCAGAGCTTTTTCATTCACTGCCGCCTTTTTTAGAATAACGAAAGCTGTTCATGCTTATCATCAGGAATCTCTTTTTCGCCTTCGTCATCGTCGTTCTCAGACAAAACACTAATTTTGCCGAACACCCCGTCATAACCTTCTTCAACCTTCACCTTACCCCTACGCATCTTATTTATAGCTTCCGCAATATCGCTGCCTGCAAGTTTCGCAATCTGCCCTATCTCCGCCCATAACAAAACGTTAAACTCACCCTTAAGCGAAGTGCAGAGCTTTTCGTAGACACGCGAAACGCCCATTGTATCCCTTCCAAGTCCCTTTACTTCTCCAATAAGCTCGGCAAGTGGCACAATGGAATAATACGGCAACGCGTTGGCCGGATGATAACCCTGAGGTCTGTCGGCCAACTCCTCTACGCGGTGTAGTACACCCAAAGTAAGGGGACGTTTGCATACCGGACAAATATTATTGACAGCAATTGAATCGCGCGGAGAATACTTAATGCCGCAATTACGGTGTCCATCATAGTGATACTTTCCTTCCTGAGGGAAAAACTCAATGGTCCCCAAAGCTCGTTTTGGATCTTTGTTCTTTAATGCGTCTTTGAGTTCATAGTATGACGGCTCTATATCAAAGATATTGGCTTCCCTGCCCATACGCGCCGGAGAATGGGCGTCTGAGTTGGAAACCAGCGTTAGATTATCAAGACAAGATAAGCGCCAGTTCATTGGAGGGTCTGAGGATAATCCAGTCTCAACTGCAAAAATCTCGTGGGAGTATTTGCCAAAACATTCCTCTATGGAATTGAAACCTGATTTTGAGCCAAATAAAGAAAACCATGGTGTCCAAATATGGGCGGGGATAATGAAGGCATCGGGTGAAAGGGAAAGCACTCCTTCAAGCATCGCTTCAGAATCAAGTCCAAGAGTTGGACGGCCATCGGCGCTCAAATTTCCAAAACGTCCCAGAAATTTGTTTATTTTTTCAACATCCTCGAAACTGGGGGCAAAAATAACATTATGAATTCGTCTCAACGCGCCTTTGCGGGTATATATGTTTGAAACTTCTACGTTGAGAATAAAGTAGGTGCCTGAATATTCGTATATGCCAGGCCCTGCTTCAATAAGGTTGTTGTAAAGTTCATCAAGCCAGCCCGGATGTGTAAAATCGGCGCTTGCCAAAAGGTTTATTCCCTTAAGTTTCGCCATACGTGCCATTTGAGGAATACGCATTTTAGGGCTAGTTGCTCTTGAAAACCGGGAATGTAAATGTATATCTGCAATTATTTTCATACTTCTTTTTTCTCCGCTACTATCATTACCCGCGAGCTTATATCCATAAAGGTCTGGGTGGTCATATGAGCAAAAATCTCGACCGCCCCGAATCCCGCTTCTTGCAGGTAAGTTCTAATTTCATCAAGGGCATATGCCCGCTCCTGATGTTTTTCTTCAACCCTGCGGTAAAGCTTTTTTTCATCATCGTAGATGAACAAAGTAAGATACAGGGTAGATACATGTTTGTTCGCGTTATATATTGACTTCCAAACGGAATAAACATTTTCAATTTCCCTAATAAGGGTATTCGTACCCCACACCTTTTCAAGCCCATAGATGGTATTCATATCGAAAACGAACAGTCCTTTTTTGCGAAGTGATTTGTAAACGCTTTTGAAACAGTTCTTTAAGTCGCGTTCCTCCATTAGATAGTTCATACTGTCAAAGTAACAGGTAACAGCGTCTACCGGATGCTCAAGGCTGAAGTTACGCATATCGGCCTGGAATACGGGAATGCTCTTGCTTCCGCGCTTACTTTCAAAAATCTCAAGCATCTGCGAAGATAAATCCATACCGGTTACTCTGTAACCTCGACGTGCCAGTTCAATGCTTGCAGAACCTGTCCCGCAGGCCATATCAAGAATAGTTTTTGGACTATGCCCGAAACGCTTGAACAGGTCTACGGTATAAGTTATCCAATCCCTGTAGGTTATACCTTTCATAAGGATATCGTAGAACCGTGCTACTTCGCTAAAGGGCTTTGAGCTTCGAACAAACATCACGATAGCAACCTTAGTATATCTATTGGAGAACTGCGATAGCAACAGTTAGTTAATAAGTTTAAGTAATAAAGGACTTGCATCAAACAACCCCTGTAATACTGGCGCAGTTGATGTGAACCCGTTTCCAACCACGTCCGGAATTGGTTTTTACGAAGCCGCCGATTTCGGCGCGGTATTTATCAACTGTTCCGTAAATTGTATAACGACCTTCTTTCCACTTAGCCTCTTTCTTTTTAGGATTCAAGGCAACTATCAATTCCACTTCGTCTGCAAGCACATGATTTACATCGGCGTTCGAAGGTAGGGCAAGCGCCCTGTAACGACTGTTGCCGGCGTGAGAATGGTAGGTGCCTACTATCTCCATACCTTCTGCAAATCTATTTATTATGCGATTTATACGTGCAGTTCTATTTTCGTCTATCCATGCGAAACCTTTATCTGCAAGTACCGCCTGAAAAGGTACGGCATACTCAACAATAAAACGGTCTTTTAATGGATAACCAACCAAATAACCAACTGTTTCATCGGGATAGACTTCGGCAGCAGTGGAAATCATAGTTAAAAAAGCCGGAAGAGAAAGGTAGACGTTAATCACGTTTGCAGTATATACCCGTTATTAATCAAGTCAAGTAGCCAAAGCCGTAGGCTTTGCATAGTACTCCTTTCAGTCGTAACTCCACCGATATTTGAATTAACACCACAAAGTTCACGAAGATCACAAAGATGAAATTTGGGATTATTTGTAGGACAGTTTATTAGCTGTTTCCCTCACCCTGCGCTTCTTCGTAACGCTTCCCTCTCCCAGTGGGAGAGGGGGGGGCGACTCCAAAGGAGTCGGCGGGTGAGGGTTGTTAGAGTCAACGTTAGT
>CAZUXE010000061.1:0-8243 GCA_964624585.1 uncultured bacterium | reverse complement strand
GCCAAACAGATTGATAATCCAGAGATACAGGCAAGTGCACTTGGCAACATCGGCAATGTGTACCGTACTCTTGGAGAGCCGCAGAAGGCGCTTGAGTATCACCAGAAGGCACTCAAAATAGACGAAAAGATTGGCAATCTTCAAGGTCAGGCTCAAGACCTTAACAACATAGGCGTTGTTTACGCCGAACAGCGCAGATTCAAGGAGGCCATTGAGTATTTTAGTCGCGCACGTAAGTTGTTTGCACGGATTGGGGCCAAGCACAAGGTTGAGCTTTGCGACCGCAACATTGACGTTGTAAAGCGGAAGTTGGCCGAGCAGGAGCCATAACTTGGCTTACCATAACCACTTTTTACAAGAGAACTGTTAGAACAGGGGTTGCCTTCCTGCCTGATTTCCATAAACTTTAATCACGATGTTTGATGCAATAAAATCAGCCTTTACTAAACTCAAACGTGAGCTTATAGGGCGGGGAAACCTATCGGAAAAAGAAATAGCGGATTTTCTTAAAAAACTGCGTCTAACCCTGCTTGAAGCCGATGTCAACTATAAGGCAACCAAGACCTTTATTGCCATTCTTAAAGAAAAACTCAACAGTACCGAAATTTACAAGTCCCTGACCCCTGGCAAACAGGCGCTTAAAGTTATTTATGAAGAGCTTGCAGACTTCCTTGGCGCTAAGGCTAAGCAATTGGAGTTTACGAAACCGCCGGTGGTGCTGCTGCTTCTTGGCTTGCAAGGAGTAGGTAAAACCACTATGGCGGCTAAGCTAGCTTATAAGTTTAAGGGACAGCGTCCTTTATTGGTAGCCGCAGATATTAAGCGTCCGGCAGCGGTTGAACAGTTGGAATCGCTTGCCTCAAGGGCCGCGGTTGATTTCTTTCCTCCACCTTCCGCTAAATCAAAAAATATTGATACCTGCATTGCAGCACTCAAACATGCCGAGAAATCGGGTAATCAACTGATAATTATCGATTCTGCAGGTAGGCTTCATATTGACGATGATATGATTACAGAACTTGCGGAAATAAAGCAAAAACTTAATCCCGCCTATTCTCTTCTTGTTCTTGACGGTCTTACCGGTCAAGATGCCTTGCGTCAAACAGAAGACTTTCATGCCCAAGTTGAGGTCTCAGGCGCTATTCTTACCAAACTGGATGGCGACTCACGTGGAGGCGCTGCTATTAGTTTTCGTCATGTAACCGAACTGCCCATCTACTTTATTGGTACAGGTGAGCGAATTGAAGACCTGGAAGTTTTTCACCCCGACCGTATTGCTGCACGCATCCTTGGCGAAGGTGACATTGTGTCCGTGGCCGAAGAGGTTCAAAAAGTTATCAACGTTGAAGAAGGCCAAGCGATGGCAAAAAAACTCATGGAAGGCCGGCTCAATTTTGAAGATCTTTTGGCTCAAATGAAACAACTTTCCAAAATGGGCGACTTATCTAAACTTCTTGATAAACTTCCAGCAGGAATGACCGGCGGAATGAATCTTACTGAATTTGACCCCTCGGAAATTAAACGTACCGAAGCCATTATACTTTCTATGACACCTGAGGAACGTCGCAGGCCAGATTTATTGAACGGTAGTCGTAAGCTTCGCATTGCCAAGGGTTCGGGAACTACCCCCAAAGACGTAAACCAACTTATTTCCCAATTGGAGCAGATGCAAAAGATGACGAAGATGATGAAAGGTGGAGCGTCAATGCACGGAATGCCCGGAACAAAAGGACTCCGCCTTCGCAGAAAATCAGGTAAAAAGAAAAGAAAGAAACGCCGTCGCTAATTATCCGCTTTCCTTTGTTCTCGTACTTTGGGTTAGCTTAACTGTTTTCTTCCAAAAAATCTATGCCGAACAGCAATAATTGATCATGAACTTCCTCCTTTAACTTCAAAATATATAAGCAATAATTCCCACACAAAGAAAAACCCAAGGCCAAACTTCCATTTGACCTTGGGTTACAGTAGTTGGCTACTATAAATTAATCGTCATCGCCATGACTACCGCCGCCGAACAATAATCCTGCTGATGCAAATACACCTGAAGGATTTATAGAAGGAGCATTGCGGAGATTTGCACCGTCCTCAAGTTTCCATTCGCCGGCAAAGGGACTATACATGTATCCACCCTTAATTTCAAGAGCAACGAACTCAATTGGGATAAGAATGGAAACACTCGGAGCAACACTGAATGTCGCGTACTTTACTTCAGATGTCCTGGCTGGCTTATCAAGCAAATCGCCGAAATTTACATCGCCCAAAACGGGACGAAGCTTAAGCTTCAGGGTTGTGCCGCCAATACCAACAGCTGGTTTAATGCCAATTCCCTTGAATATGTTAATAAAGTATCCGGCTTCAAAAAATCCACCACTGTAGACTAGCTCAGCGCTAATGCTATCGTTTTCTGAACGATAGCCGCCGCTTTTGAAGCCCCATCCGCCTACAGTAAGATTCCCGCCGCCCCATCCGCTAGCACCGTATCCGATAATTTGATTGTCCAAAGCTGGAAGTCCGTGGGCTTTAAGCTCATCTGATAGCTTCGATAAATCGGGCGTCATGTAAGAAAGTACGAAACCTCCATATCCGCGTCCGCCTGCGAATACGCTTACAGCCATAATTAAGGCGCCAAATACAACTTTTCTCATTAGATATCCTCCTGAGATTAAAATGTTTATTTACAAATTTATATTTTCCCTCTCCATATATAATTACAGACGCTGATTTTTAAGGAAAGTTGCACTTGCTTTTAAGTATAAATCTTTATGTATTTATAGCTTGTGGAAATCAAAACTATTGTTGGACAAGAAAAGTTGATGTTTGTATGAACTATTTCCGTGAAGACTAAAACAGACTACTTGACGCCGCGCTATCTGTAACTATAATTGATGTTCGCAAGGCATTGCTAAGGCTCTACGGCGTGCCTCGTAGAAGACAATTAAGATAACGCAGGGCGGATAGCTCAGTTGGTTAGAGCACCTGCCTTACAAGCAGGGGGTCGTAGGTTCGAATCCTGCTCTGCCCATTGCGTAATTCCCGCAAGGGAAATTTTTTAGCAAGGCCATTGCGCCTTGGCATATTTTAATTTTAATTCTTATGAAAATTAAAAACAAAATTCAAGGAGGAATGAAATGAAAATCAAGCCGCTGCAAGATAGAATTCTTGTAGAACGAATGGAAGAGGAAGAAAGCGTTGGCGGCATAATTATCCCCGATACCGCCAAGGAAAAACCTCAGAAAGGTAAAGTTATCGAAACAGGCCCGGGACGTAAAGACGACAAGGGTTCCCTGATAGGTCTTGAGTTAAAATCCGGCGACACAGTTCTTTTCAACAAGTATGCTGGAACTGAGATTAAAGTAGAGGGTAAAGAATACTTGCTGATGCGTGAAGATGACGTATTAGCCAAGGTTGAGTAAATTAAGGAGTCAAGATGCCATCAAAAGAAATTCGCTTTGATGAAGACGCAAGACGCGCCATACTTAAGGGTGCAACTACCCTTTCAGATGCCGTTAAGGTAACCCTTGGCCCTCGCGGTCGTAATGTGGTTCTTGAGAAAAAATTCGGCGCCCCCACCATTACAAAAGATGGTGTTACTGTGGCCAAAGAGGTTGAACTTGAGGATAAGTTCGAAAATCTTGGCGCTCAGATGATTAAGGAAGTCGCTTCCAAAACCTCTGACGTGGCAGGTGACGGAACAACTACAGCAACTCTTCTTGCCGAGCATATTTATCGTGAAGGTCTAAAGAACGTTACCGCAGGCGCCAACGCCATGGCACTTAAGCGTGGTATTGATTTAGCGGTTGACGGTATTGTTGCCGAACTTAAAAAAATGACCAAGAAACCAGAAGGTCGTACAGATATAGCCTACGTTGCCGCTATTTCTGCAAATAACGATAAAAAAATCGGCGATTTGATTGCAGATGCCATGGATAAAGTTGGAAAAGACGGTGTTATTACCGTTGAAGAAGCCAAGTCTATGGATACCTATCTGGATCTTGTAGAAGGTATGCAGTTTGACCGCGGATATCTTTCTCCTTACTTCATCACCGACCAAGATCACATGGAAGCGGCTTTAGAAAACGCTTATGTGTTACTCTATGAGAAAAAAATAACTAACGCACGTGAGCTTTTGCCTCTTTTAGAAAAAACCGCTCAGTCCGGACGTCCAATTGTAATCATAGCTGAAGATATCGAAGGCGAAGCTCTGGCAACTCTGGTAGTGAACAAGCTTCGCGGCACCTTAAATGTATGCGCGGTTAAGGCTCCCGGATACGGTGAACGTCGTCGTGCAATGCTTGAAGATATTGCAATTCTTACCGGCGGACGTCTTATTTCCGAAGATGTAGGCATCAAACTTGAAAATGTTCAGGTATCAGACCTTGGAACAGCCAAGCGTGCTACCGTTGGCAAAGAAAACACCACTATTGTAGAAGGCGCTGGTAAACGTGCCGATATTCAGTCCCGCATTGAGCAAATCAAGCGTCAAATTGAAGATACATCTTCTGATTATGACCGTGAGAAACTGCAAGAACGTTTGGCAAAGCTCGCAGGCGGCGTTGCAGTTATCAACGTTGGTGCGGCCACTGAAGTGGAAATGAAGGAAAAGAAGGCGCGTATTGAAGACGCTCTTCATACCGCTCGTGCAGCAGTTGAAGAAGGCGTTATTCCAGGTGGCGGTATCGCACTGCTCCGCGCTTCCAAAATTCTAGATAACGTTCGTTCAAAGGCTAAAGGCGACGAAAAAATTGGTGTAAGCATTATTCGCAAGGTTCTTGAAATGCCTCTTCGTCAATTAGTTGCCAATGCCGGTTTAGACGGCTCCATAATTGTGGAAAAGGTTAAGGCGTCTGACGATCCCACCTACGGTTTCAATGTTGCTACTATGGAGTACGAAGATCTGCTTAAAGCCGGCGTTATAGATCCAACCAAGGTGGTTCGCTCTGCTCTTCAGAACGCATCTTCCATAGCTGGACTTCTAGTTACCACCGAGTGTGCAATTGTTGAAAAACCGGAAGATAAGCCCGATATGCCTGCCATGCCCCCTGGTGGCGGATACGGCGGTTTCTAGTAAACCTGCACAGAAGAATTAAAGGGCTGCCTAAAAGCAGCCCTTTCTTATTTATAGCTAAATAGATGAAAAGAGATTTCATGGATAGATAATGGGGATAAACCGTGCCGAAAGCTTACAACTTTTTCCTTTAACCCTCTAACTGATGACAATTTAAGTTTTCCCTTCATAACAGACAGCTCAAGTCGGCTATTTCAACGCCATCAACTTAATTTTCCTCCATGAATATTAGTAATGTTACAATACAACCTTCCTCACCTTGACATCGCCCTTATTCAGACTAAGTTTATTATAGTAACATAAGACGTTAAAGGGTACTTGCCTGAACGTCGGAGTATGGAGTAGCAATACAATCGTTAGGGGCGTTTACTAGACAAGTATCTATAACAATCAGGTTTTTGGGGATAATAAGCACAGCAAGGAGGAATTATGCGTATCGCAAAATTTTTGATGTTTCTGATTCTTTCCGGAAGCATTTTAACAATCATCACCGGTTGCGGGACAAGTCCCCTGCAAGTAATAGAATCTAAAAAAACACTTAGTGTTGAAGATGGCAAGCTGGTCATTATTTACACATTCAACCAACCTGTAAATCGCCGTACAGTGATTCCCAATTCAACATTCATTGTAAGTACCGATTCACTAAAAGAAGTTCCTGGTACTATTGAATTTATAGACGATAGAACCGTTAAATTCACTTCCTCTATTCCGGCAGAAGAGGCTCTCTCTACAAACGGCGGTAAGATAAATGTAAGATTAGTCGGTCGCTCACCCTTCAAAGAATGGATTGCCGACATGAAAGGCAATCCCCTTGATGGGGATAACGACGGTTCCAGTGGCGGCGATTACTACGCCCACTACTCATTTAACATGTAATCTACCGACCGATTCTTGATTGACTAGACTATAAAGTTAGCGAAAAAATGTCGCCAGAACTACCTTCGGGGTAAAATCTGAGATACTTGAATTTAATAACTTAGAGGCTTGGCTCTCTCATTTCAAAATATCCATTTGATTATTGATATTTAAGATGGTCGACCCACTAACATTACAAGACAAGAATGTTTGATTTTTGGACAGACAATACCTTCGATAAAAACCTAATTCCCAACTAAATTATTTATTTCTTATTCGATACTACAAATCTTATATCTCTAAAAGGACTTGACATCGTCATATTTTGAATACAATATTTAATAACTACTGTTTGGAATTGAAAATTAGCATCAAGGAGGCGATGTGAAAAAAACAATAGTACTTTTATTAACGTTAATCGCTATAACAATTGCCGCAGAACGTATGGTTCTTGGTGAACTCCTCACCAGTACAACCTGCCCTCCCTGTGTTGGAGGAAACGCAACCGTAACTAGTATGCTGGCTTCAAAGTCAGATTATCTGGCAGTTGTGCGCTATCATATGAACTGGCCTCGACCGGGAAATGACCCATGGTATCATTATAATAAGAGTATTAATAACGCCCGTAGAGGTAAATACGGCGTTAACAGTATACCTACTTTTGTAGTTGACGGAACGAAATCTACTACTTGGGGTGATGATGTAGACAAACGACATAACACCGAATCCCCACTCTCAATGAAAATCTATCAAAAATACACGCCGTATTCAGCATTTAATGCCGCGGCTGATCAGGGTGAAGGAATGATGCTTGTGGAAATTCACAATGAAGGGGATGAAGCAATAAGCGCTCGCCTTTTCACTGCCCTAACTGGTAGCAATTTTCACTACACCGGAACTAACGGCGATCCCGTTCATCATCAGGTAGCTCTTGCCATGATGCCATACGCATTTGGTAAAAAACTGGAGATTGATACGAATGAAACCGTTGTAATGGCGTTCAAATATGCGGTTGACGACAGCATTCCTGTTCTAGATCAAGCCAAGCAACTCACAAAAGACACAATTCTTTCTAAAGCGTCTGAATGCGAACTGGTTGCCTGGGTACAGAAAGTTATCGGTTCGAAAGAGGTTATCCAAGCTGCAAAAACAAAAGTTAAAGATTCTAAGAATGATGATAAGCTAAGTATCACCGATATTTCACTAGTTGACGTTTCAGGTGATGGTAAATTGAGCCCTAACGAAGAAGCAAAAATTCACTTTACCGTACATAATGAAGGAAAGAAAGTTCTCAAGGACGCAAAGGTTTTCTTTGAAATTAACACCAAGCAAGTAGCCGTAACGGTTACTAAAGTAGCCTATAAGATACCGGTTACTATTCCAACAGGTGGTACCTACGTTGTGGAAGGTGATGAGCTAATGCTTAAGGCTAATACCGACTATGACGGCAAACCCTTTGAATTGCAATGTTATGCCGGAACTGAGAACGGTTCACTTGGCTACGCAAGCCACATGCTTGCTATAGATGAAAATCTTATCGGTTATTCACCTATCATGCTACCTTCTTTTGCTAAGGTTGGTTCAAAAATACAACTGGCTCCCAACGACGTAGAAGGTTTTGTAAACATCAATATCTTCGACGTTTCCGGTAGAAAAGTTGCCAACCTTTTCAAGGGAAAAGCATCAAATTTAACAGAAGTAACGATGCCTTCGGTTAACGCAGGCATCTACTTTGTGTGTATTAAACATAATGCGGGAATTAAAACCGCAAAAATCGTTCTGCTCGATTAGGGTTCAGGATAAAATGTTTTTTCTAATCGAGAGCAAAAATCCTTATTAAGGAGGCTATAAATCATGAAAAAAACTTTATTGTTAGGTTTAGTGATATCGCTATTGCCGTTTGCAGCATTCGCAGGCGTGCAACGCAACCCTGTATTAGAGGTTGTAACCAGCACTCACTGCGGCTACTGCCCTGGCGCTGCTCTTGCAGCTGAAGATTACAGAGAAGAGTACGGCAATAAGGCCGTTATCGTTGAATATCAAGGCTCTTTTGGAGGTAATCCTTTTCTTACCCCAACAGCTAAAAAACGTGAAGACTATTACGGCGTTACCGGATTTCCAACATCTATGATTGACGGTGTTCTCAAACATGGCGGAGGAAGTCATTCTAGCTCTATTTATAACCAGTATATTAAACCTAAAGTAGATGAACGTATGGGTGTTGAAGCGCCTGTAAGCATTAAACTTGAGAAAAAATTCACTCCCGACGGATATTTGAGTGCGACTGGCAAGCTTACCGCTACTATCACCAACGAAAGTGATG
>CAZUXE010000060.1:0-8404 GCA_964624585.1 uncultured bacterium | reverse complement strand
GCAACACTCAAAATTATCAAAACACGATAATATTGAGAGGCGCTGAGTAAGCAAAGCTATAATCCCTAAGGTGTCAGAAAAGCGTAGAAAGTTAAGGCTATTGAAAAGACGTTTTCCTGATGTATCATAGCTTATGAGTCAAATTAAATTGTTATCGTGGAACGTAAACGGTATCAGGGCGGCTGAACGAAAAGGATTTCTCAATTGGTTCAATCAAGCTCGGCCTAATTTCCTTGGGATGCAGGAAACAAAGGCGCATTCGCAACAGCTATCACGCAACCTTTTAGATATTCCAGGCTATCATATCTACTACCGTAGTGGTGAGCGTAAAGGATACTCTGGAACAGGCGTTTTTACCAATTTAGAACCTGAGAATCTTGAATACGGATTAGGAGAGGAGCGCTTTGATAATGAAGGCCGATTAATTATTACCCACTATCCCCAATTCACCATTCTTAACGTATACGTACCCAATGGAGGACAAGAAAATCGTCGCGTTCCCTACAAACTTGAATATCTTGATAAATTGCTAGAAAAAAGCGAGAACTTTAGAAAACAGGGACGAAAAGTAATTTTATGCGGCGACTTCAATATCGCTCATAAAGAAATCGATTTAGCTCGTCCTAAACAAAATCGAAAGAATACTGGCTTTCTTCCTGAAGAATGCGCATGGATGGATAAATTTGTTGCACACGGTTATATAGATACCTTTAGATATTTCTATCCTGATGAAACCGAAGCCTACTCATGGTGGAGTATGCGTCTTAAAGCGCGTGAGCGCAATGTTGGCTGGAGGCTTGATTATTTCTTTATTTCACCGGATTTGGTTAATAATTTAATTTCAGCGTTTATTTTATCAAATATTCAAGGTTCAGATCACTGTCCAGTTGGAATTGAAATGAAGTTCTAGCTTTTTTAAGGATATATAAACCAACCTATTTCTCTAAACAAAATTAATTTAAGATACAATGATAATTCCGCGGTTTCGATTATTAGGCATAGAATAGGCTGAATTGTGGAAAAGAACGAAGAAGGATGGAAGAAAGGGTGGGTGAGGGGACTTGAACCCCCGGCATCTTGAGCCACAGTCAAGTGCTCTGCCAACTGAGCTACACCCACCATGTTATCCAATGATTCGATTCGGTATTTTATACGTAAGATTGCAGCTGTCAAGCTCCATTTATTGAAATAACTCCTAAACTTGACTTTTAGCGCCTGAACGGTATTCTGTTCCTACAATCTTTTAAGGAGGATTATTGTGAAAAAATATCTGAAAGCAATAGTATTATTTCTGGGGATTGCTTTCCTTAGGTGCGCTCCTGCGGGCTTTAGCGCTAATTCCATTGAGAAGGCTGTCGAAAAAGAAGGTTCTTACAATGTATCGGTAAGTATGGATGAAACAGCCACGAAGAAGAATGTAAAAATAACATTACTTGAACTTAAAGGCAACACCGAGAATATTGGAATCTCCGAAGAACGAAAAATTCATTTTATTGGAATGTGCGTTGGGGCTACGGGAGCTTTAGCTATTGATGCAAATGATAATTTAGGTTACCTTACAATAAATGATGGCACAGACGTTAATGTGTTCGCCATTCCATACTGCGCATATTTGGCAAAAGCTTCGCTGCAAAAAAATATGAGCAACGAAGATATTGGCAACGATCTTATTACCGTATGGGAACTTCAACGTTCCATTAAGGAATGGATTGAAGAAGGTAACCCTTTTGAAGTAATCGCTACTATGCAGCACAAAGCATCAGGCTACAATGTGTTTATTGATCTTCAGAAGGTTCATCATAACCGCGAATATAATGCTATGAGCGATGATGAAAAATTTGGATATTTCGCCGGGCTTTGCTCTGCAAGCATGGGATTAATAGCTCTTGATTCTCCCGAGGTCAATTTTGAAAAACTTCATATTGGTTATCAGAATAATATTTGGGAAATATCAATACCATTATGCGCCAAGTTATTATTGCAAAGTAAAGAAGGAACGAGTGTTGATGAAATTGGCAAAGCCATATTTGCTAATATGAAACAGATAAAATAGAATACTTGCATTTTATCCGGTAATAAATAGAGGCTAACACATAGAATAACTATGGACAAAAACTCAGCTTTGAAGAGGATTTTAGAACTTCGTAAAGAAATCAACAACCATAATCATTATTATTACGTATTAGCCAAGCCAGTAATATCGGATGCTGAGTACGACGCTCTAATGAAAGAGTTAATAGAACTGGAATCCCGTTTCCCCAACTTGCAAAGCCCTGATTCTCCTAGTCAACGGGTCGGAGGAAAACCTTTACAGGGATTCAAGCAGGTAGTCCATGAATTTCGTATGATGAGTCTTGATAACACCTATTCTATTGACGATTTGAAAGAATTTGACAGGAAGGTCAAGGACACCGTTGGCAAACAGGCATATACTGTCCAACAAAAGATTGATGGCGTGGCAGTAAGCCTGCGATACGAAGATGGCGTTTTTATTCAAGGTTTAACCAGAGGCGATGGTCTTACAGGCGATGATATTACCCTCAACCTTCGTACAATTAAAACAATCCCCCTGAAATTGCACAATTCTACATTCAATTCAGATACCTTAATCGTCAGAGGAGAGGTATATATGCCTCTTTCTTCTTTTCAGCGCAATAATCTGGAAAGACAAAAGCAAGGTCTTGAACCATTTGCCAATCCTCGCAATGCTACTGCCGGTAGTTTGAAACTTCTTGATTCTCGTGAATTAGCAAAACGCGGCCTAGCCTTTATGGCCCACTCACCTCTCAGACCTAAAAGCTGGGATGGAAATTCATTTTACGCCCTTATCTGTACGCTCCAGGAATCTGGTATACCTGTTATTCCCGATATCGAATTATGCGAAGATATTGATAAGGTGCTTAAGTATATAGAAAACTGGGAAGAAAAACGTCACAATTTACCCTATGCTGTGGATGGAGTGGTTATTAAGGTAAATTCTTTGCTTGCTAGACAAAAACTAGGAGCAACGGCAAAAGCTCCTCGCTGGGCGGTTGCTTATAAATATCCTGCCGAACAGGTTACCACAAGGCTTTTGGATATTGAATTAAACGTCAGTCGTACTGGTTCACTAAATCCTGTAGCAATACTCAAACCCGTCCATATCTCTGGCACTATGGTATCACGGGCAAGCTTGTTCAACGAACAGGAGATTCGTCGTAAAGCTCTTAAAATAGGGGACTGGGTGCTGGTGGAAAAGGGTGGAGAGATAATTCCTAAAGTTATAAAATCGATACCTGAACGCCGCGATGGCTCAGAGCGGGAATTCAAGATGCCTGAATTTTGTCCTGTTTGCGGCTCCAAACTAAAGAAGTATCCTGACGAAGTAGCTTACCGCTGCATCAACCGTGATTGTCCAGCTATTCTTAAAGCCTCTTTAGCTTTATATGCCTCAAGAGGAGCGGCAGATATCGAAGGCATGGGTTACAAGCTTATAGAACAGCTTGTGGATAAAGGTTTGGTCAAAAGTATAGCCGATATCTATGAACTCGATAAGGCGCAACTTCTTGAGCTTGAACGAATGGGGGAGAAGTCTGTTCAAAATCTTCTAGAAGGCATTCAAACGAGCAAAACTCGACCATTTGACCGCATTCTATTTGGATTAGGAATACGATTCCTAGGTTCAACCGGCGCTCACGCTTTAGTTGAGCATTTCAGCAATATAGACGAATTAATGACCGTATCTACAGAAGAGTTGAGTAAAATTGAAGGTATTGGTCAAATTACTGCTCAAAGCGTTAAAGATTTCTTTTCTAATCCGCGTAACCTTAACCTGCTTAGGCGCCTGCGTAAAGCCGGAATAAGACTACAGCGGGAAGAAACTGCGGAAAAGAATTATCCCCTTAAAGGCTTAAGTTTCGTATTTACAGGAGCTATGGAAACTATGCCGCGTGATGAAGCCGCAACTAAGGTCTTGGAGCGTGGCGCTAAGGTTTCTAGTTCTGTAAGCCGAAAAACTTCCTATCTTGTAGTAGGTCAGAACCCAGGCTCCAAATACGGAAAGGCAAAAAAACTAGGGATAAAAATCCTTTCCGAAGACGAGTTCCTTAATTTACTTAAAACAAGTTAATTCAATAATTTATATCACTTTGCCAGACTATTATATCAACAAAGTATGAAAAAGTAGGATATGCTAGGAGAATGTGCAGGCAGTAGTACATGTTAATAATTAACATGTGTTGCGAGGATGTTACTGAGTTTTACGGGTGTTACATGTGTTTCGGGTACAGGTATGTTGCAGGTGTTACGGGTTACGGGTTACGGGTGGGGCTTGTCAGAAGACTTATTTTGACTATAATTGACTTTTATGGAAAAAAATGTAGCATTCCAAAAGGAGAAATATGTTAGAAATTAAAACCCCTGAAGAATTTAAAAAAGAAGTACTTGAATGTAAGTTACCGGTAGTTGTAGACTTTTGGGCTTCATGGTGTCAACCCTGTCAAATGCTTGGGCCTGTTATTGAAGAGCTATCAGCAGATTTTCAAGATAAAGCCAAAGTTGTAAAAGTAAACGTTGATGAAGCACGTGAATTAGCCGTTGAACATCAAGTTATGAGCATACCTACAGTTGTTTTCTTCAAAAATGGAGAAATAAAAGACAAAACCATAGGCGCTGTACCTAAGGACACCTTGATAGAAAAACTCAACGCAATTCTTTAGGGGGCGAATATGCCCGATCGCCAATCATCAGCATCCTTTTCAATACGGATTGAGGATGGCCTAACATTTGACGACGTACTTCTGCAGCCCCGGCATTCTCAAGTTTTGCCAAGGGATGTCGATTTAACCACTCGTTTTTCAAGAAAGATTTCACTTAAAATACCTCTTGTAAGTGCTGCAATGGATACAGTTACAGGCTCTAGCATGGCAATAGCACTTGCCCAACAAGGTGGAATTGGCGTTATTCACAAAAATATGAGCATTGAGGAACAGGCACGAGAAGTACGAAGGGTGAAACGGGCTGAAAGCGGTATGATAGAAGATCCTTTCACTGTTTCTCCTGATACCTCATTGCGTGAAGTAAAAATGCTGATGGAACGGCATCGTTGCGGCGGCTTTCCGGTAATCGACAAAGACAGAAAGGTTTTGGGAATTATTACTACCAGAGATATCATGTTCGAAGATAATCTTTCGTTATTGGTAGAAAGCGTAATGACCAAAAACTTGATTACTGCCAAAAAAGGTATATCTATAATTAAAGCCCAAAAGATTCTTAAAAAAGAAAAAGTTGAAAAACTACTGATACTTGATGATCGTGGGCGACTAACCGGTTTAGTTACAGCAAGGGATTTACAGAAAAAACTGGAGCATCCTGATGCCACGGTTGATGAAAGAGGAAGACTGAGGTGTGCAGCAGCAGTAGGAGTTTCCAGAGATACACTTGATAGGGCAGAGGCTCTTGTTGAAGCCGACGTTGACGCAATTGTTATAGATACCGCTCACGCCCATTCCCAGGGCGTTCTTGATATCACGCGTAAGTTACGTAAAAAAATAACTAATACGCAAATAATTGTTGGAAATATGGGGTCAAGGGAAGCGGCCAAAGATATCTTAAAACTTGATCCTGATGCCATAAAAGTAGGTATTGGGCCTGGTTCAATTTGCACAACACGAGTTGTTGCAGGTATCGGAGTTCCTCAACTTACAGCAATTATCCAGTGCTATGCAGAAGCCAAACAGGCTAAAGTACCCGTTATTGCAGATGGTGGCATAAGATATTCTGGCGATATAGTGAAGGCTTTAGCAGTTGGAGCAGATTCGGTAATGATTGGTAATTTATTCGCAGGAACTGACGAAAGTCCAGGTGAATCAATTTTACTTGAAGGACGACGTTTCAAAATTTATAGGGCGATGGGATCTATTGATGCAATGAAAGAAGGGTCTGCCGACAGGTATTTTCAGGAAGAAGCTAGAAAGTATGTACCTGAAGGTATAGAAGGCATTGTACCCTACAGAGGTACTGTAACTGAACAAATATATCAACTTGTGGGCGGAACTAAATCTGGTCACGGCTACATTGGAGCCAAGACAATTCCTCAACTTAGGAAACGTGCAAAATTTATTCGGATTTCCGGAGCTGGGCTGCGGGAAAGCCATCCGCATGATATTAGAATAACTAAAGAAGCCCCTAACTACGAACTTCATCGCTAACCCTTACTATCACAGCAAAACGATACGCTAATTCTAACTGTCGCAATAACGTAACATAACTAGTCCATTAAGGTGGACGAAATACCTAAATACTTAATTTAATTCAGCCAACACTTACTTAAAAAGCTGCTCAAAAGCTAGTCAAAAGATATGCAAAAGTTGATCAAAAGCTACTCAAACCAAAGGTTTGGCTTGAGAATTCACTTCGTGTCTCAGATTGCTTTACAAACTACAGCTCCATATTTAGCTACTTCGTCCAAATCGAATAGATTACCCAGCGCTAATAAAAATCCTTATCAAAAGCTTAATAGGACGGAAGGGCTAAAGTAGAATTAGGATTAAGTAGTAAGCGGACATTAGAAATTAGAACAACCGCCTTTTGCCGATAATGTATATTATGTAAACTACAGGTTAAGGTTTACCCTGCTTTGCTATCTCTTGAATTATCTCTTACTTTTGTTTTCTTTCTAGCTATCCTTAAGTTACTCTGCTTCACTCCTACTTCTCCTCCAGGGAATAGTTATTTAATAAAAAAGGCTCCTAAACGGAGCCTTTAATTCTTTTTGCTTGTTAAACTAAGCCCCTTTAGATTCTCTAATGGCTTTAAGGTTTTCATGGATACGAAAATTTATAATCATTACTTCACATAATATCCGCCATAGTATTGGGCCAAATATCATCGCTCCAAGTCCTGCAAAAACTGATTGAATATTTCCTTGAGCAATAATAATAATACCGCCAATAAAGCTTAAAACAGCACCAATCCAAAAAAGTATTTGAATAATCAATGGTGTAAGGAATTTACGAAAGGTAAGAAAATCGCTCAAACTATTATCGGCCATATATCCTCCTAAGGTTTTATATATTTTATATCTCCAACGGCATTAAAGCTAGTTCTTAGCCTAAACCTTCTATACTCTCTATTGGATTCTATTAAATATATCAACTATGTCAAGTACTTCCTATAAGTTATGGTAAATACTATCCTTAGTAGATAATCAGTCAATTTTAGCATTTTTAATATGTAGAAATATAATTATTCCCTCCATTCATCCCCTCTCTCCTTTTCTAAAAAATTTACTTCGCTCTCTTCTTTTTAAGTTAGTTAATAAAAAAGCCCGACTTTTAAGTCGGGCTTAAATGCTAAAATCTTTGAATGTTTCTAGGAAAGCATTCCTTTGAATACATTCTCAGCAATTGAACCAATAACTGGAACTCGCCAGAATTTGCCAGTTGCAGCTTGAACTATACCTATAATTGAAATAACAAAAATCGCAAGCCAGAGCATCCAACTTATAATACCAAATACAGTAACAGCAAAAAAGGCGATCCTGAGAAAGAGTGCAACCAGTATCCAGGAAAAGAATATCCAGATAAGTTCTGCAAGAAATAAGCTAAGGCCCTGTATAGCGTGATGCTTAGTATAAGGATTATCTTTTTGTACAACTAAGGGAACTATAAACAAAATTCCCAAATAAGAGAGCCAAGCTATCTTTCTACCTTCTTGTATTTGCTCTTCTGTCGCATCAGGAAAACTTGCTTCAACCATTAATACTCCTTCAAATTATATTTGTTAATTATCCTATTCTAGTCAAACATAAAGCAGTGTCAAGTATCGCTACTAATTGCGGTTATTAGTAATTGATTTTATTCTCTCTTCCCACTTTTGAGTTTCTCTAAAGTCGATGAAAGAATAAACTTAGAAACTAAAATCTTGAATGTTTTTATGAAAACATTCCTTTAAGTATATCCTCGCCAATTTCACCAATAAATGGAACTCGCCAAAATTTTCCTGTCGCAGCTTTAATTATTCCTATTATCACGAAAACAAAAATTACCAAACATACAAATAAGTTTAGAAGTCCTAATAAAAAAATAGCGAATGAAATCATCCTATAATACAGAAAACTCAATATCCAAAAAGGCAAAAGTCCTACAATAAACAAAATAACACCTTGTATAACATGATGCTTAGTATAAGGATTATCGTTCTGAATCAAGAGTGGAATTAGAAATAAAATTCCAAAATAGGAGAGCCAAGCTAGTCCCTTACCTTCTTGTATTTGCTCTTCTGTCGCATCAGGAAAACTTGCTTCAAGCATCAATACTCCTTCAAATTATATTTGTTAATTAGCCTATTCTAGACAAACATAGAATAGTGTCAAGTATCGCTACTAATTAAGAGGTTATTGATAGTTTCTTAGCTTTGATTTTAT
>CAZUXE010000059.1:0-9149 GCA_964624585.1 uncultured bacterium | reverse complement strand
ACCCAACAAGCGCTTGCCACTTTGGAAATAGCTCCCCTTTCCTACGTCTACCTTGCTTCGTCTTTGAGTCTGCAAGGCGATACTGCAACTCAAACGCCCTTTGATGTATCTGTAACGGGAGTAACCCTTTATGGCAAGATTGTTTATTTGTTTAGAATCTAGTCGTTTTCCTACCTAAACCTGAAAGTAATGAAGTACATAATTGATAGCTATCTTTTAAGTCTAGGACATACCGCCTGAGATTTGCAAAAACTCAAAATAAATACAGTCTACAATACGCATTTATACCATTATTATTTGACTTTCTATGTTTTAGAAATATTATAATTCAGATGTTAACATACAATGTAGGAGAGAATCTTTATGGAAAAACCAACCCTAACAACACAAAAGACCGAGCTTGACAAGAGGAATCTTGCAAGATTAAGAGGTTCTGTAGATGACATTAGAGGATATACTACGTTTCTTTATATTCTTTTCTTTGTTTTTGCAGGTTTGTTTTTTATAGGAATGCTTATTAAGTTTTCAGATGCTTCGTATTACGAACATCCGAGTGCATTTCCAGAATTAATAATGATAGCAATTGCGTCAATTCTTGCATTTTTGTTATTAAGGGTTTCACAAAGTGCGAAAGAATATTCAAAGACAGGTATTGCTAAAAAGCTTTTTGAATTCAATAACAGATTAAAACTCTTCTTTGTTAGCCTTATAGTTATATCTATTATTGTGGTTTTAATTTTGGTAGTTACGGGTATTTCTAAATATTATTAACGGTTGACTTTTTTTAGTCCTCAGTATAATTCTACTTGAATCACTGACGGAGAGGTGCCCGAGTGGACGAAGGGGCCCGCTTGCTAAGCGGTTGTGCAGGTAACACTGTACCGGGGGTTCGAATCCCCCCCTCTCCGCTCTCATAACACACTTCTTTTATAGAACTCGGAGGAGTCCTTGAATAAGCAAGAATATTTGATGATACAGGAGATTTTGAATGGATAAGAAGGTTCGTGTTCGCATAGCTCCATCGCCTACGGGTGCGATACACGTGGGACTTGCCAGAACCGCGCTTTACAACTATCTCTATGCACGAAAGCACTCAGGGACATTCATTTTGCGCATCGAGGATACAGATGCGGAACGTTCTACTTCCGAATCGGCGCAAGCGATTATCAAAGGTCTGGGTTGGCTGGGAATCACAATTGATGAAGGCCCCTACTACCAGTCGCAGCGCATAGATATCTATAAGCAGTATGTGACCAAGCTTCTTGAAACAGGTCATGCCTATCACTGCTACTGCACACCCGAGCGTTTGGCAGCAGAGCGCAGCAAGGCCGATGCACAGAAACGAGCATGGCGTTATGATAAACGTTGCCTACATCTTAGCGCTGACGAAAAGGCGTCCTTTGAAGCTCAGGGTATCAAGCCAGTAGTAAGGCTTAACGTTGCCGAAGGTTCAACCACATTTACCGACCTTATTCACGGTGATATAACCCGTGATCATAAAGATATTGATGACTTTATTGTCGCCCGTTCCAACGGCATTCCAACCTACAACTTTGTGGTGGTAATTGACGATTACCTTATGAAAATGACCCATGTTTTGCGTGCAGTGGAACATATTTCCAATACTTTCAAACAAATTCACATTTACAAAGCCCTTGGCTGGGAGCCGCCACGGTTCGCGCACCTGCCCCTCATACTAGGCGAGGATAAAAAGAAACTTTCCAAACGTCATGGCGCTATGTCCTTAAATGAATTTCGTAAGCTTGGCTATCTTCCTGATGCAATGGTAAACTTCCTTGCACTTCTAGGTTGGTCGCCAGGTGATGACAGAGAGATAATGAGCCGTCAGGACTTAATAGAACTCTTCAGCCTTGAGCGTATCAATACCTCCAACGCCGTGTTTGACATGCAGAAGTTGACCTGGATGAATGGCGAATATATGCGAGCTATGTCTTCTGATAAAATGGTTGAGGTGATGAAGGAATGGATGGATGAGCAGGCGCTTCAACTGCCTTCCAAATATTCCACAGATGATTTTTTTGCCCAAGCCATACCTATGATTGCCGAGCGCTCACGAACCTTGGCTGAGGTTTATGATTCCCTGCTTCCATACGTTTCCGATGAATTGACCTACGATGAGAAGGGGCTTAACAAGCACTTTCGCAAGGACACTGACGCAGTTAAGCAGCGTCTGACGCTTTATCGTGAACGCCTTGCCGCTCTTGATGAGTGGACGGTTGAAGCTACCGAGAAAGCATTGCGTCAGCTTATTGAGGAATTGGATATCAAGGCCGGACTTCTTATTCACCCCGTTCGTCTTGCCGTTACAGGCCGCACCTTTGGCCCGCCGCTTTTCGACTGCCTCGTGCTGTTGGGACGTGAGCGTGCGCTTGAACGTTTGGCAACGCTGCCGGTTTAGTTATAATGTCCCCCCGAAGCGATATGAATAGAGAAAATTCTAAATATATAAATCGGTTACGGTATTACGATTTAGTGATGGCTGCCTTTGTGGCTGTACTGCTTATATCGAACATTCTTTCAACCAAGATAACCAAACTAGGGCCATTTTCGTTTGACGCAGGCACATTGCTTTTTCCTCTGGCATACATATTCGGAGACATTCTTACCGAAGTATATGGCTATGCCCGCGCCCGCAGGGTAATTTGGGTAGGTTTTGCGGCAAACTTCCTTATGTCTGTATTGATAATTGCGGTAGGTAAACTTCCTCCAGCTGCCGATTGGCCGTTTCAGGAAGCTTATATGAACGTTCTGGGATTGACGCCTCGCATAGTTATAGCGTCCCTTGCCGCCTACTGGGTTGGCGAATTTTCCAATTCTTTCATTATGGCAAAAATGAAAATATGGACAAAAGGCAAACTGTTGTGGTTACGTACCATATCTTCAACCGTTTTTGGAGAAGGAATAGATACCGTCATTTTTGTGCTTGTTGCATTTATGGGTATTCTTCCCCAACAGCTTCTTTTGGCTGTAATAATTTCTAATTACATATTCAAAGTTGGAGTTGAGATACTATTTACTCCCATCACCTACTTGATAGTGGGTGGTCTCAAGCGTGCAGAGGGTGTAGATTATTACGATCGAAAAACTAACTTTAATCCCTTCCGTTTTTTTAGCGTTTCAAAGTAAAAGCCGCTTTTATAAACCTATGTTTTAGAGTGCAACAAGCGTTTTGGATAGGCCTTGTTTCCAGTTGACTTTACAGATAAGTAAAGGTATCATTCAAAGATGGAAGATAACTGGCAGACAAAATTTGAGGCGCTTCTACCTCAAGTACAGCACCCCATTCGTTACACCAACGCTGAGCTTCATTCGCTTAAGCCTACGGGCGACACTAAGGCTAAAATAGCCTTAGTGTTTCCAGACACTTACGAAATTGGGATGTCGAATTACGGTCTTCGAATACTCTACCATATTGTAAATAGCATACCCGAAGCCTG
The DNA here is from genome assembly GCA_964624585.1 of uncultured bacterium. Lineage (GTDB taxonomy): Bacteria > Hydrothermota > Tepidihabitantia > B3-TA06 > B3-TA06 > CAZUXE01. Next base: position 5,691 of record CAZUXE010000059.1, on the reverse strand, counting down.
TGCTGAGCGAGCATTTATTCCTTGGGTTGATATGCTTGAAAAAATGAAGGAAGCAAAAATTCCCCTTCATTCCCTAGAATCACGTACCCCGTTATCGCATTTTGATATGGTAGGGATAAGCCTGGAAAGCGAATTATGCTATACTAATGCGCTAGCTGTAATGGAACTGGCTTATATCCCTTTAAGAAGCGCCAATAGGACAAGCGAGCATCCTTTAATTATAGGCGGAGGGCCATGCGCGGTTAACCCACTGCCGTTATCGCCATTTTTTGACGCGTTTGTTATTGGAGATGGTGAAGACGTCATAAGAGAGATGACAAATATCCTTCTTGAAACAGCTGATAGGGATAGGCGAATAGAAGCCTTTGCAGAACTTGAAGGTCTATGGATTCCCCGAATTCACGGAAAGAAAAAAGTTATACGGAAACGAACTGTAAGCGAACTGCGAAGAAAAGATACCCCAATCAATCATATTGTACCTATCGGCCAAACTGAGCATGACAGGTTGGTTGTAGAAATAGGAAGAGGATGCCTGCAAGGTTGCCGATTTTGTCAGGCAAGCTTTTGTAATCGTCCTACCCGTTACCGTTCTGTTGAAGAGATTCTGGAATTGGTTCAGGAAGGCCTGAAGGCTACAGGATGGGATGAAATATCGCTTCTTTCGTTTGCGGTATCCGACTACCCTAACCTGCCTCTTTTACTTGATAGTCTCAACACCTGCCTTGCTCCTTCAAAAACCGCCATTTCACTGCCTAGTTTTCGTGGCGAGGCTTTCAATACCCACATAGGGCAAAAGCTCCGAAAGATAAAAAAGACCGGTTTGACTTTTGCTCCTGAAACAGCCTCTCCACGATTGAAACGCGTAATCAACAAACCTATCTCAAACGAAGAGATAGCAGAAACAGTAACAACCGCCGCCCGACTTGGATGGAGAAGGGTAAAACTTTACTTTATGGTCGGGCTGCCTGGCGAGACACCAGAAGACGTTGACATGAATATTGACTTCATTCGTTCGCTTGCCCGTGTTTCAAAAGGCATAACAATTACCGCACACACCGCCTCGTTCATTCCCAAACCGCATACACCTTTCCAATGGGCCGAGTTTGAGCAGCTATCTGTACTGCAGGAAAAGTTAGCCAGAATGCGTGAAGAAGCTTCGGTTCGAAGGGTAAAGGTAAAGTGGGCTAGTCCTAAAACAAGCTTTGTTGAGGCCATATTCGCCCGCGGTGATGAACAATTGGCGCCTGTTCTGGAAGAAGTCCTCCAGCGGGGAGGTTACTTTCAGGAATGGAGTGAGCACTTTTCATTTCAGCGCTGGCTTGATGTGTTCAAGGAAAAAAATATAGATACCGACATCTACACTAAAGCAAGGGATATATCAGAACCGCTTCCATGGGGTTTTATTGATAATGGCCCTTCCATGGATTTTCTTAAGGAAGAGTATCTTTTGGCGAAAAAAGCACAGGTACGTACCAATTGCATGGACGGTACGTGTTATTCATGCGGGGTAAAATGCAGTTCTTTACCTGCGAAAAGTAATAATTCTCAGTCGGATACCGATGAGTTTGATAGAGCGGAACAACATCTGTCTTCAGACGGAAGGGAGCAGCGTTATCGTCTGAGACTGGAGCTGGGTGAAGAGTTTCGCTACGCCAGTCATCTTGACATGGTCAGGGCTGTATACCGAACCTTAAGACGAAGCGGACTGCCGATTGCTTACACAGAAGGCTTCTCGCCTCATCCCAAGGTACGCTTTAGTTTTCCAAAGCCGGTTGGCGTTGCAAGTAAGGGCGAATACGTAGATATATCGCTTTTTTCCAAACCCGATGCAAACCTTGCCGATCTTCTGAATCCTTATATGCCGAAAGGTCTTAAGGTTCTTGTTGCCAGAGCATTGCTTCCGAATTCGTCGGCTATAACCAAAACAGCCGAAATTCTGCATTATAAAATTACCCCTTCACCGCAGGAATCGGAGGAAAAACTTGGCATACGGGCAGCAAACGCCTTGAACATACATCACCTTGCCGTATCTAACGGAACGCTGGACCTTATGGTTTCCAACGCCCAAAGAGTAAAGCTGTGGGAAGTGCTTTCTTCACTTTATGCAATTACACCACAGGATGCAAGAAACCTGCAAGTGGATCGTATAGACGTATATCTCAGAAAAGGAGGTCGTCTTTTGAATCCACTGGAGGAACATTACCGATGAACCTAGCTTTCAGAAATTTAGATATCAAATGCCTGCAGGGAATCGAAACCGCTTCGGTTATAGAACTCTCTTCTGTCAACAGTACCTGCTTGATTCTTGAAAGGCTTGCTACAGGCTGGCATATCGAAAATCAACCGCACCCAAAATATGCGCCAGATACCTATTTTGCAAAAAGTAAAGTATTGCTAGATTCATCTTTCTTCAGCATCCGTCAATATTTCGTGAGGAGAACTTTTAATGACGAAAGAAATTATCATAAACGTTGGCCGTTTCGAGATGAGAACGGCCGTTTTAGAAAACGGAAAACTTGTAGAATTTTATTCAGAACGTCCTGAAAAAAAGAATCTTGTAGGTCGCATTTACAAGGGAAGGGTTGAGAATGTAGTTCCTGGACTAGCCGGAGCTTTTGTAAACATTGGCCTGTCGAAAAACGGATTCCTTCCTCTCTCGGATATTCCAGATAAAGCCCTTTCGGAAATATATGATTCCGAAATTGAAGGCAGTGAAGAGGGAGGCAAGGAAATAGCCAGGGGAAGAAAATTGAACTTAAAGCCAGGTCAGGAGATTTTGGTACAGGTGGTAAAAGAACCGCTAGGCAAAAAAGGCGCAAGATTATCTTCATATGTTTTTCTGCCCGGTCGTTATTTGGTGCTAACCCCAACCATAAATCACATAGGTGTGTCAAGACGTATAAGAGACCGTAACGAACGCGCTCGGCTACGCGCTATAGCCAATAAACTTAAACAGGACAAAATGGGTCTTATAGTCCGAACGGCTGCTGATAAGGCGAAAGACGTAGACTTAAAGCTTGATGCAGAAAATCTTATAGATACTCAAAAAACTATTACGGAACTTGCTTCACAAGACAGAGCGCCCACACTGGTTTACGAAGAACCTATGGTATCGCTGAAACTTATAAGAGACCAATTCACCAAGGGCGTGGCCAATGTGGTTGTTGACTCACGGGTTGAGTATGAAAATATCCTTAGATACTTACGCCGCAGCGCTCCTCGATTGCGCTCAAGGGTTCATTTTTTCCGCGATCGAGATCCTATTTTTGAACACTACGGTGTGGAAAGTGAACTCAAGAGCGTTTTTGAACGCAAAATATGGCTCAAGTCCGGCGGATTTATAACCGTTGATCATACCGAAGCCCTGGTGGCTATTGACGTCAACAGTGGCAGATTTTCGGGTGAGGAGCGTCCTGAAAAACTTATTTTCCATACAAACATGGAAGCTGCCCGTGAGATTGCGCGGCAAATACGTTTAAGGGATTTATCGGGATTGCTTATTATTGACTTCATAGATATGCGCTCAAAAGATAACATGTCTCAGGTCTTAAGAGAGCTAAAAAGGCATTTGCATGAGGACAGAGCGCATGCCGACTTCTCAGGCTTCAGTCGTTTCGGCCTTATAGAGATAACTCGTGAACGTAAACGCCCTGGCCTGTTTGTGCATTTAACCGAAGAATGTGAAGTATGTAAGGGCTTGGGACGCATTCCTTCCAAAGACTACATTCTTTCTGAAATGGAACGCATACTTCAACAAAGGGCTGAAAAACTCAACGGCAAGACTATTCTTATAAAAGCAGAGCCTCGTATTGCTGATTTTCTTTCGGTACAAAGATTTGAAGAGCTTGCCGACTGGGCGCGAACTTACGGTATGGCTATTGAAGTAAAAGCCGATATCTACGCGCAAGCTGGTGAATATTCTCTTATAGTTATTGACACCAACGACGTGATTTTTAAGCGGCGTGCGAATCAATCGACATCCAGCGGTAAGTATTAATTTTTAGCCATGTCCGGTTCTTAAAACTTAAACGCGGAGTATTATGGACAGCCCTAAGCGCGTGGTAAACAATAAGTTATCATCAGGCGCTACAAAAAGCGGGAAAATGTGGTGGTATTTCCCGCTTATGTGGATTGGCGGATTTCTTGTATTTATCCCTCTTTTGAAGAATAGATTTATTGGTGACGACTTTACAGCTCTTTCCATTTATCGCCAGTTCAAAGGGCAGCCTTTTCTTAAAACAATACTCTACGGTGGTAACGACTTTCTGCGTCCCATCAATTTAGCCATGGTTATGCTCCGCGGCGAATGCTTTGGGCCTAACCCACTTGCCTTTGTGGTAGCCAACATTGTTCTGCATTTAATCAATACCAGTATGGTTTTTCTGCTTGCCAGACGAATATTTGCGAAACGTCTGACAGCAATTGCCGCTTCATTGTTGTTCCTGCTTGCCTTTTCGCACTATGAAGGCATTACTTGGATTTCATCATCAATCTCCATGCTTGTTACCTTCTTTATGCTTGCCTCAATTTACTTCCACACGAAATTTCGCGAAAAAGACAATATCCGGTGGCTAATTCCGTCAATACTTACCTTCATCCTTGCCTTCCTGACTAAAGAAACAGCGGTGTCCTTGCCGTTCATTTTTCTTGCTTATGATTTGTTTATGCAGAAGAAGAACAACCGGTCAAAATTACATTTCATTCCCTATCTTGCCTACGCTGCTCTTCTGGCGGTCTACCTTATAGTTCAAACCCGCTGGGCTATGAACTTTGCTGGTGCCGGTTCATCTTACAGAGCGGGTTGGCATATGCTTAGTAATATTTTTGACTACTGGGTATGGCTGTGGATGCCTAATCCGCGACACCCCTATGTTGCCCAGGTTTTACAGATATTACCGCGTCCTCTGCTGATTCTATATTGGATAGCGGCAGCCGCAGCGGCCTTAAGTTTGCCCCTTATGGCGCTATTCGCTTTTATGAAGAAACTTTCAAAACCGTTACTATGGAGCTTTTTGGCTACCCTTTTGTCGCTTGCTGTTTTTATGCCGTTTGCTATAAAGATAAGCGCCCGATATGCTTACCTGCCTTCCGTATTCTTTTCTATGCTCGCAGGCGGACTTTTTGTACGGTTGTGGGGATTTTTGCAGAAAAAAAGGCGCAAGGGCTGGCAATGGGCTGTGGCAGTGGCGGCAACACTTTACCTGATTGCAAATCTTACAGCACTTTTGATGGTAGAGCGGGAGTTCGTGAAGGTTAGCATGAAAACCGAAAAGCTGGCTTTAGAGGCTGGAGAATTGGTTGAGCTAAAAGATAACGATGTGCTGTTTATTGAAAATCCCGGTTCGCATATTCATCTAAGAGAAGCAATACACTGGTTTTATAATTCTAATGTACATGTTCATGCCTCAAACGATGTTTATGCGAATTCGCCAAAGACCCTTGATGAAATCAAAGAGCGTTTTAAGAATACCGATGCTACTCTCTATTATATGGGAGTAATTGACGATAGCCTAATTCTGGTTTCAAAGGAAAAGCTTTAGGCTAATTTTTAGTCATTGTGTCCCCCTGACCGCTAGGGTGAACGAAGGGAACACCGACCGGAAGGAGGGAAGCAATCTTAAATCCCCTCACTAATAATCCTTCCCTCACCCGTAATCCCTCTCCCAATGGGAGAAGGAAGGCGTGTTGAGG
>CAZUXE010000058.1:0-9244 GCA_964624585.1 uncultured bacterium | reverse complement strand
GGGAAGTGCGAAGCACTAGGGGGAGGGAAGAATTATCTACTATAGGATAAATAAATCACAAAGTACTCAAAGAACACAGGGCTGTAGTCTGGAATTGTCTTTGTGAATCTCTTGATGCTCCATCACCCTGCGCTCCTTTGAAACGCTTTCCATCTCCCAATGGGGGAAGGATTACGGGTGAGGGGATTTAAGATTGCTTCCCTCCTTCCGGTTGGTGTTCCCTTCGTTCACCCTAGCAGTCAGGGCGGTCACAATGATAATTCCAGATTCCATCTTTGCGCTCTCCGTGTTCTTTGTGGTTTTCATTTCTTTTATACTTAGTTGTTTGTAAGCTTTAAGAATACAGGCTGCGCGTCATCACCTGAACCTAGGCATCTTAGGTAGGATGGCGTAAAGTTCTCGTTTACCAAAAACGGAAGCCTTCGCGCAATAAAATAACCGGATTTAATTTTCACACCACACTCTTCACCGTTGAGGTATGAATAGCGAGTTAGATTAAGTTTGTAGCCTGCCCCGTTTTTATTCAAAATAGAACAGCTTGAAAAATCTACCCAGGCCTCACCCTTCTGAGCAGGCATTACATCGATGTTTACTAACACAAACTTTTTGCCAGCCGGCGCTTTCTGTGTTCTTGCTTCGGGATAGGCGGAGGTTGTCAATGAATCTTGTTGGGATATTTTTGTTACCTTGAACTGAATGGAGCCCGAAGATTTCCAGTTGGCAAATTCAACAACGGTTTCGGGAATTGAAAATTTTACACCTTTGTCAGCTTTGCCGCAACCCGGTATTAGCATTAATACAATTGTAACAATGAATGTTAAGGATTTCTTTTTCATGTTCAAGCTCCTTATTTTTCTGTGCGTTTCCCCAAGGCTTTTAGTAGTCAATTTTCCAGCTTCCTTTTTCCTTAATCAACGAAATGTGGTCGTAGAATGTTTTATGCGTGAAGTTCCCTTTACGAATTTCCTTCTCCATTATTTCCTTATAGTATTCCATAAGTTTCACGTCATCATCCTTTGCCTTACGCTTGAGCCGTTTTCCGGCTCGTTTTTCAATCATTGTGTATAATTCATCGAGGTCGGGTACACTGAACACAAGTTCAACATCTGCGCGATTTCCTTTCTGTTCAACCTTACCTACAACGAAACTAACCTTTTGACTCCACAGTTTCTGGCGAGATTTAGTTTGAAAGGGATTTGCCGCTTCGGAAAATTTATTCTGAGAATAATCTGAAAACGCAATTCTATCTTTCGATTCTAGGCAAAGCATTGCGTAAGCTTCTTCAAAACGTCCGTCAATAAGCTTTTGCCAATATTTGCTTGCTGCGTCGCGAACCAATTCCTTGTTGTCTACGCATCCTGGCAAAAGCGTCAGCAAGGCCAGAATAATCAAGCTTAGTCTTTTCATGAGTCCTCCCTGAAGACAACGCGCCACTGATTGTCTTCTTTTATCAATTCCGTGGTTTCAACTATAGTTACTATTGGAACCTGGGCATTGGAAAGATATTCGGTTTGTTTTTCTATAATAAAGATGCCTCTGGCGAAGTCTTTCAGACCAAGAGAATCGGCCTCACGGTCAACTCCTTCAGGCAACCATGTAGGATCAGGTTGACGGAACCTTAAAGATACCAGAGCTTTTTTACGACTGATAGACACTGCGTCAATTTTTATTTCAGTTTGTGGATAATATGCCTTCCAGTAAGCTTTGATTACCCTATGTTGTGTAGGGCCGTAGCCTACTTTGCGTGCGAAATCGCTATAGGTAATGGACGTTCTGCTCGCACGGTCAAGCAGATTATAAGCCGCGTCTGCGTTACCTTGAAAGATGTAGTTCCAGTAGCTTACAGCTTTCTCGCGTATTTCCCGCTCGTCTTCTTTTTTGTTAGCAGGACATCCGATGAAGCTTAAAGCAAGTATAGCGAATGCGCCAAGGCTGATGGACATCTTTATAAACGGTTTTTGAAACATCTTTTTCCTCCTTGCAGTCCAGAAGTCTAAAAGCTAAGCATAACGCTATCAGCTGTTTCGTCAAGCTATATGGGAAACGGACATATCATTAATTTCAGATACCGTAGAGAAACTTCCACTTATTATCTTCTTTAATCCACTGCATTATTACCCTAAGCTCAAGTGTTTTAATGCGCCCCTTGCTTAAATCTTCAATTGTTCGAGCCTGCAGGTCTTCAACCGAAATTTTAGGATTCTCAAGTAGAATGTAGTTTTGATGCTTTGATACAGCCGGTGTTAAAAGCAGCACTTCGACATTGGCAGATGCTCCTTTTTTCCCAACGTCAATTGACACAATACTCATTCGAGCCTTTTCAGAAAACGCTTTGTAGCATTCTTTAACCCCGTCGGCGTCCAAAGGAACAAAAGCCATCTGCGCTGCAAAGTCTTCAAAACGTAAGGACTTTTTTGAATCGAAACTAAGCATTTCATAGGCCTGTTCAAGTTTTCCGGCAAACACAAAATCCCAATACCTTATGGTTTGTTCTTTTATTTCATCGCTGGGGTCTTGTTTGCATGCGCCGGATATAGCCAACACCAGTAACAAGGCAAGTAAAATAGTTATCTTTTTCATAAATACCTCCTGTAGGTTGTGTGCAAATAATGCGAAACCCTTCATATTGAGAATAGTCAAACAGAGACTTGCGTCAAGTATAGAGAATACCGTTCCGGCCTTGCCCTAGCCGTTTTCCTACTTCCTCGTTGGAAAGCTTCGCTTTGGATAAACCGAAACTCCACCTCTATATCAGCACAAAGAACACAAAGTTGCGGAGGAGGATATGGAGTGGAGTTACGACTGGAAGGGATAAAGGATACCTTCCCCTTAATCCCCTCACCCGTAATCCCTCTCCCAATGGGAGAGGGAAGGCGTTCCGAAGGAGCGCAGGGTGAGGGAGCATCAAAAGATTCACAAAGACAATTTCAGGTCGCAGCTCTGTGGAGTTTTTGTCTCTATCTTATCCTTACAAAGACAATTCCAAATTCCAGCTTTGTGTTCTTTGAGTACTTTGTGGTTTATTTATCCTAAGTATCCGATAGATTTTGGGGTAAAACTCAAAACCCCTGAAGCGAAGCTTCGCTCGTCATATTCCTTCTAGATAGTAAAATGCGGTGGAGTTTGTGAAGCAAACTCCTGAAGCCAAGCTTCGCTTGGCTCGTCATCCTTCTATTGTCCTCTTCACATAACTGGTAAAAATTGAACCATAGCGAAAATTGAATTAGAAAAGGAAGGATAACATGAGTTTTGCAAAAATTACACCCTTGGATGAATTGCCGTTTGCAGATGCGGCATGTATCTGGAACGAAGATGCGGCAAAAGCAAGGGTACAGAAGGCTTTGGGTTGGCAGGGGCTTGCCGCCTATTCTTTGCTTATTGACCCCAGTTTTGATTCGCAGTCAATGCAGGCCTACAGATTTCTTGTAGCAGACATCACAGATACCGGCGCAAAGATTATTCCAGCGGCCCTTGAAGCGGCAAAGATAGCGGCGGATGGTCTGGACGAAAGCGTCAAGGCTGAGGTTCAAGATATTATCGTTTGGCTCAAGGAGCGCTATCTGGAAAATAAAAATAAGCAGCATTCCGAGTTAGCTCCCCCTGAGTCATCCTCCCTTGAGTTTTCCTCCGATTCTTCCACCAGCTTAGCTCCCTCTTCTGCAAGCAGGTTACAAGCTACAGATTCATCATCCAGAAATGTGGAAAACTTAAGCGAAAATCTTGAAAGCCCTATTGGCTTAGAGCAGAGCGTTCTGCAAGCTCAAAAAGTGGTTACAGAGCTTTCGCTTGCGGGTAAGTTGCTTGCCGCATGGGACAAACAAGCGCTTGTTCAGTTTGTTGCAAAGCTTTCAAAGGAGCCTGTTATCAGCATTGAAGGCGCAGGCGTTATCTCTCCTTATAAATTTTTTCTTCAAATTATAGAGACTTTACCCGCGATGATTCCTGCCGGTGAATTCGCTTTTCCTTTAGAAAAAAAGCGTCTCTCACCTGAATCGCTGGGTCACAAAATAGCTCAAAGCATTAAATAAAAATCCACGGAGGTTCGTTATGGCAGAAAATTACGGAATAACCGAAGAGAGCATGACTGCAAGCAATCTGCTTGCCGGTTCTCACGGAGTTATTCTCTACCCAGTAACCCTTGGCTCAGGGGCAGGCTCACTAAAGACAGGCCAAGTTCTTGGACGCAGGAGCGCTGACAACAAATATTATAAATTCAGCGCAACAGCCACAGACGGTACACAAACCCCGCGCGCAATACTTGCCCGTGATACCGACGCCGCATCAGCTGACGCCGTAAGCGTTGCCTATGTGCATGGTGAATTTTCAACGGACGCCCTTGACTGGGGTTCGGCGACAAGCGCACAAATTGAAGAAGCCAAACGCGTTTTTATGCAAGCGGGTATTTACGTAAAAAAGATTGGAGGCTAAGATGGGTGAAAAATTATTTCAGTGGCGAACGCTTACTGCAGCCATAAATGAAATTCAAGCCGCACCGTCTTTTCTCACAGACAAGGTTTTCAAAACCAAGGTGCAGTGCTTGACTGAGGATATTGATGTTGATGTAGTTATCGGCGGCAAACGTCTTGCCCCATTTGTTTCTCCGGTTGAGGCAGGCGTTGTGGTTTCTCAACTGGGGCGCAAGGTTCAATCGGTAAAGGCTCCGCGCCTACGTCCTAAGAAAATAATTTCTGCAAACGATCTTTTATCACTCCGTGCGCCCGGGGTTTCTCTCTACCTTGGCGAAAACGGGGTTGACGGTTACAGGGAGCAGCGCATAGCCGCAGAATTGCAAGACCTCAAAAACATGATAGTTCGTACTACTGAATGGATGGCCGCTCAGTCTTTGCAGGGGACACTTACCGTAAGTCAGGATAACGTTGACTTTCAAATTGACTATAACTTCCCTGCCTCACATAAGCCTGTGCTTACCGGTAATGATTTGTGGAGCGAGACCACAAACTCCGACCCAATTTCAGACATACTTACTTGGAAAAGGCTCATTTCATCAGCTACCGGATATTCAGCCGACATAGCAATAGCGGGCAAAAACGCAGTTGACGCATTGCTTGCCCACAGCAAGGTTCGCGAAAGTTTAGGCTATCGCAACTACAATGTTGGCGAAATATCTATAGGCCGCTCCAACTACATCGGGCGTCTGGCTGGTGTTGATATATATGAATACGACGCATCTTACACAGATGCGGCAACCCAGTCCCACAACTTTATTCCCGATTCAGCCTTCATTATGCTGGCTTCAGAAGGCCCCTTCCGCATACATCACGCCTTGGTCTATGACCTTGATAACAACGTTGCGGTAGCTCAGCCGTTTTTTGCAAAAAGCTGGACTGAGGCTGACCCTTCAATGCTGTGGCTTTTAGCTGAATCGCGCCCTCTGCCGGTTCCCCATTGGCCAGAATGCGTGGTTTTTGCAACCGTTAGCGCATAGGAGTTGATATGAGCAGGAAAGCTTCCAAACATCTCCGCGCTTCATTTCACAGAGAGAATCATTCATCTGAGCCGGAAGAAAAACGCATGCAGGTTAAGTTTCAAAGACCTGTGAAAGCGGGCGGTATGTGGTATGAGGTTGGTCAAGAGGCGTCGCTTCCCTCAAATGTTGCCGAAAGCTTAATTGCCTGCGGCCTGGCAGTGAAGGTTTCCTGCCCTGAGGCCTTCTCTAAGAAGGAGGGAAAATGAGATACCTTACAGTCAATGACTTAAAGGCGGCTGTACCTGCCGACGTACTGGCCAGATTAACAGATGACGACGTTTCACACTCAATAACAGAAAAGCGTATTGACGAAACCAAGCTTGAAGCGGCAATTCTTTGGGCTGAGGCCTACGTAGATGCAAGGTTGGCCAAGCGCTATATTGTTCCGCTTGATTTAGCGAACATAGCCTCCGATGGAGCGCGTGATCTTATTAAAGAAGCCGCTTTGCAAATGGCCGTCTACAGGCTTTATTCCCGCGTTGAGCGCGAGAAGGTGGCTAAGGACAAACGTGAACTTGCAGATAAAACGCTTGAGGATTTGGCTTCAGGCAGTATTGAACTCCCCGGAGCAAACCAGCGCGCGCGGGTTCGCATTCGCTATCAGTCTCCGGCAACACGTTTTTCAATAAACAAGGGGGATGAACAATGAGTTTGCCTTATGGACCAATTATGCGTGGTCTTGCTGTTTCGTGGTGCTACGACAGAATGGAGGAGGGTCTCACAGCTCTTAAGAATCCTTCCCAAGCCCTGGTTTTTGCAGCAGGCACGCGAGTTATAGGTAGGGAACTGCTTGACAGTCGCGCTGTAAGCCTTGCACAGGGGCCAACGGCCGTTCTGCGCGTAGGAAATGTCAGGCTCTCAAACGCCTTGGGTTATGGCGGCCCTGAGCTTATTTATAAACGCGGCAGCATAACCCATAGCGGTACAGGTACAACAGAGGTAGCCCTTAAAGGCTCACATGCAGGCAACAACAAATACGTTCTTGAAATTACCGCCTCTGGCACTGTTGGAACAGACGGTTCCTACTCTCTCAAGAAGCAAGCTTGGAGCGGTTCTGAGTGGGAAGCAGAAACCGAAGTTTCCGCAGGAGTAATTCCGACATCTGGTAAAATAGAGATAGGTAATGGCTCAACTTTTGAGTTCACAGTGGGTCAGAGTGTTGTAGATGACGATACCTACAGCTGGGAGGCAGAGGCCTACAGGGTGTTAAATCAGCAGATAAGGGACGCCGATGTTCCTATTTCCGCAGATATCACGGCCAATACAGAAGATGAGGCTATAGGTGAAGGCGGTTATCTTGATCAGCTTATGCTTATGTTCGCCCGCAAGCGTCTTTTGGCCGAACTCTATGATGATCACTATGAAGAGGTAACAGAAGAGATGACTTCCATGAGCGTAACCCCTGAGGTCAACGGATCCACCACAAGCTACAGAATTACAGTCAACGTTCGTTATACGGGAAAGGTGTTCATGGCAGAGGTGTCGCCCCTTATTAATCGTACCTTATATGACAACCCTGAAATCGCAGAACCATGATGTTGTTTGCGTTTTACAAAAGGAGAAAAATTTAATGTCTTCAACCGATAGTTATACAGTAATTGAGTTTGCCAGGCGCTACAAGGTGTCTAAAAAAACACTGCAAGCGTTTTGCAAGCGCAACAACCTTAGTCCGGATTTAGTTCTCAAGAGGAACGAGTTCAAGCGTATGCTTGTGAGCATTGTTCCCGAGGAGAAGAGTTCGGAACCCTCTTTCAAAAAGCGTAACCTTCCCTTTGTGGGAAAGGAGGAACCAGTGAAAGAAAAGAAAAAGGCTCCCTTCCGTAAACTGGCCAAGGCCTTCAAGCTAACAGCGGCAAAGAAGGCCTATATTGCCAGCGCAATGGCTTGGGACGAGGACAGCCTCATCACGGAAGCGGCGCTTAAAGCCGCTATAGATAAACATCTCTACAATCGTTCATAACAGGAGGTATAAATGCCATTAAGGGATCTGCCCGGCTATTATCCTGAAATCCTGGACGGAGGTCTGGGAGTACTACCCCCTTCGCTATCAGGTTTGTTCGGGGTTGTAGGAGTTAGCAGAAAGGGCTCAACAAACATCAAGTTCGCAGTAGACCCTGACGACGTAGAGGAAGAGTATGGTCAGGGAAGTATGGTGGAACACCTTCTTGACGCTTTTGCCAACAAGGCGCGTCAGATAGGTATCCGTCGCTGCGTAGCAGACATTGTCGGTTCCGTATCTTCCGTGACTCATAAGGAATACGGCGGAGCGGGAAATGGCGGCCAGGCGTCTGTAACAGCGGCAGCCAACATATCAGGGGTTGCCCCATACAACGACCGCAAGTTCATTATTCGCATCACAGCAGGCGGCAGTCTGAGCGATGCGCGTTACATACTCTCCCGTAATAACGGAATAACCTGGGAACCGGAGGCGAAGTTCGTCGTAACCGATTCCAGTAATCGTAAATCTAAAATGGATATGGGTAACGGTTCCTATATCGAGTTTACCGAGTACTCAAGCACACCTGACGACAGCTTTGTTACAGGTGACGAATATCGCTGGTCAACAACCGAAGACAAAGCAAGCGTCAACAACATACTTGACGCGGTTCAAGACTTAATAGATTGGGTTGACCCCAACGGCGGTCAGGGCTTTGAGTACATATACGTAGCAGCCGAATATCCTGGAACTCGTTCTCAGTTCTCAAGCTTCCTTGCAAGTCTTTCAACAGCCGCTAATACCTTGTGGAGCCAGGAGTCGCGTCCTATATGGATTATGCTCAACGCTCCCCAAATGGCTGACGACGGTTCTGAAACCGTTGACGCCTGGATTAGCGATTTGGTCAACATCTCTGCAAATAACCGTAAGCTAAGGCTTTCAGTTAACGCAGGCGCCGCCCTTTTAACAGACCCTCACGGTGAAACTCAGGTTCGTCCCATAGGCGCGTGTCTTGCTGGATTGGTGTCTGCTGCAAAGCTGCATCATTCCGTGGGCTGGGTTCGCTACATGTCTATTCCCAACTCCGTTTCAGTATATCCCTACCACCCAATTCGCAACATAAGCTCTGAGACCGTAGGTGCAGGCGACGGCACAAAGCAAAGCTTCACCAAAGTCCTAGACAACCGCAGCCTTAAGCCATGGACTGTTAGCGTTACTTCAGATGACAGCAGTCCTGAAACCTTCACAGATAACGGCGATGGAACCTTTACCGGTAGCGCCGGTGGAACAGGAAGCGTAGATTACGAAACCGGAAAAATTACAGTAAACTTCAATACTGCGCCTGCAAGCGGAAAAACCGTAACCGCATCTTATACCTACACCACCAACGTTGAAATGGACAAGGGTAAGTTGGCTCAGCTAAATGACGCCCGCTACGTTACCCTGCGTAACTGGATTGGCTACGGACGCATAGCCACAGATGACTGGATGTTTGCTCCAGCGACATCTGATTTCTACTGTATCCGCAACCGTCGTATAGTTGACGAAGCTGTTCGCATGGTTGGTATTGCAAACGTTCCCTACATTAACTCCCCTGGAATCACTCAGAAAGATATGGCCGCCTATAAGGCCGATCTTTCACGTCCGCTTGAAGCGATGAAGGTAACCGAAGAGAACACCGACAAACCAATTATGGACTACAAGCTTACCCTGCGTCCTGATGAAAATATATGGTCAAACGGCATAGTTCACTGCAAGGTTGAAATAGTGCCTACGCCCACTAAGAAAAAACTGGAAGCTACCTTCCAGCTGAAAACCAA
>CAZUXE010000057.1:0-9489 GCA_964624585.1 uncultured bacterium | reverse complement strand
GAAGGATGATCTAACATTACGCGTCCTGTTTCAGTTTGAACGCAACCCTTGGGAAACACTTTCATAGTTAATTCTACCCAATGAGAAGGTAGGGGTCAAGCGAGTAACATTAAGTAATCTAAAGCGTCATATATTATATGGAGAACTTAAGACCTAAATTCGCCGCCGGTGCCGTTTTACTGCTTTTGATATCTACAATTTACGCATCGCCAAATAAGGCTCAGGACGCGTTAGCCAAGATGCAGAATGAGTGGAGCGTGATAGAATGCTATACGGTTATGATGGAATACCGTCAAATTAAAGGACACAAGAGTGAAGAACGAACAGTGGAGTTCTCATTTAAACGCCCTGGGTGGATACTTACCAAGGTTCTTAAAGGTAAAGATAAGGGTTCATTCGCCTTGTACAACCCGCTAAAAGACAAGGTTTATGCCAGGCGTCCATGGATGCCTGTAGCACTTGAGTTCTCGCCTGCCGCGCATTTGGTAACAACCCTAAGGGGAGATAAAATATATGAAGCGTCTTTTGAAAACATGCTCCTTAGGGCAAAAGAATATCAAAAGAAGGGAAGGCTTAAATATCTAAAGAACGATATCCTTAACGGACATTCCTGCGTAGTTGTTGAATTCACCCTAGCTTTTCCTTTGGAAAACAGGGAGCTTACCAAAGAATTGTGGTGGCTTGACGAAAGCACTCATTTCCCCGTCAGAGTTGAAGGTTATAATTCAACGACTAAACAATTGTTCTGGCTCAACTTCAAGCATTTAGAATTAAATTCTTCGTTTCCTGCAGACTATTTTCAAATATAATTCATTCTGTCTTTTCATTTTTGAAGTCTCGTAGCATCAATCTTAAGTTGTACCTAGAGAACATTGAAATTACAGAACACAAAAATGATGCAAATGCTTTAGAAAAGGTATCTGCTGTGTTACAGAAATGTTATAAACTTGACTGCTCGCTTTCTTGGCTTATTATTTACGGAATAAATATTAGGATGGTGCAAAATGAAAAAAATAATTTTGTTTGCAACAATTAGTTTTCTATTTATTGCAGGAAGCTTAGGATGTAAGAACAATCTTTCAGATCCATTCAAAGTTGCAAATTTATACCTTTCCGCATTGGAAAAAGGTAACTTAAAGCAAGCTTATGAATTGCTTTCCGATCGTTCATTGATAGTTAAAACTCAAGAGGGTAAAATATTTAAGTTTCAACCGAAGCCATCGTTCGGCATATATAAACGCTCTATGTCCGGAATTTCCAAATTCAAAATTGTTAGTATTCAACATAAACCTGAAATAAGCGCTGAGGGTAAATTAGAGATATATGAAATCAAAGCCAGTATTAAACGTGTTAATGAACAAAATGCTATCATAGAAATGTTCATGATTTACCTGAGTCCTGACAGCGAAGGACAGTGGTTCGTGTTAATTCCGGCAATTGAGACCAATTCGTCGGGTGAGTCGTCGGCTAGTTCATCATCAGAATCGGCAACGGATACGTTTCTTTCCAAATAGCCTAAAGCTAAAAATTTAAGACTGAAAACACAGAGGGATAAGGGAAATATCCTTGCTAATCTAAAGCTTATCAATATTCGGAAAGGTAAAGTTAGAGTGCGGTAAATTCGTGGCACAGTTGTGGTATCCGTGTTACTTTAAGTTAAGCAATTACTTAGGCTTATAACGTTTGAAAGGCTTGACAAGCTCCTCTAATTGGGTATGCTTCGGGCATCTTTATGTAATCCCCTTCCTATTGATTGGAGGCAATTGAATGAAAGCACTCAAGATGAAGAAGGAGGACTTATACAATTACCTGGAGTCCCTTAAGAGCTACGGAGAGCTATGGGCCCCGGTAAAACGCGGAGATAAGTACGTATACGATAAGCTGAGTAACGTTCGTGACGTTGCTCTGGAAGCTCTTCGTACTATTTTGCCGCCTAAAAAGTTCTTTGTCCCTCCTCGCTTCAACATGTTCCGTTATTCTGATAATAAGTACACAGAGACTTTTGATGATATAAAGCCCAGAGTTCTATTTGGTCTTCATCCTTGCGATATCCACGGGTTGATGATTTTAGATGAACTCTTCCTTGAACGTTTCCCAGATCCCTATTATAAAAAACGTCGCGAAGCCACGGCTATAATTGGCTTGTCCTGCACGCCGGATGATAAGTGCATGGCTTGTTCAACCAACACTCATTCGGTTGAAGGTGGTTTCGACTTAGCGTTTAACGAACTAGGTGATGAATATTTGGTCTGGGTCGGTTCCTCCCTGGGAGACGATTTGGCAAGACTCAACCTTGAGCTGTTCACAGAGGAACTGGAAACTAAGGATTTACAGAAATATCTGGCTTGGCGTCGGGAAAGAGATTCAAAATACAAGCTGAATTTCGATCTTACTGGTATGCCCGATATTATGGAACTTTCCTGGGAATCAGACTTATGGCAAGAACTTGCCGACCGTTGTTTGGCTTGCGGTGCCTGCTCAATGGTTTGTCCTACCTGTAACTGTTACAATGTGCGTGACGTAAATTCACTTTCCTTAAACGAAGGTGTGCGTGAGCGTCATTGGGACAGCTGCATGAATAGAGAATACGCCTTGGTTGCAGGTGGCCATAATTTCCGTGAGGCTCGCGCCGAGCGTCTTAAGCTTTGGTATACCCATAAACTGAAGGCATTCATTACCGAGTATGGAAAACCTTCGTGTGTAGGATGCGGTCGTTGTATCGACACCTGTCCTGTCAATATCAATGTTGCTGAAGTTATCCGCGCTCTTAAAGGTCAGGAGGTAAAATCATGATTAAGGCAGATAAACAACAATGCATTCCTGGAGCGCCAGCGAATCCATTTATGCCCGAACAGATGCGTATTGTAAGACGCTATGATTTAACCTCAGACGTCAGATTTTTTCAGGTTCGACCGGTTGATATGGAACGCGCTCTGTCGCTGCAGTACAAACCTGGGCAATTCATGATGGTTTCACTGCCAGGCGTTGGGGAAGCTCCTTTCTCAATTTCCTCAACTAACTCCAGACCGGGAATGATAGAGTTTTGTATCCGTCAGGTTGGTCGCCTTACCGGTCAACTTTTTAAGTACAAGGAAAATTCTATAATTGGCGTTCGTGGTCCCTACGGAAACGGATTTCCTTTGGAAAAAATGATTGGCAAGGATATTCTCATCGTAGTCGGTGGTCTAGGAGCCGCACCTTTGCGTTCCCTATTGCTCTATATTTTGGATAACCGCGACAAGTTTGGGAAATTTTACTTCCTGCACGGGGCAAAGAACCCAGAAGGAATGCTCTTCAAAAAGGAATTCTTCGAAATAAAAGATAGGGACGACCTTAAGTGCTTCCTTTCTGTTGATGAAGACCCTTCAGGAAACTGGCCATTTCATAAGGGTCTGGTTACCGATTTGTTTGAAAAGGTTGAAGGCCTTGACGCCGACAATACTTTCGCAACGGTTTGCGGACCTCCGGTTATGTACAAGTTTGTCGTTTCCGAATTCCTTAAGCTTGGCATACCTAAGCATCAGATTCTTATGACTCTGGAGCGTCGTATGCATTGCGGAATTGGAAAGTGCGGACACTGCGCAATTGGTTCAATCTACACATGTTTAGATGGCCCGGTATTCAGTTACTGGGATGTTCTGCACATGAAAGATTTGATTTAGGAGCTTATGATGGCACAAAATGCAAAACCGAAAGCCGGTTTCTACAGCTTTTCCGGATGCGAAGGCGATCTTTTGACCATTGTTCACTGCGAAGATGAACTTCTTGATATCTTTTCAGCAGTTGACATTCGTTCCTTCCGCCTTGCTTCCTCAGATGTACACAATGATGAACCTTTAGATGTAGCCTTTGTCGAAGGTTCCATTACAACAGAACATCATGTTGAACTAATTAAAGGTATTCGTGAGCGTTCCTCGCTTCTTGTCGCTCTTGGAGCATGCGCCAGTTTTGGCGGACCGCAATCGGCGCGCCTGGGCTATAACGATTGGGACGAACGTTTCAAAAAGGTATATGGCGATGCCGTACCTACAGTTGCAAAAGCCTTTGAATCGCAACCTGTTGATCACTACGTTAAGGTTGACTACTACATTCCCGGATGTCCCATGGACAAATACCAGTTCTTCGCCGCGCTAACCAGTATACTAAAAGGTATGCCTGTTGAGCTTACTTCCTTTCCTGTTTGTGCAGAGTGCAAATGGAACGAAAATGAGTGTCTGCTTAACAAAGGCCAACTGTGTCTGGGGCCGGTAACTGCCGGTGGATGCGACTCACGCTGTCCATCTCATGGCCTTCCTTGTATCGGATGCTGGGGACCAACCAGTGAGGCTAATGTTGCTTCCGAAATCAATCTCTTGAAGGAGAAAAATTTCAGCGAAGCAGAAATTATCAATAAGTTAAGATTGTTTGGCGGTTCTGCTATGATTAAACGTTTTGGAGATCTTCTTGGTTTCAAATCGAACAACGGTAACGAGACAGCAGGAACACAATCGGCAGACAAAACCAAGACTGCATCCAAAAAGAAATAGGAGCGGATGATGAGTCTAAATAAAATAAAAATAGAGTCTCTTGCTCGTGTTGAAGGCCATGGCGGAATTACCGTAGATTTTGAGAACGGAAAACTCAAAAACGTAACGGTTGATATTCACGAAGGCCCAAGATTGCTTGAGACTATTGCCTACGGGCGTACACCTTCGGAGGTAGTTTCTCTTACCTGCCGTACTTGTGCAATCTGCACCCTATCGCATCGCTATGCAGCCCTGCGAGCTATGGAAAAAGCCATGGAAATAAAGGTTCCTGAAAAAACCCAGCTGCTTCGCGATTTAATGCACGCAGGGGAGATGATTGAATCTAACGCCCTGCACGTATTTCTGCTTGCTTTGCCTGATTATCTTGGCTACCCTTCAGCAGTACACATGGTTCCCAAATACGCCGAGGAAGTTCAGGCCGGTCTTAGAGTAAAAAAATTCGGCGTTCGGCTCATGGAGCTTACATCCGCTCGTGCAGTACATGGCGAAAATCCAGTTATCGGCGGTTTCGGCAAATTCCCTTCAAAGTCAGAACTTCTGAAGTTTAAGTATGAAGCGGAGAGTCTTTTAGCCGATGCAGAGCGCGGTGTGGAAATCTTCCGTAACCTTCGTCAGCCTACCTACATGGAAGAAGGTATGACATTTATGTGCGTTAATCCTGAAAATGACCGCTTCGGCTGGGCATCAGATAAGCTTATGACCTCAACAGGTGATGAGTTCAATGCATGGGATTATCGACAGGTAACTAATGAACGTGTTGTTCCGCATTCCATGGCTAAGCGTTCCCGTTATCAGGATAAACCGTACTTTGTAGGCGCTCTTGCGCGATTCAATCTGATTGGTGAACGTCTGGATGGCGCAGCTGGCGACCACTTCAAACGTTGCTACAATCTTTCCTGGCTCCGCAACCCTATGTATAATAATGTTGCTCAGGCCATTGAAACAGTATGGGCACTTGAAGAAGTTCCTAGAATTATTGATAAACTTGTTGCTATAGAGGATGACCCTAAAATAGTTCCACCGTCGCGTGACAAGGGTTCAGGTTCGGGAGCTGTAGAAGCTCCACGTGGCACTCTCTACCATCACTACGAAATTGCCGACGGTAAAGTAATACACTCAGATATCATCACTCCAACCGCTCAGTTCCTTGATATGCTTGAAGAGCATGTCAGAATTGCCGCTGATACTTTGATTAAAGAAGGCACTACTGAAGGCATAGAACTCAAGCTGGAAATGGTAGCCCGCGCTTACGACCCCTGCATATCTTGCGCAACTCATTTAGTAAGGGTTCGCGGACTGTAGGCATTCAACCACGCTTTCAGAGAAGCGCTAAAGAATTAAAGGGACTGGCAAAACCAGTCCCTTTTTAGTTTTTGGAAACGTATTATTAATTTGTTAATTGCCGTACCCTATTTTACACATCCTACACATCAATTTGGGCCTGTAACCTATTCTTAATCTTTATCTTAACTTAGCGCGCTCCGATATTCTATTAACGTAAAGTCCGTAAGCTATTACCAAGCCCATCTTAGCCGTGAAACGCGGCTTAAAATCAGCTTTTGTAGATTTCTAAAAGTGCAGCCAAGGCTATTTGCGACCAACTTTCCAATTGTTGTTTTCTGGTTTCAAGTTCATCAAATGTCAAGAACTCAAGTGAAGTTATTACTCGCTCTCTTTTCCTCACTTCAGGCTTTGTAAGTTCCCACAGTAGTAGCACGCCAAGATGAACCTGTCCTACTGGATTGGAGTCATCATTAATCAATCCTACAATTCTTTCCTTAACGTTGGTATTCACTTCTACCTCTTCGGCAACTTCTCTCCTTAGTCCCTCGTTGAATACCTCAAGCATACTGTTTGCAAATAAACCATGATCGGTAAGCGAAATGTGACCACCAATTCCTATTGAACCTAGGGACTTAAGACGCTGTTCACCTGTTTCTTTGCCTCGCACATAATGTAGAATCTTGTTCCCGTACTTCATTACCACATAGGGAATCAATTGCTTTAACGATGGGTCTTCCTCAGCAAGTCTTCTTTCCACGAATCTGGAATTAGCGTTCATTAGAATACGCTTTAATATTTTTCCGTCATCAAACATGAATCCTTGAAAATCACCAATATCATCTAAGACGCTTCGCGGAAAACATAAAACTCGTTCGCAAGAATTATTCACACTTAACTCCTTGTTTGAGCTTATTCAACTTGCTTACTCAGGAGATTCTACGAATTGTAAGAGACTATTCAACTTGACTAAGCTCCTTGACGGGGTACAATTTTATCGGAAATTTAAGGAGGCATAATGGCATTCGAGGAAATTTTACAAAGGCCCAATGGAGCTAATTCAGTATGGGTTGATTTAGCAATTAAAACACCGGCGTCCCCTGACTACAAAACGCCTGATGATTTTGACCCTAAGTCTATTGATGACATCAAAAGAGTTATATTAGATATTGTTGCGAAGACTGAGGAGAAAAAGATAGGCATCCTTGGCATAGCAGATTATAACCTAGGTTTGGGGAATACCGGCATATGGATGGATGAAATGGGAAAGAGGGGCAAGGAAAAAGGCATTACCATATATCCGGGCATGAGATTACTCCTAGAAGAAGGCGTGGATTTGGTTGCCTTATTTGAACCTGGACGCCCGTATCTTGATTTAGATAAGTTCTTAACAGAGCTGGGACTTTCGTCGGACGCTCGGTTTTACCGTAGCAATAAACCTGTCCCAATACCACTTTCTCCACGAGAAACGGTTGCGCGTATCCGCGCCGCTGGCGGAATGGTTCTTGTAAATTTTAACAACGCCTTAAAACAACATCCAACTGTTATTGGCGATCCATGGGTTTGGGGTGTAATACTTGCCTCACCTCCCAATACACTTTCCCCAGGCGATATGGCCTTTCTTTCAGGAAAAACCAAAAACGAAGCCCGTAGGCAGCTGCCTTTAGCTATGCTTACGGCATCATATGCAAAAAAACCTAAGGATATAGGTCACAAAAAGGTATCCATTAAACTTGGCACCCGAAATCTTGAAGGCTTGCGTATCGCCTTGCTTGACTCTGCGACAAAGGTAAAATTCCCTGAAGATGCGATAGAAAATACTTACTCACGCCTGCTGGGCGCCCGCTGGGAAGGTGGATTTCTAGACGGTTTGGAAATACACTTTAATTCAGGATTTAATGCAATGATAGGCGGTAGAGGAACAGGTAAAACCACAATTATAGAAACCCTTCGCTACGCTCTTGACGAAGTTCCTAAAACCGACCGTAACAAAAAGAATCACGAACAGATCCTTCGCGATGTTTTTATGCCGGGTTCCAAAATATCTCTAATGGTTGAGTCGCATGAACCTGTTCCCAAAAAATATCTCATCGAACGTATTTATCCTTTTGAACCGGTAGTCCGTGACGTCGAAACCGGTCAAAAACTTGAGGTTAATCCTAAGGATATATTCAGGGCAGAGGTATATGGTAACAAGGAAATTTATGAAATATCCAAGCAGCAGGATTTTCAAGTAACCCTTCTGGAACGCATATGCGAGAAGGACTTGGAATCCCTTAAAGCCCAAGAAAGTCTGATTGTCGATAAACTTAAAGACTTAAATAATGAAATTACCGTTCTTACAGAAGAGCTTAATAAACATGATACTGAAATCAGCAAACTTCCGGCCGCTGAAGAAAAGCTTTCTCGTTTCCTTGAAATGGATATTCCTGCTAAAATAGATGAGAAACGGAAATTTGAACAGGAAAGTCATATCTTTGACCGCGGTAAGGCTGTAATTTCTGATATTAAAAAAACCCTTCTTGATATTATAAGCGACAGTTCAGCGCGTCTTAAATCGCTTCACGATGAAGAGAAAGCGCCCTTGAATCCTGAATTGCTTTCAAAATATACCAATACTCTAGTTGAATTCGTTGGAAATTTCGAACGCAAGGTTCAGGATATGGTAGCTTCTCTCGCAGATACTGAAAATCAGCACGAACAATTTTTTACTCAGTGGCAGAAACTCTACAAAGAGGGCGACGAACGTTTCCAGGAAAGTCTGCGGGCTTTACAGGAACGTTTCCCAGGAGTTGATGTTAACGAATTTATTACTCTTGAAAAAGAAGTTATGCGCTTTAGAGAACGAAAGGTTGAACGTGATTCTGTTGCGTCAAAATTATCTATGCGTCGTGATGAACGCCGCGCCTTAATTGGTCAAGTAAGGGAACTTAGGGGTTCCCGATTTGAGGTTCTTTCAAAACGAGCTCACGCATGGAATACTGAACTTGGTTCTAAAATTCGTATTCAACTTACCGAAAAAGGTAATAGCGACCGTCTTGTTACCGAGCTACGCCACTTTATACCCAATTTGAGTAAGGACGACGCTCTTAGAATTGTTGAGGCCGAAGGCTTTAGCTTCAACGCCCTTGTAAAAAAAGTTCGTTCCGGCGATAGGGACGGCGTCCGTGAACTGCTTAAGTTACCGCCTGAAAAATTGATTCCCAATTTTGACGAAGAGACTTTATGTAAAATGGAAATGGTTGACGTTCCACCAGAAGTTCTTATTCAACTCAACTTGGGAACAAAAAAAGAACCAAGTTACCGCGATGTAGATCACCTTTCCGACGGCCAACGTTGTACCGCTATCCTAGGAATTCTTCTTCTTCAATCGCCCTATCCTTTAATAGTTGACCAGCCTGAGGAAGACCTTGACAATGCCTTCATTGTGGAAGAAATTGCCGAACGTTTTCGTTCGGAGATGGACAAACGCCAATTCCTTGTAGCAACCCATAACGCCAACATACCAATTTTGGGAGATGCTTCACAGATATTGGCTTTGGAAGCTGACGTTGACCATTCCTATCTTAAAAAAGACAGGTACGGCTATATTGATTCTCCGAAAATTAAAGAAGTTGTTGAGAACATCCTTGAAGGCGGGCGCAGAGCCTTTGAGATTCGCAAACAGAAGTACGGACTTTGA
>CAZUXE010000056.1:0-9511 GCA_964624585.1 uncultured bacterium | reverse complement strand
GTGCTGATAAGGTAGTTTCTTATTTGACATCGGTTGATTTTGATTTAGCTTAAAAAAAGGAGATTAAGATGCTTAGAAGATTAAGTTTAATGGGGTTAGTTTTGTTTTCGGTGTTAGTAGCTCAGGGTTGGGAGAAGGTATATGGAATAAGAGAAGATGGCGCTAGGTGCGTTCAGGAGACACCAGACGGCGGGTATATTATTACCGGTTACACTAGTTCATTAGGTCAGCCTTTAGATATGTGGTTGTTAAAAACAAACGCGTTGGGTGATACATTGTGGACGCGTGGTTATGGAGGGGCAAGTGTAGAGATAGGGTATTGTGTTCAGAAAACTCAGGATGGTGGATACATTATAGTAGGTTCAACTCGTTCAAGCTCTATTGCTATCAATGGAGATAATGATATTTGGGTTGTTAAGACAGATTCATTAGGTGATACATTATGGACAAAAGTCTATGGAGGTAAACAGGATGATTCTGGTTATTGGATAGAGCAAACATCAGACGGTGGTTATATTGTAACTGCACGTACTGGATCTTTTAGTATAGCTCCTATACCTGGTTTTTCTTTATGGCTTTTGAAGCTTGATTCATTAGGAGATACCCTTTGGACAGCTTTGCATTGTGGTGTTGCGGGTAAAAGAGTTCTAGATGCAGAAGGACGTTGTGTAGTTGAACTTGAAGATGGCTATGTTGTGAGTGGGCAAGTATTTAATTCGGAGAAGGAAGGGCTTTGGATTTTACGAACAGATACTTTGGGTGATACAATATGGACGCGTAAGTATGGAAGTTCTGCCTGTGATGCCGCTGGTTTTTGCATTAAGCGGACTCTTGATAATGGATTTGTTGTAGCAGGATATGATAGGATGACTCATAGTGTTGCATGGTTGTTAAAAACAGATTCTATGGGTGATACATTATGGATTAGAGAGTGGGCTGGTAATGGTGGTGGAGGTGTAGGGTTTTCTGTAGATCTAACTTCCGATTCAGGTTATATAATGACAGGTAAAATAGACAATGATCTTTGCCTTATAAAAGTTGATTCTGATGGTAATACTGAGTGGATGAGAAAGTTTGCAGGTGAGGCTAAAGTTATGGATCAAGGTTATTGTGTAAAACAAACATCAGATGGTGGGTATATTATAGTTGGAGAAAAGGATCGTATAACTCTTAGCTATTTTGCTAAGGCTTGGTTGTTGAAGACAGATTCTCTTGGGTATGTAGGAGTAGGTGAGTTTCCGGCAATATCAACAAGCAATTGGCAGCTAGTATCATCTGTTGGACATCAAATAGTTTTGCAATACGCGGATATGGCTACAGGATTTCATGCATCTATTTTCGATGCTTCTGGTTGTAAGGTAGATGAGTTACATGCTTCATCTACGTCCGGTACACTTAGTTGGGGTAGTAGTGTTCCAAGCGGAGTGTATTTTATACGCGAACTTTCAACCCCTAATTCCTCATCTGTCCACAAGGTTGTGCTGATAAGGTAGTTAATGAAAGGTCTGTGAGCTTTCTAGGTCTGAAATCTAAAGCGTAGTTTCTCTTGATTTTTAGAGGATATTGCTTTATAATCCTTATATGAAAAGAATTCTAGTAACCGGTGGGGCTGGATTTATTGGAAGTCATATTGTTGAGGTTTTACTTGATGCAGGGCATCAGGTTGCAGTTCTTGATAATTTGTCTACAGGTAAACGGGAGAATTTGTCGCAGAAAGTAGCGTTTTATGAAGCAGATATCACGGATAAGGAGGCAATTAAGAAAGTTTTCCGTGATTTTAAGCCGGAGATAGTTGACCATCATGCGGCACAGATTTCAGTCAACCGTTCAGTTCGTGAACCCGATTTCGACGCTTACCAAAATATCATAGGTAGCATTAATCTTCTTGAAGCATCTGCGCAGCACGGGGTTGAACGATTTATATTCGCCTCCACTGGCGGCGCTCTCTATGGTGACGCACCGCGTATTCCTTCTCCTGAAGATACACTTGTTTTACCTTTAGCCCCGTATGGCATTGCCAAGGCTTCGGTAGAGCATTACATAAGATTTTTTTCCACAGAGCATAAAATAGATACAGTTGTTCTGCGATACGCTAATGTATATGGGCCTCGTCAAGACCCGCACGGTGAAGCCGGAGTAGTAGCAATATTTAGCCTTAAAACCATGGCTGGTGAGAACTTGACTGTTTATGGAAACGGTAAGCAGACTCGCGATTTTGTGTTTGTAAAGGATGTCGCAAGGGCTAATCTTGCGGCAGTTGACGCTAAGCCTGGAGTTTTCAATGTTGGAACTGGTGAAGAAACATCTGTAAACGATCTGGTTAAAGCTTTTCAAACCATTAATCCAAACTTAGAAGCGCAGTATCTTGAAGCCAGATCCGGCGAAGTGTTTAGGTCGGCCCTTGACGCTTCCAAGGCGGCAAAGGTTTTAGGATGGAAGCCAATAGTAAGGCTTATTGATGGTATTAAGGAAACTTATAATTGGTTCGCCAATAAGTAAAATAAGGGGATTTTGTGATATTTGACCTGCACATTCGTAACGCTGCCCAAATTGTTACTATGGATGGTAACGATATGGGAGTGGTTGAAGGTGGTGACATAATCATTCATCAAGGCAGGATATCCGAAGTTTGTAAGGGTGGTAAGCAAGAATGTCGGGCAGAGCATATTATGGACGTTACGGGCAAGGTTGTAATGCCGGGTTTCGTAGATTGTCATACTCATCTGGTTTTTGGAGGTTCAAGGGCAACAGAATTCGCTCGCAGAATGAGGGGAGATAGCTATGCCGATATCGCTAGAGAAGGGGGAGGTATCATTTCTACAGTTAAGGCGACTAGAAACGCTTCTTTTGAGGAACTTTATGAAAAAGGGAAGGAGCGTCTTAATGAAATGCTTGCATGGGGAACAACAACTGTGGAGGTTAAGTCAGGATATGGCTTAACTTTAGCTGATGAGCTTAAGCAATTGAGTGTAATTCGTAGTTTGAACCAAGATTCACCACAGACTTTGGTTCCAACATTTCTTGGAGCGCATGCTATACCTCCTGAGATGGATAGGGATGCGTATGTAACAGAGTTGCTGGAACTTATGCTTCCAGAAGTTGCTGAAAAGGGCCTTGCTGAATTCGTTGACGCATTTTGTGATTCAATTGCCTTTACTAATGAAGAAACACGTAGAATTTTGACTAAGGCCAAGAAATTGGATATGAAAGTAAAACTGCATGTTGATGAAATTGCAGATACAGGTGGAGCCGCTCTTGCCGCGGAGTTAGGGGCTATTTCTGCAGAGCATTTAGTGAAGTCCTCTGAAGATGGCCTGAAGGCAATGGCTGATGCTTCTGTAGTTCCCGTACTATTGCCGGCCACCACATTTTTCCTAAGAGAAGAGGCTAGACCAAAGGTTACGTTAATGCGAAGCTTAAAGATGCCAATAGCAGTGGCAACAGATTTTAATCCGGGTTCATCAACCGTATTCGCTCTTCCTTTTGCCGCTGCATGTGCCGCATTGGTAGATGGTTTGACTCTTGAGGAAGCTGTGAAAGGCATTACAATCAATGCAGCAAAGGCTATCGCTTTGGATAATGAAATTGGCTCCATAACTGTTGGTAAGTACGCTGATTTGGTAATTCTTGATATAGATTCATGGGAAGAGTTGGTATATTCATTTAACAGAAATTCAGTGGATACTGTGATAAAACAAGGCGAGGTGGTCTATGGTAGCTGAAAAAACGCTTAATGAAATAAGAGCAGCGCTTTATGAAGGGCGTCTTGACGATGCGGGTGCTATAATAGAACGGGAATACAACAGCTTTTCCGATTCGCCTAAGCTAAGGTATTATCAAGGGGTACTTCTGCTTAAGAGAAACAATCAGCAGGAAGCTATTGCAACTCTAAATGAAGCCTTGGGACTTGCCACTTCAGCCGGAGATTTCAAAATAGCTTTAGCTGCTTCAGCTTACTTGGCCATTCAAAAGAACTACGATATAAAAGTTAGGTTTACCCGAGCGGATTTGTATCTTGCTATGGGGCTTACCAAAGCGGCGTATGAATATTTATTGGGTGAATTGGAGTTCTATAGAGCGCTTAATCAGGTTAATTTAATTTTTCCCGTTATAAAGAAAATTATCAGTATTGACGAAGAGAATCTTGACTTAACCTTGAATATGGCTAAGATACTTAATCACTTAGGTAAGAAAGCCGAGGTGAGACGGGTAGTGGAAAGCGCAATCTTCACCCTTCAGGGGCGAGGTAAATATGATGAAGCGGCGAAGATTCAAAAAGAGTACTCTAAACTGTATGAGGAAGAATGAGAGAAAAAAGTCTTAATCCTGAAGGCAAAGTCGAACTTGCCGGCTTGCTGCTGCAAATAGGTTTCAAGCCTGAAGCCATTGCCGAATTCCTCATGGCTGCTTCTATGTATGAAGAGAGGGGAGAAGTTGAAAAGGCTACTAAGCTTTATGAAAAGATTTTGGAATTGGAACCTGGGAATGCCGAAGCAGAAAGGGGAATGTATCGCTTAAAGCCTCGCAGTGAATCTCAGATAGATGATATTGTGTCTAAAATGGGTTTTAGTTCACCTGTTGCTTCTGCTCCGACTGCTTCTCCAAGCGTCCCTGAGGCCAAGATTGAGCCTAAGACAGTTCAGCCTGCGCAACCTCCACCACAGGTACCTGAGAAGATTACTGAAAAAGTCTATGAACAACCAGCGGATGCTACTGTTCCTGAACCTGTGGTTCAAAAATCACCTGATGAAAAGCAGGTTGTGGAGGATGTTGAACTCAGATTTTCAGAAGATATCGCTGGGAAGCGTATAGAGGAATTTCTTGCCTCTACTAATCGAATATTAGCTGATATTCCAGATGACTTGAAGCAGCGGGATGAACTCTCAGGCTTTTTTGCAAAGGAACATCTGTGGGAGGATGCTTTTTTTGAAGGAAGGGCAAGCTATTTAGCCTCTCCTTCTGTAGAAAAATTGAATGAATTAATGGCCTTGATGGAAAATAGCGAAGCGCGCGATATGCTTATAACTTTTTTGCTTACGGAAACGTATTCCGAACGCACCAAGGAACTTCAAATCGCGATATTTGAGAATTTAATTAAAACCTATGAAAAAGAAGGACTTGCGGATAAGGCACAGGAAGCAAGAGAGCGCCTTTCTGAACTGACAGGGCAGAGTTCTATTAAGAAAACAGGTAACGTAAAAATAGTTGGCGATACTCCGAAGCTTTCGGAAAAAATTAAGGTCAATAAAAACAAATCAGGTCCTATCCAATTTATATAGAGATTATTTGAAATGGCTTACGAAACTTTTTTTAGATTAAAATATGAACCCTTCGCGGTTCAACCCGATCCTAGATTTTACTTTAACAGTCCGCAGCACGCGGTTGCGCGAGAATACCTGTTACATGCCGCAGAAAGGGGCAGGGGATTGGCTTTATTGCTTGGTGAAATAGGGACAGGGAAAACCACTCTATCGAGACGTATTTTAACCGAACTTTCTGAAGATGAGCGCTATCATATTGGTATGATTGTGCTTACCCATTCAATAAAACCTCGTTGGTTGCTTGAAAAAATAGCGACTTTATTTGATGTTGAAGAGATTCCCGAAGATTCTTCAGACCTATTTTCCCTAATTGTCAATAAACTTTTTGAAATTCACAATGCGGGTAATAAGGCAATTATCTTTATTGATGAAACCAATAAGATGGATGATCCTGAAACTATTGAAGAGTTGAGAGGTTTTATCAATCTTGAAACCGCTGAAGGCAAAAAGTTACTTACGTTTATAATGATTGGTTTGCCTGATCTTGAGGTTAATCTTGCTCAGAATGCAGCCCTGTATCAACGAATTGCAGTAAGGGTAACTTTGAATCCATTAACAAAGAATGCAGTAAGTGCTTATATTCAGCATCGCTTGCGCATTGCGGGGCGAGAAGACCCGATATTTACAGATAAAGCCCTTGAACAGGTAGCTTCCTTTTCAGGAGGAAGACCCCGGCTTGTCAACATTATCTGTGACAATGCAATGATTGAAGGATATATCCAACGCAAGCCGCGTATTGATGAATTCATAATCCAACGGGTTGCTAACAATTTGAATTTGATACCCAAAGAAGTTAGTTAGTGGCGTCTTCTGAGCAAAAAAACATGGCTTTTGCCGATTTACATATTCATTCTGTATTTTCAGACGGAAAATTTTCTCCTGAAAAACTAGCGGAGATGGCCTACAAGGCTGGATTAAAAGGGATAGCTGTGACCGATCATGATACTGTTGCAGGGATTAAAAAGGCGCGATTGCGTGGGACTGAACTTGGGGTTGAAATTATATCTGGTGTTGAACTCTCATGTGAAATTGATGGCTGTGAGATTCATATTCTTGGTTATTTTGCTCCTGGAAGGGAAGATGAGTTGGAACAAAAGCTGGAGTGGTATCAACAAAAGCGGGAAGAGCGAGTTTATGAAATTCTAGATAAATTGAAGCAAAATGGCGTTAATTTAGAAATAGAGCATGTGCAATATTTTTCCAATGGAAAGTCAGTTGGAAGGTTACATGTTGCAAAGGCTTTAATAGAGCAGCGTAAGGTATACAGTATCCACGAGGCTTTTAGTAGATATCTGGGGCCGAATGGTGTAGCATATGTTCCTAAAACCAAGTTGACGATACGCGAGGCAGTGGATCTTATTCACGAGCATCAGGGAGTTGCTGTACTTGCTCACCCCGGAATGTATCAAATCAAAGATGTTGTTGAAAGAACTTTGGATGATATTGATGGAATTGAGGTTTGGTATCCTGAACATTCTCAGCGATTTGAAGATGAACTTCATGCCATAGCTCTTCGTAACAGGCTTATTCCCACAGGCGGTTCTGACTTCCATGGTGTAGGTAATAAGGTTTACATAGGCTGCGTTCGAGTTCCCTACTCTATTGTGACCCGTCTTCTTGAAGTTGCTGTAGGTGTGTGATTGCTCTGTTTCTGGCACTCCTGATACCTGCAACCCCAATACAACTTGCCCGTTTGCATTATGGAGGAGGCGGAGATTGGTATAACGATGCTGATGCGCTTCCTAATCTTGCCGTAAAAATAAATGAACGTACCAATATAGAAGTGCTTGCCGAGCAGAAAGTTATAACCCTTCTGGATAAGGATATCAATAATTATCCTTTTCTGTTTATGACCGGACACGGTAGAATAAAATTTTCTGAAAGGGAAAGGGAGGCTTTACGAGAATATCTGAGAGGTGGAGGATTTCTATACGCAGATGACGATTATGGCATGGACAAAAGTTTTCGTGAAGAGATAAAAAAGCTTTTTCCGAATTCAAAACTTGTGGAGCTTCCTTTTAGTCATCCTATCTATCACATATTCTACGACTTTTCCAATGGACCTCCGCAAATTCATAAGCATATTGAAGGCTCGCCAAAAGGCTACGGAATTTTCGACAGGGGACGCTTGCTTATTTTTTATACCTACAATTCAAATCCTTCAGATGGATGGAGCCTTGCTCATAATGATCCCGATACTGTAAGGGAGTTAGCCTTTCGTATGGGAATAAACATTGTGCTTTTTTCAGTTTTGAACTAAATTTAGCATAATGTCATAAATTCCGCTATAAGTGCTGTTTTTGCTCTAAATTGAAATCCCGCCTACGTTTTTTACTTTATAAAATCTTAGATGTGGTCTGTCCATATCAATCAATTGTAACAGGTGGAGAAGCTTGTTGTCAAGACGAGCGTTTTATCCATGCTCCGCCTATGCTTAATCCGTAAACCTGTGCAGCCCCTGCTTCAAGAAGCACTTCTGCAGCTGCGTCCATTGTTGCCCCTGAGGTTATTACGTCATCTAAAACAATTACTTTTTTGTTTCTTACAGAGATAGTTTTTTTATGCTTAAAAGCGTGAGCAAGGTTGGATTGCCGTTGGGAAACAGAAAGCTTAGTTTGAGTGCGGGTCAGCTTAATACGTTTTAGGGCATCAAACATTGGAATTCCGCAACGTTCGGATAAGACTTTTCCAAGAATTTCAGTTTGATTGTAACCTCTCCACCACTTTTTTAAGAAATGTATTGGTATTGGAATTAGCATTTCAGCGTCACGAAGATTAGCATCGTTTTGAATTATCAAAGCGAGCTGACGGGAAAAAAAGAGTGCGAGTTTTTTGAAGTTACTGTACTTAAAGGCATAGACAAGTTTATCAAGAGGATGAGTAAAAATTGCCCATGTCCTTATTCGATGCAGGGCAAGTGGGTGTTTGACGCATTCAGGGCAAATATACGAATGCCTTGATATTCTAAGCGGCTGACCGCATAACTGGCAAAAACTCCGTTCTACTGTTTGAATTAAAGAAAAACACTTTGCGCACAGGAAATTGCCATCCGTATCATCTCCACAAACTAAACATACAGGGGGCAACAAGAAGTCGGCAAGCGAGCGCCCAATTCGCTTAATAAAAGCAGGCGGCTTCGCTGTCATTTCCTTGAGTTTTTTACTGCTATGCTCTTTTTTTCTTATTTTTGTGGGTTGCTGCTTCTAGCCTCTTGCGTTCGTTTGCAATCTCTTCAAGGCTTGGAAGTTGTTTCTGAGTGAGGCCGAAAATCAACAATAGAGCAATTCCAAAAGTTATCAAAGCAATGGCTATCCAGTTATTTGTCCACAAATTTATGCTGTCTTCATAAAAACGGAAGAAGTTTACAAGCAAGCGGAGTCCGCCAAAGCCTACAAGAAAAGCTCCAAAAAGTTGACCATTGCGGAGTTTTGTAAATCTTGGTAGAATAGTTAGGAACAGGAATAGTAGTAGGCCTCCGAGTACTTGGAATAAGGGGGTTGGCCATACATGTGTGCCGTAGGAATAATTAGCCGGATAGTGGTAGCAAAGAGAGTCATAGGGGTAGATTATTCCTAGGAATGAATCGGTTGCTTTTCCATAACAGCAACCGTTAAAGAAGCAGCCAAGGCGACCGATTCCTTCTCCCAGAGCGACAATTGGAGCAATTGCATCAAGCATAGGTATAATTGGAATTTTCTTTATGAGCAGATATGCCCCGCCGAATACAAAGGCTAGAATAAAACCGCCATAATAGACTGCTCCGCCTTCCCATATCTTGAAAATACGTTCAGGTGAAGCTGAGTATTCTGGCCAGTGCATAAAGACATAAGCCAGGCGCGATCCTATAACGACTCCTAAAATTACCCAGAAAGCGATATCTATGACGATGTCAGGGTTTATTAAGGTGCGACGTTTGAGGGTTCGCCTAAGAAGAAATATACCTACTACAAAAGTTATCAAAAGTATCACGCTGTAGGTACGAATTTGAAAATTACCTATGTTAAATAAAATTGGAAACATACTAGAATCCTAGGGAAAAATAGTTGAAAGTCAAGAAGTTTTATCGATTAAATGATAGGGTAGTAATTCAATTAGTAGACAATCTTACAGTTTGGCAAAGCCTTTTGCAGCTTATCTGCTCCAGCCTCGGTAACGGAGGTTCCCCATATGTCTAACTCTTCTAAATTAGT
>CAZUXE010000055.1:3760-9742 GCA_964624585.1 uncultured bacterium | reverse complement strand
GCGTGGCTAGTTGACTCTCATAATAATAAGGCTTATCATTGCAAATGGAGTCATCTTTACACATAAAGGCAACGCTTATCAAAGTCGCGGGTGCTGTTCAAGGTGTGGGCTTCAGACCATTCTGTTATCGAACAGCGCTCAGGCTTGGCTTAAACGGCTACGTTTTGAACAATTTAGGCGGTGTTGAAATTGTACTTGAAGGCAAACCTGCAAGCATCACCTCCTTTATCGCAGAGCTAAAAAGCAGCCCTCCTCCAGCCTCACGCATAACCTCTATAGACACACACGCTGTTGAGTTTCAAGGGTTTAACGACTTCAAGATAATTGCCAGCAAGGCAGGGCAAGCCTCGCAGGAGCTTCAGGTATCGGCTGATTTGGCAACATGCGAAGCCTGCAAGAAAGAAATTCTGAACACGGCTGACAGACGCGCGGCATACCCCTTTACCAACTGCACCGATTGCGGTCCCCGCTATACTATTATTGAAAACCTTCCGTACGACAGACCAAAAACCGTTATGGACGAATTTCAAATGTGTCCTGATTGCCAAGGGGAATACAATAATCCAATGGATAGACGCTTCCATGCCCAACCCAACGCCTGTCCTGTATGCGGCCCTGCTATGGTTCTTTTGAATAACAAGGGAAGGACGCTTGACTGCAAAAATCCCATAGCTAAGGCGGCTGAACTAATTATGCGGGGAAAGATAGTTGCTGTAAAAGGCCTTGGCGGTTATCACCTGATGTGTAATGCACTTGATCCTAAAGCCATTAGCTTGCTGAGGAAGCGGAAAAGGCGACCACACAAACCTCTGGCCGTAATGTGCGCCGATATCACAATGGCCGCAAGTTTGGCTGATATATCAGATGCCGAAGGCCGCGTACTTGAATCTTCCGCAGCTCCCATATTGCTTTTGAAGTGGAGGCAGGGGGTTGCAGATGATATAAGATGCGCACTTGCTCCACTTAATTCAGGCATAGGCATAATGCTTGCCTATACGCCTGTCCATCACCTGCTCTTTGCTGTTGAGGAGGCTGGAAAAAAGCTAGGCCCGATAGTTGCCACCTCTGCAAACGTAAGTAATCAACCGATTATTGCAGACGAAGTGGAGTTGATTAAGGAATTAGGCTCGGTGTTCGACGCCGTGCTTGCCGGCAACCGCCGAATTGCCAACCGCATAGATGACTCACTCGGCTACCTGCGGGAACCCTGGCCACAGCAACTATCTACAGGCGCAGAGCTTGGAGCTGAGAATAGTGATTTTTCCAAAAACTCCTCATCCGGCACTAGGATTGAGGGTATGTCCAAAGATGGCGGTTTATTCAAACACTTATCTTTAGATAAAGGGAATGCTGGGGAAAGGGACAAAGCCTTCGCTGAGGATTCCTCACCAGCTGACGCTGGACTAAGATTAGATGCCGACAGGACTAAGGGTCTGTATTCAAGGCCTGAAGACGCGCTTGCCGATAGCACTGGCAAAACAGATATTGCCGCCGCGGACTCAGATTTCAGTAGCGGGAAATTGGTTTTAATAAGGCGCGCGCGCGGATACGCTCCGGCTCCACTTAAAACGGCATTCAACTTTCCGCCAATGCTTGCCGTAGGGGCTGAAATGAAGGCCTCATTCGCCTTATCCGATGGCGGCAACCTGTGGCTCTCTCCGCATATTGGGGAGCTTTCACAGCGAAAAACCATTGAATTTTTTGAACAAACTCTCGCCCGATACCTTGATTGGTTCAAGGTAGAGCCGCGCTTTATTGTCTGCGACATGCACCCTGACTACTACTCCTCGCGTTGGGCTGAAAACTACGCAAGGGACAGAGGTGTGGAGCTTAAAAGGGTTCAGCATCATCACGCCCACGCGGCTGCGGTTATGGCGGAGTATGGTATTACAAAAGATATACTGGCCTTAGTGTTCGACGGTACAGGCTACGGGCCTGGGGGCAAAATTTGGGGATGCGAGCTTATGCTTATTGAACAAATGGGGGCAAGTTTCAAGAGACTTGGGCATCTTCGCCTGCTACCTCTGGTAGGCGGCGAAGCGGCCATTCGCAAGCCAAGGAGACTGGCGGCAGGGGTTCTAGCAGAACTTCTAAGCACAGGAAGCGCTAGACCAAATGCCGCGGAGCCAGGCGCTTTTACTGAAGGAAAGAAGCGGGGAAAACGGAAATTCGGGGAAAAGTTAGGCACCGAATCGGAAATATGCGACGCAGGCTTGCAAACGAAGCAAGGAATTTCAAAACAATCCCCAAACTACCAACTATCTGACACAGACTTGGAAGGAGAAAACCTAATGAAAGAGTTGAGAGGAAGGTTTGGAGGAGGGCCTGGAGGAGGGTTGGAAGGCTGGATGGAATTCTTCGGTTCAGAAGGTCGGCAGGTTGCAAAACAGCTTGCGGCAAACCTAGGGGTGGTTCGCGCCTCTTCGGCAGGCCGTCTCTTTGACGCCGTAGCAGGCATGATTGGTCTTGTAGAAGAGATAAGTTTTGAGGCCCAAGCGCCAATTGCATTGGAGTCGCTCTATGATCCTTCGGAAGAAAGCGCCTACAGCTTCGATATTTCCCCTGATTTAATTCTTGATTATGGGACAATGTTTGCCGAACTGCTTGATGATTTAAGGAAGGGAACGCGACAGAGCATTATATCAAGCCGTTTTCATAACGGTCTGGCCACAGCCGCCATAGAATGGATTAAAAAAGCTTCAGCCATGACAGGTATTAAAACCGTTATTTGCTCAGGCGGGGTTTTTGCCAACCGAGCGTTCAGCAATATTTTGCAAAAAAAAGCAACCATATATGGTTTTGATTTAGTATTTCCCACAGCAATTCCATGCTCCGATGGCTCCATTGCAGCCGGACAACTTCAAGCTATTGCCGCACTTGTCGAATTGCAAGCGAATAAGAGCTAAATTACTTGACAAGTTTTCCACAAAGCGTATAGTTTCTTTCTGACGATATCCCCCGTGGGTTCTATTAAAAGCCAAAAGGGGTAAGTTTAGTAAAACCTTAACTTAGAGAGAGACTGATTGTGGATAAACCTGTGGAAAACAATGTGGAGAAATTGACTAGCGACCCTAACCTATTGTGGAACTCTATACTTACAAAGCTGCGTTCACGAATTCCAGAAGAGGGGTTCAACACATGGTTCGAGCCGGCGAAATTCCTTGAAAATAGAAGTGGAACATTAATTATCGAAGTGCCTAACCCCTTCTTTGTTGAATGGATAGAGGAATACTACGGCAAATCGCTTAAGGAAGCCATAAGCGAGGTAAGCGCTAACGGACTGCGGGTAGCATTCCAACCCCGCAAGGTAAACACTACAACAACAGAGCGCCCAAAATTCATAAGAAGGCGAATAGTTAGTTCTCAAGACGCATCACGTCTGCAATCACGCTACACATTCGCCGATTTTGTTGTAGGCGAACACAATCGCTTTGCATACGCCGCTGCTATGGCTGTGGCCGAGTCGCCGTCAAACGTTTATAATCCTTTATTTCTCTACGGCGGAGTAGGTTTGGGTAAAACACATCTTATGCAAGCAATAGGCAACTACCTAAAACAGCTGAATCCTAAAATAGCTATATCGTACATACCTGCCGAAACGCTTTTTATAGAACTCATAGATGCCGTTGAAAAAGGCACACGAATGGAATTCAAAAATCGCTACCGCTCCCAGGATGTACTTCTTATTGACGACATTCATTTTCTTAGGGGTAAGGAATCGCTTCAAGAAGAAATTTTCCATCTCTTCAACCATCTCTACGAAGGCGGTAAGCAGGTTGTACTGACCTCAGACCGCCCTCCACGTGAGATACCTACCCTTCAAGAAAGGCTTGCATCGCGTTTTTCAGGCGGACTGCTTGTAGATATTCAGCCACCGTCACTTGAAACACGTATTGCAATATTGCGAAAAAAAGCTGAATCTGAAAAACAAACTATTCCGCAAGACGTAGCATACTACATTGCCTCCCGCGTTCGCTCAAATGTGCGTGAGCTTGAAGGTGCGCTTATAAGGCTTCTTGCAATATCATCCTTAACCGGACAAAGTCTTACCACCGGACTTGCCGAAGAGGTACTGCACGATATTTTAAGAAGTCGTCCGCGAACTACACCTAATCGAATTGCAAAGCAGGTAGCAAGAACATTCAACGTGTCTTTTGAAGAGATAACCGGCAGAAGACGAACCGCCCATATTGCAATTGCAAGACAGTCGGCAATGTATCTTATGCGTAAAATACTCGGACTTTCGCTTAAAGAAATAGGCCGTTTCTTTGGCGGAAAAGATCACACTACCGTTCTGCACGCATCTGATAAAATTAAGAAATTAATTGAAACCGACCTTGAATTTAAGGAAAAAATCATGGGGATAGAACAAAGGATAAATCGTGGATAACTGTGTTTATTTCTTAAATCATAAATCTTTTCCAAACGATTTACAACTTATTAAACAAACTTACCAACATCAAGCCTATTACTCAAAGAATTACAAAACTATAACTTATGGCGAATTCCACCGTTTCCACATTGACAACAACATCAACAAGAGTAAGATTCTAATTTAATGATGTTGAATTAGAGGAGTAAATATGTGGTTTAAAACTTCGAAGAATCTTTTAGAAGAGTTAATAAATAAGGTAGTTCCGGTAATCCCTTCCAGAACGCCCTACCCTGTAATTCAGAACATTCTATGTTCTACGGAAAACGGACGTCTCAATCTCTTAGCTACAGATTTAGATATCTATGTTAAAACCTGGGCTGAAATTGAAACAGAAACAGATGACGATATAAAGGTGCTTCTTCCGGGAAAAAAGCTTGCAAGTATAGTCAAGGAAAGCGGTGCTTCTGAAATTGAATTTATGAAAGAAGAAAACAGATTGGTTCTTAAGGCCGGTCGTACTATATTTAGAATTCCAATAATCGATCCTGAAGAATTTCCACGTATGTTTGACAAGCCTTCAAGTTTTCAGTTCAATATGGAATCTAAACGTCTAAGAAGCCTTTTTGATTCAGTTGAATTTGCCGTTTCAAGAGGTGAGGATAGACCTGCAATGATGGGTGTACTTTGGGAAATAAAGGCTGAAAAATCGCGAATGGTTGCAACAGACGGTCACCGTATGGCCCTTGGTGATGACGCTAATTCACCGGGTATATCGGAGCAATCGCACATAATGCCTAGCAAGATATTCAACTTCATACCTAAAGATTTTGACGGCAATTTGGAAGTGTATCTTGACGATTCAAAGGTAGGTTTCCTTTTTGAGTCTACCGAGGTTGTCTCAAGGTTAATTGAAGGTCCGTATCCTGATTATGAGAAGGTGATTCCAAAAGATATTAAAAATACCCTTACTGTAAATCGCGATGAAATAAATGCCGCCCTTCGCAGAATGATGATTTTTACAAATCAGGTAACCAGACAAGTTAAGTTTGTGCTTGGCGGAAATACCTTAAAGCTTGCAGCCTCTTCGCCCGAAGGTGAAGAAGCTACTGAGGACCTAGCATGTTCTTATAACGGAGAAGGTTTTGAGGTCGCCTACAACGGTGCGTATTTGATAGAAATTCTTCGGCATATATCCAGTGAAGACGTTGTTTTTGAAATAACCGGAGCCTTGTCAGCCGCCTTAATTAGAGGCGCAGGTGAACGTGAGGTTCAAGACAGGTTGTATTTAGTTATGCCAATTTTGCTTGACTGAAGATTTTGTTAAACTGAATTGTTCTGAACGATAAGTTTCACAACTATGTAATTTACAGCGGATAGTGTAGAGATACTGGCGTGTTGAGTAAAATATAATCTGTAGATTATCGGATTGTACAAATTATTTTGGAAGCCTACTTTATTGTCCACTGTTTCCATATATTCACCATAAAGTATCCAAAGCTTCGCTTTGGATTTTGGAGTTTGCTCCTTTCAGTCGTCTCAAGCGTGCTTTGCAAACTCCATATCCCGTATTGGAATTAGTTAACCACTATCCAAAGCCAGCGGCTTTG
>CAZUXE010000055.1:0-3660 GCA_964624585.1 uncultured bacterium | reverse complement strand
GCTTTGCCTTTAGGAGTGTACTCCTTTCAGTCCTAACTCCACTTGAAATATTAATCACAAAGTACTCAAAGATCACAGAGCTGTAATCTGGGATTATTTGCAAGACAGTCTATTACCTGTTCCCCTCACCCTGCATTTCTCCGAAACGCTTTCCCTCTCCCAATGGGAGAGGGATTATGGGTGAGGGAAGACAGCAATCTCAAATCAAATATTTCTCAATATCTGCATAAAAAACAAGGCCGACCCCCTAGGTCGGCCAATAAGTTTATTCCTAAAAGGTCTAAATTCAGGCTAATATTCCTCGGCAAGAAGCTGCTTAATTTCTTTTTCCAGCTCTACCTGCATACCCGGGCCAAAACCAGTATGGTCAAAGGCAATTCTGCCCTTTTTATCAATAATCAAGGTTCGCGGTATACCCAACACCCTGTAGGGTTTAGAAGAAATACTTTGTTCGTCAGGCAAAATAGGGTAGCTTATGTTAAGGTCTTTAACCATATTCTTAAGCCTTTCGGTATCGTCAAGACCCACGCCCAAGGCAACAAATCCCTGATTCTTATAGGTGTTGTAGATTCTCACAAGGTGAGGAATTTCACTACGGCAGGGTCCGCACCATGTTGCCCAAAAGTCAACCAGAACCACCTTACCACGATAGTTAGATAGCTTGTGAGTTTTACCGTTAATATCGGCAAGTGTAATTTCAGGAGCTGTTTTACGACCGGCGCCGGGATCCGTAGCAGGTTTTATTTTTACAGCCGTAGGGGTTTTACTAAGCTCTGAAGATTTAGATACTTGCAGCTTTCCTTTATCCACCTGAATTTTTGCAGTTTCATCCGAAGCGGCTGAATTTTCAACGGTTTCTGTATTTTCTGAAACTACTGGAGCCTTGGATACCTTTACTGGCTTAGCGGTTTCTGATGGCTGGGAGGCTGTTTTATCCCCACAAGCTGTAATTGTTGCACTTACCAGCATAAGGGCTAAGGTAAGCAGCAAGGCTGTGATTTTTTTCGTTCTCTTCATTACATTTCCTCATTATTGTTAGTGATGCCGCTATTATCTGTCCGCGACATCCGTTGTCATAATGCGCTAAAGCATTATGACAACACTATTGACCCAAAGCTTTTCTCATAAGCTTAAGCCCAAGCGTCTTTTTCATAACTTTCCAAAACCCAAGCACTTAGCGCAAACCGGAGTTGCTTGCTTGAGCCACACGGCTTTGATAATCGATAATTTCAAGCTGAATTTCCTTTAGATACCTGTTAGCGATATCCTTTTCGCGTCCATTACAGCTATCACAGTAAAGAGCTTCGGTTACAAAAACCATTTCGAGAACCTGCGTATACAATATTTATCCGCGTTCAGGAAAGGGAGGCTAAGCGTGTGCTGAAAGATAATGTTCAACATCAATAGCGGCTGTCGCAGCCATACCACATGCAGCTACAACTTGACGAGTAGCGTTAGATACAACGTCACCTGCCGCCCAAACGCCATCAACCGAGGTACGCATATTGCCATCGGTTTTAATGTAGGCCCAGTTATCAAGAGCAAGCTTATCTTTAACAAAATCAGTCTGTGGCTTAAGGCCTACCCAAATAAACACTCCATCCGCCGGAATAAGCTTTTCTTCACCGCTTGTTCTATCTTTCACTTTAACGCCCGTTACCTTGTCTGTACCTTCTATTGCCAGAACTTGATGATTCAAAAGGAAGGAGCCTTTAGCCGTTTTTTCAAAGCGCTCAACTAATATTTTCTCAGCTTGAATACTTGGCATAAATTCAACAATAGTTACCTTTGAAACGTATTTGCTAAGAAAAATTGACTCCTGTACACCTGAATTTCCGGCGCCTACAGCGACAATTTCTTTATCTTTGAAGAATGGACCGTCGCAGGTGGCGCAGTAACTTACTCCCCGACCTGCAAGTTCGGCTTCGCCGGGTACATTAATTTTCTTTGGCGAGGTTCCGGTAGCTATTATAAGGGTTTTAGCCAATACTTCTTTGCCTTTGA
Source organism: uncultured bacterium (assembly GCA_964624585.1). Lineage (GTDB taxonomy): Bacteria > Hydrothermota > Tepidihabitantia > B3-TA06 > B3-TA06 > CAZUXE01. The sequence continues at coordinate 1,656 of CAZUXE010000055.1, read as the reverse complement.
TTTTCAGTTTCTTTGGCGAAGATTCAATATCTATTATTTCGGCTTCAGCCATCAAAATTTGTGCGCCGAAGGCTTCGGCCTGAGTTTGCATAGCCTTACCTAATTCGGCTCCGGCAATACCGTCGGGGAATCCAGGGTAGTTTTCAATTCTCTCTGTGGAGCCGGCAAGTCCGCCGGGAACCTTTCTTTCAACGACAAGTGTTGATAGGCGGGCGCGTGAGGCGTATATTGCCGAGGTTAAACCGGCAGGCCCGGCGCCAATTATCACCAAATCGTACAATTCGGCAAGCTCAACCTTGGCCGTTCGGGATAGGGATAATGAAATATCCACCGCTGCTCCTTAAATTAGTTATCTTGGGAACTAAGCGCTGCCAGAACCTGTTCAACCACAGACTGATCAGGCATTGCTCCTTCGAACTGAACATTTTCGTTAATTACGGTTTTAGGTACGCCGTGAACCGCATATTTGTTGGCGAGATGAGGAAATTCCGTGGATTCAATCATCTGAGCGCGGATATTCGCTGGATTAAGCATTGCAATTTTGTGAGCGGCGCGAACCGCAGGCGGACAGTAAGGACAAGTTGGGGTCACGAACACCTTTATATCCACCGGTTTATCTATAGCCTTTATTTTGTCAACTAAATCTTGCGGTAAATCGTTGCTTCCCGCCGATACGTCAATTATGTCGGCAAGCAGCGATGAAAATTCGTATCCTGAAGGAATTCCAAAGAACCGTATACCGGTATCGTTCTCATTTTCATCAAGAAAAACTATAGCAGGCACCTTATCAATACCATACTTTTTTGCATCGTCGCTGTCAATCTGCAGGTTGCGTATTTCAAGAACAACTTTTTCAGAAAGCTCTGCCAATTCAGTTAATATATCTTCGGTTGGCTTACAGTATTCGCATTCCAATTTTTGGCTGAAAAGCAGGATTTTAACCTTTTTGTTAAGGCCGGTAAATTGCTCTGTTATATATTTTTTGTCTTCGTCTTTGAGAATACCCATGACTAAATCCTCCTTTGGGGATATAGATATAATAATTGTACTGATTATAATAGTGCCGAAGGAGGGAGTCGAACCCTCACGAGGTGTTAGCCCCAATGGATTTTGAGTCCACCGCGTCTGCCAGTTCCGCCACTTCGGCATTAAACTTCAAGCACTAACGAAGCAATTAAAATAAACACTTCGTTGGCTAGATTCTAGTATAAATTCAGCACGTGTCAAGTTTGACACTTATCGTGCTACATTTTCAACTTATCTAATCAATACAATTACGTATCCGTATGGGCATTTCTGCCTTCGTAGAGCTATAACTCGCGCAGCCAGGTGAGTTGACGCTGTTTTTCAACAAAGATAGTTAAAAAACCTGTCAACTTAAGCAAGGTCAAAGACACTGCTTTAAGGTTACAAATCAAGCTGCAAGACTAACAGTAAGATTGCAAGACATCCAGAATCCTTTGAATCAGCAGTATCTGATTGCCTAGACTGACTGCCAATTACCTACAGGTGGATAGTAAGCAATGTAGATTAGCTGTAAGTATTTGCCAGTTAGTAGCCACTAGTCATAGTATATGGATAATTACGAAATTATCAATATCTATCCACGCTTTCAGCGTGGCTTTAGGAGTTTACTCCTTTCAGTCGTAACTCCAC
>CAZUXE010000054.1:0-9884 GCA_964624585.1 uncultured bacterium | reverse complement strand
CTTGATTTAATCGCCTAAGTGAATACAATTGATTGGAGGAATTAGATGAAAACGGTTGTAGTTTATTATTCACGATATGGAAATTCACGTGTGGCAGCAAGGCTCATTGCCAAATATCTTAAAGCTCCCATACATAGAATAGAAGTTAAAAAATTCAAGGGCGTATCAAGCCCAACATTTTCGGCGCTCTTCGGCAGACGTCCCAAAATCAAAACTATAGACCTTAAACCTGAAGAATGGGATGTTATGATTATTGTAGCTCCAATTTGGTCAGGACGTCCGGCCACGCCCTTAAGAACCTTTATGGCTGAAACCAGGTTCGCTGAAAAACAGGTCGCAGCCTTTTTTACTCATACGCGAACCGATCCTCGTAAGCGTCCGGCTAAATGGATGCGCAAGGTGCTCGCTCGATTTGGAGCAAGGCTTTGTGCGGTAGGCGGTTTTAATATTTCTCTTAAGAATCATACTATTTTGAAACAAAGGGTTTGGGATTTTTTAGCACAGCTTCCACCCGAAGCAATTCCATCAGATTATAAAAAGAAATCAGCCAAGATTTAGCAGAAAAACTAACAATCGGCTGTTTAATTTTGTATTATAAAATTCGTGCTTAGCGAATGGATTTTTGCATAAAAAAAGAGAGTGATAAAATCACTCTCTTTTTTTCAATCTGTTTTCTTATTTTTTAACAATGATTTTCGACGCAAATGCGGCCAGAGAACGTGTTTGAATTAGTACCTTGCCGGGACCAGTAAAGTTTGCAACTAAACCTTCGCCGGAGAGGAAAGTACTTTTCCAGTTGCCTACTTTTTTCACTTTATATTCAACACCTTCATCAAATGCAACCATATGACCGGTATCAACCTTAAGTTCCTGATTCGCAGCAAGTTCTCGTTCAGTGATAGCCCCAAATGACGAAATGAATAAATCGCCGGTTCCAGATATCTTTAACAAAAATAGACCTTCGCCTGAAAAGAAGGTTTTCGCTCCGCCAAATTTTGTATCTACCGTAATGTCTCCGGCAGAGGCTATAAATGAACCTGATTGGACAAAAAGTGTATTCCCTGTCATTTTTATGTGCTTGATATCACCGGGAACAGAGGACGCAAAGCTTACTTCGCCGGATCCGGTATAGTGATTCATAAAGAAGCTTTCGCCGCCTAGTAATGAACGTTTGAGTGCACCGCCCAGGCCACCCTGCATTTTAGTTTCTATTTCTATTGTGCCGTCCATGGTAACCATGGCGCCTGCTTCAGCCGTTACCTTCTCTCCTTGCTGAATCTTAACAGAGAGGAGAGAAAAGGACGGACCGTAATCTATTTTATATTCCACAGAGACCTCCGTTTTGGATGGTTTCAGGTTAGCTTTTAATAATCCTCAATAATTCTTGAATGTCAAGAAAATATACAAATTTCTGCTGTAATCGGTCGATTTACCCCTTCTGTACTAAAAGCGCAGAAAGGATAAAGAGGTAAAAAGCCCAGCATACTAAATCCGTTTCAGGCAGCAATTACGAGCAATGACGTCCGGCAGATGCGTATCGCCGCTCTGTTAAACTTAGTTCTGAGACTCTACACCAGCCAGCATAACCCTTATTATGAGGACAGAAGAGATGCTGTAAGCGAAGCTTATTCCGGTATCGTTGCTATAATCTTGGCATCAACCTTATAGCTCTTAAGGAATTCCCGCCGGTCGCGCTTCATGGTCTCAACCCATTTTCGATATATGTCCATTTTACCATTCTTTTCAAAAAAGAGAACTGGATTCAAAATTTCAGCAGGTACTTTTTCTAAAAGAGCGGCATTATCAGGATGAGCCGTATCCACAATTTCGTAGCCGAAGTCAGGATCAAGTTTCCATTTAATTTCATCAGCAAGCATAGCCTCAAGCATAGCCGAGGAATGGCGAATTTTGACCTTAAGCGCTCTGCCTGCATCAACATCATTTTGGTCACCCCCCACGTAACCGGTGTTCATAAGCCAGGTTTGTAAATTAGGGATATTGGCAGATAGCTCGGCGAAGCGAATTGCTTGAAGTCCCATTGCACGCGGAAAGAAGGGTTGTGTGAATGGCGAACGGGTTCTGCCGCGTTCTTTACCTGCAGCCGAAGTTTTAGTTGTTTCGCCAAGCATAAAGTAAGCTGCGGCCTGTTCTGTGGATACAAAACGGACTATTCCGGGCATGGCTGCATCTTCCCCTTCATCACGATTGAGAATACCCATAGATTGTACAGGAGGAATATCGTGAAGGTCTGCAGCTCCTTCTATCTTTGACATAGGGATAACAGAACGGCCATTTTGAGTCCAAACCAGAAAATCCCAACCATCGGCAGGTATACCGTTGGCGTCAAGCTTTTCTTGCAACTTTACTCTACCTGAAATATAGGCGTCCAGATTCTCCTCCGGCGCACCTGTAATTATTAAATAGTCCCGTAGACGTTTGGCTTCTGATACTTCAAGGCGACCTTTAGAAAAATCGAAGGCGCCGGCAGCATCGGTGTAGACATTTTCTAACCATGCAGTAGAATCCAGCGAACCATTGTAGATGATGGGTTCCGATTCCTGAGTCAGTCCGTAAGTTTTTGCAAAAGCGCCATTTTCGGTTATGGATAATTCGCCTTTAGGCCACAGGCACACCATATCGTCCTGAATAGGCTGCGTCAGTTCACCCTGTTTGGAAAAGGTAGTGGTGGTTTTGCCTGTTCCTGAAAGCCCCTTGATCGTCATGGTTATACGCCTACCGCCAATGGTTACCGCTTTAGCTCCGGCATGAAGCACCAAACCGCCTTTCTGATACACATAATCGTTAAGCATCCGCAAAGCGCCCTTTTTGCTTTCACCAAAGTAATCGGCACCAATTACATAGGTAATGTAGTTTTCTAAGTCAACTATAATTGCCTGCTTGCCGGGCATATCGGGCAGCGAAAATTCAGGAACCATCACAACCCTAATTACAGGCTTATACGCTTGCTTCAGCTGAGTGGGAGACTCGCAAGATTCCCTGGGAAAGGAAAGAACCTGCTGCATTCCTGCAACATTGGCTGCAGGCATTGTGTAGAGCCATTGGATTGGAAAACGTTTCCCGCCCAATCCGTAGTAACCTTGAATTTCTATTAGTTTTCCCTGAAGATGAATGTAGTCTTCAAGCTTTGAGATTATGGCACTTGCTTTTTCCGGTTCAATTGTTTTACTCGAATAAAGACCCGCATCCTGCTTCGGAGCTATAATATAGGTAAACTGCGCCTTACGCGCTTTATTGCGGGTTAATTTATTTATGTTGCCGTGTTTTGTAAGATAACAGGCCGGTGTGTATTCCAAAGCCATTTTACGCAACTCGTCCTGCGACGGATTGGTAATGTAGGTTACATTATAAGGACGCGGGTTCTCATAAGGCGAAACCCGTTTGTTGCCAGACATTCATCCTCCTGGATTATAGAGTTAAACTTTCGCTGATAATACGCCTTGATACACTAAAATCAACCCCCTTACGATTTTATTCAAGCGATTTTTTCCAAACTACTCATAACGCTATTTTAACTTGACAGAACAAGCAAAGCCTGCTATCCTCAATGGAAATGAACAAAGATATTGACAATCAGCTTTTGGCTAAACTTGACGAAATGACACCCGCGCTTCTACGTAGTTTACGAATTCTTGACCCTCGCGGACCAGCTGGTCTTGATATCACTTTGAATCAGTTTTTTGTTCTTTCGCTTCTTTCCCGCAAGGAAACCTTTCTTATGGGTGAACTCGCAAGAGAAATGGGAACGTCTTCAGGTAACATGACCACTATGATTAATCGATTGATTCAATCGGGTTTAGTTCTCAGGGAACGCTCTAAAAAAGATAGACGGGTTGTGCTTGTAAAACTTTCACCAAGCGGCAAGGAACTTGCCGATAGAGTACGCCGATTTACCAAAACCGGCATGCGGCGCATAATGAAAAAGATACCTGATAAACAAAAGTACGCTTTCTTTGAAACCCTCTCAACTATCATCAAGGCTATTTCAGAAAACCCGCCTAAGCGCAGAAAAATACGAATTCTAAAGAAAGTAATCAAAAAAGCGAAAGCCAAAAACAAACCTATTTAACCGGAGAAAACATGGCTTGGATTTTCTTAAAACCCTTACTAATCGCAATAGGCTCAATTGCCGCATTCTCGATATTCGCATGGCTTTCGAGTCGCTACCGTGAAAAACCGTATTCCAGACTCATCATGTGGCTTGGAATACTACTCTTTCTGGGCGGATGCTGGTTGTTTGGAATAAGCATTTTTCCTGTAATTCAAATATCTCGTTACTGGGGAATAGGAATTATCGCTTTCTTTGCCGTTTTATTCATGTTCACAGCAGGATATTTTGTTCGCAAACAACGCAAAACAGCAGCTTAAACGCATGAGTCTCTCGGATAACTTCGACTAACTCCGAGAACGCATACAGAACATCTATTCCTCAACGACAACTAGAATATCTTGTTTGCTGCGGATTTTGGCGCTTAAATCTATTTGCTGGCTGCGATGCGTACCCGGCGCTCATAATTAAAACTCAACAGGGAGAAAGCTGTAAGTACCATCAAACTCAACAAGGCAATAGGCAGATGCATTATAAATAACGCTTTGGGAGGAGGGGAAAAGATGAACAAATTAACGAGAATTATTCCTCCCCATGAGATAATTTGAGCAATAGCGCCGCCTATCCGATGCCCTGACTTAAACATTACAGCGCTTGTTATCACAGAAATAGACGCCGCTGCGCCCAAAATCCAAGTTGTTCTTCGCAAAAGTACAGGTGCGAATAAGGCTAAAAGTACTATCAATATAGCCCATAGCAAAGCGTTTGTTATAAGGTATATATTATGCCAATTCCGCTGAAAACTGAATCTCTTACTTGCAGACATCATCCTAAGTGTATTAAACTGGTGTAAAATTGCAAGGGGGAGAGAGTCTATCTCTCCCCCTTACGGCAAGTTTTCTTAATCTAAATAAATAATCTTGCGGGTCAGAATTTGCGATTCTGAACTTAGCTTAATAAAGTAAGTGCCTGTACTTATAGCATTCCCGCTCTTATCGCAAGCATCCCAGTGAACGGTATAATTCCCTGGTTGCCTGAATCCTGCATCAATATTTTTGACTAACCGTCCTGAAGCGTCGTATACAGATACAAGAATATCACTGCTAACCGGCAAGCTGTAGGATATATCAAATCCCTTTTTATTTGACTCCGCCGTTAACTCCATAAAAGCGGCAAAGTTGTTTTCTTTAATCCCAACCGCACCAAGGCGAGCGACTATAGTATCGTTACTTGAAACAGCATCGCCTGCAAGCTCGGTATACACTCGTAATATTTCGTCAGGACAACAGTATACGCCACCGAATAGTGCCAGTGCCGAATCGCCTGGGGCCACATTTCCTACAGTCACGGTGCTGTCAAAAACAATACTTCCCGTACTGTCCAGAACGCAATGGACAGGAATAGATACCGTATCGTTACCGTGATTGCGGACTTGGAACAAAAATGCCCTTGAGCCGCCATTTTTCACAGCCGGCGGATTGGGAGAAATTATAGTATCTACTCCTGCGTCAATAAGGAGAGCATAGCGTATTTTTACTTCCCTAAGCTTTGGCGCCTGCAGAAAATCTGACGAAAAATGCGCTTTGTACTGAATGTAACGTGACCCCAAAGAGTCATCAATAACACTTCCGTTACTAACAATAATCCAATCACTCCAATGCAATGTATCGGGGGTATCCGTTGAACCTGTTCTTACGAATAGAGAGAAACTACAGCCCCTGGGTATATCAGCATCGTAGACAACTGTATCCCAAGAAACCGAATCTGCGGCATCAAAAACTGATGAAGTATATATTTCCTTACCAGTTCTATCATACGGATTACCTTGATCGGCAGTAGTGCATAAATCAGCGGCATGTGTTGCCACAGAATCAGCTTTAGTAAATGTAGGGCCGTAATAGATATAGGAATGGATATCGAAAGAATCTGAACGAATGGCATTAGCGAAAAATACGTCTGGATTGCCGTCGGAATTGAAATCGCCCACAATGTTTCCAAATGCGCCATAAGTTAGCATCTCTATTGGAGCTACCGTTGTATAGTTGGGCCCCTTATATATTAAGGAGAAAACTGTATCAGCTGCAGTCTGATTATTGTCATTACATGCAAATACCAAATCAAGGTTATTGTCTTTGTCCAAATTAGCTACCGATACAGACTTAGCGTTATTGGTTTTCACACTGTCTATTGTAGAAAAGTCAGGCCCATAAAGCATATGGGAGTACGTGCCAAAAACTGAAAGCACTAAATCCAAATTACCGTCTTTATTCAAATCGGCACAGCTTACACCTGTTATTAAGGAATCCCTATCAAACACTTCATTCGAAGTAGCGTAATTAGGCCCGTAGTAAATAATTGCCTTATCGCCAACTAGAATAATATCAAGATTACCGTCTTTGTTCATGTCAGCAATTGCATTTCCATAGCAATTCGCGCATAACAGGCTGTCACGCCCTGTCATACCTTGATGATAAATGTAGGCATAGTTAGAGGCACTGCTGTTGTTTGAAAATACTAAATCAAGTTTTCCGTCTTTATTCAAGTCGGCGCTGCTTACACCAGCTGCCTGACGGGTAAAAAACGAATCCACTCGTGACCATGTGGGTCCGTATAGGATTCGGGAATAAGCATCTGAGCTGCTTACCCCGTCATCAAAGGTAGACAGAACTACATCCAAATTACCGTCATTATCGGCATCCACAATAAGGTTGCTTGAGCCGCAAAGTCCAGGCAAGGAGTCAATGAACTCAAGGCTGTCGTAATGATAGGCATAGTTGGCTGCTCCTATAGAGCCACCTTCCACACCTGTGCGACAGTTGGATATTATAAAATCCAGTTTCCCGTCTTTGTCTATATCACGCCAGTGAATCATTTCAACAGCGCCATCTCCGGCGGCTGCACTTGTATCAGCGGCATAGACAACAGCTGAATATTTACCGTCAACAAAATCTTTGTGGGTTGTCTCTACCCACCAACGTTGGGCTGAAAGGGGAATGGCCAGAATAAAAAATCCTCCCAATGTCCCCAAATACAAACGTAACAATCTCATGGTGCCTCCTTGGCTTCACACCGTTGTAATTTAATACACCGATGCTTATAATAAGACAAAGATACAAATTTGTCAATAGGTACAAATATCTGCCTCAGAAACACCGTTGATACTACAATAAGATTCTCTTTTCCTAAAATAGATTCAAGGGATGGATACGCTTCGTTGTACTTGTTATTAACATGAAGATTACCACAAAGTACTCACGCCAAAGGCGTGGATTTAGGAGCGTACTCCTTTTTATCGTCCCAAAGGTATTCCTTTCCGTCTCTTGGACGCTTCGGCTCAAGCGCGCGTCGTAAACTCCACTTAATACTTGTAAAATACAAAAGGAATTAATCCATATCAAAAATCTTCTGTTTTGTTCATCTAGAGACGGCATGGCGCCCCTACAAAAAGCCCACGCTATCGCCTTGCACACGAAGCTCTCTTCTTAAGATTTCTGCAAGTTCAACAGCGGATTTTTGTTCGTCTATTACTTTGCAACCGGATTCAAACAGATACTTAACAGTGGGGTTGAGGAATTCCGATACACGATCAGCATTAAGAATTATATTGGGCAAAGCAAAATACTTAACCTTACTTAATACTTTTGCAAGAAAAACTTCTACCGCAGGCATTGTGTAAAAAACAATCTGCGGTGTTCCTATTAAAGCAACTTCAAGTGATGCAGTACCGGAATTAACAATTGCCAAATTCGCCTTAGATAAAATTTCGTACCTTTCCTGCCCTGAAATCTTCTCACCCGAACAATCTGGAAAGCGTTTTGCTTCGTCAGCTTGCATAAAAATCCAAACGATTCTATCCGTAGGGTAGTTTTTTTTCCATAAACTAGAGAAATCCTTAAGCAAACGGTAATTTCTTTTTTTCTCAACAGCGCGACTACCCGGCATTATAGCAATCAGGCGGTTTTCCCCCGCTTGAACAGCGGTCTTGAAATATGGCGCGAGATATCCAACAAGGGGGTTACCTCTAAAACGGGCAGGCAGCCCAAGGGATAACAGAAACCGGACTTCACGGGGGTACAAACAAAGAAGCTCATCGTAACCCCTTTTTAATAGCGATTTACGAAATTGACCCCATGCCCACAGCTGCGGCGGAGCAAAGAATAGCCTTTTCATAGTCTTGATATTTCTTAAGCGCATACCCAACATGATGTTAGGTTCCGACCATGCAACGGCTAAGAAAACATTCGGACCTTGCCTGCGAACATCACGCTCTATCGCCTTAATTCTATCAAACACAGTAACCGCCGCCTTGCCGCCGCCGGCAAAACCTACAGGAGCAAGTTCACCATTTTCGTCATTAAGCGAACCCACAAACTTCGCATTAGGGTATTTTTGTAAAATTTCCTTTGAAATCAGTTTAGCGTAATGAGCGCCCGAACGTTCTCCAGTACTTATGTATATCTTCAAACTAGACTTGGGACAATACATCTCTCAGATAGAACCAGGAGTCTTTGACGCTTATATATCTATTCAAAACAAACCGTTGGCAGCTTAACGGGGGGAAAAAGTAGCCATAACAACCTCAAGCTGATTCAACCAAAACACTTTCTTTCTGGGAGAACCGTCAGGATAGAAAAGCATAGCGTCCACCATGTAAAAACGCCCACCTTCATTATACGCATACGTTATACATGGACCGCCCGCCACCATGGAATCATTTTGCCATATACCCTGAATACGAACAGCTTTTTTGCCCCTGAAGTAATCGACGCCGGCGGTAGTATAAATAGTATCGAGATAATCACCATCGTAGAAAAGTCTGCATACGCTGTCTCTCAGAGCTATAGCTTCGCCGGCATTAAGGTTCTCCCTAGGTTGGTCTTCCCAATACACAAAAATGGAACGATCGGGTGTATGGGCATGGATAGATATAAAGTTTAATGCCGCATATGTAGTGTCAAGCAGCCAACTGCGAGGAACCTTGAGCTCAAAACCATATTTAGCCACCTCTTTGCTCAGTTCCTTATCGGTATTTCTCACGTAAGTAAGACGGTTTAAGTCATTGAGTACCTGGAACTTGTAGGTGTTGCGAATTTTGGAGCGCATTTGTTTGAGTCCCATAATGAAGCTTGTGGTATCGCGGGCAATAAATATAAGAATAATTTGATTATCAGCCCAGTAGTTCTCTAACTTATAAAGCGCAAACGAATCTTTGGCGCTAAGTTCAGGAAAGTATTCTTTAAGCAACCAGTCGTTATCAAAACCTGCAAAAAATAGACTATGTTGAAGCCTGCGAAAATCTAAATCTTCAAAATTCATATAGCGAACATTAAATTCGTTTTCAGGCTGTGGAGTATGTATTGGACTCTCCAAAGCGAAATCTAATTCATATTTAAGTAAATCTTTATGTTCTGTAAACACCACAACATCACGCGCCCTGCCGATGGAATCAGGCTTGCGCGGTTTGCATCCCAATAGCACAATTGTCAGCGCAATGGATAAAACCAAAAGAAAATTTTTCATCAAACGCTCCTAACACACTAATCTAATCACTATATCTGTTTTGTCAATCCGACGATGTTTCAATTAACACCGTGGACTAAGCAGAACCCGGGTTTTCATTCTGTAGCCAACCTAAGGGAAGCTTTTTGTAAAAACCTGATTATGGATCGCGGTAATCCATAGTAGAACACCCTTACCCGTAATCCCTCTCGCAATGGAAGGCGTTCCAAAGGAGCGCAGGGTGATGGAGTATCAAGAGATTCTAGGAAAATTTTTCAGACTACAGCCGGTTACTACGGAATAGATAAACCACAAAGTA
>CAZUXE010000053.1:6539-10340 GCA_964624585.1 uncultured bacterium | reverse complement strand
TCTCCATATACTTTCCCGATGACATACGGTATTGATGTCGTGGGTTCAGAAATCCGGTGGGTTGCTTTAAGTGAGCAGGAAACCTCTTCACAGGAAAGCTATCAGGGTTGCGGATGCGTTTCTATCTCAGGGGAGCCTAACCCATTGAAGATTAAACAGGCAATAGCAGGTCTGTTTAAGCGCAATAAAATTCGTAAATTTGTTGTTCCTGTATGGGGAAATAAAGTACGAGCCAAGGTTTTTGCATCCGACAAGGTAGATATATCAGAACTTGAAGATAATGTGGCATGGGAAGCGCGGTTTATGCTTGATTACAATTCAGCAAGTGAATTGTTGAGTTTTGATCCGCTTCGTCGTGCAGAAAAGCAAACATGGCTTGCTTGTGCAGTAGCTCCATTGGATACAATAAAACAATATCTCTCATATTTTCCGTCTGCGCCTGCTTGCGTAGATACAGCCTTAACCGCTTTAGCTAATGCCGTTACCCGTTCGCGTTACAATCAAAAGGATGTTATGGCTCTTCATCTTGACGCTAATAGAGCCTTCCTTGTGGTTGTTAATCCTAATAACCCTGCGCTTATGCAGGAGATTCCCAATATTAAGGAAAATCCGGGCCGTCTAAACGCTACTTCTTTATCTTTTTGGCAAGAGGAACTTAAGCTTCGTTTGAATCTTTTGACTCAGGAGCATCGTCGAATTGAGCTATTTCTTCTATCTGGCGAATTGGCCCTTGCTCCTGAAAATGCCGTAAATCTTGGTGAGAAATTGGGTGTTCAAGGGGAGGTTTTAGATATTATGACAGATAGTGGAATTAAATGCAGCAAAGAACAATCGCCCCTTTACACATTGGCATATGCAAGCGCTCTTAGAGGTGAAGTGTTATGATTAAGATAGACTTATCGCTTGCTCATTCTCACAAAAGAATGAACAATTTTCACCTATCCTTAATTTTGGCGGCTGTGTTGATTATTGTAGTCATCTTTTCAGCTTTGGCATTAACTTTTCAATTCAAGTCATTAAGTAATATTGCAACTCAGGTTGAGCGCTTGGATGCAGAAGTTGATTCCTTGCGTCTTATAGAAGCTGAAACCGAAAGATATTTTGAATTAACAAAGCGTTACAATGAGCTTGCAAGCGCTTTTAAGGTTGTTGCTACAGATGAAGAGTTTTCAGATGAAATGAAATTGCTTTTAGTAAGCCTTGAGCCTGGGATGCGGCTTACATCTTTTCAGATAAATTCCGATTCAGTAGTGGCTTTATGTTTAAGTCCTTCGAACCTTAAAATTCAACGATACGTTGAAAAAGTTACAGGAGCAGGTAGGTTTTCTTCATTTAGAAGCGAACCTCAGGGGCGGGTTAAGGGTTTAATTGAACACAAACTGGTGTTGAATAAAAAATGAAGGCTATAATATATACTATTTTTGCGGTTTTGGTTGCCGGAGTAATAGCGGTTGCTGTATTTCTTGGACTAAGAAACAGGGAAGCTTCACGTGATTTGCTTGAACGCCGAGCCGCGCTTCGTATTGAAAAAAGTCGAATAGAAGAGTATGTTAAGGATAAATATCAACTACTTCCAGATACACTTACGCTAAAAACCGAATTAGACAGTCTGGAGCGTCAATTACAAGAATCTGAAGATTCCCTTAAAGTCATTTTCGGGAACCGTATGGCTCTTTCCAGAACACCTGTTTTATTTTTTGATGAATTGAAAGAGATTGCCAATTGGAGAGTATATCCTTTTCAAATAGTGCTGCACGGTAAGCAGGCGGCAATAGATGATTATTTGGCAAACCTTAATAAGAATTTTCCTTACCTTAAGTTTGAGAGTTTTCAGGGGCAGCTTCTGGGGAAAGACGGTGAAATACGTCTTGTAGTTAAGGGGACAGTTAGTTTTCCTGGACAGTAATCTCTGTGGGTAAATCCTTAAATAACAAAAATTACGCTCATCTCAGTTTACAGGATATAGTTGAAAAATTACGTCGCGAATGCCCTTGGGATCGCAAGCAAACTTTGTCTTCAATAGCTCATTTATACGTAGAAGAAGCCTATGAGCTCTCAGAAGCCCTTACATCCGGTAATAGAATGGATATTGAAGAGGAGCTTGGAGATTTACTCTATATTGTGTTAATGGGTATCCAGATTGCAAAGGATTACGGCTTAACCAATTACAATGCGGTGGAGCAGAAGGCGTCTGAGAAACTCATACGTCGTCATCCGCATGTGTTTGATAATCTGAAAGTTAGTGGGGAGGCGGAGATACTGGCTAACTGGGAGAAGATTAAGGAAACTGAGAAACAAAATAGGGGAGATGCCAAGCAAGGTTTCTTTGAGGGAATTCCTAAAGCCCTTCCCGCACTTATTCGCGCTCAGATGATGCAGGAACGTGCCGCTCGTATCGGGTTTGATTGGCGTTCTTCAAAAGGGCCGCTGGATAAAATTCGCGAAGAGGCTGCGGAGCTTGAGGAGCATTTGGAGTCTGGAAATAAAAAGGAAATGGCGCGTGAGTTGGGTGATTTATTGTTTTCAGTAGTCAACCTTGCTAGGCATATTGATGTGCGGGCTGAAGATGCGTTGATGTGGTCGAATCGTAAGTTTGCTTGTCGTTTTGAGGAGGTGCGTAGACTGGCTAGTAAACGTAACCTTGAACTTGATAAGTTGGGTATAGAAGAGTTGGATAAGCTGTGGGACGAGGTGAAGGAAACGGAAGAATAGATTACAGATTATTATTGCAGAGCTACGACATGCCCTAGGCAATCTTTTATCCGCAGATAAAAGATAAAATCGCAGAAATTAAATAATCCGCATAATCTATAAAGTCAGTCTATGGTTTAGCAAGCTAAAGCAGGTAACAAGGTTCGCAGGAAGGCCAAAAGGTAAAGCAGCCCAACCCAGATCCAGGTGTTGTATTCCGAGAGCGCCCAGTCTGGGTTGAAGCCGCGGAAAAGCGATCCTATGTATCTTCTTGGAAACAGCGGCGTTACCCTTTGGCGGTAAGTTTCATACTTATCTCCATATCTCTCCAACATTTTGTGCTCTTCTGCCTTGCTTACGAATAGGTAGATGACTAAGAATCCCAGTGCTGTTAGACAAATGAGTATCCAATGGGGACGCAGGAGTATTAATCCTGCAGCTGCCAAAAGGCCGTTGCCTATGTATAAAGGATGTCTGAATATTGCATATGGCCCTGATGTCGTCAGCGTATCCGTCGTGATATTCCGTTTTCTTGACTGATGGCCAATAAATCCTTGCGCCCAAAACCTTATCAAAAGGCCTGGCAAAAAGGCTAGAGCGCTCCAGAGGCTTATCCATGGGTCAGCTAAAACTAGTAATAAAAGCACCCACAGCGTGGCAAGCACGCTGCGGATGCGAAAGAGGATGGAATCTGCGGAAGCCTTCAATTCAATCCATCCTAATGTAGGTAAATTTCCACACTTTTACCTTCTTCGTCTTTCATCGCGAATATCTTTCCTGGTTGCGGATTATCCATAGCCTGTAGAATAGTTTCTACAGGTATTTTCTGATTGGTGAACACCGAGTTTGGTATTAATTTTATTATAAAATGTGCAAGTGAAAGCGGTAGATTGAGATGTGCCTTTGGAATTTCCTTATTATCCTCAAATATTAAGAGTGTTATTTCACGAGCATAACTGTTACCTTCAATGGCTTCAAGCAGTTTTTCCGCCTGTTCGGCGGTTATTTTTCCTTCACTTACCATCCGCAGAATACGTAAGCTTGCATCGTTGCTCATGAGTTCTCCTATCAGTCTTTGTGATGAGGATTATGGGTATTACGGGTGTTATG
>CAZUXE010000053.1:0-6439 GCA_964624585.1 uncultured bacterium | reverse complement strand
GGGTGCGGGTGCGACGAATTTCGTCAACTGCTTTGTCAACGTCAATTTCGCCGTCTTCAAGTTTATCTATTATTACGTTTACCTTACGAGGTTTACGGACGGTTTTTGCAATAACACTTATGATAATGCTCAAACCTAGGAGTATGAAAATTACAGGCCAAATGCTGCCAAACGCAGGCATAAGGGCGAGTTTCGATAACCAGAGAACTAAACCTAGAGTAATAAAGGCAAGTCCCCAGAAAATCATCCATCCGCCGCCGCTAGAATAGTGTTTTTTTGCCAGTTTATAGATACCTTCTATTAAAATTGACATTCCTATTATGGAAAAAATTAGCGGCCATGACACACGCCATGCGAATAGTTCAGGGGCAAGGTTTGTTCCCAGCCAAATCCAGATGCCTATCCATGCAATAACAAGTCCCCAAAAAATACCGCGGATCATTTATTCCTCCTTTTGCGTATAATTATATCGCCATTTTTTGTTTTAAGGTAGAGTTTTGTTCCAGGTTTTCCTATAGTGAATTTGAATGCCTCAATATTTTCAGGGGTTTCAAATTCAAATTCGCTTACTATACTTCCCTTTTCGGGTTTTATGAGCGTTAGTTCTAAGTTGCTATCTTCCGGTAGGTTAAGCGTGATATCTCCGTATCCTACTTCCACTTTCCCGCCCATACATTCAATAAAGTCTATGTTTGCGTCTCCGAAACCTAGAGCGGCCTTAATTTCAGCTGATATCTTAGTCGCATTCAGGTCGCCTGAGGCAAGACCTACGGCAATATTTCCCTTGATATCTTCAAGTTTAATATCCCCGGCAGCGCATCGGAAGCTAAGTTCGGCATCCAAATTTGAAGCTGATATATCGCCGGTTGCCGCTTTTATATCAAGGTTTTGGGTTTTGGGAAGACTTATATCTAAGTCGCCTGATGTTGTTTTAAGCGCTATTTCTGTTTCGGTTTTATTTACCTTAAATCCATTTTGAAGCTTGACGCGAATCTTAGACTCATTATCACCTTTGATATTCAGATCACCTGATACAGCTTTGACTATAAATCTATCTTTGGGGTTAAAGTTCAGCTCTCGTTCCTCGCCATTGCTTGGATTCATGAAGCGCAAGCTGTTTTCTATCATTTCCGGTAATCCCTTAACTACCTTGCGGGCGATACGTTCACCGAAGTCTGGTCGATTACCGGGATGGGCAAAACGGAGTGGTTCTCCCAAGGCTTCAAGTAGTTTGGCAGCTTCATCTGCCGTTATCTTACCATCCTCCAATAGTTTAAGGATTCTTTCTCTTTCTTTCATAATATTTCTCCGAAATTTTCTTTCCGTATGAGCGCTGCTGCCTCTTCTGCAGAGAGTTCTCCTTGTTCCAACTTATCCAATATTTCAGTAATTTCCTCACGACTTGCATGTTTGGAGAGTAGTCCCAGCTTGGCTAGAAGTGCGTCTAGACGGTTACGTACTGTTGGGTAGGATAATGCAAGTTCGCGCTGTAACTCTCTTAGGCTACCGCGGGAGCGCAAAAATAGAATCAGAAATTCCTGTTCGCTTTCATCTAACTTTGAGAAAGGTGGTATTTCGAACTCTCCGCGGATTTTGGTATCACAGTCGCGACAGCTAAGCTCCGAGATGTAGAGTTTACCTGAGCAGACAGGACAGTGTCCAATAAGTTTACGCTCAGCCATTTGCTAGCTACTGCTTAAAGGTTATACCTAGCACTCTTACGCCTGCGTCGGTTTTCATAGAGACGGTTGCCGGAGGAGTGATAAGGCACTGACCTTCTTTTATGAGCGCTTCCTCCTTATTAACCGTGACCAGCGCTTCTCCTTTGATAACGTAAAACAGTACCTTGGTCTCCATCTGGCATTCAGAAATCTCTCCGCCTGCGGGAAGCTCAGTTAGCCTTGCCTTTAGCGTGTCTGACTTATAGAAAACGTTTTTTCCCTTTTCTTCAGGTGGGGAAACCTGCATTGTCTTGAGATTAAATATTTGCATACTTTACTCCTTTTTGTGGGGTTTTGCCGATTTCTTCTCATCCAGCTCAATTATTCTCTCCATCAATAGCCCCATCAGCACCACAAAGATGACTGTTAGCACAAGGCGTAAGGCCATGAATTTCCAGCCTAGGAACTGTAGCTCCATCATCTCTTGCGGTATCTTGAGACATGCCCATGCTGACAGGAAAACGATGATGTTAGAAATACGTGCGCCTTTTTTGATGAGTCCGGCGGCCATTGGAAAGGCTATGTACAACGGGCCGGTGGGTAGTGCGCCTAGGAATAGTGCAAGAGCTATGCCTTTTATTCCCGAGGTTTTGCCCATATACTTCACGACCATCTCCTTAGGTACCCAAACCGCGAAAAGCCCCATAATTACCATGACCGCAGGTAGTATTGTGAGCATCTCGATAAGGTAGGTCAACGACGTTTTTGTTACCTTGCCCAGCTTTTGTGGAAAGATGAAAAGAAGTACCGTAGAGGCGGCCAGCACTATGCCCAGGATTATCCAGTCTCTCACAAGCGTGGAAGTCTGCTTTTGTTTTAATTTAGCTTGCACCTGTTGTGACTTCATAAGATTATCCCAATAATAAGGGCTATTGTAACGGCGATGATGAAGCTTAGCCCGTTTCTGAGTAGAGCCATCTTTTTGCCCATAATTTTTATTTCCATAGGAAGTGTAACTGTTCCTATCATGGTCAGGGTTGTAATGAAGGCCGCTATTGCGGCTACCGAAGCTCCGGCCTGTAGTAACGAGCCTGCCAGAGGGAAGGACACCAGGGCAGGGATGTGCAGAACTGCTCCGAGCAGCGAGGTTATAATCACTCCGCCGAAGCCCGATTGCTCACCCAGAAATGCGGATATGCGGTCAGGTGGCAGGAATCCCAGTAGCAGACCGACCACTACTATGATGATAAGCACCATAGGTAGCATCTTGAAACCGGCTTTGAGGGCGGCCAGGAGCGAGTGCATTGCCTTTTTTTTATTTTTGATAAACGCAAGTACAAGCAATGTAAGAGCTAGCGCATTTATGATAATGGCAGTAAGGCTCACGCGTTCTCCCGCTTAGGTTTTAGAGAGCAACAGCTCAGTTTATACCTAGTCATGTTCAAATTATAGCAGTAATTTTAACTTTGTCAAGGTCTATTTTAACAATATTAAGATAATTAGGGTTGATTAAGGGGTTTATCTAAGTTTAGGTTAAACTTTATCGCAATATTTATTCCCTTATTCTTGAATCAGCGCGTCAGGGCTGACACGAATTAAGTTGGTCAAAAGCTATCCAAAAGATAGTCAAAAGTTAGTCAAACCGAAGGTTTGACTCCAGGAGTTTGCAGGGCAAACTCCACTTGTATAGCATATAAGATATCTAAGATTGCTTGAGTTTTAGGTTTTAGTTTAGGAGTTTTGGACTTGGTAAGCCTGGCTGCAAGCGTCCAAAACATCCATGGTCAAAAAATGGTCAGGTTGACAATTCCTACATGATATATATTATAGTGCATGAGGCTTGGTGAATTTCGGATTAAATTTAGAGAACTTAAAAAACGCGGATTTATACCTACATTTAGAAAAGGTACAACAGGGGTTGGGCATACTCTTGAAGCTGTTCTTGGTTTGCAAGAGAATAACTTAGCTACTCCTGATCTTGCTAAAGTTGAGTTGAAAGCGCACCGTGAGAATTCAACAAGTATGATAACATTGTTTACATTCAACAGAAATGCCTGGGTGATGAAACCTCTTGATGCGGTAAAGAAATACGGTACTTATGATAATAATGGTCGACTAGGTCTTTATTTTACAATGAGCCTTACTCCTAATAGTTCTGGTTTATTTCTGCGAGTTGAAGATGAGCAAGTAATTATTCAACATGTTTCAGGTGAAATTGTGGTTAAGTGGGAACAAAAAGCTTTGGCGAATCAATTTAGTCAAAAAATTCCAGCATTAGTTTTAGTCTCAGCACAAACTGAAAAACGAGTTGATTGCGAGTATTTTTGGTTTTATAGAGCAAGATATTTATATGGTACTAATCCAGAATTAATTGCAGACCAAATTCGTATTGGAAATATTCTTGTAGATTTGCGTCTTCATGATGCAGGTACTAGAGCGCGCAATCATGGTACAGGTTTTCGTACTTATGAATCTAAGCTTCCGAATTTGTTTGAACATATTGAAGAGTTATGAAAGTAGATAGCAAATTGAAACCAAAAATACAAGAAGTAAAATTATTAAAAATTGGATATGAGCGTTCTTGTGATTGTAAGCCAAATCATATTAACTGTCTAACTGGAAAAGAGTGGGTAAAGAAACAAGTTGCTATTTGGGAATGTTATTATGAAAAGAGAGATATTCGGGATAAGAATGTTCACCCTGCAGCATTTCCAATTTCTTTACCTACAAAATGTATCGAACTTTTTACCCATAAAGGAGAACTTGTAATAGATCCTTTCGTAGGTACGGGTTCAACTTTAGTCGCTGCGCAAGATTTAGGCAGAAATGCTGTTGGATTCGACCTTAAAGCTGAATATATTGACCTTGCAAATTCTAGGTTGAAGGAACCACCATTATTTGGTTTTGAGACAAAACAAATTGCTATTCATGCTGATGCACATGAAATTCCATCATATTTAGAAGAAGAAACCGTAGCTCTTGCTGTTACTTCACCACCATATGCAAATATGTTAAATATTGCGAGAAAAAATAAAAGTATGAGAAGTAATCTTCGTAAAGAACACTATGGTAAAGTGCTTCAGTATTCAAATGATCCTCGTGATTTAGGAACAATGGAAGTTGAACAATATTCAAAAACTTTGGCAGAGATTTATGCAGGAATACTTCCATTGCTTAGGCCTAAAGCTCATTGTGTAATTAATGTAAATGATTTATGGATTAATAATCACCGAATTGCTATTCATAAATATGTTATAGATGCTCTTGAGTCCGTTGGTTATGAATTACGCAATATTATTATATGGGATAAACGTAACCTTGTTAATAGAGTTGGAATTTTTGGTTGGCCAAGCAATTTTATTACCTTAACTATTACTTTTGAATATATCCTTGATTTTTGGAAACCTGTTTGATAATACTCGAAACAATTGATATAAAATTAAGTCTCTCCTCTTCAATTTGTACCGATGTTTCTTACGATCCTCTGGGGGGGGAGATGTTATTCCTCTATCCTTACCGGAGTTCCTACCCTAACCATTTTTTTCAACTCCTTGATGTCTTCGTTGTGCATCCTTATGCAACCTTCTGAAGCGCGAGTGCCGATAGAGGCGTTATCGTGAGTACCGTGGATACCGATGCCTGTCCAGGCCTTGCCGGAGCGGGTCTCTGAGGCCAGGGTGGATAGTCTTAAAAACCACGGGCCATAGGCTCCTTTTATTGGCCCATTGCCGTCACCAAAGTCGTGTTCCCAGGTGTGGGAGTCCTCAATCGAGACAATAGTGAAGTTGCCTTCCGGTGTGCGCATATCGCCTTTGCGTTGCTTGTCGCCCTTGTTCTTTCCAATTGCAATGGGATAGGTTTTTATTAATTTCCCTTTTTTGAACACAAGCATCTGAAACATACCTTTTTTTATTACTAGCGATATTCTGGGGGGTGACGATTTTATGGCTTTTGTATCCATTATATCCAAGCCAAGTAAGAGAACCATGTCCTGCATCCTTTTGCGTAGTGCAACTTTGCCTATTCCTAGGTAGTCAATTAGTTTTTGTGCAAGCATTGCGTCTTTTTCAGCGCAGTAGAGGGTTGTTTGCGAAAAGGTATCGGCATCGGCGGTCTGAGGTTCAAGTGATGAAATTCCAAACCTTATGTTAAACCGATAAGCGGCATCGCGAGCAAGACCAGGTTTAGGAGTGCCGTTAAGAACCAGGAGCATTCTTGTAAAAGGAGCTGTGTCAAAGGCAAGTCCATTAATGCCTGTCCATATGTGAACCTCACCCTTTGTATCAGCCTCCATTACCTGAGCATTTGGAAAAATTGAGTCTAATTCCTTCATCCACACCATATCCTCGGGATGAATATATATACGGGTATCAAGCATGTAGTTGTTAGCTGTATCTGTTTCATCAAGCGAGTAGGAGAACCCCAAGCTGTCGATAAGGGTTTTAGTGTAGGATGTAGGATACTGCAGGTGTCTGAGAGAAGTGTAGCCAGAGCATGAATTGTGCAAGATAATTAACGGTGGCTCCGGTTTACAGGCAATTAAGCTCAAGATAAGAACAGGCAGAAGCCGAATGTATATTTTCATCACAGGTAGTGTATTCATACTTGGGTTGATGTCAATTTAGTCTATTAAGCTTTACCCCTAAGTCCTTAGATGTTTGTATTCCCGGAGGGTTCAACAGAGCTAAGTCGGAATACTTTAAGCGTCAGTAGTTCAAAGCTTCGTTGCACTTGACATAATGGTAAATCCATCCATAATATCGCCAGTATGATGAAAT
>CAZUXE010000052.1:1772-11546 GCA_964624585.1 uncultured bacterium | reverse complement strand
GTTATTTGCGGAACCGGCAGCAAAAGCTGTGGCAGCAACGCTCAGTAATAGAGCTACTGCAAAAAGCTTTTTACTCATTGTTTTCCTCCTTGAATTGAGGGTTTGGTTAAACAAAAGCTTGTTTTTGTTTTCGATAAAACGAACTAAATCTTTTATGATTTTGCCTCCTTGGTCGCACCTCTTATACTCCTTAGATGTGAAGTATAGGTTTTCTTCGGGCTTTGTCAAGCCCTTTTTTCTTGTTTAGAAAATACTTTATTTTGAATATTTCTATTTAATTCCAAATTTTCCAAAGATCCTTTTTCCCTACCTCCCTTCCCTTCATCCCCTTTGTGTGCACTTCAATAACAAGCACGAGACGTGCCAAGTTGCCCGCGCGGCGTTAACTGACGATATTCCTATACGTTAGCTCAACAAGCTTGCCGTCAACCTTTCTCAAATTGATGCATTTAGGTAAGCCTGTCTTTAACAAAAGGTACATTTTGATAAGCAAAGATGGTTTTTGAAACCAACAGCAACGCTTAGGGCTATGATACCTATAAGTTCGTTTGTCTCCATAATACCCTTGACTTTTTGCAACATAAAGGTAGACTTTTATTGTGAAAGAAGTAAGCGCTTCAAAACCCTTGGTTTCCGTTATTGTTCCTGCGTGTAACGAGGGAAAAAATATCCCGCTTTTGCTAGCAGAGTTTTGCAAAATTGAAGCAAACAACAACTTCCGCTTGGAGGTCTTGCTTATTGACGACGGCAGTAGCGATGCAACATACAGCAATGCCCTTGAACAACAGAAAACCCATAAATTCCTAAGAGTGCTGAGGCATAGAACAAATTTTGGAATAACACGGGCATTGCAAACAGGTTTTCTTGAAGCCAAGGGCGAGATTTTTGTATTTTTCCCAGCCGATTTGCAGTTTCTTGTAGAAGATATAGAAACTTTGGTCAAGCCAATACTTGCAGATGAGGCAGATTTTGTAACCGGCAGAAAAAAAGGGAAATACAAGAAGCGTTTCGTTTCAGGAATATACAACTTCCTTACCCGAATACTCTTTAAGGTAGATGTAAAAGATATGAACTCAATTAAGGCCTTTCGGCGTGAGGTGGTTGAAGATATGTCTTTACGAAAGGATTGGCATCGCTATTTGGTAGTTCTTGCCGCCAATCAGGGTTGGAGAATTCGGGAAGTTGAGGTTGTGTTGAAGCCAAGGATTCACGGAAAGTCAAAATTCGGCTTTTGGCGTATCCCCGTAGGTGTTCTGGATTTAATTTCTGTAGCCTTTCTGCTACGTTATTCCCGAAAACCAATGCTCCTTTTCGGAAGCATGGGTGGTTTAAGCTTTTTTCTTGGTATCCTTGTTGGCCTAACCTATCTCGGAATACTTATTTTTGCAAAAACAGGCCTACGGCCATTATTGTTTTTAGTAATCCTATTAGTTCTAATGGGACTGCTTTTAATTATCGCCGGTTTTATAGCCGAACAGGTTGCCCAGCTACGTTCGGAGCTGGAATCTCTAAAGAGGAAGTCTCACTGACCCCATGCGGGTTTTATTCTTAACTCACAACTATCCAAGGTTTGCAGGCGATCCTTCGGGAAGTTTCATAGAGGAATTGGTCAACGCTATGCCTGAGGATATTGAAGTTCATGTATTACGTCCTCACGCTTCAGGATTACCGGAGATAGAACAAAGGCAAAAAGCCACACTCCACAGCTTCCGCTACGCTTCAGATAGGGAGGAAACCCTTGCCTACGAAGGCAAGATGCTATCCGCTTTGAAGCAGGGAATAAAAGGTTTGCGTCTTCTTGAGGCATTTGTAAGGGAATTTGGGAAGGCTGCAAAAAGACTGTCTGCGAGTTTGAAGATTGATATTCTGCACGCTCATTGGCTTATACCAGCGGGTCTTGCTGCAAAAAACGCTCTCAGGCACTCCGCGCCGCCTTTAGTTGTCAGCGCTCACGGTACCGATGTCCGTCTTGCCGAAACTAAAATATGGAGCAGAATACTCAGCCGAGAACTGCTTAAATCAGCCAGCTTGACACTTCCGGTATCGGCCTGGCTTGCAGAAAAGTTAAAGCGACTATTTGGGGAAAATCTAAAAACAGAGGTTCTTTCCATGCCTGCATCTGAAATCTTTTGCGCGCCCCCAAGGAAAATGCTTATCCGCAGGATAGTAGCCGTGGGCAACTTGACCATACAGAAAAGATTTAATGTTCTAATTGACGCCTTGGATCTACTTTACAAGGAAGGCCTAAAACCCGCTTTGGACATTGTAGGAACAGGGGATGAACTTGAAAAATTAACGATTCAGGCGAAAACTCTAGGGGTGGATGTTCAATTTTTGGGGAAATTGCCGCATCATGCACTACCTGAAACACTAAAAGAATCGGGGATTCTTGTTCTTCCATCAGTTGCCGAAGGCTTTGGTTTAAGCATGGTTGAAGCTCAGTTAGCAGGACTTGCCGTAATTGGAGCTGACGCCGGCGGACAAGGCGAGATTATTGAGCATAAGAAAACCGGGCTGTTGGTTCCGCCTGATAATCCCAAGGCTCTGGCTCAAAGCATCAAAAAAATGCTCAACAATCCCGAATGGACTCTCCAATTAGCTGCTGAAGGCCAAAGGCAAGCAAAAAATCGTTTTCTGCCTGTACCTACAGCCAAACGCTTGGCAACTATCTACGAAGAGCTTTTGAAATGAACAAGTCTCCAAAAAACAACAGAAAGGCGAACTCAAATTCCCTAAAAAGCGCTAATTCATCCAATGCGAAAAGCGAACGCGCGGGTGAGAATATGGAAACTTCGGCAAATTCTGGAAAATGGAAACGAATTCTACGTTGGGTAGTCCAGATACTAGTTATCGGATTAATAGCTTTTTTCCTATTCCGAAACCTTGCCCGCAACTGGCATAATGTTCTTGCCTACAACTGGCGCTTTAATCCATGGATTCTTGCCGCTTCTTTTCTACTGCTTTGCGCAACATTGCTATTTATGGTTTTTTTATGGCGCGGACTCCTAAGAATCCTTGGAGCCAGGGTATCGTTTTCTTCAGCTGTGAGAATATTCTCTGTCTCCTCCCTTGGACGATACCTTCCCGGTAAGGTCTGGCAGGTAGTCGGCATGGTGTATTTGAGTAAAAAAGAAGGTGTTAGAACAGAGGCTGGTGTGTGGGCGGCGCTTCTAGCTCAAATGTTGGCCGTGCTTGCCGGATTCGGACTAAGCATGGTAGTTCTTTTTCTTGAACAGGAAAGAGTTCTAGCTCCTCTTCTTAAACAAATTGGCTGGCAGCATGTTTCATTATGGTGGATGCTTATACCCCTTGCTGTCATTTTGATAGCGCTACATCCGCGAATTCTTGAAAAGCTGACTAACTGGATGTTAAAATTGCTGAAGCGGGAACCAATCCGTTTCAGACTTTCATACGCCGGTTTGTTGGGATTCTTTCTCCTCTACGTTTTAAGTTGGGTGCTTTACGGAGTCGCTTTTTTTATGTTCATCAACTCCCTTACACCTCTAGCTTTAACAAACTTGACAGCAGTAACGGGAATTTTTACCGTCGCCTATATTGTAGGACTACTGGCTATTTTTGTTCCCGGAGGCCTGGGAGTTAGAGAAGGACTGTTGGTAATGCTTCTTGAGGGAATACTGCTAGCCGGACAATCAAGCGTGGCCACCCCAATTGCCCTTGCGCAAAGATTGTGGTTTACGGCAGCAGAGTTGACTTTTGTGCTAATTTCGCTTATCTTCCTGCGGAGGAAAAATGGTAGAAAAAAAACAAATTAAGCGCACGAGAAAACCTAAACCTGCAGATATGGTTTCTAAAGAATCAAGTTGGAGCATACCCACTTGGCTTCTAATTGCAGGATTAGCGGTTTTGGTTTTCATTCTATTTGCAAACACACTCATACCCGGTCATCTTATAGACGGTTCTGATCAGCTTCTTTCAGGATACATGTTCAAAAACTTCGCCGTTCAATCTATAAAAGCGGGTGAAGGCTTCCCGTTGTGGAATCCCTATATATTCGGCGGTCTACCTTACGTTGACGCCATGCACGGCGATTTGTTCTATATAACAATGCTCCTGCGATTGGTTTTTTCCATAAGCGCTGTTATGGCTTTGGTATTTATTCTTCACATAATAGTTGCCGGCGCCGGAATGCTTTTCTTCCTTATGGAGATACGAATAAAGAAACCTGTAGCTTTTATTGGCGCCGTAGCGTATATGTTTACCGGAGTTATAGTTTCCTACGTTCTAGCAGGACACGACAGTAAGGTGATAATTATTTCCCTACTGCCCTGGGCAATGCTTTTAATTCACCGCGGATTTCGTCTGAACCGTATTCTGGAGTTCGCGCTTTTGGGCTTGGTTTTCGGACTGGGACTCATTAGCCCCAATATTCAAATGATGTACTACACATTCCTAATTTGCGGTTTCTACGTACTCTACAGGGTCTACATCGCAAGAAAGGATAGAAAACCTACAGCTAAACCATTTTTGTACTCAATAGGCGCTGTGCTTGCAGGGGTTGGAATTTCGGCGGTGCAAATGCTGCCTGCCATAAGCTATTTGCCGTTCTCGCCACGTTCCAGTGGAGGCAGGGGCTGGGAGTTTGCCTCCTCGTGGTCAATGCCACGCAGCGAATTGTTCGATATCATAAATCCCCGATTCTCAGGTATACTTCAGCATTACTGGGGCGCAAACGCCTTCAAACAGCATTCAGAATACTTTGGAATCATCATACTCGCTCTTATGATTGTGGGTTTAATTTTGGCATGGAGAAAAAGAGAAACGCGCTTTTTTGCAGCATTCTCTCTCTTTGGACTGCTGATGGCGTTGGGTGGAAACACGCCATTCTATCGTATCCCCTACTATATCTTACCTATGATAAAAAGTTTCCGCGCTCCGGCTATAATTTTTTTCACGCTAACCTTTTCAGCAGTTGTAATAGCATCTCTTGGACTTCAACAAGCCCTTGAAGCTAAAAAGGTCGAAAAGAAGAAAAAGAAACGGGCCAACAAGGATGTATTCAATATTGTTTTTGCAGCCCTTATAGCTCTTGTGAGCCTTTTAGCGCTTTGGGCTACAGCCTCGCCTGATAGTTTTGCAGCCTTTAGCCAATTCCTTACAAAGGGCGAAATACTTAAAGCGCAGGGCCAGCAAATATTTCCAATGTTGATGTCTA
The DNA here is from genome assembly GCA_964624585.1 of uncultured bacterium. Classification (GTDB taxonomy): domain Bacteria; phylum Hydrothermota; class Tepidihabitantia; order B3-TA06; family B3-TA06; genus CAZUXE01. The sequence goes on along the minus strand of CAZUXE010000052.1, from coordinate 6,373 downwards.
AAATGCGGGCAAATGTGGGCAATGCCGCCAACGGCTTCTGGCTTGCTACAATATTCCTTTCTGCTGTATGGTTGACGGTCTATATGTGGAGGCGCTCGCCAAAACTTAAGTGGTTGTGGTCTTTTATGCTTGCCGCATTAGTTTTTCTTGATTTATGGATGTTGGACAGGCATTTTGTAAACATTGTCCGCGATCAAAACGGCAACCCTGTATCTGCCGAAGTGCTTTACGCACCTGATGAGGTAGTCAATTTCCTTAAACAAGACAGGGGTCTGTACCGTGTATGTCCCCTACAGTTCAGGGGAAACGACCTCTATCGTAGGGATTCATACCTAATGCTACACGGTATTCAATCGCTTGGCGGCTACCACGGTAATCAGCTTGGTAGGTATCAGGAGTTCATTGGCGCATCCGGAACAATAATGTTCCAAAACGCAAAAAATCTACGCTACCCCACCTTTCTTAACGCTTTGGATGTAGCCTACCTCATCAGCTTGAGACTGCCTCCAAAGGAAGAGCTTGAACGCTACTCACCTCAAGACCGCCAAACCATTCTTGCATTCTACAATGAGCTTGCTCCATGGATAGATACAAGCATTAGTTCGTTTAGGCCGGTGTATTCAGGTCAAAGATACCAGATATATAAGAACACCGCCAGACACGAACGCGCATGGTTGTGCAGTAATGTTGAGTTTATAGCAGACTCTAACAAAATTCTTGCGCGAATGAAACAGGCAAGCTTTGACCCCTTGAAAACGGTCATACTTGAAGAGACGCCTGAAAATTGGAAACCTTCAGCTGATACAAGTTCGGCGGGAAGTGTAAAAATAACCTCATATCATCCAAACCACATAAGCGTTTCGGCAAAGCTTAAACGTCCGGCAATGCTTGTTCTTTCGGAAAATTACTATCCTTACTACAGGGTATGGGTAAATGGTACAGAGCAGAAGGTGTACCGTGCAGACTTTACCTTGCGTGCCGTTGCCCTTAAGGCAGGAGACCACAAAGTGGAGTTCCGCTTTAAGTCACCTTATCTTACGGCCGGTTTGTTGATAACTATTGGCGTTCTGCTATTACTTACCGCAATAGTTATATTTTCCCTTATCAAACTGCGGAAGAGACGGAAATAACCACAAAGCTCCGTTGCCTTGTCCTATAGTATTGACGGAAGACAAAACGGTTAACATTGAACAAGCCCCCGAAAGGGGGCTTGTTATATTAATTAAAGAGAATACTATTATGTATGGGATAGATGACTACTCTTTTAGAGCAGCCAAAACTCAAATATTCTTACAGCGTGTTTACCCAAACAAAGGGTCTGAATGCCGTTGACTTGTTGGAAAGCTTATCAAATGTAGCCTTCTTTGTAGTTACCTTAACCACATAAGCCTTAAATAAAGCCGGCGGCGAGGCGCTGAAGGTATAGCTGCCTTTTGAATCGGATTCCGAAAGACTAACCTTAAAAGGACCTTCAAGCGGTTTTGTCATAGCAAGAAGCGACTTAAGGTCAGGATTCGTCAAGTCAAGGCCTGCCGCGTCGTAGAGAGCTACTTCATAATCAAGATAGTCCTTGCCGTCGTAGGAAAGCTTATTCCACTCAACCTTGAGATTGCTGGATGAGAATGTATCGGCAGGTGTTGTAATCTTTATAATGGGAAGGGTTACTACATTTATTTGGTCATAATCTTTAAGCCGTGAACCGTTCCAAAGGGCAAGACTGTAGGTGTATGCCGAATTAGCCTTAAGGGTATCAATATCGGTGTAGATAGTTCCTGCAAGCAGGATAGCTATTGTATCGCTTTTATTTGAACCACTTCGGGAAAATACAGCCTTCTCTCCTGAAACACCTGTTCCCGTGAACACGTATTCAATATCAACAAAGGCAAATTCCTTTGAACCGCCTATAGCCTGAATAGAATTAATTCGGGATGCAGTATGGGAAATCCCCTTGGTTAAGGCCTTGTTGATAACATCGCATCCTACAATTATGGATGCAAATAAAACGATTAAAGGTAGAACTTTTTTTACATGCTTCATAATTCCTCCTTAAGCCTGCATTATAGTTTCCAATAGATGCTATACAATTCCAATGCTATGTCAAGGCGCAACTCTAAGTATTGCCCTTAAATGCCTCTTGGATATTGAGATTCAAGCTATTGTGGTCAAACATGCAACTAAGGGTAATGCAATAAGCTTGCATGAATTTGGTCTCTTAAGAAGAAAAAGGGCGCGGTTGACCTTAAGGTCAACCTTTCTTTTATCATAACAGTTAAAGTTAACGAAGGTTTCGAAAAACTAACAAAAACGTAATCTATCCCATTCTTTGACAAAAGACATCGGAATTTCTATATTATTGAAGGTATTTTAGTTATCGCGAAGTATTGCTGTCAAGACGTGTTAGGCATGTTACTAGTACGAAGCGAACTCCCCAAAGTTGACATATTATTAATTTCCTTTATGATTCCCATGTGTACATAAACTCTATGCTTAAGCACGCTCAAGAGGTAGATATGGACTCCTACCTTCCTGCGGAGGTACGTTGACTACAAAGCTAAAACTCCTGTCCGTTGTCGGCGCCAGACCTCAATTTATCAAAGCGGCCATGCTCGCAAAGGCATTGGCCGATATTCCAGATATAAACCATCTGCAACTACATACCGGACAACATTACAGCCCCAAAATGGCTCAGGTTTTCTTTGACGAATTGGATTATCATCCTAATTATGATTTAGCAATAGGTTCCGGCACTCATGCCTACCAGACCGGCCATGCACTCATTGGTATTGAAAAGATTCTTGCCAATGAACGCCCCGACATTGTCATAGTCTATGGTGATACCAATGCCACTCTGGCCGCCGCGCTCACCGCAGCAAAACTTCATATTCCTATTGCTCACGTAGAGTCAGGACTGCGAAGCTTCAACCGACGTATGCCGGAGGAAATTAATAGAATTGTCGCCGACGCAGTATCGGATTTACTCTTTTGTCCAACACCTACAGCAATTAGGAATTTAAAACAGGAAGGAAGAGAAGCGCAGGCGCTGCACACAGGCGATATCCTTCTTGATACCCTTAACTTCTTTCTGCCCATTGCGCGCAAGACCTCAGACGTCATCAACCGTCTGGGACTAAAAGATGAGCGGTTTTGGCTTTTAACGATGCACCGTCCTGCAAACGTAGACGAGGCGAATATTGTTAAGGAAACGCTTCAGGCCTTGTTGAAAGCCGAACATCCCCGTATTGTATTCCCCTGTCATCCCCGCACTCAAAAAACCCTAAATGGGATATCAGCTGATGAACTTACGCAAATTGAGGTAATACCGCCGGTTTCGTATATGGATATCCTACTCCTTGAGGGAGCCGCTGAATTGGTTTTGACCGACTCAGGCGGTATTCAGCGCGAAGCTTATTTCCTTGCTCGCCCATGTATCACCTTAAGGGATGAAACCGAATGGCCTGAAACCTTAAGCGCAGGCTGGAACCGCTTGGTGGGAACCCGTCCCGAGCGCATCCTTGCAGCGCTTAATAATATGCAATCTCCTGCCTCTCCACCGAACCTTGATGCGTTTGGTGGCGGTAAGGCCGCTGAAAAAATGCGGGAGAATATACTTCGTTTCCTGTCTAATCGGATTCAATGAAACTTAAAGACCTGAAGATTCTTTCCAAAGACGCCATTATATACGGTATTGGAAACTCCAGCAGACAAGCAATCCAGATACTACTTATGCCGCTGTATGCCTTTTATCTTCCCGCCGACCGCTTTGGAGTACGCGCCCTTACTGTTGCCGTTTTTGGAGTGCTACAAATTATAAGCGTGTGGGCATTAGACCAGGCGCTGCTGGCCGATTACTACAAAACTGACGACTCCAAGGAGCGTCGTCGAGTTGTCTCCAGCGCTTTCACCGTTGTAACTTTGATGTCTTTCTTGTGGGGAATCACTTGTCTTCTTGCATCCGTATTCTTACCTGAGATATTGACCTTATTCGGGAAAAATCCGACGGCAGGATTTTTGGGACTTAGCCTTTCTGACGCAACCTACATTTTAAGACTTTTTGCCGTATATGTCGCTCTTTCACCGCCTATCGCTATCTTTTTCGCCTATCTGCGTAGCGAAAGACGCGCCATCTTCTATTCTATTTTTTCCGCCTCAACCGCCCTTGTTCGCGTATTGTTTATGGTACTGGCTCTCGCGGTATTCAAACGCGGCCTGAAGGGACTTTATGAAGCCGATGCACTACTAGCTTTCTGCGCCTTTCCCGTTCTTGTAGGGGTTATCTATACCTACACGAAAGGTATAAAACTTAGTTGGCGTACCTTGCGAAGTATGTTAGGCTTTGCGCTTCCCATACTTCCTACAGCAGCTTTCGCGTGGTTACGTAATCTTGGAGACCGCTTTTTCATAAACCTGTATTTGACAACGCGGGAAGTGGGAATATTTAGTTTTGCTCTCAACTTCCCAAACGTGCTTAACTTTCTCTTAATAATACCCCTGGGGCTTGCCTGGGCGCCATACGTTTTTTCCATAAAAGATAGACCCGATTTGCCTAAACTTTTTTCTCGCGTCTTCACTTACTTTACCTTTGTTGCAGGCGGCGCATTTGT
>CAZUXE010000052.1:0-1672 GCA_964624585.1 uncultured bacterium | reverse complement strand
GGTTTATGGGCTTCAGCCATAGCCTTATTAGCCTCCTACATTACGATGTTCATAGCTACTAATCTATTGGTCAGGAAACTAATGACTATTCCTTTTGAAATAAAGAGACTCGCGCTTATCGGAGCCGTGGCTATTCCCACAACCCTGGGACTTTCGTTTTGGCACCCTTTCACCCCTTTAATGGGCTTTTTGCTTAAGCTTGGCTTGGGCGGATTGGGATACCTAGGGCTACTTTTTGGCCTTGGTTTCTTGCTACCTGAGGAAAAAAGAAGGCTTCGTTCTCTCTTTCAAAGGCCTGCTAAATGATTTCTGGACAAACTTACAATAGATTCATAAAGCAGTGGATTACTCTTTCACAAAGGACTCCGTAGTGGGCGCTAAAAGACAGAAGGTTCTGTTTTTACCAAGCTGGTATCCTACAAGCGCTAATCCTGTGAACGGAATATTTGTAAAAAAACACGCTGAGGCCGCTGCAAGGTTTTGCGATATTGCGGTTTTATACATTAAGAATTATTCTAATAGTAATTTATCAAAATTCAGCATCCAACATCGGGTAGAGAACGGTATTATTACTTTAAGAGTCGGATTCAAAACCTCTTCTCTTCCGGTTGTTGGACGTCTACTAAATCTGGCGCGACGCCTTAAAGCCATAGGTATGGGATTAGCGAAAATATATCAGCTTTGGGGCAAACCTGATATTGCCCATCTTCAGATTGCATGGCCAGCAGGGATAATTGCGCTGTATCTGAATTTCGTTTATGGGCTTCCCTATATTTTAACAGAGCATTGGTCAGGTTATACCGCATCAAGCGCCGATTTCAAAAAAAGCAGTTTACTTATGAAGCTTGCGACAAAAATCATTTTTCGCAAGGCAAAAATCCTCACTGCTGTATCGCGTTTTCTTGCAAATTCCATCCGCGCTCATAATTTACCGTACGCTAAATTAGTTACCGTGCCTAACGTCGTGAATATTCCGTCAAAGGAAAGACCTAAACCGAAAACCGCCGGAGCTATGCGTATCCTTACTGTTTCAATGCTCTATGACCGAAGTAAAAATATATCCGGTCTTCTAAAGGCGCTTGCCGAAACGGTCCAAAAGCGTCCTGATATTCGACTAGACATTCTAGGTGATGGCAAAGACAGGACATCTCTTACCTCTCTTGCAAAAGATTTGGGTCTGCTGGATAAAAATGTGTTCTTCCAAGGATATGTACCTAATAACGAACTCGCCAACTACTTTATGAACGCGCATTTTTTTGTTCTCAATAGTAACTACGAAACCTTTTCGGTAGCGACAATTGAAGCACTTGCTCACGGACTTCCTGTTGTTGTAACAAAATGCGGCGGCCCTGAGGAGTTTGTAACAAACACTGTAGGGGTTTTAGTGAATCGAAAGGATAGGCAAAGTCTGGTTGATGGACTTGGATTTATGCTTGAAAACTGGCATAAGTACAATCCCGCAGACCTACGCGATTACGTTAAGCTACGTTTCAGCCCCGAAGCTGTAGGACGGCAATTTTATAGAATATATGAAGACTTGCTTAAAGAAAATTAAACTGACAGATAATTTAGCTAACTAAAGCAGCGAAAGAAAAACCGTTTTCCCTAAATTGACTCTATTGCCGTTGAGAGTATAATTCACGCAATGTTTGATAACTTGAATTCTTCACTT
>CAZUXE010000051.1:0-11855 GCA_964624585.1 uncultured bacterium | reverse complement strand
TAACTTACATGTAGGGGCTAACCTTTAGGTCAGCCCGCGTGTTGTTCGGGCTTGACAAAATGTATTTTAGTAGTAATATTTTCTTTGAACGGATATTCAAGTGGTCTGTCTATAAAATAGATTGTGTGAAAATCAGTTCTTATAAGCGAAAGTACGGTGGTAGCTTATAACTATATCGTAGGGAGAAAATAAATAAGATTTTTCCTACACTAAGATTATTACCTTAGACCAATAATTATAAGGAGGTTTTTTATGATTCAAGCTGTTCAAAAAATAGAGAGAAGTATTAAAGCGAGGAGAGATGTTGATGTTCCACTTACAAATTGGTGGTTGTGTACTTTGCTCTTAAATCCGATAACTATGGGAATATATGCAATTGTGCTTTTCTTCAAGAGAACTGGACGGGTTGATAAATTTATTCTCCGTAAAAAAGATTACTATACAGGTATATTAGATTATACCGAAAAATATTCCCAAGAGAAGCATTCTTACGACAAAATAAGAAATGAATTAAATGATTTGAAGGAATTTGTGAACAACAACTTTAGGCAGAATATCAAAGAAATAAAAGCCGGGATTTCATTTCTCTTAATGGTGATAACTGCTGGGATATGGGGTTTTGTATGGATGTATAAAATGAATAATATTTGGGATAAACTTCAGAAACTAGAACAAGATTTTGATGATAAATTGTCTCAAATATGGATTAAGATGGGCTTAATTAAATATCCGCTAGGTTTTAATCTTGATCCTTCAAAAAAGAGAAACTATGCCCTGTATCTGATACTTACTATTGTAACCGGTGGCATTTGGGGATTTGTTTGGGATTATAAGATACATACGGATCCAGATAATTTGTATGCAGAGTTTCATTCTGTTGAAGATGCAGTGTTGCAAACAATAAGGAAGTAAGACTCTAGTAATTTACTACTATACTGTTTTACTTGTAATTGTAGAGAATAATTATTGTTATGGCTACCACCAAGCTTTATTCTCAAAAACTTGTTTATGTCAGACTATTATTTTTGTATAAAACGTATAATCTAATATAATTATGAATGCGTTCGGTAGCTTGGGTTAGTAGTCATTTGAGGATACGAGAGCTTAAATTCCCATACTAAACGTTATACTGCAAGGTGGTAGTTGGATTTTCAGTATCTTAAAACATAGGTGTATGCTAGGGTTAGCATCAGCATCAGCATCAGGAAGACTGGCGTCGTGTTACCTTACTCTTCCACAAGCATTACCTTTGAACGCTTGACAAGCGGTGTCGTTTTAGTATGCTTTTGTATACAAAGGAGGCAGCTATGTCAAAAATAATAGCAGTATGTGGGCTTGATTGCGCAGGGTGTCCGGCCTATATAGCGTATAAAAATGATGATAACCAGCTTCGTATAAAGACCGCTAAGGAGTGGTCGGCTCAGTTTGATTTCAAGTTTTCTCCTGAACAAATAAATTGTGTTGGATGTCTTGAAGCACAGGGGCCGCATATTGGTCACTGTAGTGAATGTGAAATTCGTAAATGCGCTCAGGAGAAAGGACTTCTCAACTGTGCGTATTGCTCTGACTACGTCTGTGAAACGCTTGCAAAATTTCTTGAGATGGTTCCAGCCGCAAAGGCAAATCTTGAGGAGATAAGGGCAAATCGATAGGAGTTAGAATTGGAAAAAATAGCGAAAGGAATTGCTTCCGAAGTTATTGAAAAAGGAAAACCTAAAAGGATAAAAGTCAGGACTTTAATTAAGAAATTTGGTTTTTTGAAACGGACAGAAGAAAGTTCACGAAAAATAACTCAACTATTGGCGGGAAATGGAATTTATTTAAATCCTTCAATAATGAAAATAGGGGAAGTATGGAAGCTTACTCTGGATGATAGGGTTACATTGTCTCACAAAATCAAAGAAGAAGCTGAAAAAAAGGAATACAAGCTAAATAGAAATTTTAATGATGATGCTTGGTTTGATAAGCTAAATGATAGAATCTTTCGAACGGAACGAGAAGTTGAAACGAAATTCATTATTCCCCTACTCTACAAATTGGGATATATTGAAGATGACAGATATGATGGAATGATTTTTAAAGCATACAATGGCTCAAAATCAACAATATTAGAAACTGATTTTTCACTATTTGATGCTGAAAACGAAAATTTAGAAAATCAAGTTTTACTTGTGGTGGAAGCTAAAAAAGAAGATAGACTTGTAAAAGAAGTAGAATTAGCAAAAGCGCAGAAACAAACAAAGAGTTATGCTATTTGGTTAAGTTGTCATTATGGACTTGTCACAGATGCTCGAAAAATACAAGTTCTGAATTTGTTTCCAAGTATTGGTGGAATTGTTGTCATCTTTGAATGTCAAGTATCAGAGTTGAAAGAGCGGTTTGAAGAATTATATAATTTGATAGGAAAACAGAGTTTAGTGGAATATTACGAAAATCTTGTAAGATAGAAACATTGCATAATATAGTTTCTCAAGCAGTGCTGATTTTAGTTCTGAAAAGAAGATGAAAGGTGACAAAAATTCCATATTATTTACTAAAAAGAATAATCGTGTAGCAAAATAAAATATTAATCCATTATTTATATGCCGCTTTGTTTGCGTTTAGTTTTTAGGTTTTAGTCCTTACTGTGGCTTAAAGGTAGCTATTATTTCCTTGACTATATTTAATGCAGTGGTTATGCCAGAGAGGTCGGTATATACTTTTCCGTCTGCGCCTTGAGCTTGTCCGTGTCCTACTGTTTTTAGAACCACTGTATTTGTGTCGTTCAGCATTGCTATTTTTCCTTTGAATACAAGAGAGGGCTGGCCGCTGTAGTTGGGATCGGTTTGAGAAGTGTAGGTATCGTTATAGTCAAAAGAACTATTTACTTCGGCGAATACGTAGCAGGTTTCAAGTTTTACAGAATCGGGAAGTTTAATAGATTTGCTAAAAGCCGACCTTGGTGTTGCGCCGGTTTCAGCGTCAGGTACTGGATGCTCTCTTGTGGGCATGTATAAACCGTCTTTGGCCTTAATGCCACGTGAATGCGACCATACAGGCAGCGCCGATTGACGACGCACGCTTCCCAACCCATGCCATGATTGCGTTCCACTTTTGCGCGTAACATAGATTGTGGCAATAAATTTCCCCGAAGTGTCCTCAAGCCAAAAAGCCATTTGAGGAATGTGTTTGTTGTATTCGCTTCCAGGGGTAAGCGATACGGTTATGGCTTTTCCAGCAGGAGGACTGGGAGGTGGGTTTTCTGTGCAAAATATGGTTAAAGCCAATAATAACATCAAATATATTTTTATTTTATGTTTCACTTGCTCTCCTTATCTCTAAAGTTTATGATGTCCGGGCATCATTTTAATCTACTTATGACCTAAAATTCGCCTCGTCTTTGCATACTACTTAGCATACGGCTTGGCATACATGTCTTTTTTTCTAAGACCGTTCTTTTTTGCCGCTTTATTCCAGCCCAAACTGCCTACCATTCTGTATAACATTGCTGGAATAGGCATCTTAGCGACTGCGTCCTTTGCTTCCTGTGGGATATCATGACTATCCGCTATTGCCTGCGTTGCGATATCTAATGCTTTTTTAATATGTTGAAGTCTGCCTCCGGCTTCCTTGATATCTAATTCTCCAATCATACTGCCGCCGCCAATTGCTATGCCGCCAATCCATTGAAAATTTGACTGCGTTGCGAAGTTTTGACACATATCCAATGCCAGGTCGTTTTGGTGTGATTCAGGAAAACCGCTTTGGCATATGGCCATAAGTTGCTGAGTCTTACTAGTCTTATCGACTTTGCGTTTTTTAGAAATCAATTCTAAAGCCTTTATAAGCCCTGCAGGAAGGCTATCTACATACAATGGGAAAATCAGCGAAACTACGTCCGCGTCATTAAGTTTTTCAATCAATTCTCTAAGTTCAGGCGACTTCCTCAGTTCGGAGTATATGAATATCTTTTCTGTTTGGTATCCGTGGTACTCAAGCTTCAAAAGCATGTAGTCGGCAATAGAATTGGAATTCGAGCTTGGCCCTTTTGGGCTTCCTACTAGAGCTATTGCTTTCAATGTCCTGTCCTTAAGCATTGTTTACCTCCGCACTATTCAGTGCATTCGTTATCTTTTCAATAATTTTATTAATAGAATCAGTTTTGTATATAATTCCTAAAGCGTTTCCGGGTGGTTTCATATTCAAGAAGTTACGATAATTTAGAAGGGCAAACATTCGTTCCTGCTCCTTATCTTCCCTATCCAGTACGCCGTATGCCACTAGCCGTGATCTGTTTTCATAGCGTTGTTTGTGGTGAGTTTCGCCATTGTAACACTTAAAGTAGGGGAGGATGTTGGGAATAAAGCGGTCAACAGCTTTCTTTAGTTGATAGGAATAACCGCCGAAGCTTATTGGAGTAAGGTATACCAAGACATCTGCACGAACCATTTGTTTGGTTATATTTCGACTTTCATCATCTATAACGCATTTCCCAGGTGTTTTTACCCAGCAACCGAAACATCCTGTGCAGAATTTGATATCAATTTCACGCATTATTCGGCTAGTAACATCTATATTTCTCATTTCTAACTCATGGGTAATGGCTTTTTGAATTTCATCCAGCGAACTGTCATTTGCACCGTTGAGCAGTAGCGCTGTCATTGCTTTAGTCATTAATTCTCCTTAAATTAAAGGTTCGGATGAATATCGTTTTCATGTTTTGCAATTGCATCCCAGGCTACCTGCGCGGTAGTTGTGAGAAATGATTCATCAATCTTCATCCCCGTGCTTGTTTTCAGCTCTATCAGTGCGGAGGAAAGCGCAAACGTTGTTTCCATTATCAATATTACCGGTAATGGTTTAAGCGCTTTTGCCTTAATGCCGGCTTCAATAAGCTGAATTGTGTTTGTGAAATATTCAAATTGTTTTTGGTTGTAGCATGATTGAGCATAAGGTGAGGCACTGAATTGTTTAATGAATGTATGTTCTGCAGGATTAGTAATTAGGTAATTTATCATATTTTTCCATAGATTGAGGAAGCGTTTTTTGTGCGCCATCTGCTTACTGTCGCCTTCAAGTAGAGCGTTGGCAAATTTCTGCATTATTTGTTCATTAACTTGTTTGATAAGGTCGTCTTTGTTTTTGAAGTAGTGGTATATTATGCCTACGCTAACGCCTGCTTTTTTAGCTACTGCCGATATAGGGGTTCCGTAAAACCCTTTTTTAGCAATAAGCTCTACAGTCGCTTTTAAGATTAAGGCATATTTATCGCCTGATTTTATCGATTGAACGTTCATTCAATAAAATATTAACAGAAATTCTCGCTTTGTCAAGCCCTGACATGCCAATTACCGATAAGCAGTTGTTGCTTTAGCAGGTAAACTAATTGCTATGCTTGACAAGCGAAAATAAACAGATAAACTAAACTACGCCGAGGAGTATAAACAAAGGAGTTATTTATGAAAAAACTACTACTTTTCATATCATTGATAACTGTATTAACAATGAGCGGTTGTGCATGGGAAGCTGTTTCCAAAGTGCCTGCTCCAAGTGATATGTTTATGACTACAGGAGATGTAAAAGACGGAGATTATGAACCATTGGGAATGGTTAGCGCTATTAGAGCTAACATCAAACTTAGCTGTTTGGGCGTTTTTCCTCCGCTTTATCCTATGATGGGGCCGGAGATTCAAGATGTTCTTTACAAGCAACTTAGTGTAGAGGCTAAGAAAATGGGAGCAAATGCCGTAATAAATATCAAAACGACTATTGTTCCTGCATCTATTATTCCTGGTTTATTATGGTTTCCCGCAGTTAATATAAGCGGGATGGCTGTTAAAATGTAGCATCTCCAAAATACAATAAAAAGAAGGCGCGGTTGCGCCTTCTTTTTATTCAAAAAATCTCTCAATTTTCCTTTTAAGAAAACCTTACTAGTGCTGAAAATCTTCACCCTTAAGAAATCCAAAAACTAACATATAGATAAATTCGTTAAGATAGCCATATCCTAAGGCATATAAGCGGAGCAGCAGTTCGTCAATTCGCCTAATAGTTAAGCTACTTGACAATTCTTCGGCTTTACCTATAATGAACATATGCCTATGAATGATTGCATAAAATATATCCTTTATCCCTATGTTTCATAAAAAAAGAAAGGTACTCTTAACCGGAGCAAGCGGTTCTATGGGATATGAGGCTTTTAAGGAGTTGTGGCGAAGGCGCGATAAGTTTAATATAGTGCTGCTTCTTCTTCCAAATAAATACGAAAAAACTCTGTTCAAGCCGTATGAAAAAAAATTAGGGATTAGTTCTATAAAAGGCCGTGGGGTTGTGCAGAGTGAGGATGGGCAACTCAAAATTGTATGGGGTGATTTAACAAACTACAACAATGTTGCAGAGGCAGTTGAAGGAGTTGATAATGTGCTTCATCCGGCAGCCCTTATATCGCCTGCCGCAGATCACAATCCGGCTTTAGCTCGCAGGGTTAACACTGGCGGGACATTAAATATAATTAAAGCAATTAAGGAACAGCCTAATGGCGCTGAGCGCATTAGCATAGTCAATATTGGTTCAGTGGCTTTCTACGGCGATAGGCTTCCTCCGGTTGCCTTGCTTAGGGCCGGCGATCCGCTTATGCCTTCGGTATTCGATTTTTATGCTATTTCCAAGATAGCGGCTGAGCGAGCGGTTATTGAATCAGGTATCAAACATTGGGTTAGTATGCGTCAAACCTTTATTGCAATTCCTGATATCTCATCCCTTATGGATCCAATAATGTTTCACCAGCCATTAGTCCAACATATAGAAATGTGCACGGCTAGAGATGCAGGTTACGGTTTGGTTCAAACATTAGAGCAACCTTTGAATTCCGATTTTTGGTGTAGGGTGTATAACCAGACAGGCGGGAAGTCTTGCCGTTTTACCTACCATAGTTACCTTGAGAGGATGCTTAAGGTACTGGGAATGGGTGATATTAAGAAAGTTATGGATCCAAATTGGTTTTGTCTGCGTAATTTTCACGATGCTTGGTACGCTGATTCCCATATCCTAAACAACTATCTTAATCATCAGCGCGAATCCCTTAACAATCACGTTAAACAGGTGGCAGATAATGTTCCATGGTATGTGAAGCTTGCGCGTTTTGTGCCGTCATTTATTGTCAAACACCTCTTTCTTAAACCTATGGCTGCAGCCAAAGATGGCCCTCTGTATTGGGTTAGCCACCCTGAAGAGATGCCTTTAAGAATTAAGGCGTTTTTTGCCTCGCTTGAGAATTGGTCGCGAATAAAAACATGGGAAGATGTTATACCACAGCATATGCCTTCCTCCCATATTCTAAGCCACGGTTATGATGAAACGAAAGCAATAGAAGACTTAACTGTAGATGAACTAAGAGAGGTCGCTCGTTTTAGAGGAGGAGAGCTTTTATCAAAAACTTATACAGGGGATAAAATGCAAAAACTTAAATGGCGTTGCGCTTTTGGTCATAGCTTTGATGCAAGCCCTGCTCTTGTTCTTTACGGAGGGCATTGGTGTCCTGAGTGTGAGGCTCCGCCTTGGAATTACGACAAAATTGCTCGTAGGAACCCATTTCTTGCGCAAGCATACTATAATAATCACGATAAAAGTGAGAATACCTGTTATAGTGAAGAGGCTTGCTTGAAAGAGACTTTTTGATGCTGGGCTGTAAATTGCTTATATACGGCACTTACCTCTATTAAGGAAGGTGTCTGGGCTGAGTTGTGGATGTTTGAGTAGTGTTTCGCTTGACCGGGCTTAAGCTATAGCTATAATTCAATAGTATATCTGATAAAAGCATAAAACATTCAACGTAAATTCGTAGACGAATCAGATGGAGATTAAAGATTGAAACATTTGAACAACTTAATTAATTTGTCTTCCTTACGTATAGGCAAATTAAAAATAAAGATACCTATTATCCAGGGCGGAATGGGGGTAGGATTATCTTTGTCTAAACTGGCTTCTGCCGTAGCGAAAGCCGGGGCTGTTGGAGTAATTGCAACTGCTGGTATTGGTATGCTTGAACCTGATTTTGCATCAAACCTTAAGCAGGCTAACGAAAGGGCGCTTAGGCAAGAGATTAGAAAGGCTAAGCAGTTATCCGGGGATGAAGGGATTGTTGGAGTTAACGTCATGGTAGCTCTTTCAGATTTTGATGATTTGCTAGGTGTGGCTGTTGATGAAAATATTGATGTTGTTTTTATGGGTGCAGGACTGCCCTTAAAACAACCTAAAACAATTCCATCGTTTGCAGGTATGCATACTGAGTTTGTACCTATTGTATCTTCTGCCAGAGCAGCCGATTTAATTTTTCAATACTGGCAGAAACATTACAACTTTGTTCCCAACGCTGTGGTCGTTGAAGGTCCTTTGGCAGGCGGGCATTTGGGTTTCAAAAAGGCTCAGATAGACAATCCTGCATATGCGCTTGAAAAACTTGTACCTGAAGTGGTTTCAACTATTCGACCATATGCAGATGCTTTCAAAAAACACATATCGGTTATTGCCGCCGGAGGCATCTATACGGGAGAAGATATCTTCAAGATTATGCAGTTAGGCGCCGATGGTGTACAAATGGCAACTCGTTTTATTGGAACTTATGAATGTGACGCATCGGAGCATTTCAAAAACGCCTATATTCAATGTAGTAAGGATGAGTTGGAAATTATTGATAGTCCTGTGGGGCTTCCGGGTAGAGCGATTCACAATGAGTTTCTTGCTCAGGTATCTGCAGGAATTAGAAAGCCGGTGAAGTGTCCGTGGAAGTGCCTTAAAACCTGTGACTTTAAGAATGTTCCATACTGCATTGCTGATGCTTTGACTAATGCGAAGTTAGGAAAGCTTGATAATGGTTTTGCTTTTGCCGGTGCGAACGCCTACAGGGTTAATGAAATAATTTCAGTGGATGAATTGATAAAGATACTGGTTAAAGAATATGAAGAGGCGGTTTTAGCCGCGACTTCCGGTAAAAAATCTGCATCCGGTATCGCTTAGTATTTTCTTTTACTGAGAGGTTGAGTACCCAGTAGAAGTAATGCGGATGCCCATAGTGTCGCTTGCGTCTCTATGAATGGGTGTTCTATGGAATGAGTTTTCGTATCCTGCGCTGTATTGCAGGGGAAAGATACAAATCGGAACTACTCAGAAAGGCAAAATGAAAAGGGTTATTCTATTCCTTAGCGCTAACCCTCTGTTATTTTATTTCAATGATGCAACATGCTAACCGAATCTTTTACTCGGGGAATAGTTGTAAGCTTGAATTCTTTAATCTCAATGCGTCTCAATTTTTAGTTATTCGGAATACTTGTAATATAGCGCTCTGTGTTCGTTAACCTTATAAATAAAGGCGATGCATGGCGTTGTTCTTCTCTATTTGACAGAGATATCTTTAAGTATATACTGAGTTGCGCAGGTACTTGAATTTTGAATTACTCGGAAGGGAACCGACAATAGAATATTCAGCTACCTATTAATTACAGCAAGAGCGTTTCTAAATCTTAGGAGGCAAATTGCTTGATAAAACAGTGAATTTAGGAAAAAGCATTACCGGTATTATCCTTGCAGGAATTCTTTCGATGATACCTGTTATAATTTGGGGTATTGTGATGGCATTTCTGATTTCTTATATTGGGATGGCTTTAAGTATGGGCATTTTTATTGTATTGATGCTGGTTCCATTTTTTGTTATAGGCTTTATGGTATTTAAACTTATTCGCAAGCCGTTTGCCGCCGCGTTTGGAAGTTTGGATAAGGGACGAATTCTTGCGACCGGATATGATGCTACAGCGACTATACAGTCAATAAGTGAGAGTAGCATAGGTGGGGCAGTAACTGTTAACAATCAGCCTTATTTGAATCTTAAACTAATGGTTGATGACGGTCGCAATCGACCTTATCCGGTCAGTATTGATGCAATTATTCCTCATTCAGCGTTGCCACAGCTTCAACCTGGGGCGGTAATTTCGGTCAAGGTTGATCCTTCAAACCCTCAAAAAGTAACGCTTGATACTTCCGGACAGGCGTCAGTTTATTCGCGTTCGTCTGCTCAATCCAGCAGGTTGGTTGGTAACTCTGACGAATGGTCTACTATGGATGAGGTACTTTTGAGACAGGATGGTGTCGATGGCATGGCTAAGCTTTTGGATATTCAGGATACAGGGCGCAGTGAGAATTTCAAACCCGTGGTGCGTATGACTTACGAAGTAGCAATCGCAGGTAAGGAATCATATGTATTCAGCAAAGATGTAGACTTGCCTCCGGATGTGATTGCTCGTCTTAGAAACCTTATTGGTAAAACCTATCCATGTAGAGTTCATCCCAGAGATAGGAAGAAAATCAAAGTTAATGTAACATTTTAATCTTTAATGTAGAGGATTTAATGGTTCAAAAAAAGAAAAAAGGATTATGGATATTTTTCCTGCCATTCGTAATGCCCTTTATCTTAGTGTTGTGGAACATTTTAGCCGATCAAATTACTGCCTATATTGGGTCAACTGTCTGGAATATAGGGTTGGTCGTATTGTTTGTTCTCGTATTTGCTGTTCCACTTCTTCCTTTTTTTAGAATCTTCAGCTTGTTTGGCGGGGGGTACAACTATTTCTGGGGTGCAGGTAAGAAGGCCAAGGAAGTTCTGCTTAACGGTCGTTCGGCAAAAGCTACCGTTATATCAATTGGTGAAAATTCCGGTGGTGGTACTATGACTATCAATAACCAGCCGGTGCTAAATCTTAAATTGCTGATAGATGACGGCTATCGGAAACCTTATCAGACGAGCTTTGATCTTATAGTATCTCGTTCCGCAGTGCCTCAGTTTCAGCCCGGAGCTATGTTTGCGGTTAAGGTAGACCTGGCTGACCCTAAAAAGGTGGTTTTTGATCCGGAAGCTACATCAAGCGTTACCACCTCAGTTGACAGTAGAAGCAATATTGGGGGCGATGACTGGACTCAACTCGACCGTACTTTACTTAAGCAGGATGGTGTCAACGCTATGGCTAAGTTGTTAGGTGTTGATGATACCGGTCGCAGTGAAGACTTTAAGCCAGTGGTCAAGCTGACCTATGAGGTATACTTGCCGGGCAAGGAGCCTTACACCTTTTCCAAGAATATCCCTATATCCACAGCGATTGTTCAAAAACTCAAAACAGCTGTGGGTAAAACATTTCCGGCCCGCATTCATCCCAAAGACCGCACCAAAATGCACGTGGATATAACCTTTTGAGCTATTCTTATTCTAGCGTATAACGAAACTTATATTCCCATTTTTTTGATTGACATAAGAGAGAAGGAGATTATACTGAATCATGACGATACGGAGGTTTTATGGATATAACCTTGAGTCAAATCTTAGATCTTGTTGGTAAGTTGGATGACTCTCCAGGTGAGGAAACGTCACGAGAACGTTTCCGAAGATACCTGCAAGACAATGTCCGTAAAGTAGGACAGGTCAGAGACTATGTAGGGGAATGTTTAAGAATATCAGGGGATCGATACAATCGCGCGTTTCAGGATTTGGTCAATTACCTAGGGCACTTTTTGGAATTCGAAGTAAGCTTCGGGCGGTATAAAGGTGTTCAGGGACAAATTGGGTTTGATGGACACTGGAAATCTCCCACAGGCTTCAACATCGTCGTTGAAGTCAAGACGACTGAGACTTATGCCATAAAGACAGCTACTCTTGTGGGTTACATAGATAGCTTGATTTCCGAGAAGGTGATTCCCAGTTGGGGTAATGCGTTAGGTCTTTATGTTGTGGGACGTCCTGACCCTGAGATTCGGCAACTTGAGAATGCCATACTAGCGGAGAAGAGAACGCATCAACTCCGGATTCTCTCTGTTGAATCGCTTCTTTCGTTGAC
>CAZUXE010000050.1:6891-11889 GCA_964624585.1 uncultured bacterium | reverse complement strand
TTGAGTTTTAGCCTTGCGGCCGTAGTCCCCAGGCGGTACACTTAACGCGTTAGCTCCGGCACTGGGAAACCCCAATACCTAGTGTACATCGTTTACGGCTAGGACTACCCGGGTATCTAATCCGGTTTGCTACCCTAGCTTTCGTGCTTGAGCGTCAGGAACATCCCAGAAAGCTGCCTTCGCCATTGGCCTTCCTCCTGATATCCACGCATTTTACCGCTACACCAGGAGTTCCACTTTCCTCTTCTGTCCTCTAGATCAGCAGTATCGACCGCAGTTTCCGGGTTAAGCCCGGAGATTTCACAATCGACTAACCGATCCGCCTACGCACCCTTTACGCCCAGTGAATCCGGGCAACGCTCGCACCATACGTATTACCGCGGCTGCTGGCACGTATTTAGCCGGTGCTTTCTTCTGGGATACCGTCAAAACATCTACGTATTAGGTAGACGCTCCATCGTCTCCCAGGACAGCGGTTTACATCCCGAAGGACTTCATCCCGCACGCGGCGTCGCTGCATCAGGCTTGCGCCCATTGTGCAATTTTCTAGACTGCTGCCTCCCGTAGGAGTCGGGCCCGTGTCGCAGTGCCCGTGTGGCCGATCACCCTCTCAGGCCGGCTACCCGTCGAAGCCTTGGTAGGCCATTACCCTACCAACAAGCTGATAGGCCAAGAGCTTATCTCGGAGCGATAGCTTACAAGTAGAGGCCATCTTTCCTCATCTGCACTTATGTACAGTTGAGCGTACGGGGAATTAGCCCAGATTTCTCTGAGTTATGCCCCTCATCCGAGGTAAATTACCCTAGTATTACTCACCCGTTCGCCACTAACTTTCTCCACGTATTGCTACACGAAGATCGTCCGTTCGACTTGCATGTCTAAGACACGCCGCCAGCGTTAGCCCTGAGCCAGGATCAAACCCTCCAAGCAAAAAAAATCTTGAAGGTTTTGACGCTGCTAGACTCAAAATTAAAGGAGCTGGACTTACTTTTCCCAATTTTCTAAAGAGCATTTTGCTCTTGATTCCAAATTTCGTTTCCGTTTTAAGAACCAGAGAACGGAATTGTAATCAAATCTTCTTCTTTGTCAAGTCTTTCTGTTGTTAAAAGAATTCTTGACGGTTCCTTTTCCTTCCCCTTTTTTCAACTAAGAGATGGAAGTATAAGCGGTTTCGAACGCTTGTCAAGCCCTATTGCTCACAAAGAACATCGAAATACAAAAAGATGACGTTACAGTTAGCTTTGGAAGGTTAATTGAGAGGCAAAAAACATATCCCTTTTCTCTTAAAAACCTATAGAAGTTATGTTAAGAAGAAAAAATACCCACCCGGCTTTCACCGGGTGGGTTCCCGAGGTTCACACCTTCCCATACTCAGGAAGGAGGAACAACTTTTGGGTCTCAAGGTCTGGTTTACGGCTTTCTATACAGCGTGCGATTAACCACTTCTTTACCTTTTGTTTAACCTTATCCGTCTTCTTGGGCGCGGACACTCCCTTTGGCCATCTCACGCATACATAAATAACGCAAACCTTGTTGTCAAACAAACTTTATCTTAGATTCTAAGTTAAAGTTTTACCCAGTCAAAGTAACTTGACAACTTCTATATAACCATATTTTAGTGAAAGATTTACTTCTGTCAAGTAACTGTCAATACCTACAGCAAACTCCGTTTCAAAACGAATCTCCGACAAGGCCTCAAACGCTTCAAGCAACTAAGCCACATAAGGTTTCCATTTAAGACACTGCTACTATCGCTTGTATCAATAGATTTTCTATAAAAGAAATACTTCGCAGAAAAAAGCCTTATTAAAACACTCACTCTCCGCATAGCGATTTGAATACAAAACAAAATAACAGAAACGAGCAGAATTCCCCTATAAGCTTGACTTCTTTTGCGATTCAATTCATTCTCATTTTTTCTTAAACAAAAACCGGTTCACTTGACAGCCTGCAATTTCGTCGTATTTTGTAAGAAAGATTAAATACACTAAGTGAGGTAATATGCTCAAAAAACTTGAAACGGCAATCGCCGGTTCCAAGACCGATTATACTGATATTAGGTATGAAGAAAATAAATCACTCACCATAAGTTATGAAAATAAGGAACTGCGCACTCTAAGCGACACCACCTCCCAAGGTGGACACATTAGAAGCTATGCCAACGGCGGTAAGGCCATTCACTCCTTCTCAAAACTGAATGATATTGAGAAAGGAATAATTCAATGCGCTAACGACGCTCAACTCGCAGGGTCGGTAAGACAAAAGAAACTTTCTCTTGCGCCAACAGAACAGCTGAAAGGTCAATTCATGCTGTCTCCTGAAAAAGATCCACGCAAATGGTCTTTGCAAGAAAAACACGAACTCTTGAAACATTATCGCGATCTGCTGATGGATATACCAAAGGTTGCCGTGGTTGCCGGAGGTTATTCTGAATGGTACTCTCATCGTTGGTTTGTCAATTCCGAAGGTACAGCAATTGAATATGAACTTATGATATGCAACATAGGATTCAGAATCATCGCTCGCGATGGTAATATAGTACAAATGACTATTCTTTCAGTAGGCGGCCGCGACGACTACTCCAACCTCTTAAACAGGGAAGATGAATTCCTGCAAAGGGGAAAGATTGCTACAGAACTTCTTAAAGCGGATAAACTTCCACCCGGCAATTTCCCTGTTATACTTGACCCCGATGAAGCCGGATTATTTATTCATGAAGCCTTTGGACATCTTTCTGAAGCGGATGGACTACAAGATAATCCCGATTTTCTGGCAAAACTTCAATTGGGCGCGAAATTAGGCAAGGATATCTTTAACGTGACAGATGATGGTACAATACTTACAGCTCCAGGCGGACATCTGGTAGATGACGAAGGTGTCAAAACAAGAAGAACAGAACTTATCAAAAACGGAGTTCTAACAGGCCGTATGCATTCAAGGGAAACAGCCGCAGAGTTCAATGAACCTCTTTCAGGTAATATGAGAGCTGTGGGCCCACGATTTACCCCTATAGTAAGAATGTCCAATATCTTTATTGAGAACGGTAAGTCTTCGTTTGAAGACATGATTTCCTCTATTGACCAAGGATACTACCTTATTGGCGCCAAAGGCGGACAAACATCAGGTGACGCCTTTACCTTCGGCGCGCAGTACGGGTATGAAATAAAAAACGGTAAACTTGGTAAACTGGTACGCGACATAAATATGTCTGGCGAATTGTTCCAAACGCTTCAGAATATCTCTATGATAGGTAATGACATTAAGTTTAGCGAACGCGGCGGATGCGGTAAAGGCGGAGGAGGACCAATGCAGTTGAATTCAAAATCAGGAAAAGGTTCTCCCCATATCAAGATTGACTCTGTAACCCTTGGAGGCGCACAATGATTAAAAATTTAATGGACGCTAGCCTTGAGATGTTTGATGAATCTGAAATTTACTATAAAAGAACAAACGATACAAGCATTGGCTATGGAAACTGGGACATAAGAACTATCTCTTCCAATCAACTAACCGGAACCATGCTTAGAGTAAAAAAAGACGGACGCCTTGGACTTTCCTATGCCACCTCTTTAGACGCCGCAAAACAATTACTTGACTCAGCTACTAACTCTGCAAAATACGGTGAAAAAATCCCCTACTCGTTTTCTCATGCAACTGAATTCGCAGATATCAAGCCATGGAATGCTGAAGCAGCTGAATATCCTACTCAGAAACTAATAGATATATGCGAATATGCTAAGGAACAGGTCAAGGCTGAACTGCCTGATATTTCTCTAAACATTGGCGCTTCAAAAAGCGAAGTTGAATTAACCATTATGACTTCACATGGAACAAACGCAAAGCATATTGCAACAAGTATAGAATTCGGCATCAGCGCTCCTATAAAAGGCGCTGGAATAAGTGTGTACCGTTCTAAGGAATCAATAAATCCTTTTGAATATCCTGAACAAGAGGTTGCCGAGTTTATACGGCGCTACAAATGGACGAAAACCAATGTTACCCCAACTACCAAGAAAATGCCAGTTTTGTGGACTCCCGACGCCATGTATATGTTTGCGCTTTCATTATGCGCTGGAATGTCAGGCGAGGAGTTGGTAAAGAAAACTTCGCCTCTTTTGGAAAAGTTTGAAAAGAAAATTCTTGATGCTAAACTGACAATTATGGACGATCCGCATAGTTTAAAAATCGGCGCACGCGCATTTGACGATGAAGGTATTCCTACAGAAAAACGTCCTTTGATTGAAAACGGTATTCTAAAAAGCTATCTGCTGGATTTACGAACCGGAGCCAAGTTAGGCGCAAGGTCATCGGGTAATGGATTCAAAAAAGCCTTATTCGGCGGAGGCGCTAACTCGCTACCGAACCCCTGGCCTGCCAATTTGTGGATTAAACCTGGAACTGAAAGCTACAACGATATAATTGGAAAAATTGACGAAGGTATAATACTAACCGGTGGTCTGGGATTCCATTCATCCAACTATACCCAGGGACACATTTCTGTTCAGGCTGTTGGTTTCATGGTTGAAAAAGGTCAGGTAGTTGGACGACTCGAAAACACAATGGTTGCGGGAAACATCTACGAGGATTTCTTAAATATTAATATTATTTCAAAGGAACTTGAACTCGGCATGGGCGGATACTACCCATACATCCTGCTTGACTCTATGCAAGTTGTTGGTAAATAATAACTTCTGACAATTCTCTCAAGGAGGCCGGTAGCCACTGGCCTCCTTTTCCTGCCCAAAAAAAGCTAGTCAAAAGTTTATCAAAACTTAGTCAAAAGATAGTCAAAAGCTAGTCAATTTTAGCTGTCTACAACAGCCTAAGGCAGCAGCACAGAGTATAGCCCCCTCCATTACTTGCTCAAAGATTGAAAAAATGCAGCTAACACTTACTCGAATTATAGGTTTTTAAGCTAGAATAAAAGTTCGGCCTATTTATTTTCGCCTAACTCCCTTAGCTATTGAAACCTCTTTGTAATTTATGCGTCTTTTCTTG
>CAZUXE010000050.1:5183-6791 GCA_964624585.1 uncultured bacterium | reverse complement strand
TCGCCTAACTCCCTTAGCTATTGAAACCTCTTTGTAATTTATGCGTCTTTTCTTGTAGAAACAGTTATATTGATAAAATTTTTGTACAAGGAGATAATGTAGATGAAAAAATTTGCAGTTCTAGCTTTCTTGTGTTCAGCCGCCATACTGGGAGCATTTGAATTCGACCCATCAAGTTTCATGGGCGGTAACGTACACTCAGGCGCAATAGTTTCAATAGATTCCAATACAACAGTCTCCGGTGAATTAACAGCCTTAGGCGCAGTTATTGACGTAAAATCTGACGTTCCTGATGATGTATTCCTGATGGGAGCCGACATCAAGTTGTCTTCAAACATTAGCCATAACCTGACAGCAATGGGCGCGGTTATTGATATTTCCGGTAATATTTCAGGAAAAACCGATGTTGCAGGAGCAAGCGTATACCTTGACGGAGTCTATGAAGATTCCCTAAAAGCCTCAGGCGCAGCCATATTTATCAGGGGACACATTAAAGCGCCGGCTACCATAACCGGAGCGGTAATTGTTATAGAAGACGGAGCGATAATAGAAGGAAAACTTCGCTATGCTGCTACTGAGTTGAAGATTGACAAAAACGCTCAACTTCTCGGTGGAACTGAAGTATTCGTCCCCGAAGAGGAAGTCGACACAAAAGAAGACACTCTACAACTTAAAGAAGATAAATCAGAAACCGATAAACATAAACGAACCTTCCCTGGTTGGCTCGCAGGTACTATCATTTTCCTGCTTATACTTATGGGAGCCGGTCTTTTCGTTGCTTTGGTATTCCCGCGTCATTTGAAAACGGTTAGCAATCACATCATGGTTAATCCAGGGGCATCTGCATTAACAGGTGGCATCGCGCTTATTGCTTCGCCAATAGTATTATTTATTATCGGTCTCTTGATTGTTACCATTATCGGAATTCTTCCCGCCCTATTCTTATTAATTATCTATGCCATCGGCATACTTCTTTCAGGTTTATATGCAGGAACCGCTCTTTCCCGCTTCATTCTCACTAAAGCCCGCAATGGCAAAGAACCGCATATTGTTTTATCAATGCTTATGGGGACAGGCTTGGCTGTAATATTAACTCGTATACCCTATGTAGGAATTATCTTCGGCATTGCCGCATTTATTTTCGGATTCGGAGCATTCCTTATTTCAATATGGTTTGAGATTAAACCGAAACAAGACTAAGCAAGAATAAATACCTCCTAGCGAAAGAAATGTCGGATAACTGTTGTTGTTCGGCATTTCTTTTCACCCTTGCATTTTGGAATTCTAACAACCTCTAGTGTTACAGAAAGATTAACTTTCTTAATACCATCCGTACACACTTACTTTCATCTGTCCAATTAAAGAATTTTGTAAGGCGCACATCCAATTCTAACACATTCAGCTGCCATTAGTTGAAAAAAACAATCCAGATACGGAGCTAAACACTTTCTTTAATTCACATTTAACACTTGAAACAATCCATAATTCCTTTCCGAACTCCCCAACTAAAAGACTAAGCTTAATAATTTAGATCTTTGATGGAAGCAAATATATTGGAAAACGAAATCGCAGGTTTGGCTTAGATAATTCTTGATACTTTTGAAAATA
>CAZUXE010000050.1:0-5083 GCA_964624585.1 uncultured bacterium | reverse complement strand
CTTTTGAAAATAATGTCATCGGTAGATTTTACGACAAAAGGAGTAAACTCCTTAAACCGCTTTAGAAGGTAAATTCCATACCTTCCATAACCCCAAAGACTTCTATTGACTTACGGTTTTTTTCTAAAATACGATTGCAATCCAAAACAAAACGGTCTATTTCGTAATCAACCCGCTCTGGCGCGTGGTGGAAAAGCCCCAAGCGTTTAGCCCCGGCTTCCATTGCTAGTTTAAGAGCCTCTTGATAAGAAGAATGTCCCCATGTTTTACGTGAAGGAAGCTCTTCGTCTGTAAACTGAGCGTCATGAACAAGCAGTTGGGTGTTTTTTACAAAGTTAACATAATCTGAGTAGGGATGCGGTTGCTTATCTTTAAGACCTGCTTCATGATCTGTTAGAAAAACAAACGAACGCTCCTTTTCCCAAATTTTTACTCCAAACGAGCCACCCGGATGGCAAAGGTCTATTGTTTGAATATTTAAGGAACCTATGGTTAGCGAATTTTCATGCAAAGGAGTAAAGTTAAAACTTGAAGGCAAATTCTTAAATTCAACAGGAAAGTAAGTGAACTCCATTTGCCTGCTGAATATTTGCTCAAGCTCAAGGGCCGATTTTGCCCGTCCGTGAACAATAAATTCGCTCTTTGGCAAAAAAGTAGGTGTAAAAAACGGCCATCCTTGAATATGGTCCCAGTGAAAATGAGTCATTAAAACATGTATAGGGAAATTTTTGCCGCGCTTCATCAAATCAACGCCTAAGGCACGAATACCTGAACCGGCATCAATTATCAAAAAAGTGCCATCTTTGCCCTCCACTGATACACAGGTTGTATTGCCTCCGTATCGGATAGTGGTAGGCCCGGGAACGGGAATAGAACCCCTTGTTCCCCAGAACTTGACCCGCATAGTATAAATATACTCATGTATTTAATACTTGTCAAGCCAGATAACCACGATTCTTAATTAAAAACCCTTAAAAAAAAGAGCATAAAGCTTGCAGTATCGGTATTTAGAAAGAATTTGTTGAAAATACGGACAGCAGGAATTTAATTTATGGCGCAGACTATTAATCCGAACTTATATTACGACAAGGTTCTTTGAAAATAAATATTGAAAGATTTAATACATACCAAGGAAGTTAAGCCACTTGAAAAGTCTATCTAATCTAGGCTCAGCCTAAATTCTTTAATTGCTTTGCATCACAGCTAGAGAGTTGAAAATCGATTTAATCTAGACCCCACGTTCTTTTCGTTTTTCGTTGATAATTTTAATGTGCTTGCGTTCTTCTTCGGCAATTGCATCTAGAAGTTGGTGGTCTTGTTTGTTGACGAATCTTCTCATCTCCTGATAGAAGAGTAGGGAATCCTTTTCCAAACCAATTGCGGCGTCAAACGCCAAAGCCTCACTTGTTGCATTTTTCGCAATCTTGGCTCCTAAATTTTGATTTGAAAACACTTCTTTAGAAACCAAAGCAGATAAGTAGTCCCGCGCCTCATCCCAATCATAGGGAGCGGTGTAACCATCTTTGGCCAAACTATCCCTTAACTGTTTGAATTTTTCAATATGTACGTCTTCCTGATCAGCAAGATAGCGAAAAAACGTCCTTAAATCATTATCATTAGCGGCCTTTTCCAACTCTTCATAGAATGTCTTTCCATTGCGCTCTATTTGAATTGCCATTTCTCCAATTTCATAGCCGGAAAACTTAACGCTCACCTGTCCTCCTAATTAAATATTTTTTAAGTATCCGCTCGCGCTAAGATACAATTTAGTCTTCCTTAAGATTCATCTCCTGTCCGCAACACAGCAAAGCACCAGCGCCAGCTTTTGTTACCTTCACTTCTTGTCCGCATATGCTACACAGATAAATTTTTCCTTCTTCTGCCATATAACCTCCAAACCAGATATCAATTACTAATCGCTTCTTTTGATTTCCGCCTCAATTGTTTTTTGTCATTTTCGGCAACAGTCATAGTTGAACAAATCCAGCAACGTCCCCTGTAAACTGTTTCGTAACCGCTTACACGGAATCTCTTCCCCATCGCAAGAATTTCCTGATCTTCAACGTCATTTTGAGCTACATCAAACAGCCTTCCGCAAACTTCACATACAGCGTGGTCATGCGGATGAAGATTTGGATCAAAGCGTTTGTTTCCATTTCCATTCGTAAATTCACGAATTTCCCCAAGCTTAATAAGCATATTCAGGGTATTGTATACAGTTGCAAGAGATATATTTGGATAAACTCTGCACACTTCTTTGTAGATATCTTCAGCTGTAGGATGATTGCGATTGCCTAACAATTGACGAAGAATGAATATCCTTTGAGGCGTTATTCGCATACCGCTTTCGCGACATTTCTTAATTGTACCATCAAGGCTAGTCATAATTAGATTAATTCTAAACAGAAATTTCATTTTGTCAAGTTACATTATCCCGTATTAATTTGAAAAGACGCCAGTTTTCGCAACTAAGTTGCCGTAGAATGGACTGTTAGCTATTAGTAGTCGCTTCCAAGATTGAAAATGCTTTTCTATAAATCGTGAATATGCCTGCACTCTTCCCTAATTATGCTATATAATTTAGAAAGGCTTGTAATAATTAAAGGATAATTTGGAATTATATCTATTCCAAAACCGGTGCTTACCGTATTCTTTTAACTTTTCTAAATAAAACTCCGGCATTCTGTTCTATTAATGGTTAAGGGGCTTGACTACTCTCAATTTTCGGATAGGATGCTTCATGACCTCTGAGGAGAAAAAATCTGTATTTAACCCTGAGGCCGGGGAAAAAATCCGAATGATTCCTGATGTAATGCTTCTACGTTACCTTCCTATATTCAAAACCGAAATAGCCCTTGATTTAGGCTGCGGTAAAGGACGCAACTCTATATTTCTGGCAGAGCATGGTTTTGAAGTTGATTCTTTCGACCGCAATCAGGATTCCATTGCAGCGCTTCAGGAAACTGCAAAAAAACAAAACTTAAATATAAGAGCTATTAAAAATGAACTTACTACTCTTACTATTATTCCAAACCGTTACTCACTTGTAGTTTCAGCATGGGTGCTTATGTTTTTAAGACGAGGAGAAAGGGAAGGTTTAGTCAAAATGGCTATCCGTTCCTTAGTTCCCGGTGGCTACATATATTTGGGTGTTTTCTCAACTGCAGATCCAGGTTTTGCACTCTGCAAGGAACGGTTTGATGAAATTGAAGACCGCACCTACTTCGTACCAAAGAAAAAAATGGTAGTTCACTACTTTTTGCCAGATGAAGTTAAGGAATTGGCCAAAGGACTTGAACTTATTGCCTTCAAGGAATCTTATGAGATGGATATCACTCACGGGGAACCACACTATCACGGTCGTATTGAACTACTTGCCAGAAATCCGCAATAGCCGCTTATCTGCACAAATACCCAACCTGATACAGAATAATTCCCTTAAGATAAATAGGATAACGCCTACCGAGCTTTAGCTTACGGTTTTATTTTTTATCTGCCCAATCTAAGTAATTCCTCACAACAGAGGAATACATCTTTATTTAGCCCCCCTACACTACAAATAGACCGATATAATACAAAAGTAACGCTTTGCAAATAATCATTGACCGCTAGAGAAAGCCATTTACTCACTCTCACTCAACTTGCAATACTTCCTCTGCTCTGCACTTACTAATATTATTAAAAAGTTGACAATAAGCTTTGTTTACACTATATTAACTTTATGGAAAAATTATCTGCCTTATTTTTTATCTTCCTGCTGTTTCTCACGGCATGCGCTAAAACGAATCAACATACAGTCTATAGTAAAAAGTTTAAGCCGGGGGAGCAAGTAAGCGTACTTCTTGATATCAATGGCGATAAGAATAAAGAAAAACTTATCGTTACTTCCCAAACGCCTGAACCTGAAATGGGATCGGTTTTTAACTATATAGTGAAACTTGAAGACTCCCATGGCGTTGTTTTGTATAAATCAGAAGAGATTGGCGAACAGGACTGGTTCAGTATAGACATTGTCCCATTTACCCTTGAAGGCTATGTTATACGCGACGTAGCGCTTATCCGTAGTGGGTGCTCGGGAACCGGTGTTGATGTCAATGCCTTGTTTTTGTATCAAGCTCCTGATGTCAACCGTATTCTATCGAGTATGGATGGAAACGACGGCTTCTACGACTCAGACAAAGATGATTACTCCGATATGCTGATAAATCGTTATAGAATGCAGAACCTTGGCGTTATTGGAGCATCTTCTCCCTGGCTACCTGTTTTCAGCAAACCCGCAAGTTCCGATGACTGGGAAACAATAGATATTACCTTTGAAGTTTTGGCGCGCGATGCTGCAATCCGGCAGGAGTGGATTGACGGAGTAGAGAACACAATACAAGCCATTGATGATATGGAGTTTACAGATATGGTTGGCGAAGAACACCTAAATACCCTAAAAAGCTTTCTCAAAGCGCTTCGCTCAAACGACATTCAAGATGCAAAAAATATTTACTACACCGGACTCAATGACTAATTGACACAATTTCGATACAACGATACTAGGTAGACATAATGAATAAAGACAGTTAGCCAATATCAGCGAGAGGCTAACTGTCTTTGGGTCTTTAGGGTTATTAGAATATATTTTTCTTAAATCAGCCGCAAGTTGAACAAGTACCGGACGAGCATGTACTGCATCCAGAACCGGAAGATGTTCCTGATTTTTCAGCTGCTCCGGCAACTCCAAACACTGAAAACATCTTTTCTAACTTACGGGAGTTACATTTGGGACAGCTTACTTCGGCTTCATCAGACTTACGTAGAATCAAAAAATCGAATACTTCTCCGCAGTCTTTGCATTGAAATTCTCTTAGTGGCATGAATATATTATAAGTAACACGGGCTAAATGTCAAGCCATCTCCCTTTTTTTGAAAAGAAACTGTGAAAAAACAAAGCCTCATTTCCCTAACTCTTCTTGTAGACAATATAGACTTTAGCTTCTCCCCCATCTCTTTGTGGAGAGACTCAAACCTTAACCTTCCTTATCGCCTTTCTCGATCTCAATGACTATCCGTGTAGGGGCCGACTTTCAAGTCGGCC
>CAZUXE010000049.1:0-11969 GCA_964624585.1 uncultured bacterium | reverse complement strand
AGGATTACAGCTCTGTGGAGTTTTGAGATAAAACTCAAAACTCCTAAAACCAAAGCTTTGGATAAGTTACGGAGTGTTACGGGTTACGGGGTTACGGGTCTTGAAATAACCACCCACGATGTAAAGTCCGCTACTCCTATGTACTTATCGGAAGCCGCCACGGCAAGCGCCTTGCCTGGTGTTTCAATGAAATCATGCGGTATTGGATTTTCAGGAGATGAAACATCTACCGGCAAAATTCCCCGCTCGCCACAGGCTATAAAAAGAGTAGAATCGTGCATTCCCAAACCGTATGGTCTGGCGCCAATTTTCAAAAAAGCAAGCTGTTTAGGCTTTTCTGCTTGACTAATATCCAGTACCGCAATAGCGCCTATGCTATCGGCTACGTAAAGAATATCGTCCTTTTTCAACAAAGCCTGCGGACTTATTGCTCCCGGATATATGTTCAGCAATTTAAGGGTTTTTCCCTCTTCCTTTACACTTACAAGCTTAAGACCTTCATTGGGATCGGCAATGTAGAGCAGTGAATCTTTCACCGCAGCGTCAAGGGCAAAGGCGTCTTCAAATGCTCCCTTCTGCTTCAGGGGGCCGCAAGGACAAATCCATAACACCCTGACTCCTTTTTCACCTGCTGCAACATAAATCAAGTCATTCTGCAAGGTTATACGTCTGGGCTTGCCTGGTTGAAACAAATCGAATTTCCGTTCGGCGGCAGGGAAAGTTTTCAAAGTATATATGGAAACATCGCGCTCAGCGTCGGCCACATACACATTTGGGCCGCTCATCAGCACTCCAGCAGCTTTAACAGGGCGGGGATTAACAAAGCCAATGTCAAGCGTATCGGGTGTAAGTTTCACAACATTAACACCTTTGCGATCTCTGGCTATTCCCCAGAAGGCGCCTCCTCGTGAGGTGTGCAGAATCGGCGTATGGTTGCTTACGGTTTTTATTTTCTTTAGCTTATTTACCGCATCACCGGCCAACTTAACTATTCCTTTTTGACCTACCGCAAGATAGAGGGCGTTTTTCACAGGTAGGATATCTGCAACATAGCCTCCTTTGTAAGGTTCAACGTCCTCAATACGCTTTCCTGCCCTGTTAAACACGGCATATCCCTGATACCCAAGGGCGGCATACAGGTAGTTATCAAAATACTCCAGCTTAACAGCAGGGGCAAGGCTTGCAAAAGTTTTACCGCGTTTTGGTTGCTGCGGATTTTTAATATTGAAAACTACTATCTCAGATGAGAACGTTGCCGCAAACAGCTTATCGCCTCCTGCGGTTAGGACATTAACTCCAGAAGCATTCACGCTGGTTATTAACTCAGGCACTTTGGTAAGTTTTATTACGGCAATGCTGTTTTTGCCGCAAGCCACATAAAGGTACTCTTTATAAAGAACCATACTTGAAGGAAGTCCTGGCAATTTCAACTCAGCTACCGGAACAAGGCGCTGGGACTGCTTTAGTATCAATAAACGGGAGGAATCTGTGGCAATGTATATATTCTTGTCGTCAGCAAGGAAGGCTAAACCTTTTTGAGCCTTAGGCAAGCTATAATTTTTAACTAAGCCAGCTCCCTTGGAAGATAATTTGAACTCGCTTACAAGGTTCCCGCCGGCAACATAAACGTTTTTGTTGGCGACCAATACCGTTGAGGCATAACCGGGTGTCGCAAGGCTTTTGATAAGATTTTTGCTTCCTGAAGTCTTTTTGCTAGCAAAGATGTTAGGGTCTAGGATAGATAAGCCGTACCCTGTGGCGGCGTAAAACTTATCTTTATATTGAACTAAATCAAGAAATTCTGGCGATACAAAGTAATTACGATATCCTTTGCTGAAATCTTGAGCATCATTATTTGCAGCGCCCATTAAAAAGATAGCGGCTAATAAAAAAATCATCATAGCTCCCTTAAAGTTATGCAACGCCTGCCGCCGAAAATTATTTCCCCCTCGGCAACACAAGCGTTATTCAATAATAAACAATTCAACCGAATACGGCGTTGATACAAGCAGTAGACCGTTGGAAACAGCCACTCCCCTTGCATTAAAACCAGCATACGTTCTAGTAAGAACCGGTTTGCCCGATGAAATATCAATTTCATGTATTCCGGCTTCAGCCGCTGATACAAAAAGTGTATTCTTATAACGCACTAAATCGTTCGGATTCCCTTCAAGCTTTATTTCGGCTTCAAGCTTTGGCCGTGTCGGTCTTCGTAAATTGAATACCGCAAGCTCTCCGTCTTCGTCAAGCCCGTATAAACGGTCACCGTCCAAAAACAGCTTTTCAAAATCAGGCTTCGCCTCAAGTGAACCAACCTCTTCAACATTTGTACTGTCTGACCAATCGAGAATCAATAGTTTCTTAGCACCTGTTGCTGAAACAAAAGCCAACCTTTTTTTCAAAACCACATCAAGCGCCCGACCTGCAAAGTTGTAACGTCCCTGCTCCTTAAAGGGACCGCAAGGACAACGCCAATAGACACCTACTCCGCGTTCATCCTCCGCAGCCAAAAGCATTTCACCAATGGCGTCAATACCGCGGGTTAGCGACTTAAACTGCAGAAAAGTCCGCTTAAGCGGATGGGCAGGATCTTTCAAGTCAGCGACATTTAGCATATTGGCTGTAGTCAAAGCGTAGACCTGTGAACCCCACATGTAAAGACGACGAGCGTCGGCTATATCGTTGGTATAGGCACCAATAAGGTAAAGCCTGTTACTGTCAACCTTAATTACCTTCAAACCAGCATCGCCTGCAGCAATTGTCGCGATATCGGATTTTGCCAGAATGTCATAACCCGTAGCCAGTATCCTAAAGCTGAGTCCTCTGCCTGCCTGAGGCGCTAAAGCAGGGGTTAATTTTGCCATTCCTCCGCCCGTCATCAGGAAACACGATTTTCCATCCCGCGATTTCACAAGAGATATTCCAATACCCGGCATTCTTTCCTGCTTAATTAACTCAGGACGTTTGGGGTTTGTGATAGAAAGAACAAAGTAGTCGCTTGTTCCTGCAGCCACAGCAATGCGGTCACCAAAGGCTTGCAAACCCGAAAGTTCACCATCAAGCTCAAGATTAAACTTAACCTTCAGTCTGTTACGCTTAAGGGTTGCGACAATTAAGCCTTTCTCTGCCGCGGCAACATAAACCATATTCTTAGTAAACAGCAAATCGAGAACCGGCGGATTGCCCTGAATGGAAATATGCCTAACAGCTGTGGTTTTGGATAAATCGGAAGTCAAATCAATAGAAAATAAACCGTCGGCATCGGCAGGCATATAAAGTTTATTGTCGTGGATTATAATTTTGACAGGCAGGAAACTAAACTTAAGCTTAAACTTCTCAGCCGTAGTGTCAGAATCCAGATTAAAGCTATAGAGACAGCTGTCTTCACCAACGAACCATAGCTTTCCGTTATCCTCAGCCATTGCAGCAATTTTTTGGCGGGAAATCCATTCCATCTGAATCAGGTGAGACGGAGAAACAGCGAAATCGCTTGAATCCGAAAAGCTTACAAGTCCTTCCTGACCACCTGCAATTATCAGGGATTTATATTTTATAACGTGAGTAATTTCTCCTGGTATAAACCAACTGCCAAGCCTTTGGAAACGAGACTGGGTGAACACGCTTATCCCGCGTCCTTCCGCAACATACAGCAGGGAATCATCAACCGCCGCCTGCCTAAAGCTTCCCCCCAGCATTAAATAAGACTGGTGGTTGAGAAGCGCAGGTAGAAAAATAGCTAAAAGCAAATTCATACCCGCATCCTTCTACTCTTCGTCGTAACCGGTTTCAAGAACCCGCAAGTCAAGCTCGCTGGGCATACGGAAGATGGAAAAATCCAGAGATTTCAATGGATTATCATTCTTCTTACGCTCAAATGACAACTTTGTAACAACTATCCGCATCAGCTGAGCTTCACTGACAAGAAATCCTTTATTAATTTCAATCTGTTTTGGAAAGGCCATATTTTTGTGGATTTGAAAATTGGTGGTCTCAATAATATCGTTACCGTGGATTATCTTTCGCAGTCTCTTAGGTTCATCTGAAAACTCATAACGTGTTCCGTTTATGAATTTCACAACCACCACATCCTCGGCCTTATAAAAAGTATCTATATCTTGAAAACCTTGCGGGAAAAGGTTAAACATACTAAGAATATCATCGGCTCTGAACGGCAAGGGACTTGAGCCACCCAAAGACTGCTTGCGCAAGACGGTAATTTTCTTACCGTGCATAAAATCATACACACTAACGGTATCGGCTAATCCATTAACCATCAGTGCTGGAGCACCGCCCGGCATACGAATATCCAATATATAGGCTCCCTTTTCCCAATAAAACTCCAAAGGCATTTCAACAACTTTTTTACCGTCGGCTGCCTCGCCTTCAAGATATCCCCTTGCAAAATAGTACGGAGGCGGGGTTAATTTAGCTAAAAATTCAAGGCCTTCCGGATACGATACTTTGCTACCCTTCACTGCACCAGCAACGCAACCTGTAGAAAGGGAAAGCAGAATTATTCCCAGTCCTGCGGTTAACAATATTCTCGAATTGGAACCTAACTTCATTTGATATCCTCCTAAAAACGTACGAACTGTACACTTAATTTTCACTCTAAATAGAGATTATAATAGGAGGGAAGATGATGTCAACGTCGCTGCT
The DNA here is from genome assembly GCA_964624585.1 of uncultured bacterium. Taxonomy (GTDB): domain Bacteria; phylum Hydrothermota; class Tepidihabitantia; order B3-TA06; family B3-TA06; genus CAZUXE01. Next base: position 7,310 of record CAZUXE010000049.1, on the reverse strand, counting down.
CAGATTCTAGAAATCTAAGCCGTAGACCTTGATATTCTTTTTTTGTTCGCCAAGCAACTTCAGTGTATCGCGAATGCCCCATGATTTCCCCCATGGAAGACAGCTATCTACCTCAAGGCGAATACCTTGAGGTAAACGCGTTTTACTGTATTTCTCATAAATCCATTGTGAACTCACAGGTTCACTGTTCAAGAAAAGACCTGCTTCCGTAAATCTAAGGGTATCTACAGGAATATTCGCAAAAGCGTCGTCTGCAGCCCTTTTTTTAAGTACCCTCAAGGTTACAATCAACCCCAACAAAACGGCAATGGCCATTAGCGCGGGGCCTGAGAATAAGGAAAGTCTGCGAAGGTTATTTCTGCGAAGAGGTAAAGCCATGTTTTAATTATAAGCTGTATTTTAATAAGGTAAAGCTTTTGGACTCCAATTTGATACCGGTTTTCACATGTAACGACTTTAGCTAAAGACTGCGCCGTGGATGCTGCAAAAGGATACAGAAGGATTTTCAAGGAGATTATCTTTGTGTCCATGAATTGTATAGCTTTTAGTTCCGTATGCATTACAACTTAGCTGTACTGATAAATCAATAGTTTTGGGAAACACTTGCTAGTTTGTAGATATGGAGAATTTCCCTTGCCCCATTGGGAAACATATCTTGACAAGCAAGATATGCCCATTATTATTACAATAGGCTATTTGCCATTTTGATACACTCAGGAGAGTGAAAAGGAGTTGCTATATGCCTACGACTATATTTTACAATGCGGTGAGCATAGATATTGGGTGTTTTTACGCGAAAAATTTCTTAACCAAGGAGGCGTATAGAGAACTTATTTGTGTGTTCCAAGCTAAGCCTAAAGGCCTACCCGTATGAATCAATTTAATAAAGGGAAACAGCCCACAACCAATCCACGGATTTTACTGTGTACAACTTACAGAAGATTTCCCAACGATTATTTGGAGTACATAGGCGGAAATGTTTACACCCTACCACGAGTAGCCCTTACAAGAAAAGCGGCTCCCGGGTTACGATTCCTTAAACGCAATATTCCAGGGCTTGAAATACTTGAATTTCCTACATGGGAAGAGTATTTGGACAAATTAAAGGAAGGCTGGGATGTAGTAGGTTTTTCCTTATTTCAAAACCAGATAGCAGAGATTATGCAAATGGCTGATGAAGCCCGCAAGCAGGGAGTAAAGGAACTCTGGGCAGGAGGATATGGCGCCTTGGATTCTGCTATTCCTAAAATTGTAGACAGGGTTTTTCTTGGAGCCTCGGAGGACCTGATAGCGCAAGCATTCGGTAAAAGGGTGGAAGATATTCTACATCCAACAATATCGTGGCCTATGACTTTCCTCCCGGGTAATATACCTCATTTCCACATGGGTTTTATTTACACCCAACACGGCTGTCCATATAAATGCACATTTTGTCAAACCCCTGTTTTTACAAAAGCAAAACCATCCATAAATATGGATTCAATTGAAGAAGTTCTTGCCTACTATGCGAAAATAGGTATATCGGACGTGTTCATTATTGATGAATTGTTTGGACTAAATCCTAAAAGGGCTGATATTATTACTCGTCTTTTGGCTAAATATAAATTAAGATGGTGGTCGCAATCGCGAATGGCGCTTTTTTTGCACAATCTTGATGTTTGGTACGAACGAGGACTACGCTTTCTTGTCATAGGTGTGGAGTCGATGAGCCAGAAGGCCCTTGACGGTGTGCATAAAAGCCAAACGCTTGATGTTACCAAAGAATTTGTCCGCAGGGTATCTGAAAAACCTGATATGTATACGCTAGCTACTTATATGATTGGCTACCAGAACCTGAATTTACAGGAAACTATAGAAGATATCGGCAGACTTAAACGAATTGGTTTTGATGCCCATCAGGTGAATATAATTACTCCCTTTCCCCAAACTGTACTTTGGGACGAGCTTGAAAGTAAGTATGGAATTTTTGATAAGGTTTATAGACATTATGACGCCAAGCATCTGGTTTGGAATCACCCCCACATATCTCCTAAAGCGATGAATTATTTGTTAAGAACGGCTCTCGCTGTGCTTAACGATCCAAAGATAATCTACGGTAAGAACTTTTTACGTTTAATTAAAGAGCGCTTCCGCCGTCATGGCTTTGGTTTTATATGGAAAGATTTAATAAAAACCCCTATTTTATCAGCGTTTACTAATGAACGCAAAATGCCTATAACTCCGCCAAATGCCAAGGATAAAAGAGAAGATAAGTCGTCCCCGAAGAGTTTGAGCAAGGACACTTTGGCTGCTGTTCAAAGTGTGGATGGCGGGAAACCGAAAATAACAGCGGCTTCTTCAAAGACAAAAATTTCCTAGGTCTTCTTGTATACAAGCGCCCCGTGCCTATACGCCCTTAGCCTTCATTCCGTACTTAAGGGAAATACTTGCTAAACTTTGTGTTTTTTTTGCGACATTTAAGGATAGGGGTTGAGCTACTTATTGAGAAAAAATCGCTCGTAAGAAAATTTCAGACTGAAATTTACTGTTTTTTATCCTAAAGGTTGAGTTAACTGCAGGAAAAGCTCTGCAAAAAACCCAAAGCTTGACTCTGCAGGATGCGTATCTTATCGTTCTTATATATTTTGCAGACTTTACTGCTACAGTATTGTTGCAGACCTTGCTGCTACAGTGTAGCAGACTTCACTGCTGCGTTGTGGTATCTGTTGTAATTCCCAAATCGACAAGCATTTTTTGATACAACATACGCGCTGAGGTGTTGTTCGGTTCCACACGTAAAGCGTCCAGTAGAACCTTTTCAGCAGCCGCATAATTACCTTGTTTTATAAACAAATCCGCAAGGTTAACGTAGGCATCCATGAATCTGGGATCCGTGCCCATCGCCCCTTGATAGGCGACTATTGCCGACTGAATATAGGAATCATCCCTTTGGTTCATTCCAATTTGGGCCCGCACGAAGCCTAAATTGTTAAGAAGCATGGCCGCCTCACGATGGTTGTTGGTCAGAATCCATGAAAGTATCTCAACCCCTTCGGTTAAAACCTCATCGGCCTCGCTATAGCGTCCCAGCCTAAATAATAGGCTCCCCAGCTTAGTGTAGGCTGTAAGGTTCTCATGATTTTCCTTTATTGCCCGTCGGTAGTAGTTTTCGGCTTCCTGGTGATTAAGTTGCGATTCGGCAATTCCACCTAGAACAGACGAGCATGAACTACGATCATAACCCAGCTTATAAGCGTTGGTTATCAGCTCTTTCGCCTTTTCCTGATTATCCGTTCTACGATAGAAGATACCTAACTGATAGTAGGCGGACGCAGGTTTAATATGATACTTAATCGCTTTGTTGTATTCTGCAATTCCCGATTCAAAATCCATGGATTTCATTGAGGCAAAGGAATAGCTGGTCAAAGACATTTCCAAGGGAAACTTATCGGGCGAATCCATTAAATGTTTAAATATCTCTTTTGCAAGGCCTGTCTGATTAAGGTGAAGGTAGCAGCGTCCTTGTTGAAAATCCAGCCATGTGTTCTTAATGCCCTGCCTGTAAGCATTTTGATAATGCTCTACGGCAAGGTCATGCTGCCCGCGTTCGAAGAAGACCTCAGCGCTTATGAATTCACCCATGGCGGCAAGTTTTCCTTTCTGCGTATCCGACAAGCCGATAGGATGACTGAAACCTGCTATTAGAAAAACTATCAATGCCAAACAGGCTGTCAAAAGCAGCAGGAATCTTTTACTAAAAATAACACCGAGGGCGGCTAAAATTCCCAAAGCAGGAGTGAAGTAGAACAAAAAAGGTATACTCAAGAGCAAGGGAGGCGCCAGAATTATTACTACAGCCAGTATTGCGGCAACAAGAAGACGAATAGGTTCAAAAAACGCGCGCGACTGACTCATGATTCCTCCGCTTCTCCTACTCCGATGGATTTTCGCTCGGTAGAGGCGGGAAGACGCTTTATGAAATCAATTCCCAGAAAAACAACGGTCATTACTGCGAACACTGCAAGCGCTATTTGCCACGGGAATACGTTCATGGTTCGGTTTGTAGTGAAAATAGAGTATCCGCATATTACGAGAACCAGAATAAACATAGCGTTGGAAATGGCCGATGGCAAAAGAAAACGTTTCAGGCGCAGGGGTGGAAGCTCTATTACCATCATCAGCGCTAAGGCTACAACCCAAATGAACAAAGGCGCATAACCCAACGACCAAATGAAGACCCCGGCAAACACAAATGCCCCTATAGCGCCACGCTTAAATGTTTTACGCGATGCTTCATCAAGCGATTCGTCAGCGGCTTTTCCTGCAAAAATCTTAAGCGCAGCTGTAAATATTCCAAAGATAATAAATCCAAGCAAGGCTAAATAATCAAAGGGGTTGCGCGGTACGCCTATTAGGATATCTTTAAGACCCATCCATGCAAAAAAGAACCCTGCCACAGTTGCAAGCGCTGTAAGAGTAAGCGTTAATGGATTTAGCGAACGTATAAGTTTTCGGGTTTTTTCTTTATTGTACAACCAGATTCCTAGAAAAAAGACTAGAACAAAGGGAAAAAGAAGAATTAATGCGTTTTTGCGAGCAACCGAACCTACGAGTCCGCCTGTAAAGAAAATTGTCATTCCACTTACTGGATCATGCGGAATAAGTCGGGAAGCGAGCATGTGGAATATTCCTGAGGTACCGGCAATCCCGAGAGAAAGGGTAAGTATCAGCGGCGAAATAACTATTGCAAATATTTTCCTACTCAAAGGCTTGGTACGTCGGGCGATATATGTAATGACCATAATTAAACCCAGATAGCCTTCAATAACCATACCTGGACTGGAACCATAAGGCACGTTAGCGCCCTGCCATTTCTGGAATATTAACCAAGGTCGTAGTGCAGCCTTAAATACTGTTACAATGGTATTTATATCCGTGGGGTAAAAAAGATAGAAACCGCCTGCACGAAATAGTGAATCGATAATTGGCGGAAGAATTATTAAAAACGAGTATGTTAAAACAACTTTCGTAATTTTGCGTATATCGTGTCCGGTAACAAAATGAATAAGAATTATTGCTGTCATGAACATAAACATCCATGCAAAATTGAGATGCAAGAAAACCTCTTCAAGACCATTCAAAGTGATTGTAGATAGGCCAAGAATATGCAGGGCTTCAAAAGTACCTTCAAGTAAATTGCGAACAGCTATGTAACCCATTGATAAAAGGATAAACAGGCCCAACGGGGCTTTTGAATTTTCAACGGGTTTAATAAATGTATCATCGATCCATTTGAACATTTCTCTCTCCTTAAAGTTAGGATCAAACTATCAACTTTACAAACACCCCTTTTTAACCTTCCCCGATGATTAAGGAGGATTATAGGAAGCATGTTACGGGATGTCAAGTTGGCCGGTTACGAGTTGTAGTGGTGAATATGTAAAAAGGGCTGCCTTGAAGGCAGCCCTTGGACGTTCATTAAGATATCTACTTTTTCTTTTTAGGCGTCGCTTTTTTCTTAGTCGTAGTCTTTTTCGCAACAGTTTTTTTAGGCTTAGTCTTCTTCTCAACCGGTTTTTTCACGCTCTCAGATTCAGCAGATTCCTCTTTCTTATCATCTCCGGTAGAAATATCAAGTTTCTCAGGTATTTCTATCTCTTCGTCATGAATCTCAAGCAGGTTTCTCTGATCCTTCTTTTTCACCAAAATCAAATAAACCATAGTGTTTCCGGAAAACCAAACAGACATTCCATATCCTAAAACAGCCAGTATGGCTACCTGGAAAATGAGAGTAAGAATAAAGGCGCTTACTTTTACCGACCACAGGTTAACAAGATGTCCGGTAGCGGCTGCAATAACTTCAGGAGTAAGAACTTCACCCTTGGGGGCTGAGGCAAAGATACCGGGAGAGGTTACAAGAGAACCCGCACCCGAAATATCTTTCACGAAAACCACTGCATTCTTAAGCCAGTTCATACTATCTGGTACAGTCAACTTGATATTGCCGGCCGCTATGTTGAAGATAGCGTTCAACTTTTGACCAATATAGGCTACCTTCTGCACAGACTCACCTGACACGGGCTGGTAGGAAAAGAATAGCTTGGAATTGTTCATAACTGTACCCATGGAAATTTTGACAATTTGAAAACCCTTTACAATGAAGAAGGCGAAAACTGCCATTCCTACCACTGAGAAAATTACAAGCAAGAACTGATACCAAATCAGACGCCAAGGTTGATCGTTAACGCATGAGAATACTTCAAACAAATTGTCAAAGGTATCGCTCTTGGTGCTTCCAATAATGGCCGGACTGATGGTAAAAGAAAAGAAGGTAACCAGCACCATGAACACCATGAAGAGGGCAACAAAAAGCCCAAAAACTATAAGCGGGATAGCGATAAGTTCACCGACAAAACGAATTTTACCGATAACCCCTAGGAAAATTCCGGCAACAAATAAAACAACGAATAGAATTACCAGTATGAAAGGCGTGAAGAATAATGCCTTGGCGCCTTGAATACCTGTTTTCCAGGCATCTTTAAGTTCAAAAAATTCGTCGCCACGCAGCTGTTCGTAGGTAAGCTTAGATATGGCAACGCCTGACACTAAAGCAACCAAGGTTAGCCAGAAAACCCCAGCGCCCCATATAAACCAATTCCACCATGCAAACGTAACCCATTGTGCGGTTTGGGCGGCAGCGGGATCAAGGTTTGGTATCATAACACCGGGTATGGGCAGTAAACGGAAAACATCCCATAACTGGCTGAATTGGGCGCCTGCCAAAAGATAGGCAAGATAGGTAAGTGTGGTATAACCAAGCCAGGCAAAAAACAGCCCAACAAAGGCCGCCCATATTTTTTTGGCGGAGAAGCCAAGTCGGAATGCCCGGAACATATCCTTAAAGTTGAAATGGAGTTTAGTCATTCTCCAACCTCCTATTGTTTCATCAACTATTAAAAACCGAACACATGGGCATCAATTAAAAAGCCGAAAAACCAGAATTATCGTCAATACCAATACGACAACAATTAAACCCCAAATTAATTTATAGGGTATACGGTGAGAGCGCCGGTGAAAGAATTTTCGTCTACCCATCAGCGTTACCGTCCCCTGAAGTTTAGGCTATTTATCTTACCCATAATTTATTAACTAACTTAACGGACAATTGAGCGCTCCAAAATTGAGGCGACACGCAGCGCCATGCTGAGCGCAATATTTCTATCTTACTCCTTTATAAGTAGTTGTCAAGACTCCAACTGCAGGCGCTTTGGAAATTTACTAGCGGAGTACTTCAGAAAAGCTGTCTGGAATATCCCACCCGTAACACACCG
>CAZUXE010000048.1:0-12588 GCA_964624585.1 uncultured bacterium | reverse complement strand
ATTAATTAGGGATAAAAAGAAGGCTTATTTTGCGGCATTAGAAAACGATAAGCCTATTTTACATCTAATGGGGCGGGATTAAGTAAAAATTCCAACTTTACTCGGATGGTAAGTATGATGAGGGTGGTTTCATTGCACGGCGTATGAAATTTTCATCACTGCGCCAATTTTTAGCTACCTTGACATGTAGTACAAGAAATATATCGTGGCCGGAAAGATTCTCAATTTTTTTACGTGCCTTCGTCCCAAGCCGTTTGATAGCCTCTCCCCTGCGTCCTATTAGTATGGGCTTTTGGCTATCCCTCTCAACATACAGGGTAGCGCGAATAAGATCTTTACGTCCCTTTTCTTCTTTGTATTCCTCTATTTCCACAAAAACCGCATAAGGTATTTCCTCACCGTAGAGTTCAAATAGTGATTCTCTTATAAGTTCGGCTGCAAAAAAACGCATAGGGAACACGGTAACAGTATCTTCAGGATAATAAGGCTTTCCCTTAGGAGCTTGTTCCAAAAGACCTTTGAGAAGTTCGGCTAAGCCCTTGCCTTTAAGTGCGGAAATAGGATATACATTTTTAAGACCTAAATTATTATAAGTTTGAATAAGAGGAAGCATCTGAAGTTTGTTTTTAAGCATATCTATTTTATTTATAGCTAAGACAATTGGTTTTTCAATGGATTTTAGAAACAGGGTAAACTTTTCATCTGGCAGGAAACGAGCTTCGGTCATAATTAATACTAAATCAGCGTCCTTGAGAGCTGAAGCAATTTCTTTTCGCATAAAAGAATACACCGCGCCCTTGCGTTCAACCAGACCAGGGGTATCAAGAAAAACCAATTGACCTTCTGGAGCGGTAAGTATTCCCAATACGTTTTGATTCGTAGTCTGGGCTTTACGGGAAACGGCTGAAATTTGTAAACCTAAATAATGATTCATCAGGGTGGATTTACCCACATTAGGAGGGCCTACAATTGCAACAAAAGCCGACTTGCTCATTTCAACTCAATTAACTTTGCATCTGCAGTAAATAACAAATATGTCCCCTTTACAGGTTTAGAGAATATTTTCGTTGCGGCCTTTGCATAAAAGCCTAATTGTTCTTTAAATTTGCTAATATGTTCAATGTTTGAAGGAAAAGACTTATAGTCAATTATACGCAATCCGTCTTCATCTATCAATACCCTGTCAATTCGTCCGGTTATAGTCTGAAACCCTGAACGGAACACAAATTCCACTTCTGATTCTGCATTTTCACAAGGAAGTATAAAGGTTTCAAGTAAACCCGTATCTTTAAGACCCTTAAGGTGTTTAATTACCCGATTCTGATACTCCAGAATTCTAGATGGAGCAAGATCAAAGGAAAGAACTAATCCTCGAACAGCCCGTTTAATTACCAATTCATCGAAAAGGATACTTCCCTTAGAAATACCTTCCAGAATAGCATGTATTATATCGCCAAAGTGTCTTAAGCCGATGTTATTGTGATAGACACCTTCTTCTATTCGCAACTCATGGGTAACGCTACGTAGCTTCTTTCTAGGCTGTGGCCAATTACGATCTAAATTAACTATAGGTTGAACAGATGGTTCGGAAGTATCAGAAGACTCTTCTACAGCATTGCTTGGCGATGAAGTGGATAATATACACTCTATATCCTGAGGAGCATTTAATAATTCAACTTCATCCATAACTTGCTGCATTCCCAAAGCATCAGCTAAGTAACTAAGCCATCCGCTAATCTTAGCAGACCAAACTCCTGAAAGAAATAAAGCGTCGCGCGCACGAGTGCAAGCTACGTAAAATAAACGTTTCTGTTCTTCATCAAGCTTAGCTTCCCAAAGTATTCTTTCAGGATGCTCCTTATAGGCTGAACCAGTAAATGTAAGAAAAACCTTCTCTCCTTCCTCTCGAACAACTAGAAACTCAGATTTAGCACTAGCTTCTTCCATTCCCAAAATAAACACTACCGGCGCATCAAGTCCCTTTGCTGCATGAATTGTCATTATCTTTACCGCATCCATGCCTTCGGTATTGATATTTGCCTTAGGTTCCTCTTCTCTTGAACTCATGCGTTGAAGACGTCCGGCAATTGTATATAACCTCAGGCCTTCCCTATCGAAATCCTCAAGCAATCGAAGGAATTTACGTATGTTTTCGGTTTCCTGTGAATCGGAATAGTACGACCATATCTTTTTTTCACGAAGCAAATTTTCAAACAAATGAGCCGAAGGCATAGCATCAACATTCTTTAATACTCTCTTAATCCAGTTGACAGCTTTTTTGCATTCGGTTTGCCGCGCAGCACAAAGCCTTTGCCATAAACTTTGAGAACCAATTTCAGGCATTAAATTCAGAATAAGGTCTGCCGACATTGAAATAAAAGGAGAACGCAAAATATCGTATAGTGCTGTATCATCTGTCTGATTGGCAAGAAACCTAACTAAATGACGCAATAACACAACTTCGGGAGCAGAGTGGAAACCGGTTCCTCTAACTACTACAAAAGGAATAGCAAAACTCCTCAAGGCACTTTCGTAGCTTGAGAGATGAGTACGTTTCCGCAAAAGAAGTGTAATATCTTCATAACGACAAGAACGCTGCACTTCTTCCCCCTTAGCATTCTTTTCATAAACAGGAAGCCTACTCACTATCTGTTTAATTTTAGCAGCAATTACATCTGCCTCTGCCTGTTTTTTCTCAACTATCTTTGAATCAGGATTGGTTTTTGTCAAAAGAATCTGAACTAATCCAGGATAATCCGGTTCCCTCATTGCCGAAAAAGGTTCATACGACGTTTGCCAATCATAGTTACCGCCATTCATCAAGGTTTGAAAAACATGGTTGACAAATTGCACAATCAGCGGCAAACTACGGTAATTTTCTTTTACTGTAACTTTCAAAAAAGCGTTCCCCATCCATTGTTTCATTTCTCTTTCAGCACGATTAAAAACCTCAACATTCGCTCCGCGGAAAAGGTATATCGATTGTTTTTCATCACCTACAAGAAACAATGTGGGAGTTTTACCAATTTCTTGTTTTGCTCCCCATCCGGCTCTCCATTCTTCAACAAGTTTTGAAACAATTGCCCACTGAAGACCATTGGTATCCTGAAACTCATCAAGCAATATATGGTCTGTTTGTTCGTCAAAGGACTGAAGCACATTTGACCAATTGGGAGAATAATAAAGGATTCGATATAACTGATATTCCATATCAGCGAAATCAAGAACCATTTCAGTCCTTTTGCGTTTTTCATACAGTTTAATCAAGTGCTTAAAAACATAAATATGGCCTGAACTCTGCACGGCTGAATGCCATCTCCAGAATCGGTCAAGATAATGAAGTAACGCCTGACCTCTGGATTGGAAAACCTCTTTCTCAAGTTCACCTTTGGGCAATCGTTTACGTAATGTTCCCTGTTGCGTTAAGAAAGTTGGAGCAACCTCTTTTAAGCTTTGAACCATTGCCCGCAGATGCTCACGTTTTTTCTCTGGTTGAGGAATACGCGAAAATCCTGTTGCGTCCCAGAATTCCGCCCCCCACGAGCTATGAAGATACTTCCAGGCAGTAAGATATTCATTCTCAAGCGTTTCAGGAATTCCGGCAGACGCCATATAACTTTGAGGAGTATGGTGAAATAAAGCTCTGATATTTCGCTGAAGCTTGCTCCATCCTTCCGTAAGTGTCAGATGACGTACCCAAAGCGAAACTTCCGTATTTTCACCTCCCAAGGCAACCAATCCCTCCCTAATTACCTCTTCCCTCATTAGCTCAGCCTCTATGCCATCCAACACCGATAAGTTTGGCGGCAGTTTGAGTTCAAAGGCGAATCGGTCCAACACCAAACGAGCAAAGGAGTGAACGGTTGAAATTCTAAATTGTGACAACTTTGTCTGGATTTTTTCATGCAAGATAGGGTAGTTGGTTTTAATGATGGAAAACACCCTTTCCTTCATCTCTGCGGCGGCTTTTTCAGTAAAAGTAATGGCAAGTATTCTTTCCGGTGGAACACCATGCTTAAGAAGTTCTACATATCTTTCTGCCAGTTTTTGAGTTTTACCCGAACCTGCTGGTGAAGCTACTATTAGGCTTTTGCCTACATCTTTATGGCTATGCCTTGGAATACCCTTTGGAATATCTGTATATTTACCAACACTCATCTAGCTATACCACATAATTGTTTATATTCACAATACCAACAAATTTGATTCTCCGAAGCTTCAAACCTGCCGGAACGAATACCTTCAATAGCCTGTATGGCAAACTCAAGTGCTTGATTTACGGCATGACCAGATTCATCTGTATGAATCATATTAAGCTTTAAGTCAAGCCAATTGTAAAGTCCAAAGGAATCTATTTTTGCCCCATACATTCGTTTAATCATTTCACAGTATAAAGGCAACTGAATTGACAAACCTTTCTTTAATTTTAAGCGAAATTTGCTTTCTTTACCGGTTTTATAATCAAATACCTTTGCCCTATTTTGCATCCAGTCAACCCTATCTACTCTACCTTTTAGAGTAAAACCTTCGGAAGAAAAGAAATATTCAAGCTTACGTTCTATCCATGCCGGATCAATTTCCCAACCTTTATTTTCTCTGACCTCTTCTTCTGCCAAAAACCAATCGATTCGGGCATTTAACCAGTCTTCAATCCAGGCTCTGATAAAAGGATTTAAGTCTCGTGCGTTAAGCTCATTGGTTATTGTTTCTCTTAACTTATCTTCTATTGATTGAAAGGAATCTATTCCCTTAAAGAGTTTTTCCATAATATCATGAACGATATTGCCAAGCAAACGTCCTTCAGGTTCTGCTGAAGCTTCCTCATAGGCCTCAATACCTAGTACAGAGCGTAAATAATAGCGATAAGGACAAGCTCTATAGGTTTCAAGGGAGGTTACACGGAAAGGATAGGTTTCAGAGAATTTATTTTTTATTAGTTCAATAGAAACAGGGTTATTGATAACTACACCTTCTTCTCTAGGAGGTCGCGAAATAGGTATATGAGTCTGATATTCCTCTTCGCAATAAACTACAGTATTAGATTCACCTCCAGCAACATCCTCATCCCTTTCTGAAAGAAAAACCGATGGAAGTAATGGTTTATCAGCATCCATGCTGGGAGACGAAAGATAAACCTTTTTAACAGGCATTTCAAGAAGTCTAAAAAACTCAAATTCGTCATTCTTGAAGTGATTTTCCACTGTAATGAATCCCAATTTACGGCGCAGGCTTTCGGGAACAAGTAAATCACGACGTGGATGCTGCGGAAATTCACCATCAACCAAACCGCCAAAAAATAAGTACATAGGATTAAGCCATCGCGATTTAACTAAAGAGGAAACCTTTATTCCTTGCAGAATTTCGTCATTTTGCTCTTTCTTTTCCAATTGCCTGCCGCCTGCTAAAACCTCAAGGGTCTCCCTTATAAATTTTAAGCTAAGACTTGTTTCTCCTGCAAATTCGGACATTCGTTTAAGTTTTTCAAGCACTTCATCAAATGCCTCTATAACCTCATTACCAGGATCCCATTCAAGCCTGTAGAGTAAACGTTTGAGTTTTTTTAAGAATTCTTCTACCGAACTGCACAAATGCAACTGTTCTATATCTTCTATAAAAGTATATACAAACTTAGCGATTTCTTTCCATAACTTTTTGCCAGCAGGTAACTTATAAAACCGCCGAGGATAGGTTTTCAAAAACTTATTTCTCCAGGCATCCCGACCTCCGGTAATGTTCTCATCGCGCGAAAGGCTATCTAGCCAGTTTCTAACTGAAGCGGGAACATTCTTAAAAATTGGTGAAATGAGCAAACCGACTAACTCCCTTCGCCTGAAATTTTTTTCAACAACCCTTAAAAGATCAATGACAATTTGTACGCCCGGATGTTTACTCAATTTAAGGTTTTCTGTAAAATCGGCTTTAAGTCCGTAACGTTTGAAAACCCTTTCAACAATTGGCCTATAAAGCGCTAACTCAGGAAAAACTAACATAACTTCCCCAGGATATTTAATTTCTCCACAACTTTGCATGCGACATATTTCTCTAGCAATATTAATAACTTCGTCTTCACGGGAAGGATATTTTCTCCAGGTACTTTGAGCAGCCTCCTGTGCAGTAAACAGCTTTTGCTCAAGATTATGCTTCGTGAAAAAAGCCTCTGAAGATGAAGATAAAGGATGGTTGGGTATAATCACAACAGCGTTAGGAATACTGTTAAGTAATTTTGAAAACATCTTCCGTTCAGCTGTCCATGGTTCAAAGTAACCTTCGATAATAAGCAACTTATAAGGAAGTTTATCAAGATATTCACTAGCGGCTTCCAATATACTTTCATCGTCAACAAGATTCTCTTCTTTTAGATAAAGCTCATATTTTTCCAGAATAAAGAGTGCGTCTTTTAACCTATTTATAATATCCGGATCAAATACAAGCTCTTGAGCCATGGAGGGAATACTATTCCAATTTGAAGGATAATGACGTTTTAGATCAGAATACAAACGTGATAATAGGCCTAAATGTTCTTCTTTGAAAAGTGAAGTTTTCCGATGATGAATAAGGTTGAGAAGAATGTACCTCCTGTCTTCCTGATTTACAACCCCCTTAAAGGAATGTTCTTTTAGCAAATTACGAGCAAAAATCTTTAGAGTATTAGCCTTAGGAGGACGTAAGACCTGGTTCTGATACAAGGATAATATATCATAATACCCCTTACGGGCTTTAGTAGTAGTTAATGAGATATAAAGAATATCTTCAGGGCGGAAACAAGCAGATATCTGTAAGCCAGAAAGCAATGTTTTTGTAAATTCAGGAAATCTCAAAGGACGCTTTGCTAAAATTCTTAAAGATTCCTGATGCATAAATGTAGTTTATTCGGCCTTAGCTTCAAGTCAAGGAAGTTTCTAAGACACAGTTTAGGCAAGCAAGCGACGAAAAACCTTAAGGTTCTGTAAATAAATGACTTGCGGTTTCTTGTTAAGGATATACCTTAATTTAACTTAAAACTTTCACCTTCACCTTAGCGCCTTGACTACAGCTTATATATACGTATCATTCAACCGTGAGACTTAGCATTCGCTTCAAGATATCTGGACTTTTAGTAATTCTGGTTATCTTACTTATGGGAGGCACAGGTATTGCCATTATTAATCTGGTTAGGGATTCTTTCTTAAAAGAAATTGAGTTGCGCGGTATAGTTCTTGCCCGTAACCTTGCCTTCTCCGCCGTAGACCCGCTTATGGGGCAAGATGATTTAACCCTCACCCTACTTGCCCGCGACGCCCTAAGGCACCAGGGAAGTGTTTACGCCTATATCCTTGATACAGCAGGTCGTGCAGCAGCTTCACCCGCCATACTTACACCTACAGGAAAAACCGATTCTTTAACTACCTATCTTGCCAAAAATTTATGGAATACCAAAATTAAACGACATATAAAACTTCCTGATAAAAATATAAACGATGACATGTACATGTCATCTAAAACCACACCTCCTCAATGGCTTAGGGACTTATATCAAGGTGACACCTTAACCGAAAAAGGACAGCTCAAACCTGCTCCAAAAATTCCATGGGAGTATATATACGAAATAGCCGTACCAGTTGTCATAATGGGAGAAAGTGAAGGAGGTAAAAAAGTAAGCAAGAAGCTGGGAGAAATTCACGTGGGAATTGATTTAACCAGTTTGCAAATTGCTTCACGTAGAATTCAAATGGTTGTGGGTGGAATTACAATTCTCGGTGTTCTTATAGGTATTCTCGGAGCTTTTGGTTTAGGTACCTTGCTTGTAAGACCGCTGCGTACACTGGTACAAGGTGTAACTGAAATCGGGCGCGGTAACTTTGATTTTCGTATTCGTAAACGTACAAACGATGAAATTGGCGATCTTACCATTGAGTTCAATAAAATGGCTAAAGATTTAAAAGATAAGGTATTGATTGAAGACGCCTTCAAACGATATGTTTCTCACCAAGTGGCAGACGAAATTCTAAAAGATCCGGATGTGTTTGCAAAAACCCTGAAAGGCGTAAAAAAACCGGTAACCGCATTTTTTGGTGATATTAGAGGGTTCACATCTATATCTGAAAAACTACCTCCTGAAGAGGTTGTAGCTTTCTTAAATTTCTACCTTACCGAAATGACTACCATAATCTTTCAGAACGAAGGAACTATAGATAAGTTCATGGGAGACTGCATCATGGCTATATTTGGCGCACCTGTTGAGCATGGCGATGATGTATTCAAGGCTGTTAAATCGGCTGTTGAAATTCAGCGAAAGGTTGAACAAATGAATCGCGACCGTCTTGCACAAGGGCAACGCGATATTCATGTAGGAATAGGTATCAACTATGGAGAAGCGGTTGTAGGCAATATAGGTTCTACTCAACGGCTTGAGTACACCGTTATTGGAGATAGCGTTAACACCGCGTCCAGATTACAAACACTGGCAAAAGGCGGAGAAATTGTAGTGTCGGATTCTGTTTATAAAAAAACCAAAGAGAAATTTGAATACATGGCAATGGATCCGGTTACCGTAAAGGGTAAGAAAAAGGTACTTACTGTATGGAAAATAAAACTTCCGATTTATACGGTAGAATCATACCCTGATACTATACCGCCTACGGGAGGTCAAACCGATCCTCTCCCGTCGTCAATTCAACTATTATAGGAATAAAGGAGAAAAATGGTTCGCATGGGAGTTATCGGTGCCGGATACTGGGGCCCGAACCTTATACGTAACTTTGCATCCCTTGATGAAGTCAAGCTTGAAACAGTTGTTGACTTAAACCCAAAAGCGCTTGAGAAAATTGCTCAGGCTCATCCTGATATTAAACTTATATCCGATGCAAACGAACTCTTCACCTCAGATGTTGATGCCATATGTATTGCATCTGGCGCGCCTTCACATTATAAGTTAGCAAAACAAGCACTTCTTGCTGGTAAACATACCTTTTGTGAAAAACCGCTGACATTGAAAACCAAAGAAGCCGAAGAACTGGTCAAGATTGCTAAAGAAAAAGACCTAAAACTGATGGTTGGTCATGTTATGGTTTACCATCCGGCAATTAGAAAAATCAAAGAGATTGTTGAATCAGGTCAAATTGGTATGTTGCTTTATATTAATTCAATAAGGGTTAATTTGGGACTTGCACGCGCCCATGAGAACGCTTTGTGGAGCCTTACTCCGCACGATCTTTCAATAATTCTCTATCTCTTTGAAGGCGAGCATCCGGTTGGTGTATCTGCCACAGGTAATGACTTTTTAACCCCAGGGGTTGAAGATATTGTATTCCTTTCACTGTTTTTCAAACAAGATACTATGGCTCACGTACGCGCTTCATGGCTTGACCCACAAAAATTGCGCAAATTGATTGTTGTAGGTTCCACAGGTATTGCGGTATTTAACGATATCGGTAAGGGATCGGTAGTGGAAGTTTATGACAAATGGATTAAGGTTAAAGACGACGGAAGTTTTGAGCACAACCGTAATGAAAAGCCTGTTGTTTATGAACTGGGCGAGGCTGAACCCTTAAAACTTGAATGTCAAGATTTTATTTCAAGCATTATTGAAAATCGCAAACCTGTTGCCGATGGTGAAAGCGGAGCGGTAGTTGTATCTATTTTGGAACACGCCCAGAACTCAATAAAACAAAAGGGTGCGTATCTGTCGTTGTGAACTATAAAGTGTAACGCCTCATGACACCGTTTTGTTGCGCTAATCACAAACCGTCGTCGCAACCGACTATAGCGACCCTAGGGGAAGAAAGTCCTTCTCCCTTTTGCTAGAAAGACTAAGGTTGAGAGAGAGTAAATGGAAATTGAAAGCAAGAACTCTGGAGAATTAAAATGAATGAGAAAAAATACTTTGTCCACCCTACAGCGGTTGTGGACGAACCTGTAGAAATAGGAAAAGATACCAAAATATGGCACTTTTCTCACGTCATGCAGGATGCCAAAATTGGTGCAAAATGCAGCTTAGGACAAAATGTATTTATAGGTTCGCGAGTTAAAATCGGCGATAATTGTAAGATTCAGAATAATGTAAGTATATATGACTTGGTAACCCTTGAAGATAATGTGTTTTGCGGTCCTTCAATGGTTTTTACCAACGATCTTAATCCACGCGCAGCTTGGCCAAAGGGCGGCATATGGATAGCGACCTTGGTTAAGGAAGGTGCATCAATCGGGGCAAATGCTACTATCGTATGTGGCATCACACTTGGTAGGCATTGTTTTATCGGTGCAGGTGCCTTAATCCACAAGGATGTTAAAGATTATGCCTTGATGGTAGGTGTTCCTGCGCGTCAAATTGGCTGGATGTGTGAATGCGGCGAGCGTCTAAAGTTTAACGAAAAAGGCGATGCCACATGTAACGCACGCTGTAAAGGGACTTACAAACTTGAGGATAATCAGGTTAGGAGGATTTTGTGAAGGTTCCGCAAATAGATCTATGGGCGCATCATGAACCATTGATGCCGGAATTTGCCAAGGCGCTTGAACGGGTTGTTAAGTCGAATCAATTCATTTTGGGTCAGGAGGAAAAAGACTTTGAGGCCGCTTGCGCCGAATATCTGAATGTAAAATATGCCATTGGGGTAGGTAATGGAACCGATGCTTTGGGAATAGCCCTAAGAGCGCTTGGCGTCGGGGCAGGTGACGAAGTAATCACCACTCCATTTACTTTTATTGCCACAGGCGAAGTGATTGTAGCCTTGGGTGCAAAACCTGTATTTGTTGATATCAATCCTGATACATATAATATCGATCCTGCCAAGTTGGAAGCGGCGATTACCGATAAAACAAAAGTCATCCTACCGGTACATCTTTACGGTCAAGCCGCTGAAATGGATAAAATTACCCAAATAGCCAAGGCGCATAAGCTTAAAACCCTTGAAGATGCCGCTCAGGCCTTTGGTTCCACTTATAAAACCAAGAGAATAGGCGGTTTAGGTGATATAACTATCTTCAGTTTCTTTCCAACTAAAAATCTTGGAGCATTAGGCGATGGTGGCCTCATAACTACTAATGATGACGAACTTTACGAAAAATGTCGCCTGATACGAGTACACGGTTCGCCTAAAAAATACTATCACACCCTTATTGGTCAAAATTCAAGATTAGATACCTTACAGGCCGCTTTCCTAAAAATTAAGCTCAATCATATTGATACTTACAACAATGCAAGGACGGCAAACGGAAAAGCTTACAGCGACGCCTTGGCTGAAGTAGTAAAAGTACCTGTAATTCATCCCGATTGCAACCATATCTATCATCAGTATACCATTCGTACATCAAAACGAAATGAATTGAAGACCTTTTTGAATGAATCGGGAATTGGTATAGGTATCCACTATCCCACCCCCCTGCATCTCCAACCGGTTCTCAGCTATCTAAAACTGCCTGAAGGGTCATTCCCACAAGCTGAATCTGCAGCAAAAGAAGTAATGTCTCTGCCTGTTTACCCCGAACTCAGCTCCGAGCAACGTGCATACGTTATTGATAAGATACGTGAATTCTTCAGTTAAAATACCTTTAGATTTCTTTATACTGCAGGGATACACTATCTTGTATCACTGCCTGACTTAATATTGATGGCCTTCTGGTTTGCTGACGCTGGCTATTTGGATGCCCGTATTATTATCCTTGGTCTGCCTTTAGACGAAACCACAACCTTCCTCCCCGGTACTCGTTTTGGACCAGATAGAATTCGTGCATGTTCCGAAACTGTTGAGGCTTACAGCCCTTACTTCAAGCAAAATCTAGCAGACCTTCCAATTGCAGATTTGGGAAACTTGGAACTTGAGGGCCTTGGCTCTATGGAAAATAAGTTGGAGAAGATTAGAAAAAAGCTTACGACCTATCTTGTTGCTGACAAAAAACCTCTACTTATCGGTGGCGAGCATACCTTAAGTTTAGGAGCTGTTAAGGCCGCATTTGAGCGTTATCCTGACCTTACAGTGCTTCATCTGGATGCCCATGCTGATATGCGCTATTTTGGGGAAGGCGGCTCAAAATTTTCTCATGATACCGTAATGCGAAGAGTTAAGGAAATACTTAAGCCCAATTCCCTTATTCAGGTCGGCGTGCGTTCAATTGCCAACGAAGAACTTCCCGACATCCATAATTTCAAAATCACAGAAATTGCAGAAATTAAGAAAAACCTTGAAGGCCGTCCTGTTTGGTTAAGCTTTGACATAGATTTACTTGACCCATCTGTAATGCCGGCGGTCGGCACTCCGGAGCCGAACGGCGCCAGCTACCAGGAAATAATTAATTTATTCCTAGGGCTAAAAAAACTCCGCTTCGTTGGCGCCGATTTAGTGGAATTTAACCCTCTGGCGGCCGATTTTATTGCTCCATGTGTTACAGCTGCCAATCTGGTACGTGAAATATGTTGCCTATTAGCGTAATTTACCCTCTTCACCCAAATTACAGTCAACTTTGATTCAGCCAATATCCTTTTTTCCTTTCTTTCCTTCTTTTTAAAATAACTCTTAAAATAAGTTAGTCATAAGCTAGTCAAAAGGTGATCAAAAGTTACTCAAACCTTCGGTTTGAGTTTAGGAGTTTGCTACTCAAACTCCACTCATA
>CAZUXE010000047.1:5240-12924 GCA_964624585.1 uncultured bacterium | reverse complement strand
CGAGAGCAATATAATAATAGCGCTTACTTATAAATTTAGCCATACAATTATCACTAAGAAATTAATTAAAGTGCGGAAAGAATTGTAAAATTACTTGTATGTATTAGAGCTGAGAAGGTAGCATAAGAGTGTTGAATATCTTGTATCCAATAAATATTAATTAATGGTGGATTGCTTCTAAATTAATGCCACCCGTGATTTTACAGCTCAGGTTGACAAAACATTTCCTGAGACTAAAATCTACAATTAGTCTACTAGCTTGGTATGAAAGATAATTCTTTAAGGAGGAATTAGTGAAGAAAATTACCCTGACGGTTATGGCAATTATGATTGCTGTTGTGGCGTTGCAAGCTAAGCCAAGTATTACCTCGCTTGAAGAGAAGCTTGCTCGTAACCCAAAAGATGCTAAAGCCTTGTATGAACTTACTCGAATTTACTGCGAACAGGATTCTGTTCCTCAAGCTGTGGAAAGCTGGGAGAAGCTGGCTGAGCTTGATAAAAAATTGGCTGCAGATGTGTTTCTTGTTACAAAAGTGGCTTCCTACAATGGTATAGAGCCTTTTTTCCCGCAGTTGCTTACGGATACTATGGCTGAGTTTGCAAAAATTAGCTCTGACGGAAAGAGAATAGTTGTGCAAAAAGTAACAAATGGACGAACTAATGTTGCCATAATGGACTTAAACGGCGAGAATTATCACTGGATAACTACAGCCGGCATGAATGATAACGTGGAGTTTTTGTCCCCGGCTTTCGCAGGCTCCAATTCCAGTATACTCTATCTTAAAAAGATGATGGATGGTTCGGGAATGGAACTGCTATACCATGACCTTAACGGTGGTGATTCAGAGGTTGTGTTTAGTAATGTCGCCAAGTATATTGATTTCCCAAGTTGGGGCGGCAATTATATCGCTTTCAACTATTTTTCTCCGGATACAAAATCTCTTGAGATAGGGCTTTATAATCGTAATAAGGGCGAACTTATAGAGCTGACTAATAATATCTATGCTGAAAATTATCCAGAGTTTTCATCCGACGGAAAAGAAATTGTCTATGTGAAGAATCCTGCTCTGCAAGAGGATATCTATATAATGAATACCAAGGGTAAAGATATTGAACAGGTTACCAATTGGCCTGGAAGCGACGCGCTCCCTACTTTTGGTGATCATAATAAGAAAATTGCCTTTATATCTGATCGTAACGGTGGCGGGCAGTATGATATATTTATCTACGACAGAAAGACAAAGGATATTTTTCCGGTTACAGTTAATCCGGCAAGAGATATAACCCCAGCTTTATCTGAAGACGGCAATTGGCTTATTTTTGAGTCAGAGCGAGGTGACGGCGCAAAGCGTCTTTATATACTTTCCCTTAATCAGCCTATTACTGTAGATAAATTGTTAGAAAAGATGGCTAAAATAAAAGAAGAGAGACTAGAGGAGAAACCTGAATAGAAACAAACAACCTCCTTTTGTGAACCCTTTAGGATAAACTACGAATACGCACATAAGCGCTGTGTATTATAGTTGGTTGCCTAGCTTATACTGTGGCTGTTGGCGGCGGCTAGGTTTCGGTATCGTTCTTCCCGAAACTATATATCTTGATTGTTTAATTAATCGCAATAGCCGGAAGTAGTTTCATAGCTTGCAGTAGAACTCCAAATGGCGGGTTTCTTGTAATCATTATAATTGATGTCTGTGATAAGTTTGTAGAGCCGAGCGGTTCGCTATATTTTGTAAAAGACCTTCTTTCTGGGTAGTAGAGAAACAAGATTTTTAACCCTTGGAAGTTATTGTTCAATACGCAACTAAAAGTATTTCAACAATTTTTTTCAAGTCATTGCGTTTAAGGTGTTGCAATTAGAGGTGTTTATACCGCGTTTTTAAGAGTCTTTATTGTGTTTGTATTCCTATTTTATTTTAAGTTAGCCGGAAATTTGCAACAAAAAACTTGACAAGAGCTATAATCGGCGTATCCTTGCGGGCAAAGGACGGATGTGAAACTACTGGAATATCAGGCGAAAGAGTTCTTTGTCAGGGCAGAAATCCCAGTTCCTCAAGAGCGGCTTGCACTCTCTAGTGAAGAAGCCGTATCCGCCGCCAACGAGCTAGGTTTACCGTGTGTCATCAAGGCGCAGGTTGGCGTTGGAGGTAGAGGAAAGGCAGGTGGAGTAAAAATTGCCCGTACAAAGGACGAGGTGTCATCGTTCGCCGACACCATTCTCGGTATGGATATAAAGGGTGAGCGTGTTAAACGTTTACTTTGTGCCGAGGCGATTGAGTTTAATCAGGAATACTACACTTCTATTACTACAGATCGCGCGAATAGAAATCTTGTGCTAATGGTATCGCCCGCTGGTGGGGTCGATATAGAAGAGGTTGCCCGTAGCGCTCCTGAAAAAATTCTTAAAATACCTATCGATCCTCTACTTGGTCTGCAGGCGTATCAGTCACGTACAGCAGCCATGTTTCTTTCCTCTAATAAAGAAGTAATCAAGCAAATTACCGTTATTTTGCACAAACTTTTCCATATGTATGCGTCAAACGATTTATCGCTTGCCGAAATTAATCCACTTGTTTTGACTTCAGCCGGTAAGGTGTTGGCCCTTGATGCTAAGGTGATTATTGACGACAATGCCCTGTTCCGCCACCCTGACTTTGCCTCCTACCGTATACTTTCTGAGAATGAGGCAATTGAACATGAGGCCAAGGAGCAAGGATTATCCTACATCAAGCTTGAAGGTAATGTAGGCTGTATTGTGAACGGTGCGGGTTTGGCAATGGCAACTATGGACTTAATCAAGCGCTATGGCGGAGAGCCTGCAAATTTTCTTGATGTAGGCGGTTCATCGTCACCTGACAAAATGCTTGCGGCAATTGAGTACGTTACGCGCGATAAAAATGTTAAGTCTATTTTTGTAAATATATTCGGCGGCATCACAAGATGCGATGATATTGCCAAGGGTTTGCTTGAAGCAAGCGGCAAGTCACCGCTATCTTTGCCTGTGGTTGTTCGCTTAACCGGGACTAATGAGAAAGAGGCAAGAACCCTTCTGCAAGGAACCACCTTTATTCCCGCATCCGATATGGCCGATGGCGCTCGTAAGGCCATTGAGGCGGCAGGAGGAGGTAACTGATGGCTATTTTTATAGATAAAGAGACCAAATTGCTTGTGCAGGGTATCACTGGACGCGATGGGCTTTTTCACGCAAAGCAGATGCGTGATTACGGCACTTTGGTTGTAGGTGGAGTTACCCCTGGCAAGGGCGGGCAGACCGTTGAGGGCTTTCCTGTGTTCAACTCCATGCATGAGGCGGTTCGTAAAACAGAGGCCAATACTTCCATTATTTTCGTTCCCGAACGTTTTGCCTCTGATGCTGTAATTGAAGCTGCTGATGCAGGCGTTAAATTAATTGTCTGTATTACCGAGGGGCTTGCTGTTTCTGATATGCTGAAGGCGGTAAGCTATTTGCCGAAGAAAGGCGCAAAGCTGATAGGCCCCAATTGTCCTGGGGTCATTTCACCAGGTAAGTCCAAGGTTGGAATTCTTCCCGGACATATATTCGCCGAAGGAAATATAGGAGTAGTTTCTCGCTCAGGAACGCTTACTTATGAACTTGTTTCTCATATTACTAAGGCTGGTCTAGGACAATCTACCTGTGTGGGTATAGGTGGTGATCCGGTAATTGGTTCAAACTTCCTTGATGTGTTGAAGCTGTTCCGCGACGATGAGGAAACTAAGGCTGTGGTTTTAGTTGGTGAAATTGGCGGCTCCGATGAAGAGGAAGCGGCAAAATTTATTAAAGAAGAACTTGGCAAACCGGCTGTAGCCTTTATTGCAGGTAGAACAGCTCCCAAGGGTAAGAGAATGGGGCACGCCGGTGCGATTATTTCAGGTTCCTCAGGTACTGCCGAAGAAAAGGTCGCAGCGCTTGCCGCTGCTGGAGTTCCTGTGGCTGAAGAACCTGCAGAAATTGCAGCACTTCTTAAAGAGAAGCTTTTATGAAACTTAAACGTAAGAACTTCCCCGTGACCACGGTGGAGGAACCTAAAAGTTTTATCCATATCTACGAAGATTTGTGCAAGGGTTGTGAAATATGCGTAGCCCTTTGTCCTAAAAGCGTTTTGGGTATGGGTGACGATCTTAAGGTTCACGTTGTGGATAAAACCAGTTGCATTGCTTGTAGGCAATGTGAACTTCACTGTCCTGACTTCGCTATATTTATTGAAAAGAAGGAAGGAGAGAAAAAATGAGAAAACTTGCGTCTGGAAATGAAGCTTGTGCAGATGCGGCTATTATGGCTGGAATACGTTTCTTTGGAGGCTATCCAATTACGCCTTCAACTGAAATAGCTGAAATTATGGCAGGAAGGCTTCCGCATATCGGCGGAAAGTTTATTCAAATGGAAGATGAAATTGCATCTATAATGTCAATAATAGGCGCTTCGGCTGCAGGATTGCCTGCCATGACTGCAACCTCAGGGCCTGGATTTTCCCTTATGCAGGAAGGTTTGGGTTATGCCGCTATGGTTGAGGTTCCTATTGTGATAGTGAACGTTATGCGTGGTGGCCCGGCAACCGGACTTCCCACAAAGGGTGCGCAGGCCGATTTTCAGCAGGCTAAATGGGGAACGCATGGTGATCATCCAGTGGTAGCCCTTGCTCCGAACGGTGTTGAGGAAACCTTTAATCTTACAGTACGTGCGGTAGAGATATCGCAGCGTCTCAGGGTACCGGTTGTGCTTCTTCTTGACGAATTTATTGGCCATATGCGGGAGATTATTTCTCAACCTGAGAAAATAGAGGTTTTCCGTCGCCAACGCACAAGGGTTCCTTCTGTCGACTATCTGCATTATGATGACGACAATAATTACAACGCTCCCTATGCCGCATTTGGTGAAGGCTATAGCATCCATCTTACCGGATTGGTTCATCGCAAAGATGGTTTTCCAATCAACGATCATCCTACCATTGTCTGGAACGCCAACCGGCTTCTTAAGAAAATAGAAGACAACTTGGCGTATCTTGAAGATAACTATGAGGAAGATGAAAAGGATGCTGATACGCTGATAGTGGCCTTTGGTTCGGCAGGACGCAGCGCTTACGAAGCAAAACTTTTGTGGAATAAGCCCTTAGCCTATATTCGCCTACGGACTGTGTGGCCTTTTCCTGACGCTACTATTCGTAGGTTGGCCAGAGGTCGCAAGAGGGTTATTGTACCTGAGATGAATCAGGGACAGCTGTGCAGGGAAGTACAGCGTTGTCTTACCGGTGATACGGAACTACTTACCATTAACAAAGTAGACGGAACTATGATTACCCCTCAGGAGGTATTGGAGGTTTTAGGATGAATAAGTCTTCTTCAACGATGACTACGCCAAAGGTACATGAGTATCTCAGGATGGACGGACGTTTTCCACACGTTTGGTGCGCCGGATGCGGGATTGGAATTATGTTTGCCGCTTTGATTCGGGCAATAGAAGAGTTGCAAATTCCAAAGGAAAAAATTCTCCTAGCCTCAGGCATAGGCTGCACGTCGCGAATGCCCGGATATCTTGACACCGATACTTTTCACATACTTCATGGACGGGCGTTAGCCGCCGCCACTGGCGTTAAGCTGGCTCGTCCTGATATGCACGTTATAGTAGTGGGTGGCGATGGCGACATGCTGGCTATTGGCGGGAATCATTTTATACATGCCGCCCGCAGGAATATAGGAATAACCTGTATAGTTCTTAATAATTTCAATTACGGAATGACCGGTGGTCAGCAGTCTCCAACTACACCTCAGGAAATGTTTGCTACCACAGCTCCTTACGGAGCAATTGAAGAACCTGTTGATATTTGCAATCTTGCCGCCGCTGCCGGAGCCTCATACGTTGCACGAACCACTACATACAATGTTATACAAATGCAGAAGTTCATAAAAACCGCTATGGGCAAAAAAGGTTTCAGGGTAATAGAAGTTGCCGCTCAATGCCCCACTCTCTTTGGTAGGCTGAACAGAATGCCTGCTCCGAAGGATCTTTTGGCATGGATTAAAAACCACACTATTACCAAGGCTCAATCGGAGCAAATGACTCCTAAAGAATTGGAAGATAAAATAGTTGCCGGTGTGTTTGCAGACAAAGATGTTGAAGAGTTCGGTGAACGTTACGCTCGCCTGACAGAAAAAGTTCGCAACAACAAGGATAAATAGTAATGCGTACAGAACTCAGACTTTCGGGAAGCGGAGGGCAGGGGCTGATAATGGCTGGAATACTGCTTGCCGAAGCAAGTGGAGTATTTGAAGCGAAAAATGTTGTTCAAACTCAAAGTTACGGCCCTGAAGCCAGAGGCGGGGCTTCCCGTTCCGAGGTAGTAATATCAGATCACAGCATTCGTTATCCGCGAGCTTACGACCCTGATATTCTGCTTTGTCTTTCTCAGGCATCCTTTGACCGTTTTGCTCCAGAGATGAAGGCGGATGGTTTGATATTTGCAGATGATTTCTATGTCAGGCAGCATCTCAATGTAGGTATAAAGTGCAAGAACCTTATAATGATGCCTTTTTTAGAAACAGCAAGAGACGTTATCGGCAGAGAAGTTGTAACCAATGTTGTTGCTCTTGGAGCGCTTGCAGCCAGCGTAAAAATAGTTAAACTGGAGTCGTTGAAGAAAGCTGTTGAAAGCAGAATGCGTAGAGCTTTTCATGAAATTAACGGCCGGGCATTGGACGCCGGCTTCAAACTTGGAGAAGATGCTTGGAAAAAACACTCCTCATAATAAAACCAGATGTAGTTGCAAGACATAAAACCGGCGAGATTCTTGCGCTGGTGGAAAGAAATGGCTTTGTTATTCTTGGACTTAAGCACCTGTTGCTTTCGCGTCAGGAAGCAGAGCTTTTTTACGGTATCCACAGAGGTAAAGACTTTTTTGAAGAACTTATTGAATTTGTTACTTCAGGTCATATTATTGCCTGCTGTTTGGGGCGCGAAAATGCAGTTCGCTATCTGCGTGAAATAGTGGGTGATACCGATCCCTCTAAAGCGAAGCCAGGGACACTGCGCGCCGCTTACGGTACCAATCTTCAACGAAACGGGGTACACGCCTCTAATCCTGATGAAAATCCCTTGCGGGAAGTTAATTTCTTTTTTTCCACCCACGAGCTTCTTTCCTAGGAGGCCATAAAAATGAAGATGAAAACCAATTTGTTCAATCGCTACATAAAAGGAATTCTTTTAGCTGCGGCTGTAGTTGTTTTCACCGTATGTGAACTTCCTGTAATTACCGACAGCTATGAACCTAACGATTCCTATTCCGACGCCGCGGCAATTACCGTAGGCGCTTCAATATCTGCAACAATTCAGCCGGAAGGCGATCAGGATTTCTATAAAGTAACCGTATCATCGGAAGAAGATTCCGTTCAAATTTCCTACAATCTGGATGTTCCGGGTTCGATACGTCCAGAAGTAAGATTTTACTTTAATGAAAATGACCCTGCGTATATTAAGCATAACAATACCCCGGGTGCATCATTGTCAGACGAATTGAAGGTGCCTGTCGGTGAGTTTGTTGTACTGGTGCGTTCAGTGGGATTTGAAGAATCGGATACTTTCTATCATTTTAAGCTTAGCCTTGTCGCTTCAAAATAGACCTAGACCTTTTATTCTAGTATATCCTTATGCATCACTATCCTGAGAATAAGA
>CAZUXE010000047.1:0-5140 GCA_964624585.1 uncultured bacterium | reverse complement strand
ATAAGAGTATCCAAAAGATATTCTAAATTATCTAAGCAGAGCTGTAGCCTTTATCCCAAGGGCGTCCAAAACAAGGTGTCCATAACTAATTGTGATTTCCCTGCGGAACTTCCCTTTTTAGAAATGTCCCAAGTTCTATCTGTGTTATAGGAATGCTTTAGAGAAGATAGAATCTCAACCCTAAAACAAGATTTGTCCTCTGCGCGCTTATATCAGTTCTTAGCACTTTTCCAATCCGATAGTCCCAATGGGGCAGGTACCTTTGTGTTTCAATCCAAAAAACGCTCATCCCATACATTCAAAAAATTTAACCTGAGACTCTTAAACGTTAGCGTGAGATGCGGCTTCTTAAAATATGCAATACAATAGATAGGCCGGTGGCTAAAAAAACTAATCCGCGTAGGAGGAATCCTGGGTTCTTATGCTTGATTATGAATCTGTAAATGCCCTTGTAATGGTGCATTTTTACATATGCTCTGTCGCTTGCTGAGTTAAGGTTTTCCCCAAGATGGTGCATTGCAACCTTTGTTGGCAGGTACCAGGTTTCATAACCCGCTTTTGCAGCCCTTATACAAAAGTCTAAATCCTCCACATAAAAGAAAAAGCCTTCGTCAAAGCCTCTTAATGCTTGAAAGGCCTTCTTGCGTACCAACATAAACATACCGGTGCAGGAATCAATTCTGTGCGGTTTTTGAAAGTCCGAATCAAGATAAAGATATCTTGCTGTCCATCGATTTTTTGGAAATAACTTCGTCAGTGGTGAGCGGCGGCCAAAGAGAAAACTCATATATCCTGGGAAACGCCTGATAGTTTCCTGCAATCTTCCGTCGGGATATATAATCTTTCCTGAAACAATACCTCGTTTTTTGTCCGCGGTTAAGAAATCAAAAACTTTAGTAAGGGCATCTTTGTATATCTCGGCATCTTGATTCAAGAAAAGGAGGGTATCAGCTGAAGCGTATGCTGCTCCAATATTGCAGGCATAGGCAAAACCGGTGTTACGTCCCATTAAAATGAGTTTTAGGTGTTTTTCCCCCCTTATTCTCTCGATACTACCGTCGGTGCTGCCATTATCAACCACAATAATCTCCGCCGCATCTGTAGGAATTGAGTTTAGGCACTTGTCAATCAAGTTGCCGGGATTGTAAGTAGGTATTATTATTGATATAAGAGGGGTTTTTGCAGCCATCAATTAAAGAATTTGGCGAACTGCGCCATAAATTAAGTCCAGAATCTTAAACGGGGAACAAGGAATAGCGCCTGCCAGATTATTCTTTTGTTAAGTTTTGATACACCTACCCTGCGGTCCCTAAATGTGATAGGAATTTCCTTAATTTTGAATCCTGCCTTCCATACCCTGTAGTCTATTTCAATTTGAAACCCGTAGCCGTCAGCGGTTATACTGTCCAGACGAATCCTTTCAAATATATGTGTTCGGTAACATTTATAGCCTGCAGTCATATCTTGAATACCCGCTCCGGTTCCCATTCGAGCGTAAATATTAGCGTAACGGGAAAGAAACATTCGTTTTCGCGGCCAATCAATTACCTTGCCTTCGGGAATGTATCTTGAACCAATAACTAAATCTGCTCCGAGTTCAATTTCTGCAACAAATCGTTTTAAGTCCTTTGGGTCGTGTGAGAAATCGGCATCCATTTCAAAAGCGTAATCATAACCGTTTGCCAATGCCCATTTGAAGCCCCTAACGTATGCGGTTCCAAGTCCTAATTTCCCTTCTCTTTCTATTAAAAACAGCTGTTTGTCTGTTTTCATCTTTTCTTTTATCAAGGCAGCTGTTCCGTCAGGTGATGCGTCGTCAATTACAAGAATATCGGCTTGCGGGAGATTTTTATGCACTGCCTCTATTATTCCGCACTGGCCTGCATTTTTAGAGTCATTCACGCAGGGAGCAATATTCTCTTTCTCATTATAAGTAGGTATAATTACAACGCCTCTCATACTATATTCTATCTATTCTTTGATGATTTGTCAAACTTTCAACTGCTAATCGAGTATAAATAAGTAAAAACATTGCAGAACTTATCTCATTGTAAACAGCAGATGTTACTTTGTCTAATCCCTTTGGAATAAAGCTTTAAGATAGCCACTGTACCTGTGTAGATTTTCATATGTTTATAGAAGTGTACTTGACAGAGTGCAGTTTATTGTTATCATTAAGGTTAGTAACTGAGCGAAGCAGTTTTTACGAATAAGGAGAAACGATTTGGTAAAGATTCGTCTGAAACGGTTTGGAGCAAAAAAGAATCCACACTATCGGATTGTTGTCACAGACTCGCGCAGGGCACGTGATGGAGCCTACTTAGAGTCTTTGGGCAGTTACGATCCTCGTGGTGAGCAACATTTTACTCTGGACAATGAAAAGCTGGAGTATTGGGTCTCCAAAGGAGCTCAGGTGTCACCTAGGGTCAAGTCTCTTGTGAAAAGGCACCTGCAGCACTTGCAGGGTGCGACTGTTAAAGAAACTGCACCTGTAGATAAAGAAAAAAAACTTGAAAAATCGGAAACTAAACAAGTAACTCCAGAGCCTGAGGCAGTAGCCAAGGCTGATGAAGCTACAAATTGAATAAGGAGGCAGCGATGAAGGATCTACTTGAATATATGGTAAAAGCACTCGTCGATAGCCCTGATAGCGTAAACATCGAAGAGATTGCCGGCGAAAAGACCATTATATATGAACTTCGTGTAGGCGAAGGCGACCTTGGTAAAGTAATCGGTAAAGAAGGCCGGATGGCTAAAGCTATCCGCACCATTCTTACCGCAGCCTCAATGAAAAAAGGCAAGCGGGCCCAACTCGAAATAATCGAGTAAAAGGTCGAAAGCTTTTCGCAGGAGGTTGTCCCTGCGGTTATCGATTCTTACAGGTTTGCCGGAGTACTTTGAAGCGGCTTCGGCAACCGCGCATATAAGAATCGCCCAGGAAAAAAGGGCGATAGAAATAGATTTAATCAATCTACGCGATTATGCGTCTGATGCGTATCGTTCGATTGATGATGAACCGTATGGAGGTGGGGGCGGTATGGTGCTTAAACCGGAACCGGTTTGGAAGGCACTTGCCGCTCTCCACGCCCTGCCGGATATCACTCAGACCGATTCTGAGGAATCCAGAGAGGGAGAAGTAAGGCCGAAGGCGGTTAAAAAAATCCCGTGGGTAGTGTTACCTACTCCCAAGGGTAAAAGACTCAAGCAGGATGATTTCGTTCGCTTGAGCGGCAAGGAGCATATTGTATTTCTCTGCAGTCGCTACAAGGGAATAGATGAAAGAATTCGCGGTTGGGTTGATGAAGAACTTTCGCTTGGCGATTATGTTATAGGCGGAGGTGAATTAGCCGCACTGGTCGTAATAGAAGGAATTGTCAGACTTTTGGACGGTGTCGTAGGAGCTAGGGAGTCAGTTGAAACCGATTCCTATACATGCGGGATGCTTTCAGCTCCCGTTTATACCCGTCCTGAGGAGTTTAACTCGGAACGTGTTCCTGCAGTTTTGCTGTCAGGACACCATGCAGAAATTGAACGCTGGCGGCGCAAAAAAATAATTGAGCTCACGCTTGCGCGTCGACCGGATCTTCTGGCCAAAATGAGGCTAGATAAAGATGACGAAACGTTGCTTTCGGAGGTTATAAGTGAACAAGCTTGCAGAAGTTGAAAAAGAATCTATACGAGAAGGGTTTCCGAAGTTTGGACCAGGCGATACCCTTAAAGTTTCTTTCCGCATTCATGAAGGCAAAAAGGACAAAATTCAGGCATTTCAGGGTGTATGCATTCAGATCCGCGGCGCAGGCTCCAACCATACATTTACTTTGCGTAAAATATCACAAGCTATTGGTGTAGAAAGGATTTTCCCCTACCACTCACCTCTTATTGAAAAGATAGAGGTTGTGAGGTATGGTAAAGTCCGTAGAGCAAAACTCTATTATCTACGTGATAAGGTTGGAAAGGCTCGCACGGTTAAGGAACGTATAGTTAGAAAAACAGAGACAGAAAAGAAAAAGCGCAGGAGCAGAAGAAAGAAGAATAGGCTAGTTGCTTCTGAGGCTAAAGTGTTAAAAACTGCGGTTCAGCAGGAAGAGGTGGTTCAAGAAACACCGGTTCCTGAGGAAGCAGTTGAAAAGGTACCCGCAGAAACGTCCCCCAAGGAGGTTACAGATGCAGCAGCAGTTGAACCTAGATCTGAGGGTGTGGAGAAGGATTAGACTACTCTGCGGGGTTGATGAAGCAGGTAGAGGAGCGCTTGCAGGGCCGGTGGTGGCCGCGGCGGTAATACTGCCCAAAGGCGTTGATTTACCAGGGGTTACAGATTCAAAAAAACTGGCTCCGCGGCGACGCGAAGAACAGTTTACAGAAATAGCTACCCGGGCTTTAGCTATTGGAGTAGGATTTATTCCTGCCGAGGAAATAGATGAGTGTAATATACTAAATGCTTCCCTTAAAGCTATGCGTAGGGCATGTCAGCGTTTGGCCTTGCGTTTGGAGCCGGAATTTGTATTGGTAGACGGTAATCAGGAGATACCTGATTTGCCATGGCCTCAGGAAACCTATCCTCAGGCCGATTTACACTCGCTTTCGGTTGCAGCCGCTTCCATAATTGCCAAGGTTTTAAGGGATCGTTACATGAAACGTTTGGATACTTCTTATCCAGGTTATAGTTTTAGTACGCATAAGGGGTATCCTACGCGCAATCATGTTAAAATTTTGCGGCAAATAGGTCCTTCTCCGGTACATCGTATGAGCTATCGTCCTTGTGCTGAGTGCGGCAAAGAGGTTCATGAAATTAAGATAAGTTAGTTTTTAGGAAAGGGTTAGGGGAGTACGCTAAGAATAATGCAGTTTGTTTGTCAGAGGGTTTGGCTTGACAGAATTAAGTTTACGAGTAGGATTGAGCCTTAAAATAAAATAATGTTGGATTTAGGGAAATGAGGAGTGTTACGCTTCAAGAATTTGGAAAATATCTAGTAACTTAAGTTGAAGCGTCGTTTACGGCTTTTCGAAACCTGCGGCTATGTATTCTAAGAATTACTGATTATACGACCTGTTATATTGAATACACAGACTTGACGAATTGCTAACGGTTTTGGTTGTTTTAGCTTTGTATAAGTGAAGCAAAGATAACGCTAAAGTTCAG
>CAZUXE010000046.1:0-13330 GCA_964624585.1 uncultured bacterium | reverse complement strand
TCTAAGTAAATTGCTTAAGCAAATTAGTACCCGAAGCTTTGATAAGGGCAATGGGGGTGAGCTGATTGCCTTGTCCCATGGGATTATCACGCATTAAGTTCTCAAGGGCTGCTCTGTCGATTCCGGATGTGGCTCCAACTGCCCAGGAGCCGCCAATGTCGTTGATATCCATTATAGCGAATTCTACGCCGAAGCGACGTTTTAACTTCCTTACAAGCTCTTCAGGGGCAGCAGGTCCCTTTAAGACGCATTCGTCGTATGGTTTAACGGGTGATGTTCCTACTGCGTCAATCATACGAGCTTGAATACCGGCAATTAGGTAGAAATCACCGCGCCTGCCTAAAAGTCTCAAGAATCCACCTAATATTGCCGCAAACCACACTCTAAGTTCTCCGCATTCTTGAATTGCCGCTTCCATAGAGTAGGGGTTTCTTAATCCTATTCCATAGGGAACTTTGCGTACGAAACGCCAGAGTATTTTTGCAGAAAGCCTTGGTCGCATCTGCTTTACTGGAATAGCTCTGCCTTGAGTTATTGCAACAGGGGTTTCTGCCAAAACTACGATATCTCCCGATTCAAGAAGTTTGCCTGCGTAGCGTTGCACAACTTCGGCTATATCGTCCTGTTCGCTTAAAGGATGGGTTCGTATAAGGATTCGTGTAATTCCGTTTCTGTCTTTACGAAGCGTCATTAGTAACTTTATTCGTTAAGCTGCTTCTGTCAAGAAAATCGGCTTCGGCAGGTACTGCAGGCCTTAAGCGAAAGTTTAGCCTAGGCGGAATGTTTATGATATATCGTTGCAATAAAGCTAATCCTGAAACCTATATCACCTGTATGCGTAGGGTTTTGGATGAAGTTTTTCTAACGATATGTATTAAATAGACCCCACTGGACAGTATGGAGGTATTGAAGTCAAGTTTCAAGAGGCCTTTGGATACCGTTAGGTTGTTATATTCTGCAAGCTTTCTACCTGAAACGTCAAAAAGTGCAATTGTCATCAGCTCTTCATTAGGTATTGAGAATGAGAGTTCTATTGCTTTGCCTTTGGGGATTAGGGTTTTTGCTAAGCTTATATCCGCAACATCGTAGTGTGTTTCTGCAATTGAGTTTGAATCTGCGAGAAGGTTGTGAAATGCGAAGTTGCCGCGATTGCGCTGCCAGTTGGTTAGCAGTAAATCGGGATATTGGGAATATCGATAGTGTATTTCAGCGTTTCCCGACTGGTTGAACTGTATCCATCCGTCCGCAGGATTCCACAGATAATCTTGAGATGAGGCAAGCTGATTGTTTATTTTAACTTCAATTATATCCAAGAGTGGGAAATGCGAAGTATAGATAACTTTTCCGGCTGAAACCTGAAAATTTTCGCGAGCTTCTTTCCAGTTGTCGCCGTTGATTTCAGTCCATATAAATTGTTCGCAAACTATGTCCTGTGGGTTAGATGGTTTCCATGACCATGCTGGTAGGGTATCAAATTTTCCCTGTTTATTTTCATAAACACAGGCTTTTTCCCACCATCCGCCTGCGGCTAAATCAAGGTCGCCGTCTCCATCGGCATCGCCCCATGCTACACAGGATTGATATCGCCACAGCTTTGATTCCCAAAATGGCAATGTATCCAGAGTACCGTTTTGATTAAGATATATTCTTATCTTGCTTGTGTCATCTGCTTTCTGGTTATTATCAGCGGCGGCCATATCCATATCACCGTCATTATCAAAATCAGCAAAGGCAATTTGCACGGTGTGGTGCTTGTCAGCTGATACCCATCCTGCAATTGTATCAAGCTTTCCGTTTTCTGCGAAGTAGATTCTGTTTGTACCGTATCCGCCTACGGCTAAGTCAAGGTCGCCGTCGTTATCTATATCAACCCAGCAAACATCCATATTGTAATCGGAATCGGTAGATTTCCACATCAAATTAGCAGAGAGGTCGAAATTGATATTTTCGTATATTATGACCTTTTGTTTGCGTTTTATGTAATCGTTTCCTGAGGCAATTGCTAAATCAAGGTCGCCATCGCCGTCAGCGTCGCCCCAATCGCAGCTGAAAGCTTGCATAGTATCTGCGTGTATCCATGATGGAGTAGCTGAGTATCTACCCGCTTCATTTTTATATACCCGTGATGGATCTGATACCCAAGCGCCGTCAAGAGCGAATCCTGCTACGGCTAAGTCAAGGTCGCCATCGGCGTCCATATCTCCAAGTGAAATATGAGCGTTACATGCTGAATCAGCTGATGACCAGGAAGCAGTGGTTTCCAGCTGTTTGTTATTGTTATAGTAAACAGTATTTTTATCTCTAGCCATATCGTTTCCGTTACCTGTTACTAAATCAAGGTCGCCGTCATTATCAATGTCGGCCATTACTCCGCCTGTGCTGTAGTCGTTATCATTCGATTCCCACACTGGCTTAGTCCCCAGGTCAATTTTCCCTGCGAACAAAAAGCTAAATACAAGTAAAAGATTCATTGAGCCTCCAATAAAATAAACAGTATAAGCGATATTGAAATAACATCAAGGAGGGGAAGACTAGGTTGATTTATTGAAAGGTCTTAAGTTTTTTTACCAGAGTGGTGAAAATAGTGTTAGTTTGTTTATAAAATCCTGAAGATAAGTCTTTATTTGACTACCTTTTGACTATCTTCTGACTAGCTTTTGATCACCTTTTGACTAACTTATTTTGCCCCCAGACAGACGGGTAAAGCTGTAAATGATATGTGAATTAAACGGGTTATCAGAAAATGCTTAGCCGCGGGTTAGGGTATAAGTCGCGTATTACCGTTATTT
Source organism: uncultured bacterium (assembly GCA_964624585.1). Lineage (GTDB taxonomy): Bacteria > Hydrothermota > Tepidihabitantia > B3-TA06 > B3-TA06 > CAZUXE01. Next base: position 10,541 of record CAZUXE010000046.1, on the reverse strand, counting down.
GTGCTTAAGGTTTTCCGTTTGGATACCTTATGCACTGTAGTTGTAGCTAGCTGTGTAGTGATGGAGGGATAATAACTTGACAGGTTAAAAATTGTAGGTAATCTTAACTAAAGCAAAAGGAGGCAGTATGACGATTGAAGAGATGAAGGATGGCGAAATACTGAAATATATGGTTAAAAGCGTTGACGGTGCACTTGCCGCCGGTTTGATAGGTATGAATGGTATAAGTATGGGTGTTTTCAACACTATATCTGAATTCGATACGAAAGCGGCTGATGCGGAATTTGTAACAATTTTGCGTACCGCTAAAAAAGCGCTGAAAAATTTGGGTCCTGTTCTGGGAGAACTTGAAGAGGTTATAGTTGCCGCTAAGAATGGTTTGGTGCTGGCGCGTATGATTGGAGATGATTATTTTATGGGTATGGCTCTTGAGAAAGGAGGGAATTTAGGTATGGCTCGTGTAGTTCAAAGGGAGGTTGTTAAAGAAATGTACAAACGGTATTACGAGAAGTAAATTATTAGACTTGACATATTGTTATGTCTATGATATCATTAAAAGTGGTTGCAATATTTTGCAATCGGAAGTTCTGGATAAGTATGAGAGACGGAAAAACTCACAAAATAAACGGGGGAAAGGCGATAAGAAAATATAAAAATAGGAAACACCTGTCACTCTGGAGTAATTATGGGGAATAATCGCCTAAGAGGACATAATCAGCCGGTAATTTTATTAGTTGATGATGAACCTAGTTTTACGGAAACCATGACGCATATACTTGCCGCTCATCAATTTGATGTAGATGCGGTGAATGGAGCAGGTGAAGCGATAGAGAAGATAAAATCTAAGCAATATAATCTTTTGATTACCGATATTAATATGCCTGATATGGATGGAATAGAGCTTATTAGACAGGTTCGCACAATGAAACCCGATATTCCAATAATGATAGTTACAGGATTTCCTTCTCATGAATCTCAAGAGGAAGCGTTCAATATGGGAGTCGTGAATTATTTGGTTAAGCCATTTTCGACGAAACGATTTCTTGAATTGGTGCAAAAATCCTTAAATAGCGAGAGAGACGGTTTTATTGGTCCGGTAGAGCTTTCCTCTTCAGATTTAATACAGATGTATTCGCTTGAGGCGCGAAGTTTAGTTCTTGAGGTTCAGCAAGGCAAAGATATAGGTCGTATTTATATCAACAAAGGGATAGTTATCCACGCAGAAACTAAGGATAATCACGGGGAGGAAGCGTTTTATGAGATTCAGACCTGGAAAACAGGGGTTTTCAGAACCAGTTCTATAGAAAAAGAAGTAGCGAAAACAATTAATAAGAGTGTTGATGTTTTATTAGTTGAAAGCGCTAGACGGATGGATGAATTAAGCAAAGCATCTAATCTGCAAGAAAATTTAAGAAAAAGAAGCTTAAAAAAACAAGTGCCGTATTCCTTTGAACAGGATTATTCAAAGGCGCTTCTAAAACATGATAAGGAGGCCAAAATGACTTTTGAAAACATGAAAGATATCGATATTTTGAGGTACGTTGTAGAAGAAACGGATGGTGCAATTGCTGCCGGTTTGGTTAGTATGGATGGAATAAGTATGGGTGCATATACTACAGTAGAGGGTTTTGACAGCAAAACTGCGGATGCTGAGTTTGCATCTATGTTTCGGGGCGCCCAGAAAACAGCGGTAAATTTAGGGGCTACCTTTGGCGATGTTGAAGAACTTATGATGGTTGGTACAAATGCTATTGTAATTGGTCGAATGATTGGCGATAAGTATTATACAGGGATAGCTTTAACTAAAGACGGCAATATTGGTAAAGCGCGTATGCTTCAGCAGAAGTTAGTTAAAGAAATGAAAAAAAGGTACTACGGCGAATAAAAATTAGCTCTAACCTTACTAGTGCTGCCGTAATTTCAAAATAGATTTAGAAAGGAGCATTTATAATGAATAAATGCGACAATGAAGGAGTTGCTTGTACTTGTACCTATGAACCTTGCTCTCGTAAAGGTAAGTGTTGTGAATGTGTAACTTATCACAGAAAACGAAATGAATTGCCGGCTTGCTTCTTTACATCTGAAGAAGAGAGAACTTACGACAGGTCGGTAGAATATTTTGTGCGGCGGCGAAGTCAGTAATTAAATGAAATTGCTAATGTAATTCAACAGATATTTCTTTTCCAATCTCAACGATTGCGTAGTGATTTGGGGCCTGTCCTGGATTGATGACTGCTACTGTGTCAATGAATTCTTTTCCGCGCGCTTCATGGATATGACCACATAATGTCAAGTCTGGAGAATAATCTTTAATAAAATTTCTTAAAACAGGAGAGCCGACTCTGAGACCTGTTGCAGTGCGATCACATGCTCCGTAAGGGGGAGAGTGAGTGCATAGTATAACCTTTTTTCCATGATTTTCTTTGAAAGGATAATTCGTAAGTCTTTTAGCAAGTTCGTCTTCTTTGAATTCATTCGGGGTATTAAATGGGGTTGGTGGTGAGCCTCCTAGTCCGTAAAATAAAACTTCTGTTTTTTCTACAGTCCTTGAATCTAAGGATATATTTTGTTCCCTAAACCATTCCTGTGATTCAGGTTTATCCCAATTTCCTGGAATTACATAAAGTTCTTTGTATCCCTCAAGAAGAGGATTCAAAATATTCTGTGTTTCTTTAAGATTCCCACCAGTAGTTACATCTCCCAGCACTATAAGCATATCAATATTCTTAATTCCCAGTAGTTTATCCGGTTTCTTTCCGTGGATATCTGTTAAGACCAGTATTCGCATAAATCAAGATTCTCGTGATTTTTTTTCAAGTATTATGAAAAATTTCCAGGTATAGACTACAATAGAAATAAGTAAGAGAACCGAAACCATAGGTACAAGAAAATTGTCTAATAAAGGGGTTACGTTTAGTAGGCCAGCGCATAACATTGCAAAAAAGGCTGCGCCTGACACTTTGCCTACAACATTTGCCTGTGGAACAATTGTTTTTGAAGCCATAATAGCCAGACTTCCGCCTAGAATGAGGGCATCTCTGCTTAGCATTACTATTGCCAGGAATAGAGGAATTCGTCCCTGAAAAGCCATTATCATAGCTAGGACGTTGAGCGTGAGCTTATCTGCAATTGGATCTAGTATTTTTCCCCATTCGCTGACCTGATTATACTTTCGCGCTATCCAACCGTCCAATGCGTCAGTCATAGAAGAGAGTACAAAAAGCAGAAAAGCTATGGAATTGTGATTTGTTAGAAGCGCCCATACAGTTGGTGCAAGCATTAAAAGACGGAGTATGGAAAGGGCATTTGGGATTGTCCAGAGATTCCATGAACTGCTTTGTGAATTTATGTTTTGCTTATTTTTGTCTTTAGTTAGCTGAAAATCGCTACGGTCGCTATCGTAATTCATTGTGAATTATCCAATAATTCCTTGGCATGAGCAATAATTGTATCGGTAATTTTTTCTCCTCCTAACATTCGCGCCAATTCCTTAACTCGAGCATCCTCATTAAGACGGATTATTTCTGTTACAGTTCTTGCGTTCTCTTCCCGTTTGCTCACTTGAAAATGAGCGTCAGCATAGCGTGCAATCTGATGCAGGTGTGTAACCAGTAGTATTTGTTTAGTTTTTGAAAGTTCCTTTAAGCGTTTGCCTACAGTTTCTGCAGTTTTACCGCCGATACCTACGTCTATTTCGTCAAAAACCAAAACAGGAACTTTGTCAGAATCAAGTAGTGCAGTTTTTAAGGCTAGCATTATGCGTGAAAGCTCACCTCCGGATGCAATGCGGGCAAGGGGTTTAGGCTCTTCTCCTAAGTTTGCAGAAAACATGAATTGTATTTCCTCAAGACCGTTTTCAGTAAGCTTGTATCGTAGGTCATCCTTTTCAAAGATGCCGTTTTCGTCAGGAGTCTCGGTAAGTTTTACTACTAAACTTGCGTTAGGCATGGCAAGTGCGTTAAGATAGGTTTCTACCTGATTTTGAAAATCCCGCTTTACTTGTTTTCTTGCATTTGAAAGTTCTTCTGCCAATTTAAGTAGTTTTTTTCTCAATTTCTTTCTATTTTCGTTTAATCTTTCTATTTCGTGTTCATCAATATCAATAAATGATAATTCAGAGCTGAGCTCTTTTGCAATCCTAAGTAATCCTTTTTCATCGGTGTTGTACTTTCGGAAAAGCTTTTCTAAAGAAAAAAGTCTTTCATTAATCTCCTCAAGCCTTTGGGAGGAGTAATCAATTTTATCCCTATAGCTAAGTAATGTTCTCCAGAGTTCCTCAACAGATACGGCTGCCTGTTGTAAGGTTTCTGATGTGTTGGAAAGCGAAGAGTCCAATTCAACTAGTTTATCTAAGTTATGAGCGGCTACAGAAAGATTCTCAAGAATTGCACCGTCATTTTCTGAAATAAGCTCTATCAATTTTGAGACAATTTCAGCTCTTTTTTCTGCCGAAGCAAGTAATTCCTGTTCCCGCCTTAAAACTTCAGCTTCTCCTTCCTTTAAGCCTGAATTTTCAATTTCCGCTAACTGAAATTCTAAGAAGTCTTTTTCAGTTTTACGCTTTTGCAAGTTGTGAGTTAAGTTATTAATTTTTTTGAGTAAAAGATGGTAGTCTGTATAGGTATCAAGATAATTCTTTTTTAAGTCAGATAAATTTCCGTAAGCGTCAAGGAATTGGCCATGAGTGGAGGGTTTCAGTAGGCTTTGGTGTTGATGTTGACCGTGGATATCTACCAGAAAGTTGCCTAAATCGGCAAGGGCTGCTTGAGTGGTTTGTTGATTATTGACGTAATTCAGCGCCCGCTTTCCTTTTTGTGCTTGTCTACTAATAATCAGGAGGCCGTCTTCAGGCTGAACCCAGTCGGGAAGTTTAAGCGAGGATACATCTAGAGTTCCCTGGACTTGTAACACAGAATTGGGTGTTCTGTAAAATTCATCAAGGATTCTTTCTCCCAAAAGTACTGATAATGCGCCTAAAAGGATAGATTTCCCCGCGCCTGTCTCACCGGTAAATACGTTTAGACCAGGCGAGAAGTCCAAATTAATATTGTCAATTAGAGCAAAATTCTGAACCTTAAGATGTTCCAGCATTTTTAGCCGAAGTTTAGGGTTTTCCTTGTTTTAAGTTTAAGTTTTGCATATGACTAGGTGGCATTCCAAATATAAGAAATATCAAATACATTTCAGGCATTACGAATTCCTCCCCATCTCATTTTATGGCGCAGTATCTTAAAGAATGATTTCTCTTTAGGCATTACTATTCGGGCATGACGTTGAGCTTTTCTGAAAGAAACCTTATCGCCTGTTTTTAAGAGTCGACGCTCTTGCCCATCGATATTAAGAATAACAGTAGGATTCTTGTAGCCTACTTCAATGCGTATTGTTTGGTCAGGAGGAACCACAACCGGTCTTGCTGCGAGTGCGTGTGGGCAAATAGGAGTTAGTATAGTTGCCTCAAGCCTTGGGTCAAGTATAGGACCGCCTGCAGATAAGGAGTAAGCTGTTGAACCGGTGGGAGTTGCAACTATGAGGCCATCGCCTGTAAATCTGGTTAAGAATTCATTGTTTACGTAGGTTGAAAGCTCTACTACACGCGCGTCTGAAGTCATATTGAATGTGGTATCGTTGAGAGCAAAAAGGGTTTCTTTTTTGAAATGGATTTCAAGAAGCATTCGTTCATCAATAGTAACATTTTGATGGGTTAAATCTTGCAGAGCTTGTTCAAGTTCACTTGAAGGAAAAGCGGTAAGAAAACCTAAGCCTCCAAGATTTATGCCCATAACGGGTATTTCCAAATCTCCAACTTCTCTTGCGGCCCTAAGCATTGTTCCGTCGCCACCAAGTGCTAGAACATAGTCAATATCGTTTGTTAATGGTTCTGAAAGTAGGAGCTGATTTTGCGCTTTTTTCGCCCATTTTTTTATTGTTTCCAAAGCGTTCTCAATTCCCGCTTTATCTTTGTTGAATATTACAGCTATTTTCATGTTTGCATCCTTACAAATAGGAAACGCAGATTTTTGTAGCTGTCAAGTTTTGTTTCAAAAAGCATCTTGCTTGTTTTTTGATATTCGGTAAGCGGTTTTTCTAAAACAGGGTCAATTTCAAATGCGGCAATACCTTTTTCTGAAAGAAAGTAAGGTAGACTATCAAGAATTTTTTCCAGAATACGGAATCCGTCGTGACCTCCATCAAGGGCCAACGGAGGGTCAAAAAGTCTTACCTGGGGGGGAAGTTTAGCAAGCCTGTTGGTTGGTATGTAGGGGGGGTTTGATATCAGGAGGTCTACTTTAGAGTTCAAGGCAGTGGCTTGAGGGAAGGAAAAGAGATTGGCTTTAATGAAATGTATACGATTCGCTACTCCAAGTGAAAGTGCGTTTTTCTTAGCAAGTCTGAGGGCAAGAGGGGAGAGGTCTATGGCAAATATCTTCGCTAACTGGAATTTGCGTGCTAAAGCTATGGATATTGCTCCGGTGCCTGTTCCCAGCTCCATAATTATTTTTGGAGATTCACAGGTTTTTTCAAAAATCGATTCTACAAGCTGTTCGGTTTCTGGTCTTGGTAGAAAAACCCAAGGACTTACCTTTAGGTTAAAATCAAGAAAAGGTGTTGTTCCCAAAACTAAGGCAATTGGAATCCTTGATTCACATTTTTTGACAAGGGTTTTAAATAGCTGGTTTTGTTCCGGAGTAAGGGTTGTCTTTTTCATGAGCAATTGAGGTAGGTTGCTACCTGTTACATGTTCCAGAATAATACGTCGTTCCGTCCAGCCAAGCGGAGTTTTGATACTGCGTGCGGTGTCAATTGCCAACTTCGACATATTGTCGCGCCTCTTCATTTAACAACAGGTTATGAAATTCAAATAAGTCGCCGTTAAGTATTTCCTGTAGTTTGTATAAACTAACCTTGATGCGGTGGTCAGTAACCCTGTTTTGAGGAAAATTATAGGTACGTATTTTTTCACTTCGTTCACCTGAACCAATTTGTGAACGGCGCTGGGCGCCTTGCTTGGCGGCTTCCTTAGCAAGAATGTATTCCTGCAGCCTGGCGCGTAATATTCGCATGGCTTTAGCTTTATTTTGATGCTGAGAGCGCTCGTCCTGGCAGCTTACCACTAATCCAGATGGTTTATGGGTTATACGTATTGCTGAATCAGTAACGTTTACGTGTTGACCGCCTGCGCCTGAGGCTCTGAAGGTATCAATTTCCAAATCTTTTGGATCAATGTTTACGTCTTGCTCTTCTGCTTCAGGAAGAACTGCGACTGTGGCTGTTGAAGTGTGTATACGTCCTGAGGCTTCTGTTTCAGGTACCCTTTGTACCCTGTGTACTCCTGATTCAAAGCGTAAGAACCTAAAGGTTTCGTCACCTTTAACAAGGAATACAATTTCTTTGAATCCGCCGACTTCGGTTGTATTAGAAGATAATACTTCTTGTTTCCAGCCCCTACGTTCACCGTAATGAGTATACATTCTGTATAAATCTGCAGCAAAAAGGCCGGCTTCATCACCACCGGCAGCAGCCCTTATCTCAACAATACAATCTCGTTGCCATAAATCGTCTTGCGGTACTAGAAGCGTTCGTAGCTCTAGTACCAATTTGGCTAATTTCTCCTCTAAGAGAGGGAGTTCGCTTTTTAATGCACTCAGAAACTCTTCATCTTCGCTGCCTTCTTTAAGCATCTCATAAGTGTCTTCAATTTCTCTCAGTGTAAGCCGAAGGGTGTTGCCGGTACTGAGAATCTCTTCGCATTTTCTATGTCTGTAGGCTGTTTTCTTAAGCTGGCGTTGCTCTGAAAGTACTGTCCTGTCAATTAGTTTCTTTTCTAGTTCGGCTTTTTCTTTTTCTATATTATCTATGTGTTTAAGTAATTGCTTAGCGCCTGAGCGTGAATTATCCGAAGTTTTAGATGTAACAGCCATTGTTCTATTCGTTAACAAATATAGTCAATAAGGGACATATTCCGTTCCTATTCTGGAAAAACAAAGCAATACATTTCCCACGTAGGAAGATTTTTTGCATAATTAGTTAAACAGCTTTCCTGAATTAGGACTTAAATTTATCGCGTAGTTTTAGATAACGGATATACTCTTCCAAATCGGGTATATTTCTAACCACAATTTCATCGTCGTCAATTGAGATAAGGTTTACTTCGGCTAGTCTGTTTAGGTATTCTGTAACTTTAGGGCTGTCAACTCCGGTGATATAGGAGATGGTTTCAGGCGAAGTTTTATCAAGCTTAACGCCTTCATCCATTGGGGTTCCTTGCTGTTTTGCGCGGGCTAAGATGAAATGAATGATGCGTTCTTCATCGCTTTTGATGGTCAGGTAATTAAGCTGTTCATCAAGTGTACGTACCCTTTTGGTGAGAATTTCAATAACGTATGCAACCAAAGGGTTTTCATTTATTTTTGAAATAAAAGATTCTTTGTCAATTATAATAAGGTCTGTTTCATCAATAGACGTAGCGCTGGCAGATCGGGGACTACCGTCAATTACGGCCATCTCGCCGAAGAAATCACCGTCTTTAAGAATAGCCAGCACCTTTTCCTGATCCTCCTCGCCAATGGAAATTTTAATTTTGCCCTTACGGATAAAGTACATTTCTTCGCCGGTATCGCCTTCTTGAAAAAGCGTTTCACCGGGCATCAACTGTCGTTCGTAACGTGGTTTCTTTTCCCACATTTGATTCCTCCTAAGTATATAAGCCTTAGACTGTAAGCTTAGTCGAAAACACCCCAAATGTCAAGCTTATAGCCTTGAAAAAACGTACAAGATATTATTGAAGAATAGTTGCTATTGGTATCGCTTTTTATTGTCGAAACAGAGTAAATTAATGTTATTTCAAGAGGAGTATCTTTTCTGTGGCTGTATAATCCTTAGTGATAAATCTTACGAAGTAGATACCTGAGGGGTAATTTGGGTTATTTTGAATTTTCAAAGCTAGAGTATGTGAACCAGCTTGTAGGTCTTTATCTAAAAGTTTTGTCACTAAGCATCCACTTAGATTGTACAAATTCAATTTCACGTGAATTGAGTATGGGATGGAGTATACAATTTGATTGTTTGTAATTTGTATATCAAAGTTAGATGGAAGTGGAGAGATGTCTTCTGAGATAGCTGTCCAACGACCGTTGGTGAAATTTTGTTTAAATTCTCTGTGAGATAGGGGAGTGTAGGTATAAGAAGGTGGTTCAAAACTCCAGCCTGCTAGCTTAGGGGATAAGGTGTAGTTTTTGCCATTATAAACCGTTATAGAGTAGAAACCGGCGGTATCGGTAGTAACTTCAACAGTGCTGTCGCCTGTGATTTCGACGGAGATATTTTTCATTGGAGAATTGGTAGAGTCAGTAACCCTACCGGTAATAGTTAATGGTTGGGCAATTTTCATAAGTAACATATCCCAGTCTGTACCGTTATGATGTGCGCCAGCAAGATAAATGTAGCCCTGTTTATCTAGGTCAATGGCCTCTATTCTTTGTTTCCCATTGATGGTATCAACCCATGACCACAGCATATTGCCTGCAGAATCGGTTTTAACCAAAGCTGTATTTTCATCCGTAGGGGTAACTTGATAGCCCCCAAGGTAGCAATCCGTTATGCTATCTAGTGAAATATCAAGGCAGTATTCTCTTGCGCCAAGATTATAACGTTTATGTTTACCTTGTCCCCATATAGGGTTACCCAAAGTATCCCACTTTAATAGAAAAAAATCCTCTTCCTCAGAAATATTGTATACATCTCCACAGCAATAAAGTTCATCTATTTTTGAAATTGCCAATCCTTGTGCATTAAATTTTTCGTCTGGATTTCCTTTATAATCCACAACTCCCAATCCCTTAAGGTCATAAGACATCTTTCCCCAACGACATGGAGATTTTGCTTGATATAACGAACCTGATGAACCGATAGTCATGCCGGTTATAGGCATATGAGCAGAAGTGTTATAAAATTTATTTATTCCCCAATTCTTATCCAATAAGTAATATTTAGTTTCAAGATTAGATGATGCAGTATTACTTCCAAAAGTTCCTATATAACAGGAATCTTCGTGTCGTGCAGCTATAGCAGGGGGTGTATCTTTGCTATATGCTGGTGTAAGCATAGCTTTAATTAGTTTTCCATTTGTCTTAAATCGTAAAGAGACTGATTGCGGGTTGTTGTTCCCTGAGTATTCTATACCTACAACAGCAATATTGTTATCAGGTAATACTAGTAGATTGTAACCAATATCACCCTTATTTGCATAATAAGTGCTTCGCCATAGGCTGTCTCCTTTATTAGAAAACTTCCATAGCTCAAGAGAACATTGTCCGGTGTCTGATTCGCCCGTAAAGAAAAGGCTTCCGTTGTTTGCTATATCTATGCCGTGAATTTTTTCTTTACCACCGTAATCTATTTCCCGACGCCATTCTAAGCGTGGTTTTGCAGCAATAGTTCCTGGAGTTTCAGTAAAAAGAGAGATGAGTATTAAAAAAGTTTTCATTTCAGCTAGTTTATTTTAACAATTTTTGTTACTACTCCGTTGTCTGTATGTGTGTAAT
>CAZUXE010000045.1:0-13433 GCA_964624585.1 uncultured bacterium | reverse complement strand
AACTTTTGACCAGTTTCTGACTAACTTTTGACTAGCTTTTGACAGATTATATTTATTTAATGCCTTCGAAACTTATTTTTCGCTATTCACAGCTAAGTCTTTCAATTCTGGCAACTTAGCGACTACGAGTTTGCACAACTAGGTATCGTATAGTATATCCTTAAACCTCCTTGGATACTGAAGGCTTGACATCTTGGGTTTTTTTCCGTATCATTCGCTATCCTGAAGGGCCTATAGCTCAGTTGGTTAGAGCGCACGCCTGATAAGCGTGAGGTCGGTAGTTCGACTCTACCTAGGCCCATTTGCAATGAATAAGCTTTTTCTATTGGCGCTAGTAGTGCTATTAATCCTTGGGTGCGGGGATATGGCTACAGGTAAACTAGGACTTGTTGAAGTGGAAGGCCCTATTGTTAATTCCAAAAAAGTTCTTGAAGATTTGGAGAAGTTTGAACATAACCCTGTTACAAAAGGAGTGTTAGTTGTAGTTAACTCCCCTGGTGGAGGTGTTGGCCCAAGTCAGGAAATTTTTGAAGGCATAATAGATCTCAAGGACGCTGGGAAAAAAGTGGTAGTCTATATGTCGTCTGTAGCCGCTTCCGGAGGCTACTACCTCTCACTACCTGCAGATAGAATTGTCGCGCTCCCTTCCACTATGACCGGCTCCATTGGTGTTATACTTTCATTCCCTGTATATAGAGATTTAATGAACAAAATAGGAATACAAGTTCATACTATCAAATCCAGAGAAAACAAGGATATCGGCTCAGGTTCACGCTACCCCACAGTTCAAGATTCACTCCTGTTGCAGGGATTAATTGAAGATATATATCAACAATTCGTTGAAGAGGTTGTCAAATGGAGGAAACTCCCCTATGATAGTGTCTATGCCATAGCCGATGGCAGGGTCATCACCGGACGTCAGGCCTATGCCTTGGGCCTAGTTGACACACTTGGATCGCGTCGGGATGCACATAAAATACTTGCAGAACTATGCGGATACAATGATTTACCAAAGCTTACCGAGATACCAAAAAAGAAATCATTCTGGGAAGAGTTTGTAGAATCCCGTTTGGGAATTAAAAATCTACTTGCTCCTTCTCTCAGATATGAGTTAAATTTTAATTGATTGTGAGGTAGAATGGGCAAGGAGGCGTTTCTCCCCCAAATTCCGTTACATGTATTGGCTGAAATTTCACGTAACGGTAAGGTAAATTACGGCATTAAGCAAAGCCATGCCGCCCTTCTTTTTACAGATATCTCTGGTTTCACAAAACTTACAGAAACATTAACTGCAGAAGGTAAAGAAGGCATAGAAGAGGTAACCCAAATTCTTAATTCCCATTTTTCCAGAATATCCACTATTCTTGATGCCCACAAGGGAATTCTTTTGAAAATGGGTGGCGATTCCCTTCTAGCTCGATTTACAGGCGCTGATGCAGTTGACCGCGCAACATCAGCGGCGTGGCGAATGCTGGACTGGTTTAAGGAAAACCCCAAAATATCTACTTCAAAAGGAACATTCCCTTTAACAATGAAGGCTATTCTAGGAGGAGGCTCTTACTACGAAGCCCTGCTTGGCAACGATGAAAAAGCTAACTGGTTTCCTATTGGAAAGGAATTAGAAGATATTGCCAAAGCTGAGAAGGAAGTGCAACCCGGTTCCTTTGTATTAAAACAGGGAATAAAAGATATTGACTTCCCCAACGAACCCTACCCAGTAATTTCAGCAGAAAACCGCCTCCAATTGGCTGAACTTACAGCTTGCTTTCTACCTATGGGTAAAAGTAAAAAATTAACAATATCTGCTGGCGGGGAATACAGGGTTGCGGCTACAGTATTCATAAATTTCAAGGGATACAATCCTGCAAATCCGGATTTTAACGAACTCAACAGCTTCTATCTTAATTTATACAAACTCGTAGACCACTATCATGGTGCTATAGATAAAATAGATATCTCTCCACAAGGCAGCAAGATACTTGTTCTTTTTGGAGCGCCTATAGGCCACGAGAAGGACAGGGCGAACGCTGCGGAATTTTTTCACAAACTTTCAAGTTTCGCCACCCCGTTTACCATGAAGGCAGGACTTTCTTATGGATCGTTATTTGCCGGTTTTATCGGCGGAAATGAAAAAGAATACACCGTCATCGGTCAAAGAGTAAACGCTGCCGCAAAAATGATGTCTGCATCTTCTGAAAACGAATTTATGATTACTCAGGAAGCTGCTGACAAGCTTTCTGACCTCTTTGAGATGAAAGAACATAACACGGTACAAGTTGGCGGGGTAGTCTACAGAAGATTCCAACTATCACGTCCAAAGAAAGCTGAAGAGAGACTCTCAAAACAATGGAAAATACATAACGAAGAGTTGGCTCTGTGTAAGGAATTTGCTACAGGTGATACCAAGGTTATAGGAATTCAAGCAGACCACGGTATGGGCAAGAGCATATTCTTAAGAAGATTAGCGGTTGATTTAATGGTCTCTACAAACGTTCTTGATGTATCGATTGACGAACGAGGCGCGCCCTATCAGGTTTTCCGAAGAATTCTAATAAAGGAATCAGGTATAAAAGAAGAGGATAGTCCTGAAGAAAAGGAACGTAAGCTGAATTTACATATTGAACAGCTTATAAAAAAGACCGGAGGCCACAAAGAGCATGATGAATTGGCCAGGAGACTGCCATTTATCGCCGCAATGCTTTTTGCCGTAGAATCTGCAAGCGAAAGGATAGCTTCCTACTCTCCTGAACTCAGGGTTGAAAACTTGATGGATGCATTCCGCACCTACCTTGTAAAAATGGCATTGCTTCGTCCCTTATCGCTATTGATAGACAATTTAGACCAGGCCGACGCAGGTTCACTGGAAATGATTGCCTTTGCCGCTCGAACAATTCCACGCCTTAAACCTCAAGGTGTATACTTCTACACTACTTTTAACTCCGAATTCGCTGAAATGTTCAACCAGGGATTCCTTTCAGACAACCTAAAAGTAGAAATTGTTAGCCTAAATCCGCTCTCTACCGCAAAATCACGTGAATTAGCCGAACATATACTCGGCTCTCCTGCCGATGAAGCCATTCACCAATTCCTTTACCAACATTCCGTAGGAAACCCCACAGTTCTGGAACAATGGGCCGGATACCTTATTGATAAAGGATTGATTGAAAAAACAGCCGAAGGTTGGACAATGAAGGCGGTTGAGGCTGATACTGAAATTCCCGATGACATCTACAGCTTAGTTTTCTCAAGACTTGACAGGCTACCCGCCGATACCCGGCAAGCCTTGAAACTAGGGTCGGTGTACGGTATGCACTTCCCTGCTTCACTTCTATCCAAGGTATTGGCCAGACATGATATTGAAGCGCTGTTTGAAAAAGCTGTGCAGGCAGGACTGGTCTATCCATTGGAAGCAGGCGACTTAGAGTACGTTTTTAAGCAGTCTATGGTGAAAGACGTTTGCTATGATTCACTTTTAAGGGAAGAACGTGAAACCTTCCATCGCAAGATTGCAATTGCGATAGAAGATATGTATTCAGCATCACTGGAACGCTACTACAGTATGCTTTCGCATCACAGCATGGAAGCCCAAGACTGGGACAGAGCCTTTAATTATAGCTTGAAATCTGCAGCCGAAAACAGAAGACTCTTCCGTAACGAAGACGCTGAACATGATTATTCGCAAGCTATAAATATTTGGGAAACACACTTCAAGGAAGGACGAAGCGAAGAGATTTTCGACGCCCACTTCGGTCTAGCTCAGGTATTTGAATATCAGGGAAAATTCCCAGAAGCTTCACACGAGTATTCAGCTTCACATAAATTAGCCATAAAGGTCGGGGCTACAGAAAAGGCCGTGGACTCATTGAACAAGCTGGCATATGTTTCCAGATTTATGTCCGACTTCAAAAACCTCTTTGAGTACGCAGACAATGCCTTAAAACGCGCACAGGCAATTGATTATAAAAAAGGAATGGCTATGGCGCTGCTTGAACAAGGCTCAGGTTACGCGCGACAAGGTAATCTAGAACAGGCACATTCCGATTTTACAAACGCTCTTGAACTGCTTAAATCTTTGGATGATCCGGTAAACAGCAACCGCGCTCTCAACAATCTGGCTACCCTGAGCCGTTTCCAGGGAAGACCTGACCTTTCTTTGGACTATTACGAAAAAGCAATCGCTTTGGCTGAAAAGTCGGAAGATAAACTTCTCTTAACTAACAATATCCTCAATATCGCCCGCCTGTTATTTCAGATGGGCAGGCTTGATGAAGCTGGAAGCTACTTGGAACGCGCCTTAAAAATCGCCATGGATATAGGCCATAGGCAAACAATAATCAACTGTACGGTGGAACTTGCCGGAGTGGAAAGAATGCGCGGTGAGCACGAAGCCTCTGAAGCAAGACTTGAAGAAGCATGGATACGAGCTGAAGAATTACAAAACCCGCAGATTAGCGGAGAAGTAGCTATGCGTAGGGGAAATTTCGCCTTTTACGAAGGTAGACCTGACGAAGCGTTAAAATTCTACAGCCTGGCTTTGAATTTCAGACAGTTAATCGGCGATCCCGGTTTAATGGCTGATACCCACACCAAGCTTGGAAACGCACTCCAAGCTCTTGGCAGAATGCAGGAAGCCCGCACACATCTTGACGAAGCCTACAATCTCTTTAAGGAAACCGGAGATCAGGCGGTAATTGTTGAAACCCTAGTACTACTGTCTTCTTTGAATATCCATCTAGGTAACGTTAATGAAGGCTTGGCAAAAGCTAAAGAAGCCTTAGAGGTAGCAAAGCAATCAGGGGATTCATGGATAGAGGCCAATGCCAGAATACAATTTGCAGCGGCAAATGCGCAGGTTGATAACTATCAGGAAGCTCTTGAAGCTCTTGACTTCGCCGATGAAATAGCTAAAGTGCCTGAAATGGCGCTTTTGGCAAGTGAAGCCTTGGGAAGTAAAGCCAGCCTTTATGCAAAGCTTGGTCAGTTTGAAAAAGGGTTGAATCAGGCTGAACAGGCAATAGAAATAGCTAAATCTTCTGAAAATCCGGAAATACTTGTCAACGCTATAACAGCTCGCCTTGAGAATCTCATTGGCAAAAAAGATTTAGATACAGCTCTCTCAGAACTTATGAAATTGCAGGAACTTTGTAAGCAGCAGGAACAGGAAAGTTCTGATATTACTTGTAAATTGATGGCTGCACGAATAAATTTAATTAATCAGGTCTTTGAACCTGCTATCGAATTACTTACTACAATTCTTACAGAACACGGCGATACACTTGGTAAACCAAAACAGTGGGAAATCCGCTCATTACTTATAGAGGCTTATCTTGAAAGCGAAAAATTCTCTGACGCTGCAAATATTGCAGACGAATTGCTAAAAGAAGTCAACGACTGCCTCTCTCTTAGAGCTACTGCTCATATTGCGCTAGCTTGGAGATGTGCGCCAAAGTTAGGCATTAAGCGCTCTGCAACTCAGGTTAAATTGGGATTTTTCCAGAAATTGTTCCATATGAAAGCGGCTACCAACTGGAAAAATAACCAGCAAGTAGCCGCTTCTTGCATTAAAAAAATCAGTTCAAGGTTTTCTGAACAAAACTCTCAATCATTCAAAGCTCTTTTTATTAATAAAGGGCTAATTGAAAGTCTGAACTAACCCATTAATAATGCGCAACACCCTTAGCTGTCTGGAAAGCATAACGCATCCAAACCTTTGGAGTCGCTGTTCCAGCTGCAGTAATTGAATCTACAACAAACTTACCGTAGTAATCATCATTGGTTTTGAACTGATATATTTTGTCCTTTTTCAAGTCGGCGGACGCCACATAGGTCTTAGCATCTCCGTCCTGAACAAAAAGCCATTTATCCGCTTTTTCACCTGAATCGTAAATACCATTATCGCCTTCAGCCATAACTTTCATGGAACCGTTGTCGTTGGTAAAATAGAAATCAACACCAGCGGAGCGCATTTTGTTCGTTTGGGCGCCGGTTTTTCTATCGTATTTTACACCCTGGTAATCATTGCTATCGGGCTCGTAACCAAGGTATGAACCATTGCCCCATGGACGGGGGTAGAACTTTCCACCAAACCCCATAGTAGTCATAGTGTCACCAGTAACTATTCCACGGGCATCAATATAGTAAGGTTTTCCGTTTTCCAATCCTTTTTTGCTCCACGTACCATTATCAGTAACTCCCTTTGCAATAGTATCGCTCATTCCACCTTTAACAGTATCGATAAAGATAATTATACTGTGCAGGCCTGTAGGCAGCTTATCAGGAAGTCCTGTTGCATCTATTGTTACTCCGTTATTCTCAGGGGTTATGGTAAGCTTGAGGTCTTTGTCAAAAAGATTCTTAATGCCGTTGACATCAGGAATCTCTATACCGCAACTTACAAAAAGCGCAGCAATCATTAAAACCGGGAATACTTTTCTCATTTTACCTCCTTCGGAGTTCATAAGCCTCCGATTTAATTTTACGCCCTATGGCACTGGAGTTATTCCAATACCATCTGGACGACTCATATTATCAAGTCCCAGTACCTTTAGAGGATAGTTATCAATTAAAGCTTGTCAAGAGGCAAAAATGGTGTACGCGTAAGCGATATAATAATTAAACTTATAGCGACGATTCACGTAGATGCACTACAGGCAATGCTAAGTGATGGATAAGGATTTGAATTATTATAACTACTACAAACAAGCCGGTAAGATGTAATATAGTGGGGTTTAGATTTACACGTAAGTAGCGGATAAAGCTCTATGCACTATTTCTTCAGAATGTTGAGGTTCAATTATCCAAACACAAGCGAGTAAATCGCCAGTATCAAGATAGATTCTATGTCTAAATCTTCGTTTTCAGTATCAAAAGACTTAAGTGTCCATTCTGCTATCTGATTATAACAAGTTCCACCCTGCGATTTACAGCTCTACCTTCGGCTGTTGCGTTAGAAGCTATAGGCATGGTTTCTCCATAACCTTTAGCAATAAGACGCGAGGCATCAATACCATCTATTCCAATTAAATAATTCCGTACCGCGTCGGCACGCTGTTGAGATAATGCCAAATTACCTGCTGCAGAGCCTTGTGAATCGGTATGTCCTTGAATCTCCACTATCACGCCGGGATTGTTATTGAGAAATCTGACAGCCTGTTCTAAAGCAGGATAAGACTGGGGTAAAATTATGGCGCTCCCCGACTCAAAATTTACCCCTGTAAGAATCAAACTACTGGCTGAAGGCAATAGAGCTATGTCCATTGAAACAGGAGCAGCAGTAGACAGGGTTACAGCTTCCTTTTGAACTATGTAACCCGAAGCTGCAACGTCCATTGTATAGCTTCCCGAAGGTAGGGTCAAGAACAATTCACCGTTATTGTTTGTCACCAAAGCACTTCCTGCTATATTCACAGAAGCTTGCGGTATTACTTTACCGGTGTTCTTATCGTAGATTCTTAAGTTCAATTGGGCCTCGCCTTCTACATCAGGTCTCAGATTTACCTTCAAGCTTGTTAATCTTGATGATGAGAAGTTTACCTTCAATGATTGAGGGACATAACCCGGAGCGCTAACTGTTACATCATAGCGACCGGATTCTACCTCAAGAACCCGTTGACCTGTAGAACCAAGGACAAACACGCCAGGATAATGATCTGAGATAACTATTTTTGCAGGAATTGGCAATCCTGTAACGGCATCTTCCACTTTTATATTAAAGAGCGCACTTCGTTTATGCACCGTTACTTCTAGTGAAGGTGAGTATGCAAGCCCAAAGGACACTTGATTTACATATCGGCTTCCATCAAGCGCAACGCTTTGAGCAGTTGGCGTTAGGCCGAAATCTGAAGCAAGGAAAAAATTGATACCAAGATCAGTAAAAACTCGTAACCCAGGAGTCAAACGAATTGCCGCAGAGCTGGTAGTAAGTTCACTTGTTAATTCAAGGTATGGATTAAAAATCCCGTATCTTGCTTCAACACCTGTTGCCAGCAACAAAGCAAGCGTATCTCTCATAAAACCGCCAATGTTGAGATGAACCGAAAATATATCAAAATCGGTTGAACCTAACAAGCGTAGCTCTCCTCCCAACGAAGCAGAGGAGTATCCAAGCGGTTGCAAAGGTATGTATAACTTTCCAAGCGCTCCAACCTTCCAGAATTCTAAGGGAATGGAATATTTACCGGTTAACTCAATATCCGCAGGGCCTATATAGGGTAGTCTTCCAGAAACCGCCTGTCTGTAGGAATAAGTTATTCCAGTTGCAGCACTCACTTCAAAAGCCTTAACAGGAACCCAAGAACCAAACACCCTTAAAATAGTATTATCCCAAGTATTAATATCTAAGTCGTTCATATGCTCAGCGCCATGATAGGGACCTGCAAACGAGGAACCAATTGTCCAGTTATTAATTCCCTGATTCCCGGCAGCATACACCCGCGCCAAACCTTTACCTCCTGTAACAACAGGAGCTGCATATCCGCCCACAATAAATCCAAATATTACCACGAATAGAGCCACACGTTTCACGGTAACCTCCACGTTAATGACCTTAATATTATTTACTATGACATAATAATAAGGAAAAAACTTGCATAAGTCAAGGGAAAATTGACGTATAGAGAATTATACTCTCTATACCCGATATCATTATCAAAATTGATAGCAAACTGTTTCTATAGCTTTCTGTGCTTTATTGGAGAAGATTAAAATCCTTGATTTTGAACGCTATAACGCTATTTGGAAATTTAATGATTGCAAAGTTGAAAAAACCAGATAGCCATCCTCTTCCACATTTTTGGAATAAAGCAAGGTATTGGTATCTATTGATAATTACTTTAAGATTATTTAAATTGAAATTTATGGGAATAATGTAAAATAATTAAAGTTTACAGATAACAGCATAGGCTAAGATGATACCAATTTGTATAAATTACTTCGTACTTGTTTGCCTACAAGCTCAATAAGCCCTATCTTTCTTAGGGTATATGTAATTCTCCTGGCCTGTGCTATTGATATCTTTAATGCTACTGCAAGGTCTTTGTTCGTAAACGGATTTTTAAGTCTTAAAGGAAACAGAGATAGCAAATCAGCGGCGGATGAAAACACAAATGATTCCTTTACATCAAGCAAAAGCCTATCAACAATACTTACTCCCTTCCTGCGCCAACTTCCCTTGCCATCATCACAGCGATGTTCATCTACATGAACCAAAAGCGCTTCAAAGGAAAAATTAGGGCTATTAAAAAGCTCAGGAATACGGATAAGCTCATCAAATATATCAAGAAGCTTCCCCTTTTTGGGCGAGCGTCTTTTTGCCAACTCCCTGCCTTTTTTTGATATACGAACAATCCACTTGCGCTCAGGGATTGGATATACTAAATGAAGTTTGTGGTTGTGCAAAAGTTTAGTAAGTTTATTCCGAATAGAGGCAAAGTTTCCGGTTTGAATCTCTATTAAAACCTCTCCCCTAACTATATCAATAACAGAGCCATCAACTTTTTCCTCAAGCCTATCGCCCTCTTTAGAGTACCATTCCTTAATTTGGGCATGGAGGGAACTTTCGTTTAAGGAACCTATACTCGTCACTTAGCTAATCCACAAACGATTATCTCGTATATTTCTGAAACTTTGATTAACACAGGCATTATAGTCAATAGCATCAATTACAAAAAAACTATAGAGCTTTGGCTATCTTCTGTAAAGATTCAAGTCCATTGATTTCAGCATCACGCAAGAGCACAAGCTCCTGCATCTCAATGTTTTCTTGATAATTATTCGGTGCAGCACTTAAAGGTAACTGTTCTGTAAATGTATTGAGAACCTTATAGATAGCCATATAATTCTCAATAGCTCTATCAAAAAAAGAAAGCAGGCTATTTGACAGTTCAGCTAATAGTTTTTCCCTTGCCTCTTTTAGAAATTCTACAGCATAATGACGCGCTTCGTAGTACGCCTGAAAAGCAGTTTTAAGATAAGCATACACGCTCTCTTCTGTCAGCTTTGACAGCGACTCCGCTGAGAACTCAACAGCAAACTGCAAGACCTGTTTGACAAGGCTATTATTATTTGCAGGCTGTATGGGTCTTAAAGCATGCATATCAATTATACCAATATTGGTATCTCCCAACTCCATCCACAGCTTGGATTCAGGCTTTTCCTCACTTCCAGGGCCGTTAAAGTAATAACGATTTTGGTCGTAGCCGTAAATAAGGTAATATGCCGGATGATATAACTCCCAGCCGTAGCATGGAAAACCGGCATTAATTCCAAGTTTAATCAACTCCCAAGCTCGTTTTTGAACTTCTGCAAAATCATCTTGAGATTTATGCCCATAAACGGTTTTTACATCACAACCAAGGTTACGCAAAAGCTTATAGAAACGTTCCGATTTCCGGATATCAGAGGCTGATGGATAGATGGGTTCACTAAGATTGAAGCTAAAAGCTTGTCCTAATCCGCCATACACCCATGCAAGGGAGTAACTATATTTAAGAAAATCAAGGCATCCTTTGATTGCTCCAATATGAGAAGCCTGTAACGGCTTCCATTGTAAGCCTTGCAGCATATTTTTTTTCATTCTACCCCACTAAATATCAGGCTGAAAACATCTATATTATTCATTTTGAGTTAGCTACGTCAACTTGCCTAAAACAAGGTAAGAAGAATCCTGTACTGTTTCGATAGTTTCTGTAGGCGTCACCGTAACGGATAAGTAAATCGCGTTCCTCTGCAATTGAGACCCATATAAAAATAGGTATCCATACTATCGAATAGAGAGCAAGGAATGGCGAGTTCAAAAATAAGGCCAATACCCACCAGAATACAAGTTCACCAGATGCCTGAGGATGGCGAATACGCTTATATATTCCTCCGTATAACTTCAATCCTTTGCTAACGATAATTGTGGGCTTACCTGCATCAATCATCCCTTTGAACCATAAATATAATGAAGGAATTGCTAACACGCCTCCTATAACCGCAGATATCCAATATGGCCATGGAAATTTGTTTAGAGAGGGTATTGGTAGGGGATTGAAAAAATAGATAACATAGTTGACTCCGGCAAGGGTCATGAGAAATACTGAGATGAGCCGATTTACTGTAGATAACTTATAGGCACGGTCGCCAATTTTTGCTTCCAATACACCGATTCGCACACTTGCAAGATAGAAATAAGTAAACAATATAGTGGAAAGAACCAAAACTGCAAAATTAATTACTGCAATCACTTATCCTCCTAAATTAAGGATCGGATTATTTTAACTCAAGCAAGCAGCATTAACACTTCTTAATTGAGAACGGTTCAGGTTTAGCCGATAGTTGCACTTATAATTAATATACACTTAGCTTACAAACTTGTCAAGTTGAAGCATTGAAAAATACCGTTAGCGGGTTTCAGCAAGCAATCATAGTCATTATTACTTCTTTAATATTTCCATCAGTTTGATATCAAAATTTAAGTCATTGCCAGCCAGAGGATGATTAGCGTCAAGAACAACTACTTCATTTTTCAGTTCTTTCACAATAACAACCATAGATTGTCCATCTTTAGTTTTGACTCTAAGTCCTTGACCAACCTTAAGTTCCATGTCTTTAGCAAACATCTCGCGTGGAACATCTTGAATCAAGGTTTCGTTTCTTTCACCATATGCGTCTTTTGCAAGAATGTGGATAGTTTTTTCATCATTTACATCCATACCTATAACTCCCTGTTCAAAACCTGGTATAACTTGTCCCGCTCCAATAGTAAATTCCAAAGGTTCGCGTCCTTCTGATGAATCAAACACTTCACCTGAATCGAATTTTCCGGTATAGTGAATCTTAACGGTATCGCCTTGTTTTGCTGGCATGCTTCTCCTTTATTATTTTGATACTATGAGGAATATTGCGGCGCCCCGCGTTGAAGCGATTTTAAGAATTGCAAGGAAACCACAAACTCCATATTATTTTTTCAATTGTACACACCGAATCCAGCTTTTCAACTAGTACCCTGCTGAATAGTTTCAAAAAGTGGAATTATGGAACGCAACTAGTATCTAATTACAGCATTAACCATTGAGAAGATTCTTGAGTACAGTAATAAGTGGTGACAAATCGTTGGAAACCGTATCCCATACAATATCAAAGTCAACATCAAAATAACCGTGAATCAAGCGATTCCTCATTTCTGTCATCCATTTCCATGGGACTTCGGAGTGTTCCTCGCGAAAAAAGGAAGATATTTGATTAGGCTGCCTCACCAATCACTTCAAGTAAACGAACTAAAGAAAGGGCAAGCATCTCTTCTTTGTCTAAATCTTCTCTCTTGCGACCTCTAATGAATTCAACTGCCTTACATGCCGCTTCCAGGATGTGGTTGACAAAAACCGAGTCATCGCGTTTGATAATAGAACTCCCGCTCGGCAAGCACCTCGTCGCGGAAATAACGGCTCAACTCTTGTGGTGTTCTTAAATCCACTTTCCGACCCAGGATAGCTGAGAGTTCTTCCTGCATTGCAAAAAGTTCAAAGTAACCGGTAGTGCAACCTTGCTCGAAATCCACCAGAACATCAACGTCACTGGTAGCTCCGAAATCATCACGCAAAACCGAGCCGAACAGCGCAAGGGATCGAATATGATGCTTTTCACAGAATTCCCGAACCTTGACTTCGGGAACCGTTATCCGTGACCTTCAATTCATATTTCTATAATATTCCGTACCGCGGCTTTGTCAACAGAATTAGGAAACCGCTACAAGCGTTTCGTTAGGGCAACAACGCGTAAGGGCATCTATTCGGCTTTTAGCCATCCCCGCGTCAAAATGCCGAAATCGTGCTTTGATGTTTTACGTGTTGCCTGAACGAACCAGGCCCAGGATTTATTAAGGTCTTTACCTTGAAAAGCATCCAATCGGCTTCTTAAAGCAGCATCAATAACCATAGGGTTATCCAAGTAAAGAACCGTCTTGTCCAAACGGAAAACCCATGGATACTTCTCTGGCTGTTTAACGCTGGGATGAGGTTTCTTCGTTGGCTTTGCCACCACTTTAGCGTGTGCAACAATTCCCTCGCCTTGTGCATAAAAGCAGATCCAGTCCCCAGCCTTCAGGTGTCTACGACCCGGTGTCCTTTCTCCAAAGGCGTAGATTTTTCCACCTCCAACTAGGGTTTTGATGCATTCCTTAGCCGTTAGCTCTTTCTCAGAACGCACAGGCGTCATCCAGTAAACAGCCTCACCTTCCGCAGGAGATGAAAGTGTAGTTTCTTTTTTTGGTATCTCCTCTACCTTTTCCTCAGCAACTAAACGCGCCATAAGGTCAACCACTGGGTCAATTGTGGGACCTGACGGACGAATTACTGAAAGGATGTCTTCATGACTGACGTCATATTCATTCATCATCTCGGTCAACGAAAGAAGCGATTCAACAGAGAGAATCCGGAGTTGATGCGTTCTCTTCT
>CAZUXE010000044.1:0-13801 GCA_964624585.1 uncultured bacterium | reverse complement strand
ATGAAAGCCTACGAAGACCACAAAGCTGTAGTATAGAAAGTTTTCGTAGAATCTGTTTCTTGATACTCCCTCACCCTGCGTTCCTCTGGAACGCTTTCCCTCTCCCAATGGGAGAGGGATTATGAGTGGGGGGGATTTGAGATTGCTTCCTTCTCTACGGTTGGTGTTTCCTTCGTTCACCCTAGCGGTCAGGTCGGTCGCAAAGACTATCCAAAACCTACGGCTTTGGATAGTGGTACAATTTGTTTTACGAAATGGAATTTAGTTGACTTTTTAGACATTCAGCGTTATATTTCCGAAAACTTAAATGACTAGTCTTCGTTCTGGAAAGGAGCTAGATGTCTGAACGAAAAAAAATTACTACGCCATTAACCAAAGAAAAGGTAGAAACCTTAAAGGCCGGTGATGGCGCGCTTATTACAGGCGTTATTTATACTGCACGCGATGCGGCGCATAAGCGTTTGGTGGAACTTATCCATCGCGGCGAGAAGCTACCCTTTGATATCACTGACCAAATTATTTACTACGTTGGTCCCGCGCCTGCGCCTCCGGGTTACCCCATAGGTTCTGCAGGCCCTACAACCAGCTACCGCATGGATCCCTATGCACCTATCCTTATCAAGAACGGTTTGCGAGGGATGATTGGCAAGGGGCAGCGTTCAAAAGAGGTTCTTGACGCGATGAGTGAACACGGAGCGGTTTACTTCGCCGCTGTTGGTGGGGCTGCCGCCCTGATTGCCCGCTCAATTAAAAAAGCTGAGGTTATTGCTTATCCCGAACTGGGAGCTGAAGCTGTTCGTCGTCTGGAAGTAGTGAACTTTCCCTGCATTGTTGCCAACGACGTTCATGGCGGTAACCTTTTCGTTGAAGGCCCGTCAAAGTATCGTAAAGAGGCCTAATGGGTATCTAAGACCCCAAACGCTTAGTCCAAAAGAAAGATACTTTGCGAGGTTAAAAACAGTTGAGGAGTTTTAGAAAGAGGGTTTGTTTTTACAAACACATAGGAGTTAGTAATGAAAAAGTCGTATATGTTTATGCTTATGACACTGTTTGCTGCAGGAATAACTTTGTCTTGCGGCGGTCCCAAAAAGGCTGCTGCCGAAAATAAGGTTGCAAGCGCCTCTGTGGAGAAAGCCGAAAATGAAAATAGGATTAATGCTTACGTTAGTTTAAGTGATTTGCCTGCGGGATTCCCTGAAGGGCTTATGTATCCTAAGGCTTCTAAACCCACAGTTACAATGAAGGCGACAGCGCAAGGAGAAGGTTTCAGAGTTATTATGAATGTTAACCCTGACCCTTCTCCTGTGGAAACCTTTTATAAGAAGCTTGGTGAGAAAGGCTGGACAGTAAGTCAAGTCTCACGTAGCGATAACGGAATAATGTTAAAGTTAGTAAAGGGCGAGATTAACGCTTTAATAACGATTTCGTTAAAGAACGGAAAAACACACGACCTTGTTGTTCTCTACGGCGTAAAGAAGTCCTAAAGCTAGTTTTTGAAAAAAGGTCTTCCTAATAACACAGGAAAGCTGGGACTGATATCCACAACGGTAAGTTTTACAAAAAGCTGAGGTAGAAACCACAAACAATATCTTTATTTCTAGCCTAGTTGCTATTGTCAAACGGTTAATCTAGGTTATAATCATTTGTAGGCGAGGGGAGAGATTAAAACCCTCACAGAGGGATTTATTGACAACATCATAACGATAGGAGTTAATTTATGAAAAAGTCGTTTATACTTATGGCCATCGCAGTGTTTGTTGCAGGTATAACCTTATCTTGCTGCAGTCCTGAAAAGATGGCTGAAAATATGGCCGAGAAAATTATTGAAAAAAGTATTGAGTCTGAAGGCGGCGGCGATGTTGATATCGACTTAAGCGGCAAGGGCAAATTGCCAGCAGATTTTCCAAAAGAACTTAAATATCCGGGAGCCAAAGTTGTAGGTTCGTTTTCCATAAATACCGGAGAAGGTAAAGGTTCTTCTGTTGCAATGGAGACCTCTGCCAGCGCATCGCGTGTAGTCAAGCATTATAAAGGTCTTACCAAGAAAGGCTGGAAATCAGAAGTCGCTTTTTCAGGAATGGGCGAAGACGGTACTGAAGGTAGCATGTTAGGTTTATCCAAAGGCAACTTTAGTGCAATGGTAACTATTGGCGAAGAAGACGGTAAAACCAGTATTGCAGTTATCTACGGTATAGAAGAATAAAGAATAAGTTTTATTTTTATAGAAGAGAGGAGCCTATTTAATGTCAGGACATAGTAAATGGTCTACCATTAAACACAAGAAAGCCGCGGCTGACGCCAAGCGCGGTAAGCTCTTCTCCAAGTTAATCCGCGAAATTACAGCGGCGGCTAAGGGTGGCGGCGGAGATCCCGACGCCAACCCTCGCCTGCGTACTGCAATGGATGTGGCAAAAGCGGCTAATATGCCTGCCGATAATATTGAACGAGCCATAAAACGCGGAACTGGAGAGCTTCCCGGCGTCACTTACGAAGAGGTAACCTATGAGGCGTATGCTCCAGCAGGAGTTGCCGTGGTTATTCAAGTACTTACCGATAATAAAAATCGTACCTTAGGTGAAATAAAACACATCCTTTCCAGACATAATTCCAGTTTGGGTGGAGCGGGAAGTGTAGCATGGCAGTTTAAGGCCTATGGTATAATTCACATGCCTGCAGATTCTTGCCCTGAAGACAAAGCTCTTGATATGGCCCTTGAAGCCGGAGCTGATGATTTTCGTAAGGACGGTGAGGTTTATGAAATCAGAACCGATGTTGCCAATTTCACAGCTGTAAAAGAAGCGCTTCAGACAGCTGGTGCAGAAATTGTATTTGCCGAACTTAGCCAGATACCACAGAATACCGTAAAGCTTGATGAAAAAGATGCAGCTAAACTTCTTAAGCTTATGGACGCATTAGAAGATCAAGATGATGTGCAGAAGGTTTACGCTAATTTCGATATCTCAGATGAAATAATGGAGAAGCTGGCTGCAGAAGAGTAATGCTTTTTTTCAGAACTTACCATCGGCTTGTTTATGAAACAGGGCTTTCGTTAAGACAGGAGAGGTAGATAATTAGGTGGGCGGCTTGAGGACGCTCAGGATTTTAGGTATTGACCCGGGACTCGCTTCAACAGGAGCGGTTGTTCTTGAGACTGGGGTGAAATTGAAGCTGATATGTAGCAAAATGCTTCGCACCAAACCCAATACACCTACCCCTGCGCGTCTTTCCATAATTGCCGAAGGTGTTCGAGAAGTTATTCTTAAATATCGTCCAAAAGTTATGGCAATTGAGACCGCTTTCATACGAAGAGATGCACCCAAGGCCGGTTTGTCACTTGGCAAGGTTTTGGGTGTAATTCTTTTGACCGCCTTTGAAAATAAGTTAGATATTGCCGAAATTACACCCCGTGAAGCCAAGGAGACCCTAACCGGTTACGGTAATGCGCAGAAGGAACAAATTCAGCGAGCGGTACAGGTAAAACTGGGACTCAAAGCCGTTTTGAGTCCTTCGCACGTGGCCGATGCCGCCGCAATGGCCTTGACTGCAGCGTCAATAATGGCTACACTTGGAAAGAAATGATTGGTTACCTTAAAGGCAAGCTCATATACCTTGATGAGGATAGTGAAACGGTTACCCTAATGGTAGCGAACATTGGCTACGAAGTAAGAATCCCCCACATCATATGGAAGGAACTTGGACTGCATCGTATAACAGAGGAGGCGCGTGAACTGGAATTTTTTATCTACCAGCATCAAACGGAGCGTACCCCCAAACCATTATTGATAGGATTCCGCAATCAGGTTGAACGAGAATTTTTTCAACGTCTTATAGAGGTTCAAGATATAGGTCCCACCGCCGCCGCAAAAGCTTTGACCATGCCTATTCGCACAATTGCAAGGGCTATTGAAGGTCGCGAAGTATCAACCCTTACAAAATTATCGGGTATTGGGAAAAAGAAGGCCGAGAAGATAATAGCTACTCTCCGCGGTAAAATGGCTAAATTCGCTCTGATGCAGGATGAGGGTGCTGATGAAATCACGCCTGAATCCGATAACATTGACGAAGTGCGTTCTCAGGTTATAGAAGTTTTAACGGTTCAGTTGGGATACAAGCGGAGTGAGGCAACAGTTATGGTGGATGAGGTAATTAAACAGAATCCTGAAATTCAAACACCTGAGGAGCTTTTCGATGCAGTATACCGTTCAAGACGCTGAAGAAAACAAAAAACCGCCCAAAACACCTGCGGCATTTTCTGCCTCCGATGATGATAAAAGCCGGTGGGATCTTCGGCCTAAAAGACTGCTGGAGTGTATTGGACAAAGGAAACTGGTTGAAACCCTTTCTATAGCTATTGAAGCTGCCCGAAAACGGGATGAACCTATGGATC
Organism: uncultured bacterium; assembly: GCA_964624585.1. GTDB lineage: Bacteria > Hydrothermota > Tepidihabitantia > B3-TA06 > B3-TA06 > CAZUXE01. The sequence continues at coordinate 9,414 of CAZUXE010000044.1, read as the reverse complement.
ATATTCTTCTGCACGGGCCTCCCGGATTGGGTAAAACCACCTTTGCAAATATTATAGCAAGAGAAATGGAGACCTCAATTGTTACTACCTCTGGTCCGGCTTTGGAACGCGCCGGCGATTTGATAGCCTATCTTACAGGCATGGAGGCCGGTACAGTGTTCTTTATCGACGAAATTCATCGTCTGCCCAAGGTTGTTGAGGAATTTCTTTATCCTGCAATGGAAGACTTCGCTGTCGATTTTATCTTTGACAAAGGCGCTCATGCCCGTTCGCATAGGTTTCGTTTGGAACGATTTACCTTAGTTGGGGCGACCACAAGACCTGGGCTTTTATCTGCACCTATGCGGGAGCGTTTCGGAATTACGCGTTCTGTAGAATTTTACTCCAACGAAGACCTTGCCCTTATTGTCAAACGTTCAGCCGGGATTCTTGATGTAGAAATAGATGAAGAAGGAGCCATAGAAATTGCCCGACGTGCGCGAGGCACTCCGCGTATTGCGAATACTCTTTTGAAAAGGGTGCGCGACTATGCTCAGGTTCGCGCCGGTGGAGGGATTGATAAAAAAGTGGCGGCGGACGCTCTTGCCCTTGAAGGTATTGACCATATTGGTTTAACCGATTTGGATAGAATACTGCTGCAGGCAATTATTCGTTTCTACGCCGGCGGCCCTGTGGGGCTTGAGGCAATTGCTGCAACATTGCAGCAGGAGCAAGATACTATTGTAGATATGGTGGAACCTTTTCTCTTAAAGATAGGTTTTCTTGCCCGTACCCCATCGGGACGAACCGTAACTGATAAGGCCTGTGAACATTTGGGAGAATACCCTAAACGAAGGGTGAGAAAATCGTCAACCAAAACGGGAGAATTAGGTTTATGAAAAGTTCGAATTATTGTAACAACCGGTTCATTATCCAATTTATGACGGGGAAGGTGAAAAGCGTATGAGGATTTACGTTACCAGAGAAATTCCCCGAACGGGGCTAGATTTATTAAGCGCTCACAGCGTTGGGGTATACGATGGGCGCACTAGTATGATAAAGGCTTTTATGAAAGAAGCTATTGCCGACGCTGACGCTTTAATTTGCCTGCTTTCTGACAGAATAGACGCTGAGGTGCTGGATGCTGCCCCTAAATTGAAGATTATTGCTAACTACGCGGTCGGCTACGATAACATTGATGTAGCTGAAGCCACAAGGCGCGGCATAGTTGTTGCCAACACCCCTGACGTTCTTACTGACGCTACAGCGGAACTTGCATGGGCGCTTCTTTTTGCCGCCGCTCGCAGAATTCCTGAAGCGCACAAATTAGTTAGAGAAGGACGCTTTAACGGTTGGGAACCGCAACTTCTTTTGGGGCAGGATATAAGAGGGAAAACCTTGGGGGTTGTTGGAGCAGGTCGCATAGGTGCACGCTTTGCAATGGGCGCACGCGGATTCGACATGAAGGTTCTATATTATAATCGCAGCCGCAATATGGAGCTGGAAGCGCAAACCGGAGCAACTAAGGTTGATATTTCATATCTGATGCATGAGGCTGATTTTATTTCTATACATCTGCCTTTGAATAGAGATACCAAGCATCTTATTGACGTGCATCAATTGGTTCGCATGAAGCCTTCGGCTGTTCTTATAAATACGGCAAGGGGTGCTATTGTTAACGAAAGCGACCTAATTACGGTACTTAAGGCCGGTAAAATTGCGGCCGTTGGGCTTGATGTTTACGAGTGGGAACCTGATATTTCTGAAGAATTACTTAAAATGGAGAACGTGGTAACTCTTCCGCATATAGGTTCGGCCACCTATCAAGCGCGTAACGCTATGGCTGAACTTTGCGCCTACGCCATACTTAAAGTTTTTGCCGGAGAAATACCATCTAATATAGTCAACCGCGAGGTGTGGCTTAATCGAAGATGAGGTAAGGATAATGACTCATACTGCAAAAAATTACGTCACCTTGTCTAACTTCGCCAAACTCAATTCCACCAATATCCGCGTTTGCAAAATAAAAGTTGAAGAGCGCTGAACTAAGGGTATAATTCACAATGATTGACTTACATATCCATACATCCTTTTCGCCGGATTCCAAGACATCTATGGAAAGAGCGTGCGCTGTCGCTTATGCCAGAGGACTAAAGGTTATAGGTTTCAGCGACCATGCCGAATTCGTAAACGAAGACAGCGCGTACATAGTTGATAATTATGACGCTTGGGGTATTCAAAAAGAAATTGCCGTATTAAGGGAAGCCTATGCGAATAAAATGGAAATTCTTTTCGGTGTAGAAGTGGGTTTTATTCCAGGTATGGAATCTGATATCAAGACTTTTCTTTCCGCTCATCCTTTTGATTATGCCATTGGTTCAATCCATTACGTTGACGGGCGTTTGGTTTCGGCCTGGATTCGCGAAAGAGAGGAAGCGGAAGCCGGTTTCATGCCTTATTTTAAGGCCCTTTTAGGCGCTGCGGGTTCCGGTTTATTTCAGGTGCTAGGTCACTTAGACTACGTTCGCAAGTATATGTTTGCTCCTCAGAATTATCGCAGGGAAGAGTATAGCAAAATTATAGATGAAGTTCTTGAAACGGCGGTATCTTCAGAACTCACGATTGAAATAAACTGTTCGGGATGGAGGCATTTTACCCGTGAACCATACCCTGGAGAAGACTATCTGAAACGTTTTGCCAAAAAGGGAGGCAGCCTAACCATAGGCTCTGATGCTCACAAGTATACCGAGATAGGGTATGCCAATCTTGCTGCGCGTCAGCTGTTGAAAGAGGTCGGATTTGAAACGGTTAGAATATTTCGTAAGCGTAAGTCTCAGGATATAGGCCTTTTCGAGACGCTCTAGGAGCGAACAAGCATTGTTGTGGAAGCAAGGCTTGCAAAATTAAAAAAGGTATACGACAAACTTGCCGCTTTCTACCGTTTGTTTCTAAGTTTTCCAATCTTTGGCCTGGCTACAGAACAGCTTACCTGTTTGCCATATATCCGTGGAAGGAAGGTGCTTGAGGTGGGGTGCGGAACGGGTTTAACGCTTTTGCAAATTGCACGTCAGGGTAGGCAGGTACTGGGACTTGATTTGTCGCCTGGAATGCTTGCTCAGGCGGGTAGAAGATTGAAATCCAAAGGTCTTAGTATCTCCCTTCTGCAAGGCAGTTACTATAACTTGCCCTTCCCGAAAAATTCTTTTGATACTGTTGTTGCGACCTTTACCCTAACCCATGCACCTAATCTTTATCCTGTGGCTAGGGGAATACGGAGGGTTCTTAATTATGGGGGGAGATTAATTATTGTAGATGTGGGGCTTCTGCCCGGCCACGATTGGAAGAGCCAAATTATAAATCGCTTTTGGAAATTGTTGGGTGATCATCCACGTGATGAAGTCCCTATTTTGAAAGATACTAGCTTCAGAATAATCGAAAGAAAAAAGCTTTCAAAACAAGGCGCAGTACATCTGTTAGTTGCCGAAAATATATCACATAACATACCGCTACAACAGAACTCCATAGGTCTTGACCGCATCGGAGAGATGCCTATACTTATATGGTGAAGAAGAAGCTGAGGTTTTATATCGGGTCTGAGATAGTATTGGCGTTTGTAGCTTTGGTTTTTTTATCAGGTTGCGTTGCGCCTATTGTGTTTCGCGAAAATATTATCCCGATACAAGCGGATTATCACTTAGCTCTACCTGTAGGTGATACGGTTCTTACGGGAATTCCAACGATGCTTTCAGATAAAATGCAGGTTTTTGATTTAGTGGAAATAAAAAACCACGATGTGAAGTTTCATCAACGAGCCTATCGTATTGCGCGTTTGAAGCTGGATAAGCTAATTGAACCTTACTACGGCGGATACATTCAGGCAAGGGTGCAGGTATCGCAAGATACCTTATTTGCCTACATGCTTCAGGCTAAGCTTCTATCACAGCAAGAATATGAGCTGGCGAGGACGAAAACTAAGGAGAATCTTAAAAAAATAATCAAGCGACGTTCCTATGAGGTAAATCGTTTGATTGAAGAGAGTGAATTATCAAAATGGGGGTCTTTTGAGGCAATTGGGTTTGCAGGTGAACTGCAATTAGAAGGCTATGACGCCAAGAATGAAATAGCGATATATAGTATAACAGGTAACACCTATCAGGAGAACCTGATCGAAAAGCAACCGGTTATGATTGTATGGGCAAAGCCCGGAGGCGAAATTAAACAAATTGTCCTTAGCGTAATTAACCGGGGGCTAGAAAGGAGATAGTTATGAGAATACTTTGTACACTTATTCTGGCTGCGAATGCATTGACCGCAAGCTGGTATATGGTTGAAATTCCTGTTGCCGGTCTTAGTAGTTTTATAGAAGGAGAAACGGGATTTACGAAGCTGCCCGCAGCAATTACGCAAATGGATATAACCGAAGTTAAGCCGGGGGAATGGTTTAGAGCCGTAGCTCAGGATTCTGACCTTAAGGCTTTGGACGATGCTGGAATTTCATACCGTATAGTTGTCCACGACATGGTTAAGTACAATCAGAGCCAAATTTTGGGCCCCGGGCCTTTCGGTAACTACTACACATACAGTGAGGCTTTGGCCATTATCGATTCTTTGCACAATAAGTATCCGAACATTGTTTCTGAAAAAAAGATTCTTCCCAACGATAAAAGCGATACCACATGGGACGGTAATTACGTATATGCGGTTAAGATATCAGATAACGTCAACAGCGACGAGGACGAACCAGAGGTTCTTTTTACCGGTCTGCATCACGCCCGTGAACCCATCAGCGTAAGTATTATGGTGGAAGGCATACGCATGTTCGCGGAGAAATACGGTAAAGATCCGTTGATAACCTATCTTGTCAATAACCGCGAAATTTGGGTTATTCCAATGCTGAACCCTGACGGTTATCTCTACAATGAAAAGAAACATCCTAATGGCGGCGGAATGCAACGTAAGAACAGACGTCAGGGTTCGGGCGATGAAGATAAACAGGGTGTAGATATTAATCGCAACTACCCTTATAAATGGGCATTGGATGATCAAGGTTCATCCCCTGATCCTGACAATCAGACCTACCGTGGCCCTTCTGCCGGTTCTGAACCTGAAACACAGTCTATTATTAAGCTTTGCAAAAACCATCATTTTGTTACCGCTCTTAACTTCCATTCCTATTCCCGTCTATTCCTTTACCCATGGGGATATCAGGCTGATCTTGCCTGCAAAGATTCATCTGAATTCTATGGCTGGGGTGAAATTGCTACCCGAAAGAATCACTATGCTGTTGTAATAAGCAGTCAGCTATATCCTACGAACGGTTCTTCCGACGATTGGATGTACAATACCGGTATTTTTGCAGTTACTCCAGAGGTAGGAACTGATTTTTGGCAGGATTATATGGTGGATAAGCAGGTTGCAGATAATATGCCAATGCTTATTGCAACCGCCAAGGCTGCCGGAAAGTATCCTGAACTGGAATGGATTGAGTGGTCAACCGGCGCTAATGACACTATCTCAGCTGGCGAGGAGATTGAACTCACCGTTAAGGTACGCAATATGAGTGTTGCTGAGAAATCAGGGAGCATAACCCTCACCCTTGCTTCCTCAAACCCAAAGGTTGAGCTTGTAAAAGGAACAGCTGGGATAGCTTCGCTTAATCCTCAAACAAGCGGAGATAACAAAGCTGATCCTCTTAAGGTTAAGCTTGCCGCATCGGCAAATGATGCTAGTTACAAACTTACTTTAACCGTGGCTACGGCATCTGAAAGTTATGTCTATAATATAACGCTGCCTTTAGGCTATCGTAAGCTTCTTATCAATGAAGGTTTTGAGACACAGCCTGCGGCATGGACTACTGACTGGGCAATAAGTTCGGCATCGGCTCATTCTGGCCAAAGCTCAATTACCGATTCCCCTAACGCTAAATATCAAGGCCCTAAACAATACACCCTTGTTTCTCCTGTCTTAGATCTTTCCGAACTTTCAAACCCGACACTTAGTTTCTGGCATCGCTTCTTTATCCATAAAGGTCAGCACAGTTGGTGGAAAGGACAGGATTGGGGTATACTGCAGGCAAAAAAGGGTTCCGGCGGAGACTGGCAAACCCTTAAACGCTGGAATGGTACGCAATCGAATTGGCTTAAGGAACGTTTCGACCTTTCGGCTTTTGCAAACAGTAAGAACGTCCAAATACGTTTTGTTCTGGATGTCGATTCCATGTTCTCCGAAGATGGCTGGTATATTGATGACGTGAAATTAAGTGCATTTTCCTACAGTGGCGGCGGTGTTGAGGAACTTTACGAATTGAAGGGAATTTATTCTAATATTCGTCCGCTTGAGAGCGTAACCACAGGACTTCTGAACTTTGCAGGCCCTAAAGGTTCTGAAGTTAAAGTGCAGGTATTTGATGAGTCTGGACGAAGGGTTACAGAAACAGAAGGTATTATCCCCTTCTCATGGAATATGCAAGACCCTAACGGCGGCAAGCTGTCTACCGGCGTGTATTTTGTTAAAACGGTTTCACCAAACAGTGAGTCAACTCATAAAGTTGTGGTGCTTGACTGAGGCGAAGTATAGACGATAATTAGGTATGACCTATCAAAATCGTCGCTAACCGATACATTAGGTCTAAGTCTCAGATAATATTGCTCAAATGAGCTGACCAGAGGTCTTTGCTCTTAAAAAATTATGGAGGTTTGGTTGAAAAAAGATTTAGTTTCCATAGGCGATCTTTCGGCTCAGGAAATCACGGAGTTGTTTGATATCTCAGCCCGAATCAAAGGCAAGCAAATGGATATCGCTTCAGGGAAAACCCTGGTGTTAGTATTTGAAAAACCATCGCTTAGAACACGAGTAACCTTTACTGTAGCCTTTAGCCAACTGGGTGGACAGGTTCTCTATTTAGCTCCGGCGGACATAGGTTTGGGTAAACGGGAAACGGTTCCTGATATTGCACGTAATCTTTCCCGTTGGATAGACGCCGTATCGGCGCGAACATTTGCTCACAAAACTGTGCAAGAACTGGCAGAATATGCTTCTGTTCCTGTGGTGAATGCCCTTACCGATGCTGAGCATCCCTGTCAGGCGCTTGCCGATTTTCTAACTATTCACGAACATTTGGGAAAAACCGAAGGCATAAAAATAGCTTACTTTGGTGATGGCAACAACGTAGCTCACTCACTTATGCTTACAGCTGCAAAGTTAGGTTCCCATATGGTAATAGCCGGCCCTGAAGGCTACGGTCCGAAGCAGGAATTTGTGGAAGCGGCGCGTGCTGAAGCCACTAAAACAGGCGCTTCGCTTACAATTACCCACGATCCCCATGAAGCGGCCAAGGACGCCGATGTTATCTATACAGATGTATGGGCATCTATGGGACAGGAAGACGAGGCAGCTCAACGCAAACCTCTATTCGCGCCATTTCAGGTGAACGCCAACCTTCTGAAACATGCTAAACCCAATGTTTTAGTTGAACACTGTCTACCTGCGCATCGCGGCGATGAAATTACTTCCGAAGTTTTAGACGGAGCGAATTCCGTTGTTCTTGATGAAGCTGAAAACCGCTTGCATATTCAAAAAGCAATTCTTTATAAACTGCTTAGTAACTGAAACTAAACATTTACATAAGGCCAATCCGTTGGGGTTGGCCTTTTTTATTCAAACTGTTATTTTGCTCTAGGTCTATTCCATCTTTCTCTAAAGGTTTCCCGCTACATACAGTTTTATTATTGACAACTTCATGACAATGGGTATATTAAAATAGTGTAGACATCAGGTGAACTTAATATGTTTATTCTACATTATATCTTTAATCTGTAGTAACATTCGTTGCGCAGAGTCAGGGATATGAGAGTTCGAAAATAGAATAAGCATAAACCTGGAGGTTAAATGGACGTAAGCAAAGCGATAAGAGACAGACGAAGCGTGCGGTCTTATTCCAAAAAAGATATTCCGCAAAGCACGCTTGAAAAAATACTTGAGGCAGCTCGCCTGGCCCCGTCGGCAAATAATCGTCAACCCTGGAAATTTGTAGTAGTGCGTGATGCAGCTAAACGTAAAGCCTTGATGAAGGCGGCAAAAGAGCAGCAGTTTGTTGGTGAAGCCCCAGTGGTAATTGCCGCAGTTGCATTGGAACCGGAACGTGTTATGACCTGTGGAGTTCCGACCTATGCGGTGGATTTAGCCATAGCGGTTGATCATATGAGCATTGAAGCGGTAGAGCATGGCCTTGGTTCATGTTGGATTGGCGCTTTTTATCAGGAAGACGTTAAGAAAATTTTGCAAATACCTTCAAAGTATAAAGTTGTTGCTTTATTGACTTTGGGTTGTCCTCAAGATAAGGCAAGATTCAAAAACCGCAAGGAGTTGGAGGAAATAGTCTGCTACGATATCTGGAGTTAACGTAACTTATCAATTACGAAAAAGAGGGCGGCTGAATCTTTAAGCGTCTTCCACAATATTCCATGCTTTCAGTCGAAGTAGCACCTTAAGAACATCTATGGTAGTTCTCACCTGTAGTTTCAAGTAATCTTCACCCCATGCGCCGTCTTCACCTTGAAGATTTTTCAATTTGTCCTTTGCATTTTTCAACAATGGATGTTCAATTCGAAGACCGGCATCCAAGAGACACTCAGCCTCAAGAGCGATAAGACGAGGTTCTGCCGACGCGGTGAAGTTTTCTAAAGCGAAGGGAAGGGACTCTTTTACAAGACCGCAATGAGGACCGTCAAGAAGGGCGAAGAAACTTAGCGATAAAAAATGAATGGCAGGTGATGCGGTGAATTTGCTTCCCTGAATTCTTTGACTAAGCAGATAATTCCTGACCAACTTAATTTCCCTACTTTCATGTCTATTAAGGGCTAATAACTGTCTTCCTACGTAGGCTGTTAACCATAACTTACCCCATTCGCCGCCCATAGCTTCGTTGAGTGCAAGTTGGGAATATTGCTCCTGCCAAAACCCATCGCTATGCTGCTTTGCAGCGAGGTATCGCAAAGCCCTTTTACATACAACGGAATTAGTTGCCTGGAACTCTGCGGCATAACCCAAAACCTTAGCTGTTTCAGAGATATTCGACGGTTGGGAGTGAACTAAATTCAAAGGATAACCGCCATCGGAATTCTGATAGGCCCCGAGCAACAAGGCGGCCATTGTATCATCTCTTTCTTTGTTAAACAGGAAACGGGCGCGGTATCTGTCAAGATCCGTACCTTTTAATTCTATAAAGTATAAAGCATCCTCTACACGCAGCATCAAGCCTCCAATTTAGTGTATGGCTATTACTTGACAAGTCAAGAGGACTAAAATAGATACCTACATCTCTTTGCTGTATTTAGTCAATCCTTTCCTGAATACGGACGGAAAGTCAAGTAAATAGAGCCATAAATGCGTATTGTAGACTGTATTTATTTTGAGTTTTTGCAAATCTCAGGCGGT
>CAZUXE010000043.1:0-14064 GCA_964624585.1 uncultured bacterium | reverse complement strand
GTTCGCTTGACAAAAAGTTCTTTTTAGGCATAATCTTCTACATTAATGTAATAGCTTGTGTACTGTAAAATCTTAACATAGGAGGAATCCATGGACGAACAGGCTAATGTAGAAAAATTACAGAAAATAGTCGCAAAGACAAAAGGCTGGCTAATGTTTTTGGGTGTAGTAGGTGTAATTGGCGGTTCTATATATGGACTATATTCATTGGTCTCGTTTATTGACGCTTGCAGTTTTGGAGGGTTTTACGGAGGTGGTACTATATTTGCATCGATTATTTACATGTTCTCTGCGGTAGTTGTACTTTATATGGGGATTCTTCTAATAAAGATCTCGCAAAGTGCTGACCGATATGTTAGAACTTCCAATTTAGTACAACTAAGGGGTTATCTTGATGGTTTGCGAAAATATTTCAAGATTACCGGGTGGATGGCAATCATAGGTTTTATTCTAGGGCTAATGACGCTAGCAATTGCCGCAGCCTTTATTTAATAGGTATTTAAAAATCTATTTGTTTAAGGGGAGTTTGCTATCGCAGGCTCCTCTTTTTTTCTTTTCTAATCCTAGTTTATTGTGAGTTCGCTTGACAAAAATCACCTTTTAGGCATAATCTTCTACATTAATGTAATAGTTTGTGTACTGTAAAATCTAAATTAGGAGCAATCCATGGATGAACGGGTTAATGGAGAAGGACTGCGGGAAATAGTTGCAAAGACAAAAGGCTGGCTAATGTTTTTGGGCATTTTAAGTATAATAATTGCTTTCATATATCTACGAAGCTCATACGGTATACTTGTAGTGAAGGACGGTTTTGGAAACTATTCTGTACTCATGTCAGTTGTTTATATATTGGTTACGTTAGTTGCATTTTATATAGGAATTTTTCTAATAAAGGTCTCGCAAAGTGCTAAGCGATATGTTAGAACTTCCAATTTACCAGAACTAAAGAATTATCTTGACGGTTTACGAAAATGTTTCAAGATTATTGCGTGGATATCAGTTATAGGTATTGTTATAGTAGTAATTGTAAAAGTAGTAATAATAGTAGGAATGACCGGATTCTACTATTGATACTCTTCTATCCATTCAACCGAACTGTTTTAGGGGAAGCCGTTATTGTAGATTCCCCGTTTTTTTGTCTTTCTGCTATAAGTTATTGACATATAGATAGTAGACAAGTAGTATTACCGATGAAGTTATTCTCGCGCTATGTTTTGAGAAGCTATATTGTGCCGTTGGTTTTAGCGTGGAGTGTATTGACCGGTATCTTTCTTATGGATAGGCTTTTTTTGCTTTTTGATTTACTAATCAGAAAAGGTGTTGAGCTAAGGTTCGTTTTCGAAATACTCCTATATAGCCTTCCCTTTGTTATGGCAATGTCGGTACCTTTGGCAGCTCTTGCCGGTTCAATGATGACTTTTGGTCGTATGGCGCAAGATAATGAAATTCTTTCTGTACGATCCGCCGGGGCAAGGCTTTTTTCAACCTTTATTCCTGTTCTACTCTTTAGCCTTATTCTTGCAGGACTCATGGTTTACTTTAATTTATTCGTTCTGCCGGAGGCAAATCACAGGGTAAGGAATCTTCTTACAGATGTATCTAGCAAAAAGCCTACAATTAAGCTTGAGGCAGGGGTAACCAACGAGGATTTTCCAGGCTATACCATATATATTGGCGATAAGAACGAAAAAGAGTCCAGAATATATAAGGTGATGATTTTTGTCAAAAGGGGAGACCCTTTTCCAACCCTTATAACGGCACCCGAAGGCATTATCGCAACTACACCTGATAAAAAATATATGCAGATAACGCTTTTCGACAGTGAAGTGCATGAGTTATCGGGAGAGAACTATCGAGTAATAAAAACAGATACCCAGACCATAAATTTTGAAATAGATACCGATTTTATGCGCAGGCAGCGTGAAAATAGAAGCGAAAGGGAAATGACCCTACCTTTATTGAGCGAAGATATTCGTAAAAGCAAAAAAAGCCTGACTGAGTACACAGAAAAACTTAAGCATCCTGCAAATGAAGTGGAGGAGAAGGAATTAGAGCGGCGAATTGAGAGTGTTCAGACTCGAATAAATAGGTTGCAGGTTGAGATTCATAAAAATATCGCTTTTGCATTGGCCGGACTGTTATTTTTATGTTTCGGTGCGGCCCTTGGAGGTAAGCTTCGGCGTAGTGAAATTGGTTTTGCTATAGTTTTGAGTCTTGTATTTTTTGCATTTTACTACATCCTTTTAATAGGAGGCGAAAGTCTTGCGAAAACAGGTAAGTTGAAAGCCTGGCTTGCCTTATGGCTTCCTAACCTTATATTTCTTCCCTTTACTGCTGAGCTTTTTGCAGAGGTGTTCTTTGAAAAATCACTCATTAAAAGGCGTATTCGCACATAATGAAGTTTGATAGATTTTTGGTCAAAGAATTCCTCCTTTTCTCTCTACTTGGTTTTCTTTCGGTACTGCTGATATATGATTTAGTAAATCTGATAGAACGTATGGGCTATTTTCTTAGTCTTGGAGCCTCAGCTAAGAATATGTTTTTCTACTACTTCTACGATATCCCCATAACTACGAATCTTCTTTTTCCCGTAGGCTTCACCTTGGGATGTTTTATTGTGGTTGGCCGTTTGATTAAAAACAATGAATTAATTCCGTTAATCGCCAGTGGGGTTAATCTCTATAGGATATTTGCAGTTTTTCTAGCAGTTTCTCTGGCTGCCGCCGCCTTTTTGTTTATCCAAACAGAACTTCTAGGCACTGTATCAAAAACCCGTTTTATAGAATACAAAAGAACACAAATTGAACATAGAAGTGCGGTTCGTTCTACAGTTCGTCAGGATGTAAAATACCTGTCGGGTGAGAACCGACTGTATTATATCCGCCAGCTTTATATTCAAGACAGTATGCTTACGGATTTAATTATATGGGAATTCGGGACAAATCAGGAAATTAAGAGAACTATAAAAACCCCTAGAGCTGCCTTTGATAATACTGGTAAATGGGTTGGCGAGAATGTGGAAATATATGACTTTCAAGGCCAAGAATCTAAGTTCGCGTTTTATAAAAAAAGAATCCTTAAGGAGATGAACGAATCGCCTGACGAGTTAGGTATACGTACTAAGGAAACACAGGAAATGAAACTTGCCGAATTGAGAAGGTATATCTCGCGAATGAGCGCTGCCGGAGTATCTGTAAATATCGAGAAGGTGGAATACAACTACCGTTTCGCATCACCCTTCATAGTAGTTATTGTAACCGTTTTGTCGTTTGCTGCGGCAACCCTGTTGCGCAAGAGTAATTTAACCTTGGGGGTTGGACTTGGTCTTCTGCTGGGTTTTCTCTATTGGGGGCTTATTCAGGCATCCAAGGCCTTTGGTTACGAAGGAGCGTTTTCTCCATGGTTTGCAGCCTGGCTCCCCAACATCTTGTTTTTTGCAATTTCTGTGGTAATATTATTCAAGATAAGAAGATAAATAGGAGGCCGTTATGAGAAAAAGGTTTTGGTTTGGGATGCTGGGTCTGTTAACGTTTATTGCTTTACTTACCGGTTGCGCCAAGAAAGAACACTACATTATCTACAAGGGAGGTCCACTAACTGTTGACAGCTTTCAGACAAGAATTATGGCCTTGGATGTAGATACTGTATCAGGTAATGTGGCTCTTGGGTTCGCAGACAGCCTTGCCGTTGTATGGAATCCGCAAAAGCGGGAGGTTCTAAATGAGTTCTACTTTCATCATCATATTATAAATGATTTGGCTTTTTCTCCTGACGGAAAACTTTTGGTACTAGCTTCAGGCGATGAGCGCTTAAGCGTCAATAACGCTGTTACAGGAAAGTTTATAGATTCAATAGCCCTATACAACGGAGCGGTAACCAAAGTTGCCTTTTCCTATGATGGACGTTTCCTTGCCGCAGGTTTTACAAACAGCGAGGTTGATATATTTGAACTTCCTGATATGTCAATATTCGGTACATTCAACGAACATACAAATGTAGTTACCGAAGTAGCATTCTCTCCCAACAACTACGAGCTTTATACCGCTGGACGCGACAGTTTATTCTTTATTATGGATGTGGAAGATTCGCTATCGTTTAAGAGCAAACAAACCTATGGTTACCTTGATGCCATTGCAATATCTTCCGATGCTAAATACTTTGCGCAAGGTGGGACGAATAAAATGGTTAAGGTTTGGCAATGGAAAGATGAAAATCTTATCCCAGTAGGTTGGTTCTCAAGAGATATTGCAAAAATAAACGATATTGCTTTCTATCCGACTAACAACAAAATAATTGTAGCCTGCGATCAGGCAGGTCAGGTTATATTTCTAAAGCATTCGGAACCCGTAGACAGTAGTCAAAAAGGCCTTGAGACAGGCGGAGTGTTTCGTTTAGCTGTTTTAGAGCTAGGTCGTTTCAAAGCCCATGATAAAGCGGTTCGTAGTTGTGCATTTTCACGCGATGCATCAAAGCTTTACACATGTTCGGATGACGGAACCCTTAAAACCTGGGATGTTAAAAAGATACTTGCAGATTTTAAGAAAAAGGGAAGTTTCCTACATACTGAAAAAGACTTGAAAGTCAGCGTTAAGAAAACGTCCTAATCAATATACTTATCAATTCCCTATTAGGTTAAGAGACCTGGCTTTTACCTAAGTCCCTCCCCTATCCTTTCCAACACTTAGCTTTATGCAAAGACGCATGTCTAGGATTTTTGCACTCTTCAAACTCCTCGTCAAACGATGGTTTAGCTTGCTTTAAGCTTGAATATACAAAAGTTCCAATCGTTATTGAACAACTGCTTGGTTTCGGAGATATCCAGTAGTGGCACTGAGTATATGTCTTCTTTGATAAGGTTCCACACGTTAAACAGCGTCGGAAATATCCAATAGTGTAGCTAAACTAAATAAAAAAGGAGCGATTTAACGCTCCTTTTTTATAAAATAATTATTAAATTTTTCTTATCTGGGGGCAGTGCTAAATTTCCAGAATTTCCAGCCGGTAGTATCAGGTACGGCTTTCCAATGATCTTCGCCTACCACTCGCCAATAGTAGGTTTTTCCAGGAGCAAGCCCTTTAACATAGCCGGCACGTACAGTTATTCCTGATGCTTTAACAGAGACACCGTTCCAGGTGGAATCTGTTCCCAGGTAAATCCTATATTCAACAGGGTCATCATTTGGGTCAGATTTGTTACTCTGAGCCCCGCCACCGTTCCAGACCAGTTTTATTGAATCTCCTGCAGGAAGGGTAATAGTAGCGCCTTCAGCTGGGAAGTAAGGTGAGCAACTGTAAGGGGGTTCATTCGCTTCGCGTGAGAATGAGTAGGCCTTGGTTTCAGATTTTTTATTAAAGCGATCTTTGGTAACTACTTTCCAGTAGTAAGTAGTGTTTGGCTTGAGGTAGAAGTCTTTTTTAAAAAGGGAAGTGCTCCATCTGGCGGTATCTTTGGGATTAGAGGAACCTTTAATATTCTTTTCGGCTAATTTCAGATTCGCTTTGTTAGTTCCAAAGTACAGGTCGTACTTCAATTGCTGGTCAATCAATGTGTCAGGATCAGAGCCTTGCCATTGAATATTAATTGCCGCGACTTTGATTTTTTCATTATCTTTAGGTGTTAATATAGTCGCTTCAGCTGGCGTTTCATTTGGTATGCGGATAAGGTAGGTAAGAGTGGCGGTTTTTGCCGAGTTTCCGGCTTTGTCATAAGCAATTGCGCCAATGGAATAAGTAACGCTGTCTTTGAGGGCTGTCTGAGTATCCCAGAAAAGGGTATAGGTATCTCCAGATATCTTACAGGGAAGATCTATAATGTTTGTGGTGTCGTTTACAAACAGTGATACTTTGGTGACCCCTACATCGTCGGTAGCGGTTACCACAACATCTACCGCTCCATATATAGTTTTACCGACAATTTTTGAATTCTTATTCGGGGGAGAAGCTAGTTTTACGGTCAAACCTGATATTGTGGGGGCAGTTACATCTGGCTTTTCACATCCGAGCATCAAAAACGATCCCACAAAGACAAGTGACGCCAATACAACCAGAGTAATACTGGCTTTTTTCATTGTGCACCTCCTAACGTGCTTCAATGTACTATTTCTATATAGAAAGAATACATCATCTGAGGAAGTTGTCAAGAGTATCTACTACCCCTTGACTTATGCTAATACTTCAATATATTTAGATTCTTGCCGGGGTGGTGAAATTGGCAGACACGTGCGTTTGAGGGGCGTATGGGTAACTCCATGCGGGTTCAAGTCCCGCCCCCGGCATTTTTTCCCCTCAACCAAATACATTCTACCTGTGAACGCAAGATATCCTTGAGGCCTATCCTTATAGGGCATCTGTCTATTCGGTTTTTGGAGAGTTGGATATTTTGAGAAAAAAGCCAGAAATCTTTTCTGCAAAAAAATTAAAGTAGCCCGTAAATCAGAATCCATATCTCAGAAAATCCAGTACGACCTTAAAAACCAATTCCTATCGCAAGCGAGGAGTTGTTTTTCCAAGAACCAAAGTGGAGCAAGAGCCGCTGCCTAGACTATCTTCCTAATACAATTAGCACAGCCGATGTATTTGTCTATAGACAAATACTTAAAGTTAGGATGGTATTAGGTTTTAATAGCCAATCTTGCGCAACTCTGTTTCAGAGAGGCCGAAAAAGTGGCCTATCTCATGCAGCACAACCTTACGTAGGAGTTCGCGAATCTGTGAGGGGCTTTTAGCGCTTGCCTCAAGCATAGATTTGTAGATAACAATGCGGTCTGGAAAGGTGCTAAGGCCTGTGGAAAGACGTTTATGCATGGGAACACCGTGGTAGAAGCCTAAAATCTTTTTTCTTACAAAATCAGGCGGGTCATGGATATCTGGAGAGTCCTTAATGCCAATTACTATGTTTGCCTCATCAAGCAAGCGGCGAAATCGTTCGGGCAGTTGCTGAATGGTCTCTACAACTATTTGTTCAAACTCTTCTTGAGTCAGCATATCCCTTCTTTCACATCCTTAGCTTTAGATGCGGAATGCTACTTCTTTCATTAAAGCAGATGCTAAAACCGTCAATTTGCCTAATTGCTTTACGAATGGAATAATTCACTAGGCGCGTGGATGAAAGGTTTTGTAGACTTCTCTAAGATAGGAACGGTCAATATGGGTGTATATTTCTGTAGTGGCAATGTTGGCGTGTCCTAGCATTTCTTGAACAGAGCGGAGATCGGCGCCGCCTTCCAAAAGATGTGTGGCAAAGGAATGCCTAAAGGTGTGGGGCGTAACGTGGCGTTTTATGCCTGCGGCCTTTACGTAGCCAGTGATAATTTTCCATGCGCCCATGCGCGATATGGGAGTGCCGCGGACGTTCAAAAATAAAATATCCTGAGCGGACGCGCGTATTTTCAAAAGCTCTTGTCTTGCTGTATTTCTATATGCTACAGCTGCCCGCATGGCTGGTTGACCAAGCGGAATAATTCTTTCCTTGTCGCCTTTGCCCACTACTCTTAAAAAGCCTTCTTGCGGGAATATATCACCAAGCCTTAGACCTGTTAATTCAGAAATTCTTAAGCCTGCTCCATATAAAACTTCAAGCATTGCTACATCGCGGGAGGCCAGCGCCCTGGTTTTTTCAGACCTTGCTGCACTCTGAGTCAATTTAGCTGCATTAAGCACTGCTTTTACTTCCTCGACAGAAAGTACTTCGGGTAACTTTCGGGCAAGCCGCGGATTAGTTATATTTTCTGCAGGATCGCGTACTATTTTTTCCGTATCAGTAAGATAACGAAGAAGCATTCTTATAGCGGAGAGTTTTCTGGAAACAGAACGCGGAGCAAGACAGGCTTCAGCTAAATTAGATAGAAAGTTTCGAATATCGGTTGTTTTTATAGCTGTCAGTTCAATCTTTCTATTTTCAAGGAAGAGCTGGAATTGATACAGGTCACGCTCGTAGGCGTCAATTGAGTTGGAAGAAAGATTGCGTTCAACTAATAGATAGGTCAGGAAGTCTTTAATCAGAGAGTTTAGTTTTTTATCCGTTCTATCCAATATCAAAGCTTTGTCCAATCTCAGGAATTTCCACATTCCTGTAGCCCAAGTCATACAAAGCCTTGGCAAGCGCCTGAGTTTGGTCAAAATCACCATGAACCAGGAACACTTTTTTGACTTTCTTGGGATCATAAGATCGGAACATATTTAGTAAATCTTCTCTATCTGCATGAGCGGAGTATTCGTTCAAGGTCTCAACATGACAGTTCAAGGGATACTCCTCGCCGTATAAGCGTACTACCTCAAGGCCTTCAACTATCCGGCGTCCCAGAGTTCCTTCTGCTTGGAATCCGGTTATCAAAACCAAATTCTTTTCGTCTGGTACAATGTGTTTCAGGTGATGAACAACCCGACCGCCTTCACACATTCCCGAAGCGGCGATAATCATAGATGGAGCGTTAAGGTCATTTAATGCTTTCGATTCCTCAACGGTTTTAACATAGCGAAGTCTGTAGAAACCGAATGGATCAATGTCACGTTGGAGATATTCGGCTGTTTCGGCGTCAAAGCATTCAGGGTGCTTGCGAAAAACCTGAGTAGCCTCAAGCGACATGGGTGAATCCACCCAAATTGGCATTTCAGGAAGCAGGCCTTCATCCATCAATTGGTGCATCACGAATACAAGCGCCTGAGTACGGCCTACGGAAAACGCAGGTACCAAAATTTTTGCACCTCTGTCATAGGCTTCCTGTAGAAGTTTTCTAAGATGTTCCTTGCCTTGTTCTAGTGGAGGATGAACCCTGTTGCCATAGGTTGATTCGGAAATTATGATGTCTGGATCAGGAACAATATCGGGATCCTTAATTATCGGCAATTGAGGTTGTCCCAAATCGCCTGTGAAAAGAACCCTTTTTCCATCCATATTATATAGAACCTGAGCTGAACCTAATATATGACCTGCATCGTGAAATTTTACCTTGACGCCGTTGGCAATTTCGCGCTCTTTATAGTAGGGGATTCCAACGAAGTGTTCATTTACCGCATAGGCATCTTCTACCGTATACAAAGGCTCAACAAGCGGCTCGCCGCGTTTTTTATGCTTTTTATTAACGTATTGAGCGTCGCGGGTTTGAATTTCAGCCGAATCCTCAAGCATTATTTTAGCTAAATCAATAGTTGCAGAGGTTGAGTAGATGTTTTTGTTAAAGCCTGAAGCAACCAGACGCGGAAGATTACCTGAATGGTCAATATGAGCGTGAGAAAAAACAGCAGCATCAGCCCGCAATGCTTCTTCCGGTACAAGGCTGTTCAACTCAAGGGCCTTCTTACGGTGTCCTTGGTATAGCCCGAATTCGGTAAGTATCGACGCCTTATCGGTTTTCATGACGAACTTAGATCCGGTAACCGTTCGTGCAGCGCCGTAAAATGTTATATTCAATGACATGAAGTAGTTTACATAAAACTATAGACTATGCAAGGATAATTACGATAATGCGAATAATATGACCAATATCTTATGTTTACCTGATAGGAGTAATACGCAGAAAGGTAAGTCGTAACGCTTTCAGCGTAATATATTGATGTATTTCAGGCTAAAGCGGGCTAAAATGTTAATGATATCCGTAATTATTCTGAATGAAGCTATCTTGATTTAAGGCTCAATTTGCGTATCCTGAAGCAATGGAGAGTTTGAAAAAATCTTTGCACGTAGTAATAATGTTTTTAATTGTTGGAGCAAGCGTTTTGAGCTGTATACCGCCTCATTATGTCATCAGGCCTTTTGCGCAGGTGAAGGTATTAGGCGGCAACGGAAAAGTTGCTGTCCAATTTTGGCTTACAGACACTACATTAAACTATCAATCAGGTAAGCTCGGCTTGTTCAAGCTGATGAGAAGTAAGCAGGGAGAAGATAAATATCATGAAGTAGCCCGATTGGGGCCAATTTCCCCTCCACCCAAAGCATGGTGCTTTTCAGATTCAAGCGTAAACAATGGTGAAGCCTATGAATATTATATATATGCGACGTTTTCTGTTTTTGAAACTCCTGACGATGAAGGTTATTCAGATACTTTCACCGTCAGACCTGCATCAAACCTAAGTGATCCGCGTCCCCCTGCTCCTAAGGAATTTAAGAATCTTGAACTTCGCAAGGACACCGTGACTTTAATCTGGATACCTCCTCAAAACCATGACAGTCTCTACTATATATTATATTCACCTACCGGCTTGGTTTTTCGTACATACGATAAGGAGTTCGATTCTAAAGGTAACATATGGGATCCCGCAGGCGATAAAGCCAGTCCACTAAAGTTGGATTCAGCACGCTATACCTTTAAGTGCAGTTGTGACGGAGACTTCAGATACTATTTGCTGTATGCCTTTCGTGATTCAATAATGTCATATCCCTCCAAAGTTTTGAAAATAAAACACACTCAGTAACTTTGAAGCGCTTTTACTTTAGGATAAAACTCCGAAAATAACACCCAGCAGGAATAACAAACCTAAAAGACCCCCAACTATAGTTAGGCCTTTTGATGTAAGTACTTGCTTCATTCCAGGAAAATTAAAAATCTTTTTTCGTATTCCTAACCATTTATTTGGCGTAAGGAATCCCATCGGCAGTTTCTTTAGCGTACCTAAAACCCTTGCTTTCGCAGAACCCAAAGGCGACATCAATTTTAGAAAGCCCTTCTTTCCGGTGAGTTTTTCAACAATTAGTCGTCTTATACGCATAGGATCTTTATCAAAAAGTCCGTTTGAACCTTTATCTGCCGAAAAGCATAAACTGTAACCTGCTTTTTGTAATAAAATATCAAACTTGCGGCGGTAAAAATTTCCAGGCGGCGCTAAAGAAATTATTTCTTTACCGGTAATTGATTCAAGGTATTGTTTTGAACGTTTGAATTCCGCGTACACTTCGGAATCCCTCAATTCTGAAAGGGGATGGTGATTAAGGGTATGCGATTGAACTGCAACTCCCTCTTTTGAAAGTTTCAAAAGCTCCTTGGGTGTAAGCATTCTGTCGCTAAATTCATCTTCTTTCCAATCTGGATAAGGTGAGGCAAACAAAATAGCAGGGATTTTATATTTCTTTAGGTAGGGTAGACCTTTTGTTAAGATGCTATGGTAACCGTCATCAATCGTAACCACAGCTGTAGAACGATTTAATTTAAGAGAGCCATTGAAATATTTAGATACCTCTTCAAGGCCCCACACATCAAGCTTACCTTCGGAGAGTAATCGCATTTGCTCTGCAAAGTCGCCTTCATTTACCGTGTAGAGTAAATCGTTGTTGTCTTTTTCATCATCAGCTGCAATGTGGTGGTATATCAATACGTACAGTCTCGGTTTAGTTAGTTCAGGGACAATTAATACTAAGCCGGTAATGGTTAAAAGTGCAAGACAAATAAAAATAAAAGCCATTACTTAATCCTTGTTCTAATTTTACTAAAGAAAACAGGAATTGCTTTCTTAACGAATTCTTTTCCATTATCAATTATATGGTGAACCTTCTCAGCCGTGTGATTGCCAAGAACTGTAGCTTTGAACAAACACCACGGTGTTGAACGTTTAATTGGAAATCTACGCACAATAAATCCAAGAGGTAGACTATTTATCGCGCGCTGTGAAGTACAGAAATATTTGTATCCTGCATCTTTAGCTATTTCTAAAGCATGTGGATGCATACTGCCGCCTGGGAGAGCAAGTGAAAGTACTGGTTTTTTAAGTTTATCCTGAAGATTTTTTTTTGAATCCACTATTTCTTCGAACAATTCCTTATCTTCCAATTCCGAAAAGCGTTTATGATATAAGCCGTGCGTACCAAATTCAGCGCCTTCATCAGACATTGCCCGTACATCGTCCCATTTCAAATAACCTTTTTGACCAATTAGTGCTGGGGAGATAAAGAAAACAGCTGTTAAACCACGTTTAAGCAAAATTGGCCAAATTCTGCTGCTTGCTGACGCTAAACCGTCATCAAATGTTAAGACCACAATTCGACTACTATCTGTTATTGAAGAGATATTGTTAAATGTAGTCGCCTTTAGATATTTCAAGGAAGCCAAATAATCCATCTGCTTGCTAAATTCACTCTTTGTCAGTGAATATATAGGATCGTCGGCTTCCCCAACGGACTCTTCATCATGAATACCATGATACGTTAATACTATAAGCTTAGACTCCACGTCTCATTCTAAGTTAGCAGCATACTTTGTCAAGAACTTAAAGGTTCTCCACTGTGTAAAGTGTTGGCGGATATCTTAGTTTCAAATGCGCTATGGTCTTTTCTTTCTTAAATCTATATTTTTGATGATCTCTTCGTTCTTGTCTTAAGTCTTAAAACCCTGCAAAAGAATAAAAGGTTTTTCTTGACTCCTGCCTGCCTGCCTGTATCATCAAATAATGACTAAACTCTTGCCAAAATTTGAACCAAGACAGGTAAAGCTAAAGGATAATAAGGAAATTACAATCCGTTCTTTTGATAAGGGAGACGTTAAGAAATGTCTTCTTTTGAGAAAAGAAGTCTATGGCGCGGCTTTTAGTCGTAAGGAATGGGAATGGAAGTTCGGAGAGAATTGTCCTTTCTATTCTGATGTCTTGCTTGCTGAAGAGGCTGGCAAGGTAGTTGGAATTC
This sequence comes from uncultured bacterium, assembly GCA_964624585.1. Taxonomy (GTDB): domain Bacteria; phylum Hydrothermota; class Tepidihabitantia; order B3-TA06; family B3-TA06; genus CAZUXE01. The sequence goes on along the minus strand of CAZUXE010000043.1, from coordinate 1,457 downwards.
AACCCATGATTGTATTCCCATTTGTAGTTGACGGCAAGGAAAAAACTTCCTTAATGCTGCTTGACTTAATGGTAACCCCCTCTTGGCAAGCCAAAGGGATATTCTCCGCGTTTATAGATATTCTTCAGCATGAAGCCCTTAAAAGCGTTAATTTCATCTATACTTTCCCTAACAAAAGATCCCTTCCCGGATTTATCAATAAATTCGGCTGGGAAATTCCCTTCCAACCCTTGCTTTTGTCTAAAGTCGGAAGACTAAGGGTTTTGCAAGATATAACTGCTGCGCCAGAATCTTCATACATCGGATTAAAAAAAGATAACGCTTATCTTGACTGGCGATACAGTCGTCCTGGAATGTCCTATGCGAGGATTGAGAAGAAAACGGTACTAGCCTGGCAAAAACGTTTTGGAATACGATGCGGACTTCTTGCAGAATTTGACTTCGCTGCCTATGAAAAAAGGATTGTTGATGTAAAAGGCCTTGCAGGTACAGCACCACTGATATTTCTCATAAATTCTAAGAGTCGCGCATCAGAGATTCTTAAGAACTATCGATTTGCCAAAACCCTTAATTTACTGCGTCAATTCAATTTGGTCGTTAAAGTCAATCCCGCAGATACCTATCTTCTAAAAAACCTATCGCAATGGCAACTTTCGTTTGGTGACGTGGACGTAATATGAAGAAAGCGGTTCTTTCGTTTGATGTTGAAGCCTGGTTCTTTGCAACCGACTTCGCCAATATTATACCTAAAGAAAGCGTAAATAAATGGGATTTAAGACTTGACGAACCCATACATTACCTTTTGGATACACTGGATGCAGCAAATGCTAAAGCTAGCTTTTTTATCGTTGGGAAACTTGCTAAAAGAATCCCTGCTTTGATTAGAGAAATTGCAACGCGTGGCCATGAAATAGGCTGTCATTCAATGAATCATAAATTACTTTATGCCCTGACAGAAGAAGAGTTAACAACAGAAATAGTTGATTCAAAGAAAATGCTTGAGGATACTGTTGGTGGAAGAATTGAAGGTTTCAGAGCGCCTACATTTTCACTTACAGCTGAAAGCATACCATTCTTAAAAAAAGCAGGCTACACCTACGACTCAAGCTTATGGCAAGGCAGGAATATTTTAAGGAAAGAATTAGAAGAATCTGCTATTAAGGAATTTCCCGTATCAACAAGAAAATTCCTTGGTAAATTAATTCCTTTTGGAGGCGGATACCTACGACTACTAGGAACCGGTTTTTACAACCCTATTTTCAAAGATAACGATAGTTTTCTTGTTCTGTATCTTCATCCATGGGAGTTTGATCCCAAACATCCCCGAATAAAAAACGTATCTATATGGAGTCAATTCAAGCATTACAATGGCCTTTGCCGAAGCAAAAAAATGCTCTCTTTTTTGCTAGATAAATTTTCCTGGGGTAGTTTCAAAACCTATAGTTAACGGCGTGCGG
>CAZUXE010000042.1:0-14099 GCA_964624585.1 uncultured bacterium | reverse complement strand
TTTATTTATCCTATAGTAGATAATTCTTCCCTCCCCCTAGTGCTTCGCACTTCCCCCTCCACAAGGGAGGGGGAGCTTTTGTTTCTATCTTATCCTTACAAAAACAATTCCAGATTACAGCTTTGTGTTCTTTGGGTGCTTTGAGGTTCAGCGAATTATAACCGAACGCACGTGTGGCTGAAGCAGCAATTTATATTGCTCAAGTTCTTCTTTACCAATAGGCTTTTCAGACCTTAGTTTTGGATTTAGAATATTTGAGGCGACAAAGTTCTGCAGGGCAAAAAGCTTTGCCCCGCTTGCAAGTTCTGCAATTTTTGCAATATCGTCACTGTTGATAATTGACTTCAGCAGAGTGGTTCTAAATTCATGCGAAAGGCCTGAGTTGATAATAAGCTTTATGCTTTGGCGAATTTTTTCCATGTCAACTGGCGAACAAACTACTTGAGAGTAACGTTCAAGCGGCGATTTTATATCCATGGCAATGTAGTCCACTAGGCCCTTTTGGATTATCTCTTCAAGAACTTCAGGAAAACTTCCGTTGGTATCAAGTTTTATAAGAAAGCCCATATGTTTCACGACTTTTATGAAATCTATCAATTCAGCTTGCAAGCAAGGTTCACCGCCGGTTATTACAAGAGCGTCAAGCGCTCCCTTGCGGGAACGCAAAAAATCAAATATATAATTTTTAGCTATAGACTCAGCATAGCGCTGCGGGTCTACTAAATTAGGATTATGGCAGTATGGACAGCGGAAGTTGCAACCTATGCTAAAAACTACAGCCGAGAGTTTTTCGGGATAATCTATCAGAGAGAATCGCTGCAACCCGCCTATTTTCATTAGCTTACAGCAAACTCCCGCCTGAGCTTAAACTCTTCCTGTTTACCCTTATTCCATTGAGTAACAGGGCGCAGGTAGCCGACAATTCGCGAAAAAACCTCACATTCCTGACCGCATTTTGGGCAGAATGAATGTTCACCTTCGGTATAACCATGGTTTGGGCAAACGCTGAATGTGGGTGAGAAGGTGAAGTAAGGCAGGTGATAGTTTTCGCAAACGCGCCGGACAAGGGTTTTAATCGACAAAGGGTTATCCACACGCTCCCCCGCGAAGATGTGGAAAACTGTGCCTCCGGTGTAGCGGGTTTGAATTTCATCCTGAAGGTCAAGGGCCTCAAAAACATCGTCGGTATAGTTCACAGGCAATTGGGTAGAGTTAGTATAGAAAACCTCTCCGTCGGTGTGTTCTTTGAAGCATGGCATTTCGGGAAAGTCCTTACTATCAAGGGTGGCCAGGCGGTAGGAAGTTCCTTCGGCGGGTGTGGCTTCCAGATTGTAATTGTTACCGGTTTGACTCTGAAGTTTTATTAGCTTTTCTCTCATAAAATCAAGGGTTTTTTTGCTGAATTCCTGACCGGCTGAAGAGGCAATATCTTCACCTATGAAATTCAGGCAGGCTTCGTTCATACCAACCAGACCGATGGTGGAAAAGTGATTTTTCCAATAACTGTTGAAACGCTGCTTCATGTGGCGCAGGTAGTATCGGGTATAGGGATACAGGTCAGAATCAGTATATTTTTCCAGCAGTTTACGTTTTATTTCCAAACTCTGACTTGCAAGTTCCATAAGGCGTTCCAGACGCTTGAAGAAATCTGGCTCCGATTCAGCAAGATGAGCCAGCCTGGGCATATTTATGGTCACAACGCCTATGGAGCCTGTAAGTGGATTTGAACCGAACAGCCCGCCGCCCTTGGCTTCAAGCTCACGGTTGTCAATTCTTAATCTGCAACACATACTGCGGGCGTCTTCAGGATTCATTGAAGAATTCACGAAGTTGGAGAAGTAAGGCACTCCATACTTTGCTGTCGCCTCCCAAAGGTAGATGTACTTTTCGTCATCCCAATCGAAGTTGGCTGTAATGCTGTATGTGGGAATTGGAAAGGTGAACACACGTCCCTTGGAATCGCCTGCGACCATAACCTCAAGAAAGGCACGGTTGAATATGTCCATTTCCTTCTGAAAGTCTCCATACTTTTCGGCCCGCGGTTTTCCACCGACTATAACATTCTTCTCAAGGTAGTAGGACGGAACCTCCATATCCAAAGTAACATTGGTAAATGGAGTCTGAAACCCCACACGGGTCGGTACGTTTATGTTGAATACAAATTCCTGAAGGGCCTGTTTAACCTCGCGATAGTCAAGCTTATCGTAACGAATAAAAGGAGCCAGAAGGGTATCAAAGTTAGAAAATGCCTGCGCACCTGCGGCTTCACCCTGAAGGGTATAGAAAAAGTTGGCAATTTGTCCCAAAGCGCTGCGTAAATGGTTTGCCGGACGCGCCTCAACCTTGCCTGATACCCCTTTGAAGCCTTCAATCAACAAGTCATAAAGATCCCAGCCTACACAGTACACTGAAAGCAAGCTAAGGTCGTGAATATGGAATTCGCCGTTAAGATGGCATTTCTTAATTTCCCTTGGATATATTTTATTCAACCAGTAAATTTTGCTTATTTCTGAAGATATGTAGTTGTTTAAGCCCTGAAGGGAGTAGTCCATGTTACTGTTTTCATGTATTTTCCAGTCGGCGCGTTCAAGATACTGGTCAACCAACTCTATATCCATTTGATTGGATATTTCTCTTAAGCGTGCGTGTTGTTCTCTATATATTATATACGCCTTAGCCGTTCTGCGATAAGGTGAAGCTATAAGGATTTCTTCAACAATATCTTGAACATCCTCAACCGTTATAGGCCCCTGCTCAAACACCTTTAGGGCCAAACTTACGGCTTTTGAGCTTAGCTGACTGGCCAGCTCTTCACCAAACTCTCCGGTGGCCTTTCCCGCCTTTAATATTGCAGTTGTAATTTTAGAGGAATCAAAGGGAACCAGCCTACCGTCCCTTTTTCTTATTTGTGTATACACGCTATCCTCCTAGGTGATATGTGATATAATTATAGAAGTTGTGCCCGGGTCCAGATGTTGATATAAGAACATGGTTGGGCAAACAAACAATGGTAATTCTCCACCACTTGCTCCTCCAGAGCATGATGAAATAGGACGGAATTGACCCGGACACATTTCTTTAAGTTCGTTTAGTGATATGAAACGCTAAGCGCTGCATAGAATCTGCGTGGTGCGGTGGGATAATCAAGATCTTTTGCAGAGCCGAAGTGAGCCGGAGTTGTATCATTTAGAATATTACGTACTCCGACTTCCAGTCTAAGCAATTTGAACAGCTTTTGGGATACGCAAGCGTCAAGTTTCAATGAGGGGTCAATGGTCTTGGTAATAACGCCAATATCAGGAGACTTTGACCAATCGGCATAATAGTTTATGCGTTTGTCAGTCCATACTGCAGACAAAGCGAACTTTCCGCCCTGCCAGGCTCTTATTGCGGCCTTGGCCTTTACAGAGAGGGGAGGAATAAAGGCTGCCTGCCTGCTTACTTTTTCTTTCTTAACTACAGGTTTCCAGTTAGCGTCGTAGCCTGAATAGGTAAGAATTTCACGGGTTTCCTTTGCATTGTTGTAGCAAAGCCCAAGTGAACCTGTAAATGCTTCGTCGCCGAATTGATATGTTGAAAGGAACTCCGCGCTAATGACGTTTACCAAATCGACGTTGAAGGGTTTCCAGAAACCTGCAGAATCAGGATTCCAGGCTATCATGTCGTTTATTTTTTTCCACGAAGCGCTGAGTTGGAAACTTGCAAAGGAAACAGGAGTAAGGCGCAAAGAAAGTGCAGCGCTTTGTCCCCTTTCAGGAGTAAGGGTTGAATCACCGCCTGAAAAGGCGCTTGCAGGCCAGTATAAGTCGTTGAATGTGGGTGCGCGGAATGATTGTCCATATGCGGCTGAAACACTAAGGGTTTTAGGAATTAACTCAACTGCAAGACCGCCTTCGGGAGAAATAAAAACGCCGTAACCTGCGGAGTGGTCTGCTCGCAAGGCCAAAGTTGGCGTAAATATACCTAAGCGACCTATTCCTTCAAGCCAACCGCTAAGTTGCAAGGCCTGCGCCTTCCACGATGTGTCTTTTACAGTTTTTGCACTGTTGCTATCTGTTGCAAGCTGTTTGCCGTTAAAGCTTTCGTTTACGGCTGATATACCTCCTGTCAGAACCAGAAATTCGCCAACATCGCCCTTCAACTGAAGGTCGGCTCCAAGCTTGCTATCTGCATATGTATCGGTTTCAACAGCTGTGTAGGTAGTAAAATCAGCGTTATAGCCAGTATACTTTGAGTGATATTCAAAGCCCTGGTTCAAGGTATAGATGTTCAAGCAAGCGGTAAATTTCTCGCTTGGCGTAAAGCTGGTTTTCAATCCGGCGTTTAGGAGTTTGTCGTTTTGATGGTTGTAGAGTGAACTGACTAGCGAATCGCCGAACTTGGGTGCAACAAAGGCTGTGTCTTTACTATTAGGCGCTGCACCAGGCGTTCCAAGATTGCGTGCGCCATAGCCTGTGTTAATTTCGATGTTGAGCGCTTCATGGGGATTAAGCCACAAGGCGGCCTTGGCATTGTAGCGGGATACCTTGTCGTTATGCCTAAATCCGGGATTCTTAAGGTATGAACCTGATAGGCTTGCGCCAAATATACCCCATGTGTGTGCCGCGCGGGCGCCTACGTTCATACCCATCTGGTTGGTAGCTGCAAAGTTGGCTGAGAGGCCGTTGCGATTCGACGGAATAATGTTTATAACACCGCCTATTGCAGATGAACCATAGAGCGCGGAGAGCGGTCCTTTAACAATTTCAATTCTAGCGCCGGGGGATAAAGGAAGAAGAGACAGATCAATTACACCGTCGCGGCGCGAATTAAGGGGAACGCCGTTTTCAAGAATCAACACACGCGATGAGAAGACTCCGCCAAGGATAGGGAAGGCCGTGTGTCCTTCATAGCCATATGAACGAACATCGGCGGAAACGCCGGCGTTTAATTTTTGCGCAAGATCGCTTGTTTCGTCATCTTCAAGCTTGATAACCTCAACCGGCCACGGTGATACCGCAACAGGTATAGATAGTCGGGTTGCTGTTACCACAACCTCAGGCATCACATAGGACTCTGAAGAAGTCCCTTGCGCGATAAGCGCAGATAATATGAGAAGTTTAATCACGTAGTACTCCACATTGTGGGCGTAGTAGAAACCCCTGACTGTTCTGCCCCGGAACAGACAAGGTATAGGTTAAACAACGGACAGGTCTCCTGGCTTACGGATTAATCTGTGCCTCCAGCCTTCCCACCCGCATAGCGGGCAGTGACTTATGAATCTAAAGATTCATTTGGAAGCTTTTGCGCAACAAAGTAAGGTTCGCAAAAGAACTTCCAGGAAACACAGGCTCCGATAACAGTGGCGGGACCGCGGCCGATTTGCACGGCCTTCCCTGACATCCGCTGTTTTGTTCCAAATTTTAATTTCACTATGATAAGTCTCGATGATTCATTTGTCAAGGAATTTTAACAAAAAGCCCGACCACCCACCCGCATTGACGTAAATTGCTTGACATACTCTTTGCATAGACTATACTTTGGATATATCTATGGACATTTGCGAGGCCATCTGTCGGACATAAACACTGCAAGATGCGTAGAATGAGGACTTAAGCAGACAAACCTCTAGGCATTTCGGGGGACATTTGTGCGGACATATATACGAACTCATCCTTGGATAAGTTTTAAGCTGAATTTAAGGCAAGCTGATTATAAATTTTGGCTAACGCTAGGGGAAGCGCAGGCTAAATGCGAATATTTGGCGGCGCTACCGCTTCAGCCTGAAACCGCTAAAAATCTTCACCAAATTTATTTAGCTAAAGGTGTGCTGGCAACTACAGCAATAGAGGGTAATACTCTTTCGGAAGAAGAGGTTTTGGAACTTGTAAAAGGCAAGCTGAGGCTTCCGGCTTCAAAAACCTATCTTGCGCAGGAAACTCAGAATATAATAGACGCTTGCAACCTGATTTCTAAAAACTTGTTGACTAAAACAGGCGGCAAGGCGCTGTCCGTTGATAGAATTAAGGAATTTAATCGTCTCGTTCTTAAAGATCTTGCCCTTGACGAAGATGTTATCCCCGGTGAAATTCGAAAATATTCCGTGGGTGTCGGTGATTATCGCGGCGCTCCTGCCCAAGACTGCCAATATCTTCTGGAACAGTTATGCGGTTTTCTTCAGAAAGAGGCGCTTCAGATTCCAAGGAAACAAGAAATAGCTTTTGGATTGATACGCGCGGTTCTTGCTCACCTTTATTTAGCGTGGATACATCCATTCGGCGACGGAAACGGCAGAACAGCAAGATTGATAGAGTTTCAAATACTGCTTGCGGCTGGAGTTCCAACACTGGCTGTTCATCTTTTAAGCAATCATTACAACCTTACCAGACAAGAATATTACAGGCAACTATCGCGTGCTTCACAGTCTGGCGGTGATGTTTTTCCTTTTATCCACTATGCTGTTCAAGGCTTTTCAGACGGCTTAGACGAGCAGATGAAAATTATACAAAACCAGATTCTAGGCGTATTGTGGAGAGATTATGTGTATACTGCATTTGCAGATAAAAAAGGCGAAGCCCCAAAACGGCAACGAGAATTGGTACTTGCCCTTTCAAAAAGAGAAATCGCCATCCCGATATCCGGTATTCCGCACCTTAGTCTTCGTTTGGCTGAAGCCTATGCAAGGAGAAGCAAAAAAACCGTTGCGCGGGACATAAAAACTGTTATTGAAATGGGGCTTGTGCTACAAACCCCTGAAGGCCTGCGAGTTCCCATGGAAAGGATGTTAGCCCTATTACCGAAACGTAAGCAAGATATTTAAGTTACAAAAAAATTGCAGACAGAGTATGGTTTTTCTGGACATCGGCAAGGTTGGAGTACTGCTTGCAAGCTTTGGCCTGATGTAGGATAACTTTATTCGGCGCAGCTCATCTTTATTGTTCCGTTCGTCAAAAAAGAATACTACTCCCAGCCAATTTCCCAGTAGCATGCGTCGCCGCCCTGTTCCCAGCGGCAGGAACGCTCTTTAACTGTAACATTCATGCCGCTCAACAATTCGCACATCTTCTCAAGCCAGGTTCTAATAACTGCGCAGTGACGTTTGCCTCCGTCGTAACCCGATAGCGCCAATACCGCCTGCTTGGCTTTTTCATCAACAGAGAGAGTCTTAAAATCACCGCTGTCTTTTAATCGCGACCACAGGTAGGGAATTCTTGCCATAACCCTAACTATAGGTATCAAGGCCAGACGGGTTTTAGGGGAACTACCGATGTCGCCTTCCGCTAAGGCTTTACCCAATTCACCAAGCACAGCATCGGTTTCTTTCATATAGGCAGTTATGCCGTCGTAGACTTCATCCAGATACTCCAAAGGACACCACGACCAGCTTTCTCCCTGAGATAGAACTCTAACTACAGGAGGACGCATAGTGGAAATAAGCTCATTATAATCGTCTTCACTTAGCTTTTTAGTAAGCCACTTGTTGATTATAATGAAAAAATTTCCGCGGACGTTAGCCAAAGGCCCTCCTGATACTCTTTGTTAACATTTTCACCTCTACCCTGTACTATATTAAGAATGCAACAGAAAGAATAATGATATCAAGCGATATGTCAAGTCCCATTGTAATACTTAAAGGTTAACTGTCGGAGTATTTCATTCATGCGGCAAGACGTGTAAGGCGATGAAAACATGGAAAGCAGGGGGTTGTAAGGCAAAAAGAGGGCAGGAGAGACATAGAAAGCTAAAGAAAAACCGGGAAGGGAAAGCTGACCGCTTGTGTTTCCTCTTCTTTGTGCAAACTATTCAAAGCGGCGGGGGGGACAAGAGAAGGCAGAGATGAAGGAGGGAGGGGACGGAGGGAAGGCCGGGGAGGGTAGGGAGGGTAGGAAGGGCAGGGAGGGGCAAGGAAGCCGGAAGGTTGTTATTTATCTTTAATTTTCGCAAGCAGTTCGCGCGCCTGCTTTTTATCGTTAAGATAATAACCTGCAGGTACGGTCGGGGTCTTTACTGCAAGACACTTATTCAAAATGTCTCTTGCCTTTGAATACTTCTTTTGCTTTATATAGGCCTTGGCCAAAGTTATATGAAGCACTGTATAGCAGGAATCTATGGAAAGCGCTTTTTTAAGAAGACCCATTGCGTATTCTATATCGCCGCCAAGTATGCCAGGAGCTTCCACATGCCAACGCGCCAAAGCGCCCATTGAACCTACATGAGTAGGATCAATGGCTATTCCTTTTTCAAAAGCCTTCTTTATTGGGCCGCCGTAGGTTATAGCCTGCGCTATACCTTTAACCTCAAGTATACCTGAAAGAGAGGTTCCATACCAAAACCATGCGTCAGCGCATTTAGGATCTATGGTTTTTGCCTTTTCGGCATATTCCTTTGCCCTTTTATAGTATTCAAGTCTTTCGGCTTTCTTCTTTTTTGTATAACCTATGGTGAACTGGATACTGGAAAGTCGCCATAAAGCCTGAGCGTCTTTTGGATTTACCGAAAGCGCAGCCTGACATATTGAATCTGCCTTGCAAAGATAGGTTGAGCTTTTGTGATTATTATCTATATAATAATCGGCTTTTGTAAAATCCGCTCCGTGCAAAGAAATAAGCGTAAGCAGAGCCGGTAAAATGTACTTAAGCATAATTGACGACAGTTTACTCGTTTCACCTGTTGTGTCAAGCGCCGGATAACAATTAAGTGGTAACGCCGTTGGAAAATTTTCACAAGCGTTGTTAGATTTGGCTTTAGAAACTACAAAAATCTACGCTCTGAAGGATGTTCGCAATTCTCCGCAGCTTGGGTAAAATATGCTTGACTTGCAACAATCACCCCGTAATATCGTCATAACTTAGCGTTGAAATAATTCAAGGAGGATGATTGTGAAAAAGGTCATATTAGTTTCGTTAATAGCGGTTGTAGCTTTGTTTGCAGCCGACGCCCGCCTGAAGGAATCGGATAATTATTATAAGAACCGTCACAAGGATTATAAAGGCTACACTAATAAGGTTTATGCTCTATGTAAAGAGGTTCTTGATGAAAATCCGAATAATCCTCAAGCCCTGTGGCGCCTATCCAGGCTTTACAGTCTATACGGCGACAATAAAACCGCTAAGTCGGAAAAAATAAGTCGCTACGAAACAGCAAGGGATTATGCTGAAAAGGCGAAAGCGAACGGCGTTACAATTGCCGAAAGCTATTTTTGGTACGGCGTCGCTTTGGGACGTATAGCCCAAACCAAGGGTATTCTAAAATCAATAGCTTTAGCCGGGCCAATAAAACAGGCCTTTGAAAAGGCCTGCAGCCTTAATTCTAACTTCGTTCCGGCATATGACGGTCTTGGGGCATGGTATACGGAAGCTCCCGGTTTTGCAGGTGGCGATCTTAATAAGGCCGCAGAATATCTTAAAAAAGGACTTTCCAAAGACCCCAACTATTCCTTATTGTATGTCGATTTGGCTAAAGTCTATATAAAGCAAAAGAAATTCGCCGATGCACGCGCTTTACTCGATAAATGTATTGCCATCTCAAAACCTACCAACCCTGCTGATTTTTATCTGGAAGACAAACCTAAAGCTAAGGAACTACTCGCTGAAATTAAGAATAAATGAACGTTTTCCTCTCCCTTCTTTGCATTTTTGCCGCATCTTCGGTAGTCGGACGAATTGAAATTGTCGGAAATAAGATTTCTAAAGAAAATTTTATTCGTCGAGAAATAACATTCCTACCGGGCGATACCTTTAGCTCAAAGGCCCTTGCAGAAACGCGTGATGCCATACTTTCAACCGGAGCCTTCAAAGAAGTAAGTTTATCTTATCTTCTGTCCGGCGATACCGCTTTGGTTAAAGTTGACGTGCGTGAAAAAAAATTCCCCATGCCCTATCCCCGATTAGGACTTGATGCTTCTACCGGTTTGTACTTGGGCATTGGGGTTCTTTACCCTAATCTTTTCGGATACGGGGTACATATTGATGCCGGAGGTGAACTGGGGCTTCGTTTTTCGACCCCTCGCCACAGGTTCTACACTTATTTCTACAAACCCCTTACCTATAATCGCTGGCATGGTGAAAAAATAGCCTACGCCTACTCACTGCTCTGGCGTAAGGATTCAAGGATTTACCACAGAGAACATCGCATATGCTACAGACAAGATTTTCGACCATTACGTCCCTTAAGCGTCTCGCTTGAGGCAGGCTGTCTGTTTACCAATGCGTATCCAGATAATCCAGCGGATCCTCTGCCTACATTTTCAGCAGATAGTGTTGATTGCTCATGGTTCTTGAAACCAATTCTTCGTCTAGATTTACGCGATAACAGCTACGATACCAGAAAGGGATTTCTTTTTCAAACGCAGTTTCTTTTTAATCCGGGGTTCAGCGCTGAATTCCCAACCCAGCGAGCCTGCTCTCTCTCCGTAGCGGGTTATTTGCCTTTGGATGAAAAAAACTGGCTAGCCGCTAATTTTTACACCTATCAGCAGCTTGATTCAATTCCGGTATACCGCACTATCTATTTGGGAGAGGTGCATAGGGTGCGTGGTTGGAAAGATACCACTCAGGTTGGGCCTTGCCTGTCAGTGCTTTCGTTTGAGTGGCGTAACCGTTTTCTTGACTTAGAGTTTAACGAACTCCCCCTGCTGGGTAAATTCAAGATGTGGTGGGGGGCAAACGCCTTTATTGATATTGGCGCCATTCATAATCCCGGCTTACCTCCTATGTATTTTGCCAACCTTAGCAAGTCGCCTAAGGATGGACTTCTTTCAGGCATAGGCATTGGTTTGGCAGCCGGAACAGGAAAATTGGTAGGTAAACTTGGATTTTCATGGGGGCTTGGTTCAGGTTTCAACGGAAGTAAAATTTCCTACACCATTCCCGCCTACTTCGGCTGGAGATTCTAAGAAACGGCTTTTCTGCCTCAAACCCTTAAAGGACAAGATATCTGTTGTCGCAATAATTTGTTCGTATCAACCAAAATACATCATCTACAACGCCCCTAAAATTTTAGAGGCAAGATAGACTTCTCCTAAAGCGTTTGTTCCTGAATATTTGCGGGAAATAGATAGCGCCTGATTGCTTCTCTACTGAGGCCGCCTGTGGATAACTTTGTGGGAAAACAAGCTGGTTTTCAAGATCAGAGTACTGTAATCAATGAAAGATTGTCAAGAATTCTATTTGAAAGCTCTGTGCGGGACACTATAGCGTATTTATAACCATGAACTCGGCCTTAAAAGTTGGACATCGGCTTTTAGTCAGCAGAGGGCTTTTCTACAACCTTTTCAACAATTCCCAAAGGTAGGTATATTTGAACGTATGTGTGGGCGTGGAAACGACGGAATATCTCCGTGGGGAAATTCCACATGCGCAAGCCTTCCTTAACTACAAACTTGAAACCCGAAGGGGCGCGATATTCAAAATTCAGCATGAGCCGCGGCCAGGCGTTGCCAGCGCCCCATGGTTCCGGATAAATTGAATCATTTACCCAACGTTCTCTCCAGGGATACTGATATCCGGCATAAAAAACCATAAAATCAAACGGCTGCCAGCTTGCCTGAATAGTGCTGACATCAAAATGGCGTCTATAGGTGAGCGAATCCATATTTCGATAATAGTCCCAGAAACGATGCTCAATATAAAGCTCTACCCTGTCTGTTGGGGAATAGGCAATATAGGGCGATACCCATTGTTCTATAAGGGTATCTACAAACACTGAATCCTTTTGCCGCCATCTGGTTTCGCTGCCTTGCTGATGCCAGTAAGCCCTGCTTCCAATACAAACACCCGATATAGGCTCAAGCTCCAGGCGGCCTGTAAACATATTGCGATTGGTGTATTTTTCCCATACTTCCAGTGTTGAATCTGGCCAATCTAAATACTGACGCGAACGTGTACCTAGTTCACCATGCAATCTGGCAGTCAACCACGGTAGCTTAGCCCTTGCGTCAAGCTCAAATCTATGCGGAAGTTTAGAGTAGGGGTTGCGCTCCGGGCCTTGTTTAATATGACGAAGAATGTTGTTATGATCGAAATGTTCAATAACGCCGTGCAATTCAATCCAGTTGTTGCGATTGTCCTGAGTCCATGAAATACCGGCGCCCATTTCATCATCTTTTTTCTGAAACAAAGGAGCAATAAACACATGCAATCTTAAACCGTGCAAGGCTTTTGAATTGGGCATAATCCTTAGCATTGGTTCAACTCGATGCCTGTGATGCGCAACTTCAAAATCATACTTGGAATCTATTCGATACCTGAACGAAAGAATTTTTGCAAAATCTAACTCCACCTTTAAGCGGTTATTTTGATACCAGTGTTTCATATCGTGAGAACCCTGAGCTGTGATATAGGCTGAACGCGAAGTATCGTAACAATCTTCCCAGTAGCGCGAAAACTGCATCCACACCATATCAGCGCCGTAAAGAATGGCGTATTCGTCAGGCGGCTGGTAGGCCAAAAGTGTAAGCAAAAGCGTAAGCATTCGTCAACTTTAACGGATATTCAACAATTGTCAAGGTTAATTTTGATACTATATGCAAGCGTGAATCACCTCACGCTTAATCCCTCTCCCTCACCCTTAGTCCCTCTCCCAAAGGGAGAGGGAAACTTTACCGAAGAGCTGCTGCTACTCCTTCTCCCTCTGGGAGAAGGGGCGGGGTTAAGGGAGGGTTGAGGGAGGGGTATCAAACGTCCAGGTTTTTTTGTTTGGAAGGCTTTTTAATCCGTTCGGCGCGTTTGAAGGTCATGTCGTTAGCGGTAAATAAGGTTGACAAAAATCATATTCCGTTCTATACTTTATAGTTATGCTGTGGCTTCAGGAAAAGACCCTTACAACATTAACACCACCTTTGAAATGGGCGGGCGGGAAACGCTGGTTGCTTCCAAAGTTGAAGGAAATATGGAGTTTTCACTCAGATAAAAAATTAGTCGAACCCTTCGTGGGCGGTATGGCCATTGCGTTAGGCTTACAGTCTGACAGGGCTTTCTAGAATACTTAAGGAGTAAATTCATGAATAATAAAACATTGCATTTTTATTGCCTTGAATTCCCAGTTATTACTTCATCCGAGAAACCTCTACTTCCAACAGATAAGCGTGTAATAGAGGTTTTGAAACGGATTTTTCAAAGTGACCGGTTTTGGAAGTACTTTCAATATACCGGAACGGCTGATATAGACGATTATGGTATCGAACAGCAACTTACATTCGATTTCGATTTAGTGGACATTGATGAATATGAAGCGGGTCCATTAACTACTCCCTTAAAGAGTCTGTTAGGCTAATAAAATACGGATGGAGTCAAATAAGGAAAAAGCATTGACATGGAAAGATGTTGTAAGAAATGCTCTTTTGCAATTAGGTGGGCAGGGACATCTATCCGAAATCAATAAAAAAGTCAAAGGACACCCTAAAACTAAAACAAATCCAACATGGCAAGATACGATTCGAAGAGTCGTAAGGCAATATAAAATATTTGAACCGGTTCCGCCCTCAAGAAGTGGTGTGTATAAGCTTGTAGAAGAGATTGGGATACAGGTCAAAGAACAAACTTTTTCCCAAAAACCAGAAGTTGATCATGGAATTGCTCAAGGAATGTTAGCAACTCTAGGTAGAATTTACGGTTACGAAACTTATGTCCCCAAAACAGACCAAACTATTAGAGTTTTTCAGGAGAAACCGTTGGGTGAATTTGTTTCAGTAGCTGATTGCACGAATATTTTCAAAGGGCCTAATCTCTCTAAGATTAGGCAGATTGATGCGTTATGGTTGGCTGAGGATGATTATGGTTTGTTTCCAACATATGCATTTGAGGTAGAACATAGCACAAAAGTCAAATCAGGACTAGATAGATTACTAAAAATACCGCATCGGTACTCCGCAAAATTTTTTATTATAGCTCCAGGTGAACAAGAGAAGCGTTTATTCAACAAATATTTGCTACAAACCCCGTTTAGGAAATTTGCTAACAAATTTGCATTTAGAACTTACAATGAATTGGAAAAATTGTACAACTCTGCTTTAACTCATGATTCTTGCCGTAAAAGCTTTGGGTTGGTAGAAAGATGGCTCCTTTAGGCTCAACCAGAGCCACCGGCGCGTCGCCTGACGACACCAACTCATGATAGGTACG
>CAZUXE010000041.1:0-14642 GCA_964624585.1 uncultured bacterium | reverse complement strand
CACCCTGCGCTCCTTTGGAACGCCTTCCCTCTCCCATTGGGAGAGGGATTAAGGGCGAGGGGATTATCCACCCCTACGGCGTGGCTTAGTTTCCAATTGCCGACAAGGGACTTGACTTTTCCACTGTAACATTTATATTACAGTGTGGCTAAGTTGAAATCAACGCTTCGTTTTGACATTGAAGGTTATTCCCTGCTTGAAAAATTGGATGCTAACAAAGATAATGTAGTATGGAAGGTTATTGAGCGCAAAAGCAATCATGTGGAAATAATTAAGGCCGCTCTTTCAAAAGATCCTTCAAAACGTCTTGAACAGGAGTTCATTCTTCTCAAACGCCTTGCTCATCCCGGTATTGTCAAGGTTTACCAGTACGGGGTAAAAAACGGCCATCCATGGTTCAGTATGGAATATCTGGATGGCGAAAGTTTCGATACCTACATGCTGAAGCAAAGGCGCAGCCCTGATTTTGCAGATATCTTCTGCGAAGTAAATCAGGAGATAATTGCAACTCTGGCAAGCGTTCATCAGCAAGGTGTTGTTCACGCCGATATAAAACCCGCCAATATTATAGTGGGAGAAAACAATCGGGCTACCCTGCTAGATTTCGGTTTTGCAGGCGACTTTTTACTTGACCCATCAGGAGAACCCAGAGGCAGCATTGACTACGTTGCACCTGAAGTAATTAAGGGTGAAAATATAACCCCTTCCTCGGATTTATATTCCCTTGGCGTGATGTGGTATGAAGCCTTAAGCGGTAGAAAACTTTGGGCTAACGAATCGCTACGCACGGTGATATCAAAAAAGCTTAACCCAAGCTTCAATTTTTCCGAACATCCTGAAGATATACCTCAGGAATTATGGGCGATAACACTCAGACTGCTTAATCCGCAACCCGCTTTAAGACCGTCAGTTGCCGAATTAAGCTCCGTTATCAGCGGATTTTTGAAGAAAAAGGCAAGCTCCGCACATCTACCAGGCAGACTAGCCCCGGCCTTGGGTTTTGGAGGAAGGGAAAAGGAACTCGAATTTATTACCGACAATCTTCTAAAGCGGAAAGCGGCTATATTCATTAGCGGTGAGAAAGGGGTTGGTAAGTCACGACTGATGAATGAGTTCCGCTTTACTGCACTTTTGCAAAAAAAGAAAACCCTTCATGTCTCAACCCTGCAGGGAAGACTCTCACTTCTTGAAAGTATTGCATATTCTCTGGGAATTAAGTTCAATTACTCAAAGTCTCTGGCTTCAGAACAACGCTATGAGAAAATACTGCAGGCAATTTTCAAAAAGAATCCTGACTTGTTCCTCGCCGATTGTGATTTTCCTCTGTCAGAGGATGACCAAAAAGCGCTGGCCTATATTGTTAGAGGACTAAAGGGCCGCTGCGGCGTGCTAATTTGCGGTGAAGAGGAAACCACTTGTCTT
The DNA here is from genome assembly GCA_964624585.1 of uncultured bacterium. GTDB lineage: Bacteria > Hydrothermota > Tepidihabitantia > B3-TA06 > B3-TA06 > CAZUXE01. The sequence continues at coordinate 13,220 of CAZUXE010000041.1, read as the reverse complement.
AAAGAAAGTTCTACGCAAATTTTGAAATTAGAGCTTCAGCCATTGTCTAAATTGACGCTTCAAGCTTTGCTGGAAAAGACTTTTGGGAAAATGCAGGGCATTGAGAAGTTTACAGAAACCCTTGATTCCATATGCGACGGCTATCCTGAAAGAATAAACGCCGTAATAGAGATACTCTTTACAAAAAAGTGGCTAAGATTTGATAAGTCATGGAAATACAAAGCTTCTGGAAGACCTGCTGAAATAGATGGCAAGTTGGCCTCATGGGCTTCAATAAAGCTTAAGGGACTTGATGCCGAAAGCGCTAAGGTGCTCACAATACTTGCTTTAAGTGAAATACCTCTGCCTTTTGACGCTTTGAAGATAGCTGACGTTTCCGATTTATCGTGGATTCTTAGAAATCTCAGCGATAACAAATTGGTTTTGAGCGCCAACTACCTTGGCGTAATCCACTACTACCCTGCGAATCAGGTAATTGCGGGAGCCGTAAAAAAGATAGTTTCGGCCAAAGAAAAGAGAAGCCTATACAAAGCAGGCGCCCGGGCACTTGAGACTTATTGCCAAAAACTCTACGGTGAGGATTTGGAAAAATGGAATACTTTCTATCTTATCGCACTAACCAATATGTTCTTGGAATCAGGTTTGAAGCAAAAAACCAAAACCTACATTCTTCATGCCGCTGCTCAATTACTAAGTATGGGCAAACTTGCCAAAGCAAGAGAATTTTCCGAAAGCGTTTTTGGGCTTGAACCGAAAACTAACGAAAAGCTGACGGCTTACACTAATTTAGGCTACATTGCATCGGTTGAACGAATTCCAGAATTGAGTAGGGAATACATGCTTAAAGCTTTGGAATTAACTGAGGGTGATGAGAAAAAAGCCGATATTTATCTGCGAATCGGTAATGCCTACCAGATGGTGCATAATTCTAAGGAAGCCGCCTTATACTTTGAAAAAAGTCGTTCCCTGATAGATAATAATTCCTACATTGCTCCAAGGTTGTTAAGAATTCGCGCATGGGAGGCCCTTAATAAAAAGAACCCTCAGGAAGCTATTAAAATCTTCAATAAGGCAGTTGAGCTTCAGTCTATTACAGCCCACGATTTAGCTTGGAGTTTTATGGGGCTGGCCTGGGCATACTTTTCGTTGAATAAATTGGCCAGAGCCTTGAATTTTGCAAAAAAGGCAAGGGTCTTATCTAAAGAACATAACATAGAATCCGCCGAATTTGAAGCGCTTATGCTTATGCTTGAAACACTCAAACAAATGAATCAGCCCAAAGAAGCCTCAGACTGCATAGAGGAAGCCTTTAGCCTAACTTCGGTGCTTGAAAACCCTGTAGCCCGCGCTAAGCTACTACGCTACAAGGCCATGGCGCTTGAAATAGAAGGACGATATCGTGAGGCGAGAAGCAAAGTTAAGCAGGCGCTTGAACTGCTTTATCGCATTAACGATAAGCACAATGTACCTCACTTACTAATTCTTGAGGCTAATATGAACGCCATCTTGGGCGAATGGGGCAAGGCCTTCGAACTCTACAAAGAAGGCTGGAAAAAGGCACTGACGCTTGATTCATCATTTATATTTTCGCAATCGTGTCTATACTACTGGGGAAACTTGCAAAGGCTCAAGGGAGATACACAAAACGCCTTACGGATGATTGCAAAGGGTAGAAAAATTGCCGGTAAATCCGAATTTTCGCTTTGGTTTGATATCCTTGAGAGTAAAATTTACGTAGATGAGGGCAATACTGAAAAGGCCTTTCAAATATTGAGCGATATGTATCTTGATGAAAACGACGAGTCGCAGGCTGATATAACCCTTGAATACAAGTTACTTTACAGTGAGCTTGAGCATCTTCGTAACCCGCAAGGGGCCGATTTGGAAGCGGCAATAAAACTCATGCGCGATATTGAAGCCAAACAGTTTACGTCGCGTTTAGGCGAAGTAACCCGTATAGTTGGTATTTCTCTAATTGAAAGGGGGAGCTTCGACGAAGGACTTGCAAAATTAGCCTCGGCCCAGAGTATATTTCAAAATCAGGAAAATCTTTACCAACAGGGCATAAATCTCTTCCTTACGGCTAAAGCCATATTTAATCAAACGGATTTTACCAATGACGCCATATCAGCTTTGGAGGAAGCCCAGACAATTTTTAAGAAATTAGACGCCCGCAAGCAGCTTAAGAATATTGATTCCTTCAAAATAGAACATTTCGCGCGTTGGCGAACGCAAGGTGGCCTCGTTATGGAATATCTGGACGGACTTAGAAAGATAAGCGAACTAATCAACTACCAACTTGGAGAAAGCGACTTTATGCTACGGGTTCTTTCCATAATGTTGGAGCTTACGGCTGCAGAACGTGGAATGGTGTTTTTTATTGACGGAGCGACTTTGTACTCAGTGGCTTCTAAAAAAATGGATACCTCATCTAAAAAGGATGCCAGACGCATATCAAAGACCGTAATAAAGAATATTCAGCAGGGACTTAAACCAATATACAGTTCCGATGCAACACGCGACGAGCGTTTTAACCGCGCTCAAAGCATCTTACTTAACGAAATTCGTTCCCTTTTGTGCATTCCCTTGAAGACTTCTGAAAAACTTATCGGAACAATTTACCTTGACAGTCAAAGGGTTGATTTATTTGACGAGGAAAAAACTCAATACTTTGAGGCTTTGGGAAACCTGATAGCGGCAACTATTGATAAATCGGTTGAATTCAATAAGTTACGGGAAGATCTCCGCATCAGCCGCGAACGCAACCGTTTGAGCGAATCGGGAACGGTTTTGGGTAAGTCGCCAAGCATGCGTGAGTTATACTCTCAAATTGAACAAGTTGCTCCTTCAGATGCCAATATACTCTTGCAGGGAGAAACAGGTACCGGCAAGGCGGTACTGGCAAGGATTATTCACGATAAATCGCTCCGCGCCCAGAGGGAGTTTTGTTCCATTGACTGCGGCATTCTTCCTGAGGGACTTTTTGAAAGCGAACTCTTCGGTCATAGCAAAGGGGTTTATACCGGCGCTCATAAAGACAGGATGGGTTTGCTTGAAACCGCGGATTCATCAACCGTTTTCTTTGATGAAATCACCAACACATCACCTTCTATGCAAGCGAAGCTTCTTGAAGTTATAGAAGGAAAGGTTATACGTCGTTTGGGAGAGAGCAAGAAAAGAAATGTAAACCTTAGATTTATCTTCGCTACAAATCGCAACTTAGCGAAAGAAGTTGCAGAGGGACGTTTTCGCGACGACCTTTTCTTTAGAATATCAACCGTAACCTTGCTTATTCCTCCTTTAAGGGAGCGTAAGGAAGATATTCCTGAATTTATTGATTTTTTTGTAAAGAAATTTTCAGGGGATTTGAAGAAGAAAATAACAGCGGTTGACACAGATGTTACTGAAGCCTTTATGAATTATCACTGGCCTGGTAATATTAGAGAACTTGCCAATGTAATTGAAAGGGCAATTCTTTTAACCAGAGACGATAGAATAAGCAGAGACCTACTTGATCAACGGTTTTTCCCTGCAACTTTGTCAGATACCCGAAACCTAAAGCAATTAAGGCAGGATGAAGAAAAGGAATTGATACGAAAAGTGCTTATAGAAACCGGTGGAAACGTAACACGAGCCGCCCGCAAGATGAGCATTTCACGCCAGCACCTGTCAAGATTGATGAAACGATACGGAATTCCCCGACTGCCCCTATAAAGCGCAACATTTATGCGACACAACTTTCGCAAGCTTAAACTATGCTTATATTTGGAAATACAGCCAAGGACAGCATAGAGCCGTAACATTTAGGTTACGGTTTTTTGAATGGCTTTCCGCTTTACTTTTCACTTGTTTCTATAACATACTGATATACCATAACTTAGTCGCCGTGGCATAACAATTGCTCCATAACCAATTATATCAACATTGTTGATGTAAATGCGTTTTCAAACGCCATAAAAATAAGGAGTATGTATGTCTAAATTAGTAAAAAAAGTCTTGGGTGTTGGGTTATTGGTGCTTATCGCTCTCGCGGTTCTGCTTCCCGCAACTACCCTGAAAGCAAACGATCCGTATGAACATAGCACAGGTTATGTAGCTGATGACACCACCGGTATTCCTGTAGGTGGTCCTCCTGTTCCTCCTCCAATCCCCGAACCTACACTACCACCACCACCCATAGACTAAGCTTAACAAAATTTAATTAATTTTAAGGAGCAAAAATGACTGAAGACAGTTACGGGAACAAGCTAAGTTTTGAAAAAAACGATGATGATGCGGCTTTAGGGCATGAGGATCTTTTGGGAAATTCAGTTATGGACATAGGTTCAAATATGCTGCTTCTGGGACATCCTGATGTTAAGGGACTCAGGGTTAGGAAAAACGCCGAACACAATCGTGTAGAAGTGGATATCTACGTTCTCAAATTGACCGATTCTTTGCAAGCTTTAGTCCACGACGAATGTAGAGGTAGTATTGTTAATTACTATAATTCCACTACAGGTTTAGATATAGCTGTATCTTTTAACTAGTGTCAACCATTGGAAAAGGGCGGTTATTTCAACCGCCCTTTTCTGTTTTTATACCACAAACATTCATAAAGAAATATCCTCCGCAGTGTATGTTGCTGCAGATTAGTATACAGCGGGAATAACATGCAGTAAACGTCTTGCCTTGACATTTACCGACGTGGATTTATTCTCTAAGAAAAGGAGTTAAATATGGTGGTTCAATTCACAATATTCCCTACCGACAAAGGCGAAAGCGCTTCAAGCTATGTTGCCGAGGTTATTGATATTGTTGATAAATCGGGACTTCCCTACAAGCTGGGAGCAATGTCTACTTCTATGGAAGGGGAGTGGGATGAAGTGTTTTCGGTTATTAAGAAATGCCGCGATGCGCTTCGTCTTCATTCTCGCCGGATTTATATTGTTATTTCGGTAGATGACCGCGCCGGGGCTGTAGGCCGACTGGAAGGCAAAATTAAAGATCTTGCCGAAAAACTGGGGCGGCAACCTAAAACATAAATAGATTTTTAAGACATACCACTATCCATAATTCCAGCCGGTTACTACGGAATAGATAAACCACAAAGTATCCAAAGCTTCGCTTTGGCTTTAGGAGTTTGCTCCTTTCAGTCGTCTCAAGCGTGCAAGGCAAACTCCATATCCCGTATTGGAATTAGTTAACCACTATCCACGCTTTCAGCGTGGCTTTAGGAGTTTACAAAGTAAACTCCATATCCTTTAGATTCTTTTACGAACAAGGACTATCCACGCCTGCGGCTTTGGCTTTAGGAGTTTTAAGCTGAAGCTCAAAACTCCACCTCTATATCACCACAAAGAATACAAAGGTCACAAAGTTGCGGAGGAGGATATGGAGTGGAGTTACGACTGGAAGGGATAACGGACACCTTCCCCTTAATCCCTTCCCATCAAGGGAAGGGATATATCTTACCGTAATCCTTAGTCTTATAGTCTTCATCCTGAAAGGTTTCGTAGCTAATAACGAGCCAAGCTGAAAGAGTGAGTGGATAATCCCCTCACCCGTAATCCCTCTCCCAATGGGAGAGGGAAGGCGTTTCAAAGGAGCGCAGGGTGAGAGAGCATCAAGAGATTCACAAAGACAATTCCAGACTACAGCTCTGTGTTCTTTGAATACTTTGTGGTTAATTTATCCTAAGTATCCGATAGAGTTTTGATGTAAAGCTCCCAAAGCTACGCCTACGGCGTGGATAATTTTTGATCATCTTTTGACTAACTTATTTTCATCCTGTCTTAAATAAAACAGATTGTATATAGTATAAATGTTGGGCCAAAAATATTGCAAAAACTGTTTGTAAAATTTCTGATGATTCGGATAGAACTTAGAGAACTTTTGCGTAAGTCCAGAAGGTACTATATGTTATGTTCAAACTGAAGTTTGTAGAGACCGTAATAGGCGCCCTTCATGGCCATTAGCTCATCGTGGGAACCCTCTTCAACCACTCTGCCGTGATCAAGTACAATAATTCTGTCGGCATCGCGCACCGTCGACAACCTATGCGCGATTATAAGTGCGGTTCTTCCCTGCATTAGTTTATGTATAGCGTCTTGTATCAAGGCCTCTGTTTTGGTATCAACCGATGAAGTGGCTTCGTCCAGAATAAGTATGGAAGGATCAAAGGCTAGCGCCCTGGTGAAAGCAATCAATTGACGTTCCCCAACTGAGAGGTTAACGCCCCTTTCCTGAACGGGCGCTTTGTAACCTTGGGAAAGTTTAGAAATAAATTTTTCAGCGTTAGTATTTTTGGCGGCCTGCTCTATTTTTTCCTGAGAAATATCCGAGCGCAATCTTATGTTAGTTTGAATGTCACCCAGGAACAGGAATACATCCTGCATCACTATGCCAATTCGCGAGCGAAGACTCTTTTTGTCTAAGTCTTTGGTATCGGCTCCGTCTAACAAAATTTTACCCCTTTGGATTTCGTAAAATCGGCATAAGGTATTTATTATAGAGGTCTTACCGGCTCCTGTGGCTCCTACAAAAGCCACTCGTTCACCCGGTTTTACCTTAAAGCTTACGTCTTTGAGAACCCAATCTTCATTATTATATGCAAACCATACATTTTGAAATTGTATATCGCCTTTCGTGATTTCGGGAAGTTTATTGCCTTCATAAGCTTCTTCCTTTTCGTCCATAAGCATAAAGATTCGTTCTCCTGAAGCCATGGCCTGCTGTAGGGTTTGAAATTTTTCAGCTATATCGCGGATGGGTTGGAAGAGAATTTCTACAAAAGAAAGGAAAGCGGCAAGATGTCCAATAGTTACATCCGAAGGTATTAACTTAATCCATACTCCGCCGAACCACAACAGAGCGGCAATTGCGGCAATTGCCAGAAAATCAACCAATGGACGGAAAACGGCAAACACCATTATTTGTCCAAAATGCGCTTTGAAATGCTTTTCGTTGATTTCTTTAAACTCGGCCAGTCGTTTACGTTCTTTTGTAAAAATCTGCACGATTTTTATTCCGGAAAGGTTTTCGGCAAGAAAGGCGTTAATACGAGCAATACGTACCCTTACTTTGCGGAAGGCGTCACGGAGTATACGACGGAAGATTACCGTTATTATTGCCATTGGCGGAATGATAGCGAATACTACCAGAGCAAGTCGCCAGTTTTGTAACGAGGGGAGATAGATGAGAAGTCCTACTATAAGAAAAATATCGTACAAAAAGCTAGTTATGACATCTGAGAAAAACTGATTGAGTCTTTCAACATCATTGGTAGTGCGAGTAACCAGTCGACCTACCGGATTTTTATCAAAGAAGCTAACTGATAATCGCTGCAGGTGAGCAAAAAGCTTTACTCTGAGTTTGTGCATAGCCTTTTGTCCTGCAAAATACATAAGTAGCTGTTGACCGAATCCGAATATAAGTTGACCAAAAGCCATCAGTACGAATATCAGTGCGATGCTAATTAGTCCCTTCCAGTCGCTATCTCTTAAAATAAGCAGGGTTTTTTTAGAAAACGGTGTATCGTCTCCCTTACTTTTTCTCAACTTGCTGTAGGGAATTAGCAGTTTGTCGCCTTGAATTGTTGGAAATTCTTTAAGCACTTCAGGCTCCAAAGCCGTTGCGGCTTTGGCCTTGTTAAGTAGATAATAACGTTTTTCATCACTTATTCGCGATTCGGTATTGTCTATTCCCTCAAGGTGCAGTAACTGTGAGGAAAGAATTACATAAGTTGAATCATTCAATTTCGATAAATATCGGCTGTTTTCTTTTGCCTCTTTGGGACTAAGGTGAATTAGACGGTAGGTTTTGAATAAATAATTGTCAATTCCTATCTGCCTTAAGGTCGGCATAACAAGAGCGGTTCCTGCCATAAGAAGGGCGAAAAAAGCGCCAAGGGCAAGCATCCACCAATCTTTTCTAAGGAACTTCAGCAGGCGAGAAACTATACGGGAATCATATATTTTACCCAGCTTTTCCTCTTCGTGAGAAAACATTAGCCTATCCCCTGCAGTTTAGCGAACAAGGCGTAAAGACCATCTTTTGCCATAAGTTCTTTATGTGTTCCTCGCTCGGCAATACGTCCTTCGTCTAATACTAGAATTTCGTCTGCAAAAGAGAGGCTTTTTGGGCGAGCGGACACAATTATTACCGCGCGTTCACGCATTATACCTTTAAGCGCAGTTAATATCTCAATTTCGGTATCGGCGTCAACAGCCGAAAGAGCATCGTCTAAAATTAATATCTTTGGATTAGCAAGCACCGCGCGGGCAATGGTCAAGCGCTGTTTTTGACCGCCTGAGACGGTTACACCTCTTTCACCTAGCATCGTTTCGTAACCTTGCGGAAAAGCCAGAACCTCCTCATGAATACCTGCAATTTTTGCCGCGCGCTCTACCTCAAGTCTATCAGGCACTTCATCCAGTCCAAAGCTAATGTTCTCCTCGACTGTTTGGGAGAAAAGGAAGGTATCTTGCGGAACCATGCCTACACTTTTTCTTAAAACCTCAAGGGGAATTTGATTAATAGGTTTACCGTCAACTATAATGCTTCCCTCGGGCGCTTCATAAAGTCGGGGAATAAGCGAAACCAGAGTAGATTTTCCCGAACCAATGGTTCCTATGACGCCCATTATTTTCCCTGGGTAAATTTTAAGGTTTATGCCGTTGAGGGCGGGGTGGGTCATGTCAGGATAAGAGAAGGAAAGATTCTTAAATTCCACACGACCCTCAATTTCTTTAATAGGAAGGGTATTAGCGGTATCGGCTATTTCAGGCTTGGTTGCAAACAGTTTATTTAAGCGTCCCATGGCGGCGGTTCCGCTTTGAACAAGATTCATAAGCCAGCCTATGGCCATCATTGGCCATATGATTACTCCAATGTACTGGGGCATGGCTACAAAATTACCAATAGACATATCGCCCATAATTACGTATTTTCCGCCAATCAAAAGAATAAGGAACATAGATACACTGGCCAGAAAACCTACCAGCGGAAACATTACTCCCCAAATTTTGAACAAATCGATATTCTTTTTTACATAATCCTTACTTACTCTTCTGAAATTCTCGGTTTCGCCGTCTTCCTGAACGTATGCCTTTACTACCCTTATGCCGGAGAGGTTTTCGGTAACTTTAGACATCATTGAAGAGAACGCTTCTCGTACTGCTAACCAGCGATGCCTGAGCATTCCTGCAAATTTGCCTACAAAAATAAGTATAATCATTAAGGGAAGCATAACGAAGAGGGTTAATTTTAAGGTTGCCGGCGGTTGCTTGGTTGCCATGCGTATTATTGCAGGTAAACCTTGAAAAATAATGTCTATGAGAATTATTGGGCCGAAAGTAACTGCTCTCCGTAATGTTTCAATGTCTTCTGTGGAATGGGCCATTAAATCGCCAACCTGACGTTTGTCGTAGAACGAAAATGACAACGACTGCAGATGTTTGACTAGATTTAATCTTAAGTCGGTAATAACCCTTACGCCTGTTCCCGAAAGCCAGCGACGCCAGAAGTAACGTCCTAAGACAATAAATAGACCTATTAATAAATAGCCACCAACATTCATGGCTATAAATTTCATTGTTACTTCTGAAGAAAGACCGTTGATTATTTGAGCCAGGAAGTCTATTAAGGCTACCTGACCTACATCTACAATAGCAAGGAAAATGAATCCGCCTACTATTTTTAGCCAATGTCCTTTCAGGTAGGGTATTATCGTCTTGAATCCACGAATCCCTCCGCGTTTTTTTGCATCACCGCGCATGAATCATAAGTTTACCTGTATCAGAAGATTTGTCAATAGATTTCCGCTTTACTTATTGCGTTGTTTCACCTTTTCAAAAGTTCCGACAAAACATGACATTAGATTTGTTTCCTTTGTAAGTGATAGAAATAGACCACTCAAAAGAAGAACAGGTTGCCGTCAAGGGCGGATTTTCTATCGGAAGCAGATAATTTCCTGCACCTGTTTGAGCTTGCTTTCCTGAAATGTCTTTCCGATTATTGTTTACCAACGACAAGTACAAGTAGTCTTTACAGTAAATTATTCTCTCCGTATTATCCCGATCTTATCTCTTGCATTGAGCAAGGTTCTAACAAGTATAAATCTGACACTCAACCTTTGGACGAGTTGCGGGCAAGATAACTGTACAATTATCCCTGCGATGCTTATCGTTGTGGAAAGCGACGCATTGAATTATCACAAGGCTCTTGTCATCAAAGGAAACCTTGTGGAGACGTTCCCCAAACTTACATACAGGGTATCGTCGCCGTCATTGGACATTAAAGGAATCCTTCCGGAGATGCCTCTCCAAATCTCACTGATAAATACTAGTCTTTTTGCCAAAAGTAAAACCCCAAGGTTATGATTTTGAATAACTACACTATTATCTTTGCCTACTCTCCCCACAGACGAGTTAGGGAAGTCTTGACATCACAATAGCTGCGCGTAAGATTAACAAATGAAATATCCCCCTGCGATTTTAAGGAGGCCGCCATGCGTGAGTTTAATGTAAACGACGTAATTAAACCGGTTAGAGATTTATGTATGGAAGCTAATACCATACTGCCCGCAGATGTTAAAGCTAAGTTGTTAAATGCGGGAGCTAGCGAAACTTCACCTGTCGGTAAAGAAATTCTAGCGCAAATTGCTGAAAACATAGAAATCTCATGCAAAGAAAAGTTGCCCTTGTGTCAAGACACCGGATTCGCCGTGCTGTTTGTTGAAGTAGGGCAAGATATTCATTTTACTGGTGGCAACCTGAAAGATACGTTAAACGAAGGGGTTAGGCAAGGTTACGCTAAAGGTTTTTTAAGAAAGTCCATTGTGGCCGATCCTGCAGGTAACCGTATCAACACGAAAGATAACACCCCCGCTATAATTCATCTTGATATTGTGACGGGCGATAAGCTGAAGATAACTGTTGCTCCCAAGGGCGGCGGCTCGGAAAACATGAGTACGGTTAAGATGATGAAGCCTGCCGACGGACTTACCGGAGTTAAGGATTTTGTGGTAGAATGGGTTAAGCAGGCAGGCGGAAATCCATGCCCTCCGGTAATTGTTGGCGTAGGTATTGGTGGCACATTTGAACATGTAGCCTATCTTGCCAAGAAAGCCCTGCTTCGCGATATTGCTTCAAAGCACGAAGACGCTAAGTATGCAGATGCAGAGCAGGAGATTCTTAAAAGAATAAACGCTTCAGGCGGCGGGCCTATGGGCTTGGGCGGTAATACAAGTGCGTTGGCAGTACATATTGAAACCCATCCTTGCCATATTGCTTCCATGCCTGTGGCGGTAAACATAAACTGTCACGCGGCGCGGCATAAGTCGGTAGTTTTATAACAACTTATTCCAAATAAGGCTGGGAGAATTGCCTTTTTATCGCAAAAACTGGGGTTGAGGGAAAAGGGTTGCTTTGTCATGAAATTAATTCATATCCACCTATCTTATTAAGGAGGAAACATTAAATGAAAATTTTAGTACTTAATTGCGGTTCGTCATCCGTAAAGTACATGATTTATCAGTGGGGTAGTAGGCGTCCCTTGGCGTCAGGCCTTGTGGAACGAGTTGGTCTTGAGGGTTCGTTTATTAAACATAAGGTACCCGGAAGAGAAGTTTTTCAGGCATCGCACCCATGTCCTACTCACAAAGAAGCCATAGGTGTTGTGATGCAGACTTTGACCGATGAAAATGTAGGGGTTATTGACGATATCAGCGCCATTGAAGCTTGCGGTCATAGAGTTGTACACGGCGGTGAGAAATTTGCACGTTCGGTTAAAATAACACCTGAGGTTCTTGAGACCTTCAGGGAGCTTTTTGATTTGGCACCTTTGCATAATCCGCCAAATGTTATGGGTATTGAAGCCGCTATGAAGTATTTGCCCGATATTCCTCATGTCGCCGTTATGGACACCAGTTTTCACCAAACCATGCCACCGAAATCATATATCTATGCGGTTCCCTACTATTGGTACGAACGTCATAAGGTTCGCCGTTACGGCTTCCACGGAACATCCCATCTCTATGTTTCCAAACGCGCTGCCGTTATGCTTGGCAAGAGGCCTGAAGAAACTAATCTTGTAACCTGTCATATTGGTAACGGCGTTAGCTTCACAGCCATCAAAGAAGGCAAGAGCTTTGATCACTCCATGGGCTTCACCCCGCTGGAAGGTTTGGTAATGGGAACTCGCTCAGGCGATATAGACCCTGCTATAGTGGCCTACATTGCCGAAAAGGAAGGACTTAACGCTCAACAGGTTGTGGATAGATTAAACCGCAAGTCGGGCATTCTTGGGGTTACCGATAAGTATCAAGACCGTCGCGATATGCACGAAGCCATGGATAATGGGGAAGAACATGCCTGGCTGGCGTTCAAAATAGAATGTCATCGCGCAAAGAAGTACATGGGCGCATACATGGCCATACTGGGTCGTACCGATGCAATTGTGTTCACCGCTGGTGTTGGTGAACGCGGTTGGGAAATGCGCGAAGAGATGTGCAAAAATATGGAAAACTTCGGCGTCAAGATAGATTTGGAACGCAACCGCAAGGCAATGACTCGTAATCATGAATCGGTTATATCCACTGATGATTCGCGGGTTAAGATTTTTGTTATCCCCACTGATGAAGAGTTGGTGTTCGTTGAAGATGTTGTTGGAATTTTGAACGGAAGCTATGGTACAGATGAGTTTAGTTATTCCTTTGAAAAGCCGGATTACGTAAATGGTCTCCGTGAAGAAGCTTACAAGCAGGAACAGGAGAAGGCTGGCAGCTGACCCTGAGCCACGCCGAAGGCGTGGCTTCAGGAGTGTACTCCTTTCAGTCGTAACTCCACCTATATCTGAAATGACTTACCACTATCCACGCCAAAGGCGTGGCTTTAGGAGTTTACTTTGTAAACTCCATATCCTTTGTATTGTTTTGTGAACAAGGACTATCCACGCCTTTGGCGTGGATAAGGATAACTTAAAGTGTAGTTTTGGTTTATCCAAACTTCCCCCTCCCTTTGTGGAGGGGGAAGTGCGAAGCACTAGGGGGGAGGGAAGGATTATCTACTATAGGATAAATAAACCACTATCCAAAGTTTCACTTTGGTTTTAGGAGTTTTGAGTTTTATCTCAAAACTCCACAGAGCTGTAATCCTAATTATTGGGTACGAAACCTCTCCGGATGAAGACTGCGGTAAGATATAGATATATCCCTTCCCTTGATGGGAGGGGATTAAGGG
>CAZUXE010000040.1:13066-15988 GCA_964624585.1 uncultured bacterium | reverse complement strand
CACCCTGCGCTCCTTTGGAACGCCTTCCCTCTCCCATTGGGAGAGGGATTAAGGGTGAGGTATCCTTCCCCTATTCATATTACCTTTATTTATCCGTACTACCGACCTAATCGCAATAACAATTTCAGATTACATCTTTGTGCACTTGGTGTTCTCTGTGGTTAATTTATCCTACAGTAACCGGCTGGAGAACTAGATTACTTATCTTTGTAACGATTAAAACGACTCATTTTCATAAGCCATGCTGGAAACGCTTTTCCTTCTTCACGTTTTCGCAAATCTATGCCGCGATTCTTCGTTATTTTGAGTTTTAGCGCCTCGGCAAGTTCAATCATAGTACCGTCGGGATCGGCGAAGTAAGCAAAGAGAGCTGAAGAGCCGTGTCCCATATCGAAATCCTCTGTATTCGGTTCGAGCATGGGTTTTGCACCTCTTCGTTCAAGTTCCTTAAAGGTGGAATGTATGTCGTAGACATCAAAACATATTTCCATTTGACCAATATCACCCCACCGCCTGCCTGCATAGATGTGTTTTCCCTTTTCGCCTTCAACCTCAACCAACTCAATCATGCCTCTGTCAAGGTAAAAACTAAAGAAGGACGTTGAAGGACGCGGATTGCGCAAAAGTACACGACGCAACGGCCTTTTGCCGCCTGGAAAAGCCGATAACATAGGGTCAACGCCCTTCCAGTCGTATACCACTTCGTCATAGTTAAGTATGTTTCGATAAAATTCAAGGGAAGACTTCATATCTGAAACAGCTACGGTTGGGAAAATAGCCCCGCCAACTGTATCTTTTTTTCGCCGCAGGGAATAGTTCATGCCTGGGATTTCCATAAGATAGAGAAGTAAGTTATCGGGATCTTTAATAATGGCGGCCTTCCATTCCGGCTTGGGAGTAAAGTTGGTTGGGCCGACAAGAATACTATCAGGGGACGCGGCGAACAACTCAAGTGCAGCTTTAAGATTGGTAACCTTCAATGCTGTAGCATTTATTCCGGGATTGCCCCACTTCCAGTCGCTGGGAAACGGTTTTGGAGTTGTTGAAACGTATTGGTAAAGCTCAAGCGTTGCGCCGCCTAAAAGATTGGCCGCAATTACTACCTTTCGCTCATAATTGCCGCCCACAAGCGGCTCCATACGGGAAGCCTTACTCTGGTTGAAACTCATAGGAACGTCAAACCCCAGCTTTCTATAAAAAGCCCATGAAGAATCGCGGTCAGCGACCCCGAATCCAAAATGCTGCATGGCAGTAATCATATTCTACTCCTAAACCGATTGATAGCTTTCATTGGGAAAACAGTCCTTGTCAAATTTACGGACAGACATATCCCCAAACGACGAGATATCATAGTCAAAGCCAAGATAGTGTCAAGGGAATCTTAATAGTCATCTGAAAGACTGCACAGATATACTGCTGACGAGACTAACGAGAGCCTATACTTTCTTTAGACATATTCACCGCAAAGGACACAAAAAGGAATTAATCAAGTAATTCTTAATCTATGAGAGAAGGATAGTCTTTCTTTAGAAGCAAGACCTAAATATAATTTAGGCTCATAAGCTTGTAGTCTTTGAGTACCTTGTGTTTTTTCATAATGCCCCACCTTAACTTGCATTCCAGAAGAACGCTTTTCCTCCTTCTGTCTTTCGCAGAAGACTTGTATGTAGAATTAAGGATGCGGGAAAAATTAAGGCCGATCTTTAGAGATCGGCCAATAAAACTACTTCACTTCGTATATTAAGGCATCAAGGGATTGTATTAGAAGAGGTTACAGCTTTTTAACTTCTTCTATAATAAATTCGAGCACCTTTGCCGCCTGTGAATTGGGATTATCCAACACGTAGGGTTTACCTTTATCCGATGAAATTACAATTTCCGGATCCAGCGGAATAGCGCCAAGGAATGGTACCTGCAAATCTTCGGCAGCTTTCTTACCGCCGCCGGTTTTGAACACATCTATCGGTTTACCACAGTGAGGACAGGTCATAGCGCTCATGTTTTCAAGAATACCCAAGGTTGGCACTTTCAGTTGATTAAGAAAACTTACGCACTTACGCGAGTCAAGCAAAGCCACATCTTGCGGTGAAGTAACAACAACAGCTCCTGAAATATCTTTTATCATTTGGGCAATGGAAAGCGGCTCATCGCCTGTTCCCGGAGGCGAATCTATAATCAGCAAATCCAGATTCCCCCAGTTGACTTCGGCAAGAAATTGCTTAAGAAGTCCCATTTTCAAAGGCCCACGCCAAATTACAGAATCATCCTGACTTTTTAATAACGATGCAGTTGATACCGCTCGCAAATTATCATTAATTCTTATTGGCTCAATATTATTATTTTCGGTTATTCCCAAGGGAACACCTTCAAATCCCAACAGTTTTGCAACAGAGGGACCATGTATATCGGCATCAAGTAAACCAGTATTCAGGCCTTTTTTAGAAGCCAGAAAGGCAAGCGAAGAAGCAACAAAACTTTTCCCAACGCCGCCTTTGTTTGAAAGAACGAAAAGTTTTTTCCCAATCTTGCTCAAGTTCTCAGCAAGTTTCCTGTCAAGTTCCTGATTTCGCTTATGCTGTTCCTCAGGATTAATCATATTAATTCTCCTTTCACGATTTTATTAGCGAGCAAGAAACTAATGATATGCCGCTGTCAACAAAGTTCAAGCCGATAGCGAACAGCTAAAATCACATAGAGCAATTATAGGATTTATTCCCGCGATGGCAAGTAACATTATGCTCTATTAAATTAAGTTCGATACCTTATAAAGCTAGAGGAAAGAATTATTCCGAATTACCGTACATGACACAATGCTTTAGAAATCGTTTAACTTTGCATTGTAAGTGTAATAAAAGGTAACTGCAGCCACAATGCAGCACTTCGTGTTGCGGATCTTATGCTAGAAGATGTTGCGGGTGTTAC
>CAZUXE010000040.1:0-12966 GCA_964624585.1 uncultured bacterium | reverse complement strand
CGGGTGTTACGGGTGTGTTGACATCTTGATGGCTGTTGCTATACTTCGGCTAGATAAGTATATGCGGTGGTAACTCAATGGTAGAGTAACAGCCTTCCAAGCTGTAGGTTGCGGGTTCAAGTCCCGTCCGCCGCTCTTCATTATTAATCCGATTCTGCTGTAGTGAAATCTACGTTGCTTCCGTGACTTACTATCCCTACTCTCTAATCTTTTGATTGTCCAATAGCCAGGCTTTGACAGTCTCTATATTTCTACTATGATAAATCATAAGTTGTCAAACATTCACAGGAGGAAATTATGCCTTCGGATATCACCTTATCGGATATAGATATAGCTAGACAAACTAAACTTAAGCCCATTAATGAAATTGGGGCTAAACTTGGTCTGAAGCCTGACGATTTAGAATCCTACGGCGCCTACATAGCCAAGGTTAAGGCCGAGGTTTGTCATAGAAACCTGGGTTGTGAACCTAGGGGGAAGCTTATTTTGGTTTCAGCCATCACTCCAACACCTGCAGGCGAAGGAAAAACCACTGTCTCAATTGGATTGGCACAAGGGCTTGCGCACATAGGTAAAAAGGTTGCTCTGGCGTTACGCGAGCCTTCTTTAGGCCCTGTGATGGGTGTTAAAGGTGGAGCCACTGGCGGAGGACGCTCTCAAGTTTTGCCAATGGAAGACATAAACCTCCATTTTACGGGAGATATACACGCAGTTACCGCGGCGCACAACCTGCTTACGGCCATGATTGACAATCACATTCAGCAGGGCAACGAACTGGGAATAGATCCAAGGACTGTACTGTGGAAACATGTACTGGATGTAAACGACAGAAGTTTAAGGGATATAGTTATCGGTTTGGGCGGACGAACAATGGGGTTTCCGCGCGAGTCGGGCTTTGATATCACCGCCGCTTCAGAAGTAATGGCCATTTTGTGCCTCACGGATAGTTTCTCAGATTTGAAAAGGCGTCTGGATAATATTCTAATAGGCTTCAGTTTTAATCGTAAGCCCATAACTGCCAAGAGCTTAAAAGCATCGGGAGCTATGGCCGCTCTGCTGAAACACGCCTTCAAGCCTAACCTTGTACAGTCAATTGAAGGGGTTCCGGCCTTTATTCACGGCGGGCCATTCGCCAATATCGCGCAGGGTGCAAATTCCGTAATGGCCACTAAGCTTGCGCTTCATCTTTCCGATTATGTGGTTACTGAAGCGGGCTTCGGTTTCGATTTGGGGGCGGAGAAGTTCTTTGACATAGTATCCCGCGCCGGTAAATTTAATCCAGGTGTTGTGGTTTTAGTAGCAACCATCCGTGCGCTTAAGATGCACGGTGGGGTTGACAAAAAGGAATTAAAGAAACCGAATGCGGCGGCTGTTGAAAAAGGACTTCCCAATCTTGCAAAGCATCTTGAAAATATTGCAAAGTTTGCTATGCCCGCTGTGGTGGCCATCAACGTTTTTACTCAAGATACGGAAGATGAGTTGAAGATTGTTGAGGAATTTTGCAAAAGTCATGGCGTGGACTACGCACGCGCTGATATTTGGTCGAAGGGCGGCGAAGGTGGTGCCGCTTTGGCTGAAAAAGTGGCCGCAGCTCTAGATAATAAGCCAGGACACTATAAATCGCTTTACGAACTTAACTGGCCTGTGAAACGTAAAATTGAGCAGGTGGCTAAGGAAGTTTACGGAGCCGAAGCAGTTGACTACACCGCTGAAGCCAAAGTTGACCTAAGACGCATAAAACGGTTAGGTTATGAGAATTTGCCTATTTGTATTGCAAAAACGCAATCGAGTTTATCAGATAACCCGAAGCTTTTAGGTAGACCCAAGGATTTTTTGGTAACAGTGCGTAAGATTTTAATTAATGCAGGAGCCGAGTTTTTAGTTCCCATTACCGGTAAGGTGTTACGAATGCCGGGCTTACCTAAGCATCCTGCCGCAGAGCGCATTGATATTGATGACGAAGGCAAAATCACCGGCCTGTTTTAAGCTTGACTATCTAGCAAATAAGAGTCGAAAAGCGAACGAAAACGCTGACTGCGGAAAGTGCGGATTGAGTTAGTTTTTTGTGGGAAGAGCTGTACAAATAGTCTCTGACGCTCAATTTCCTTGGCAAATAAGTACACAATCACAACATTCCATAGAGTATCGGTAATTTGCGTAACAGTTTTAAGGTTAAGTTGAGACATTACGTGCTTTGTGCCGTTACATTAACAACTTGTAACGCCGGAGTCGGTGGGTTTGTAACTAGGTATCTAGTTTAAGTTAACTTGCCTATAAAACATATTTTGCAGAGGCACAGATATCTTTGCTTGAATTCCAGGCAAAATGCAAGCCCTCCTCCCTCCCCCTCTCCCTTTGGGAGAGGGCGCGGCTCCAAAGGAGCATGCGGGTGAGGGAATTTTGCTCTTACTGAAATTCTCCTTGTGAGATATTTTTAGTTTAAGTTTTCTGCTTTATTTTCCGAATATAGGCTAAGGGTATTTTATGCACTAGTGGTTTTTTGATGACGCGATATGTAACCTTCAACTAGATAGATAACGTCTTCTGCTATATTTGTAGCGTGATCGGCTATGCGTTCAAGATATCGAGATACTGAAAGATAACGAATTAGGGTGTTAGAGCGCATAGGTTGCTTGCTCAAATGTCGCTCAACCTGAGCATACATTTCCCTGTGAATTTCATCCACTTCGTTATCGCTGATACACACCTTGTGGGCGGCCCCTGCATCCATATTGAACATAGCCTCCATTACTTCACTAACCATTATTTGAACCTTTTCACCCATTAACTTCAAATCGAAAGGTGGAGCTATATCGTTTTCCTTTGAAAGAAACAAAGCCTGTTTTGCTATATTTGCAGCTAAATCGCCAATTCTTTCCAAGTCGTTGTCCATTTTGATGGCGGCAATTATAAAGCGCAAATCTATGGCCACGGGTTGATATAGGGCAAGCAGTTTAAGGCATTCTTCCTCAATATCCACTTCCATACTATCAATAACGGCATCGTTATTCATAACCTTGCTGGCAAGGGCCGCGTCTTTTTCAACTACTGCCTTCAGGGCTTCATCAAGACTTCCCTGCACAATTTTGCCCAGTTTTTTAATTCGCTCTTTAAGTTTACTAACTTCTCTTTGCAGATGTCTGGTCATTTCCTCTCCTTAAACCAATTAACCGA
This sequence comes from uncultured bacterium, assembly GCA_964624585.1. Classification (GTDB taxonomy): domain Bacteria; phylum Hydrothermota; class Tepidihabitantia; order B3-TA06; family B3-TA06; genus CAZUXE01. The sequence goes on along the minus strand of CAZUXE010000040.1, from coordinate 9,792 downwards.
AGCGACCGGTAATATAGTCTTCGGTTTGTTTCTCTCGCGGTTTGGTAAAAAGCTTAGTGGTTTCTCCAAATTCTATGAGCTTTCCTTCGTAGAGGAATGCGGTGTAATCTGAAACCCTTGCCGCCTGTTGAATGTTGTGAGTAACTATAACTATGGTATAGTCTCTGACAAGCTCTTCAATAAGGTCTTCCACCCTTGCTGTAGCCTTTGGGTCTAAGGCTGATGTAGGCTCATCCATTAAAAGAATTTCCGGTTCAACCGCAAGAGCGCGGGCAATGCAGAGCCTTTGCTGTTGACCGCCGGAAAGTTCCATTGCGTTGTCGGAAAGTCTATCTTTAACTTCACTCCACAAACCAGCCTGTGCAAGACTACGCTCTACAATCTCTTCCAAACGGTAACGATTGCGCTCGCCGTGGATACGCGGACCATAGGCCACATTGTCGAATATTGACTTGGGAAAGGGATTGGATTTTTGAAATACCATGCCCACTTTTTTTCGCAAAGCTACCACATCGGTTGTTTTGGAATAGATATCTTCTCCATCGACATATAGATGGCCTTCAACTCTGGCGCAAAAAATAATATCATTCATCCGGTTTATGGTTCTTAAAAAAGTCGACTTGCCGCATCCTGATGGTCCAATTAAAGCGGTAACCTGTTTAGAACCCATCTCAAGATTGATGTTAAAAAGGGCTTGCGAAGACCCGTAGTAGAAATTCAGCCCATTTGCATAAATGGCGGCACTCTTTCGCTTCTGAGGCAAGCGTTTATTTCCCGATAACTTGGTTTCAATTTTTATTTTCCTCTCTCTTTTCTTTACCATTTAACTCTCCTTCTTGCGCGAATGCGCAGGATGATTGCTATAAGATTGATTCCCAGAACCAAGGCAATAAGCGTCAGCGCCGTGCCGTACTTCATCAAATTCACTTCCTCGGACTGTGGATACTGTACAGAAAGAACGAAAAGGTGGTAGGGAAGAGCCATTACCTGACTGCTCATTCCTTTAGGAATAAAGGGAAGATAGGCGGCGGCGGCTGTGAAAAGAATAGGGGCTGTTTCACCCGCTGCCCTACCTATACCTAAAATAGAGCCTGTAATCATTCCTGAGATGGAGTAGGGAAGCACATTCTTGCGAATTGTTTGCCATTTGCTTGCCCCAAGGGCAAAGCTTGCCTCCCTGAGACCTTGAGGAACTGCCTGCAGCGCTTCTTCAGAGGCTACAATTATCGTTGGCAGTATCATGCAAGCCAAAGTAAAGGCTCCAGCCCACACAGAAAGGCCAAATTTCATAAATATAACAAATAAACCCAGTCCGAATAAGCCGAATACAATTGAAGGTACACCGGCAAGTGTAATTATTGCTAACCTAATTGCCTTGGTGAAACGATTTTTCCTAGCGTACTCTGAAAGATATATTGCAGTCATCATTCCCAACGGCAGGGCAACTACAACGGCTCCTACAACCAAAAGTAGTGTTCCCAAAATAGCCGGCAGTATGCCGCCTTCGCGGCCTCCCCTTTTGGGCATACCGGTAAGAAAGTCCCAGTTGATAGCCGGAATTCCCTTTATTATGATATCCAGAATTATATAAGCTACTATAATTACTATGAGATAGGTAACTATACGCATAGCCCATTTCAAACTTTGCTCGCCTATATTCCTGGCTTGTTTTGCCGATATCTTTGCAGCCGATAGTCTTGCAGCCATCATCTTGCTCCGTATTTCCTAAGCGCCTTTTGGGCTACCATGTTTAGTATAAAGGTCAAGGTTAGGAGAATAAGTCCTACCCAAAATAAAGCACGGTAGTGATATCCTCCGCGCGCTACTTCACCCATTTCGGCGGCAATGGCCGCAGTCATAGTACGTATGGGTTTTAAGGGATTCAAGGTTAAGCGAAATGCGTTTCCGGTTACCATCAAAACGGCCATAGTTTCACCAATTACCCGTCCCATTCCCAGCATTACGGCGGCAATTATGCCTGAAAGGGCTGAAGGTACGCTAACCCTCCAAATAGTTTGCATTTTTGTAGCGCCCACGGCTAACGACGCCTTTTTATAAGAAGCCGGAACGTTGCGGAGCGCGTCTTCGGATATTGATATTATTGTAGGTGCGGCCATGAGCGCCAGCAGTAAGGCTCCTGTTAGTGCATTAAGGCCTGAATCAAGATGAAAAATGTTCTTAATAAGTGGACCCAGAACCATTATGCCGAACAATCCAAGTACCACGGAAGGAATGCCTGCCAGAAGCTCTATAAAGGGTTTAAAGACTTCCCGCTCCACAGGTTTTGCCAACTCGGAGATGTAGACTGCTGAAAATAGACCTATGGGTACAGAAATTAGCGCAGCAATAAAGGTAACCAGCAGAGAACTAGTCAAAAGCGGCCAAATACCGAAATGCTCTTGGGTCAGGGAGGTTGGATTCCACTTGAAATCTAGAAACAACTTGCCCAAACCGGGTTCTATAGTGAAAGGAAGGGCTTCTTTGAAAAGGAAGATGAATATGAGTATTACTATGAGGATTGATGTTGAGGCTGCACCTGTAAGAAGAATTCTTATTGCCGAATCTTTCCATTTAGGTCTTTTAACGTTTACAAAGCTTGCCACATTTTACCTCTTTTCTCGCTTGAATTTTCTCTCTATATACATAAACTCTGTTTCGGACGGCTGGAGGGCGAAGGGTCTTGCCCCCCAGCCGCTTTGCGCTAGAGAACGCAGCAGAGAGAGGGTCAAGGGTTTTTACTTAATTGGTACGAAGCCTTCTTTAGTAACTATCTTTTGACCCTCTTGGCTGGTAATAAACTCAAGAAAAGCCTTTGCAAGGCCTTTCGGTTCGCCGTTGGTGTACATTTGAAGTCCACGGGCTATTTTGTACTCACCTGAAGCCACAGATTGGTTATCCGGCTTAACACCATCGACGGCCACAGCTTTCACCTTGTTTCCAGCGTCAACTAAATAACCAAGACCAATGTAACCTATAGCGTTTTCGTTTGAAACAACTTCTTCAACTATGGCTGAATTAGACTGCAGGTTAAGCGCGTCTGCTGAGTAGTCTTCCTTCATTAATACGTGTTTTTGGAAAAAAGCGTATGTGCCGGAGGAATTATCACGAGCGGCAAGGGTTATTTTTGCATCCCTACCACCTACATCTTTCCAGTTAGTAATCTTTCCAGTGTAGATATCTTTAATTTGCGCCATGCTGAGTTCATTAACAGGATTAGCAGGATTGACAACAACAGAAATTCCGTCTTTGGCAACCACATGCTCTATGGGGTTCACTCCGTTTGCCTTAGCCTCTTCAATTTCCTTATCTTTAATTTTCCGTGAAGCGTTGGCTATATCGATGGTGCCGTTAATCATAGCGGCAATGCCTGTACCTGAGCCACCGCCTGTAACAGCTATCTGCACATCGCCATGGGCTTGCATGAAAGCCTCAGCCCATGCAGTAGAAAGTTGAAGCATGGTGTCTGAGCCGCGAATCTGTAGAACAGCGTTGGACCCCTTATTCTTGCCGCCACAGGCAACAGAAAGGGTTAGCGCAGTGAGGGTTAGTCCAAGAAAGACTAAACGGAAAAGGTTATTTTTCATGTTATCCTCCTAAAAGGTTTTAGAATTTCATTTTCAGATCAGCCTGCAGACGATAGTACTTGGCAAGGCCGTGATCTGGATTATTGGGGTCAAGACCGTTCATAAAGAACACAAGACCGGTTTGAAGTTTTTTAGTAATCTGAAGCTTACCGCCAAACTTTAGTCCATTGCCGTCCGTGCCGCCGCCGGCGAAATCGGAGTCTACAAAGGTGGCGTTTGTGCAGTCTTCTGCAAGCGCTCCGTAGTCTGCTGAAAGTTCAAAGGAACCCGGGGTTTTCGCCTTACCCAGCTTAAGGCCGAACATATAACCCATATTTTGTTCTTTGACCTCGGAATTGATATTGTAGACCAGGTCGCCGTATATGGATACTGGAAATTTGCCAAGCTTTAAGCTGAGTTTGAAAGAAGGTTGGATAACGTCATAACCGTAGGCGTAACCGTAGCTTGTGTAATTCCATCCCGTTGTATCGCCGCTTACGGGATCAACTACAGCCAAAGAATCGGTGGCTGTTTTTGTATTTCCGAAGTAGCTACCGCCGTGCAATGCTCCGTGATGTTTAAGATTTGTATAAGTAAAGTAATTTGCGGCAACTAGAAGCTTGGTTGAACCAAACTGGAAGTTTGCGCCGCCTTGTCCTAAATAAAGCATCACGTCTTTGGGGTCTTTTTTAATCTCATCAACCCAAAGGTAGTTGATATTGACGAATGGGGAAATTGCGTCAAAAGAACTTCCCCAACCAAGGCTAAGACCTTCAACCGCCAGATCGCCATCCCAGAAAGCCTTTGAAGCCAAATGCCATGGCAGGCCGTACTTGCCGCCTTCAATCCAAAGACCTTCAACCGGCTTCCATTTGAAATAGGCGCGGTCAAGTTGAATTCCCTTGGTGCTGAAAGCCTTATCAAAGGTTTGATTTGTGGAAACAGGGTCGTCTGAACCTGTGGCAAGACGCAAACCTATCTCAAGGTCATCTTCAGGTTTCGCCACTATTCCAAGGCGAGCGCGAACGCGGTTGCGGTAACGAGGGGTCCCAAGGCTATCGCCCGTTGTCCACGAACCGCCTGCCTGATACCAGTGTTCTTTACCGCAGTATTCAAAACGATATCTAAGGTCGCCCTTCAAGCTGATTTTCTCAGTCCAGCTGCTTGCGTTTACTGAACCAACGATAGCCAAAAGAGCCAATACGGCGATGAGAAGCTTTTTGAAACTAAAGCTCTCATTCAACGCCAAGGTTTTACCCATTATACCTCCTAAGGTTTTCGGGTTTATGTGGTTTTTTCAAAAAAAAGCCCTGACGCAAAGCGTCAAGGCTAAAAAAATGTGAAGCAACGCGGTTTTGCACAACCGCGCCGCTCCTAATTAAATTTGATGTCCCCCCGCCGTGATCAGAAAACTTTAGGTAGAAGAAATTGTCATAGCAGATATCAGGACAAGCATACTTCATATAACGGCATACCGCATCTAGGCCTTGTCTGGTTTTAGATGCGCAGCTATTGGTGCGATTTTCACCGCGTTCACCGTGTCGAGCGTATTTGTAAGGAATCCTACTTTTTGTAAAGCCCCAGCGATTGCGGCAACCGCTTTTGGAAAACTTCATTACTAGTTTGCCGTTTTCAAAACACCACTGAGCTTCTAAAAAAATACCTCGACCATTTGGTCGAAGTGAAATATTACGTAAATCCCTACGTCGCAGAGCCGTTTTCTTTCGCCTTGAATCTTGCCGTCTTTTGCTCATTTCTACTTCGTTTCCTCTCTCTTTTTCTGAATTAGGGATTTTTTTTCTTGTTCTCTTCTTAACCTCTCTCGCCGGAATTATATTCCTTTTCCGAAACCTGTCAACTACCATTGTCTTAAGTCGCTCAGATTTCACTATCACCCGATTCCTTAAACATCCTAAATACGCAAAAAAGAAGTAGGGTTTCCTAAGCCGCTATCGGTTCTCGACTACATTCCTTCAGGTAAGAATATGCGAAAAGAGACCTTGACATAGGTATAGGAGATAGTTATTCTTAAAAGTAAAGGTCGGCATAAGTCGACTGTAAATTCGGAGGTATTACTATGAAAACTTTTCGTTTTGTATTAAGTGCATTACTTGCCTTAGTAGGCATTGTAACAGCGAACACCTATATGGTAACAACAGGTAGTAATCCTGGTACTGGTTCTCTTTATCAGGCGATACAAGATGCCAATGGACATCCCGGCTCTGATACTATACATTTTAATATTGGCACGGACGATGGTAAATACTGGCTTATCTACACAAACACTCAAATGCTTCCCTTAACAGATAATGGCACATTTATTAACGGATTCTCACAACGCGCTTCCTCACTGAACAGCGCGGCCTTTGGAGAACCCGACAACGCAAAAATTAATATCATAATCGACGGTGAACATATAGATTCCCTAGGATTTGGCTTAACTATAAAAGCTGATTCCTGCATCGTGGCCGGCATTCAATTCCTTAATATAAAATCAGACAGCGCGCATTTAAACAAAGCCGGCGCTGGAATACTTATAGAGGGTAACTACAACCACATATGGGGATGCTGGTTCGGCGTTGATACCTCAGGGCATAAAGACAGAGGCAACACTGTAGCAGGCGTACTAATTCGTAATGGCGGAAGCAACAATCTTATCGGCGGCACAGCACCGAAAGAACGTTGTGTTTCGGGCGGAAACGGCGAAGCTCAAATTATCATACAAGGTCACGGTACAAACAACAATCAAATAGCCGGATGCTATCTTGGAACAGATATCAGTGGTGTTAAAAAACCTGAGTCTGTTGGATCTACAGGAAAAGGTATATACATTAATGGAGACTTTCACGGCGGACCTTCAGGAACTATTATAGGAGGTACGGACTCTACATTCGCCAATATCATTGCAGGAAATCCTCAAGCTGGTATTCATTCATATAAGAAAACAGCTAACGAGAAAATCGCATGGAACCGTATTGGTATTGATGCTAAAGGTAATGCGCTTGCCAATGGCGGCGACGGTATTTCTTTGGAAAAAGAGGTAGACGGCGACTCCATTATGAACAACCTTGTTTCAAATAATCAGGGACACGGTATTATTGCCAGCGACACCAACTCCAACAAACACATTATCATTAATAACACAATCACAGATAACGATAAAGACGGTGTACGCTTGTTTGGCTTATCAAAGAATTGTTTAATTAAGGAAAACGAAATTGCAAACAACAAAGGCAACGGTGTTTACGTCGCAGGGCCTGCCAGCGACGGCAATACTATTTCCAAAAACTCCATCTATGGCAATACCAAATTAGGTATCGACCTTGCACCTCCTGTCGGCGTTTCAAACAATGACGCAGGTGACATTGATGTTGAAGCCAATGACGGTATGAATTTCCCAGAGATTGATAATACAAAAAGTAATACCACTTACTGCAAAGGTCTTCTACGCGGCAACTTCAAAGCCGGCGCTAAAGTTGAAGTGTTTATAGCTGATAAAGACCCCTCAGATCACGGTGAAGGTAAAACCTTCGTTGGAGAAGGACTAACCGATGCAAACGGGGCATTTTCTATAATCATGACCGGCGTTTCCTTAAACGACTATCTTACGGCAACCGCCACAGACTCAGCAGGAAACACAAGTGAATTTGCCCGCAATCGGGAAATTCGATTCGGCGGAGTTGCAGAAAATTCACCTGAGCCTGAAATTTACGGCATTTCAATAAGCGCACATGCATCTGGGAATACAGTTTCCTTCGCATACGCCTTGCCCGATGCCGGAAATGCCAGTTTGATTATCTACGATGTTAAAGGCGCTGTAGTTGAAAAACTGGTTTCAGAAGAGATGTCGCCTGGCGTTCACTCCCTAACATGGAACGCCTCAAAACTTGCAAACGGTATTTATTTTGCACGCCTACAGGTAAAGGCACAGGAAGTAACTGCAAAGTTTGAATTATTAAAATAACTTCTTTACTCCATATAGATTTCTTGAGAGGGCTGCATATGCAGCCCTTTTTCTTCTACCCCTCACCCATCGGATCCTTTGGAACTCACAGCCTCTCCTAAGTTTTTCTACAGGAAGATTGGAAACGCAAACCCTTAAAGCCACGCCATGGGCGTGAAGAATAGTGGTGTTTATCCAATTTGGTGGAGTTTGCAAAACACGCTTGAGACGACTGAAAGGAGTAAACCCCTAAAGCCACGCTGTAGGCGTGGATAATGGTACACAAGAAGGACTAAAAGGTTTTCTCGATTTGTTTTCTTTTTCCGAAAACCGTCAATATATCACCTTTACGAATAAAGTTTTCGGCCTTCGGAGGTCTTATTATTCGTCCGGAACGGTTTATTGATAAAACTATAATCCCTTTATGAGTTAGGTTTAAGTCCTTCAACTGCTTGTCTTCAAAACCGCAGCCTTTACGAGTAAGAACTTTCCCTACTACGAATTCACCGTCTACTTCAATCATCTCCAAAAGTCTTCGTTCTTTGAACACTTTGGCTTCAAGCAATTTATGCTCAATCCATTTTTCGAACTTATCAGTCCAGCCCCGCGATACGGCAATTCTCCATATAATAAACACAAGGCCAACGGCAATTAAAAGACCAATAGGTACCGAAACCAAAGACGATTTGGCAAATGTTCCAACAAGGGATACAATAACAGTAATTATACCCGCGTTACCAAGTACGATAAGTAACGAAATTATTCGACGACGCTGTGGATGGGCAACAATTTGTTCAGATGTTCGAGTGGTGAATCCCACACCGAAAAAAGCAGACAGGGCTTCAAATGAAGCCTTATTTCTATCCATACCGGTAAGCATAAGGGCTATAGTGGCGCCTTGAACAACGAACCATGCAAGAACCACTACAAAAACAACGGGAATTAAGAACGCTAGACCGCCTATATTCAGGTTCAACGCCTTCCTCCGCTAAAGCCACTTCTTGCGTCTAAAGAAGATTATCATAATGACGGCTACCAGCGCCATAAGTCCTAGCGACGCCCAGTATCCCCATGGGGTTGAAAGTTCCGGCATATACTTAAAGTTCATTCCCCACAATCCGGTTAAAAATGTCAGCGGCAGAAAAATAGTAGACCAAATGGTAAGGATTTTCATTATTTGATTCATACGACGCGATACCCTGCTCATGTAAAGTTCCATTAGATGAGTAAGAGTATCCCTGAAACGTTCCACTTCGTCTATGCGTCGAAGGAAGGTTTCATGTAGGTCATTGAAATACACATACTTATCTTTATCTATTATACACACACCCTTACGAGCCAAACGGAAGAGTATCTCTTTTTCAGGGAGCAGGGTTCTGCGAATCCCCGACACCGCTGTACGAAGCTGAGCAATACGCCTCAGGGTTTTCTCGGTGGCATTTTCCTCAAGAATATCTTCCTCAAGCCTATCAATTCCCCTATCCATCCACTCCATCAAGCCTATAAAACGCTCAAAAAGGGTTTGCAAAATCTCAGCCAGCAGAAAGTCAGATCCATTTGACATTTTTTCATAATCATTTTGGCAAAGTTCCCATGCAAGACGCAGGCCTTTAATTTTTTGTGAATGCGCGGTTACAATCCAGTTTTTCCCAACAACTATATCTATTTCATGTGAATGAGGCTCATTTAACTTACCTCCCGGAACGTGGATAGTCATTGAAATATATTCTCCGTAATCGTTTAGCTTAGGGCGGTTGGATGCGCGCGATAGCTCTTCGCGAGCCACAGGATGAAGTTCCAGAATTAATGCCAGACGATTCAATTCATCTTCGGTTGGTCTCTCGAAATCAATCCAGACCAAGCCCGATACAGGCTTACGCGAAAAGCTTGCAAAAGTATTCGTTTCGGTAACGTTACCGTCTTTATAGGTAAGTATCTTTGCCACATATACCTCCGAAGACAGAATACCTATGTGGAAGATTATGTCAAGGTTTATGAGGCAAATTTAGTAAATAGATCAAGCAAGTTAATTAACTAGCAACTATCTATTAGAACAAGCCCGAGTTGGTAAATGCGCGAAAACTTAAAGATTCCAATACCAACTTTCACCATAACCATCCGTTATGATGAATTTCTTGAAACCTAGATTCCTAAGTTTTTGAAGAAAGTTCTTGTTTTTACTATATTCATGAGCGTCAACTTTAGAAATTAAAATCCATTCAAGCTTCAGAGTAGTCGCTTTGGAGCCTGATGTGGTAACTGTTACATCCATCCCTTCATCTAGAA
>CAZUXE010000039.1:0-16379 GCA_964624585.1 uncultured bacterium | reverse complement strand
TGGAACCAAGCTTCGGCATTTTTGGGGTCTTCTTTAGTAGCTTTTTCAAAGAACTCAAGCGCCTGCTTATATTCTTTCTTAGAAAGATGGTGGTATCCCTGAGAAATATAATCTACACGGGCAAGCTTTTTACTAATGGATTCAATTTTTTCCTTAATCTTATCTATATCATTCTCAAGCTGTTTTATATTCGCTAGACTCTCTTCAGCTTCAGAGAAACATTTATCAGTATTTCTTTTTGCCTCCTCAGCTTCATCTCTAGCCGTTTTAGCCTTATTAAGAATATTCTTTGCCTTGATGGTTTGCTTAAAGCCTATAAAACCAAAAATACCGCCCAAGATAGCAACAACTGCGCTTAAAATATTTATAACCCATAAGGTACCCCGTGCCGTGTTGACACCAGATTCATAGGCTTTGGTTAGGCGTTCACCTAAGTCAATTGGGTTGTTAGTATGAACAAGAGAATCAACACGCGCCTGTGTTTCCTGAAGCTCCTTACGCAACTGCTTAATCTCCAACTGCTGCGTATTCTCAACAGCTTTCCCTGCAAGCGGAATTGCAAGCAGAACCAAAAGAATTGCCCATTTCCTCAGCATAAAAACATACTATATACGAACGCCTTTTTGTCAAGTGTGTAATGCTGAAACAGTATGAAGCAATGGCTTGAAAAACAAAAACTAATCTTGACTCCTTCAAGCTGACGTGTAATATGAAACATGAAGCTACGTAAAGGAGTTATACTCGCAGGAGGAATGGGTACACGTTTAGCCCCATTAACCAAAGTTACCAACAAACACCTGTTACCTGTATACAATAAGCCAATGGTGTGCTATCCAATTGAAAAACTGGTGCAGGCAGGCGTAGAAGAAATTCTTTTAGTAACCGGCGGCGAATTCGCAGGCGACTTTTTGAAATTCCTTGGCAATGGGAAAAAATTAGGCGTTAAAGATTTACACTATACCTATCAGGAAGGTCACGGAGGTATTGCCGAAGCTTTAGGACTAGCACGTGAATTCGCAGACGGCGAATCTATGGTTGTAATTCTCGGCGATAACCTGTTTTCTGCAAACCTTGGGCATTACGTTAAGAAATATGAAGAAATTGGCGCCGGCGCAATGATTCTTTTGAAAGAAGTCAAAGACGCGCATAGGTTCGGTGTGGCAACCGTGCAGGGCAAAAATGTTCTGGAAATTACTGAAAAACCTAAAAATCCGAAGAGTAATTTAGCGGTAACCGGCATTTATTTCTACGATAAAAGGGTGTTCGAAATAATTGATGGCCTTGAACCCTCAGCCCGCAAGGAATTGGAAATTACCGACGTGAATAATATATACATCCGATGGGGACAAATGCGCTGGGCAAAACTCCCAGGATGGTGGACAGACGCAGGCACCTTTGAGTCGCTGTATCGCGCCAACCAGCTTGTAAGACGCGAACGAATGTCACAAAATGCTTCGTCTTAATTGTTCTTGAATTCAGTGAAATGACTCTTGTTATTATTGACGGCCACTCCGTAGCGTACCGCTCATACTTCGCGCTAATCCGCAGACCATTGAGAGACCCAAGGGGACGCAATACCTCAGCGGTATACGGATTTCTAAACGCGCTAGATAAAATCGAAGCGCGATATCCTACAGATTACATGATTATAAGTTTCGATGCCGGCAGAAAGGTGTTTCGTCACGAACAGTTTGCCGACTACAAAAAAGACCGTAAACCAATGCCTGACGATTTGGTATGGCAAATTCCCATGATTACAGATATCGCCCGCATACAAGGACTTCCAGTACTAATGAAAGAAGGCTACGAAGCAGACGACATAATGGGAACCTTAATTGCAAGGTATAAGAATAAATTTAATAAAATAGTTATTGTTTCCGGTGACAAAGACCTTATGCAGTTAGTAGACAATAAAGTGGTAATGTACGACCCGTATAAAAATCTGGAGTACGACGCTGAAGCTGTAGAAAAGAAAATGGGGGTCCCGCCGGAACGTGTTACTGACTTGCTTGCACTCATGGGCGATGCGTCAGACGGGGTGCCGGGAATTCCGGGTATAGGCCCCAAAAGGGCAAAAGAAGTTTTAGACCGCTACGGCGATTTGAAAACCGCTCTGGATAAGAACGAAAAACTCGGCAAGTATCGTGAAATTGCCGAACTTTCATACCAACTGGTTCAACTGCATATGAACGTACCTGTTGATATAAGCGAAGCTGAACTGAAGAGGGCTGAACCGGATGACGCAAGGCTTCAGGAACTCTACAACGAGTTAGGGTTTACCTCAAGACTCTCAAGAATGAAAAGCAGCAACGATAAAACAACACAGCTAAGCTCTAAAAAATTCAACCCACAAAAAGGCGATCCTATTTCGTTTGTATTTGAGGAAAAAACCGGTCAGGCTAATTTGTTCTCTACTGCTAAGGATGAGGGGAATAAGGAGGGTTACGAATGGGAAAAGATATTAGCATCCGATGGATTTACAGTAACCCAAATTACAGACACTCAGGCCAGGGCATTGCTTGCCGATAAGGACTTTCCAAAAATACTCTGGACTGCCAAGCCTTTACTACACAAAGGGTATAAAATTAACGGCAAGCTGTGGGACTTACGCCTAATGGCATTCGTGGAAAACTCAGATCTAAGCTTACGTACTCTGGACAGAATACTTGTTCACTCCGCAGGCAGAGCGATTGCAAATGACGCGGATAAACTGCTAATAATGCATCAGGCAGGAGAGCAGTATGAAAAGGAATTAAAGAACGTAGGCGCGTGGAATGTTTATGAAAAAATAGAACTACCGCTCACACCCATACTTACCCTCATGGAGCAACGCGGCGTAAGGCTGGACACTGTATATTTTACTCAATTGACCGCGGAATGGGAAAAAGAACTAAATAAGCTTGAAGAGGAAATTCACAATTTAGCTGGTGAAAATTTCAGCATAGCCTCTACAAAACAACTTGGCAATATTTTGTTCGAACGCTTGGGGCTTCGTCCCCGCAAACGTACTAAAACAGGTTACTCCACCGCAGCAGGCGTTCTTGAAGAAATGGTTAGCGAACATCCAATAATACCTAAAGTACTGGAATGGCGCGCATTTTCCAAAATGCTGACAACTTATCTTAGACCACTTGTAACTTTAGTTGATAATCAAAGCCGTATCCACACATCTTTTGATCAAACAGGCGCGGCTACAGGAAGATTATCAACCCATACCCCTAATCTTCAAAATATACCCATGAGAGGCGAACGCGGCCCCATAGTGCGTAAGGGATTCACCGCCGCACCAGGATATAAGCTAATATCAGCCGACTACTCACAGATTGAGCTAAGAGTACTGGCTCATATTGCAGCCGACGAGGTTCTGGCAAAGGTGTTCCACGACGGTCGCGACGTTCATACAGAAACCTCTATGCGGGTATTCGGCATCAAAGAAAACGAGGTTACCCGCGACCACAGGCGCAAGGCAAAGGTCATAAATTATGGAATTCTCTACGGTATGGGTCCCTTCGGCTTTGCCCGCCGCATGGGAGTAACTACAGAAGAAGCAGCCGCGTTTATTGAACGATACCTTTCAAACTTCCCTGGAGTTTCAGCATGGCGGGAACAAATTTTAGTTGAGGCGCGTGAACAAGGTTATGTCAAAACCATATCGGGAAGGGTTCGCAGGTTACCCCTACTTTCAGGCAGAACCGATATTGCCGAACGCGCTGCCATCAACGCCCCTATTCAAGGTTCAGCAGCAGATATCATCAAAGTTGCCATGATTGCAGTAGAAGCAAATCTTAGAAAAGCGAATATAGAACCGGGTATGATTCTACAAATACATGATGAGTTACTGTTTGAGGTTTCAGAAAATAAAGTGGAAGACGCGAAACAAATTATCAAACGCGATATGGAATCGGCATGGAAGCTTTCTGTCCCGCTTGAAGTGGACATAGGCGTCGGCGACAACTGGGCTGAAGCGCATTAGGAGATGAAAATCAAAACACAGAGGCATAAAAACATTCAAAATACACTAGTTAAAATCTCTGTGAACTCTTTGCCCTCTGTGGTACAAATACTGACCTAGGAAAGGATAAATTGAAACACAAAGCACACAAAGAGTACACTCGAAATATCTTGATTCAAGTCTTTGTACCTCGGTGTCTCTGGGGTTAAGAAATCCAACATGAGCTGGCCCCCTAAAACACCCTACCTGACCGTAGATTGCATAATTCGATATGGGAACGGCATAGTTCTGGTGGAACGCAAATATCCGCCACTAGGCTGGGCTTTGCCCGGCGGATTCGTTGAGGTTGGCGAGACAGTGGAGCAGGCCGTGCGCCGCGAGATGCGCGAGGAAACCGGACTGGTATTGGAAAACCTAAAACAGTTTCACGTCTATTCAGACCCTGCCCGCGACCCGCGGTTTCACACCGTATCGGTAGTCTTCACCGCCGACGGCGCAGGCGAGTTAAAGGGCGGGGACGATGCGAAAATGGCCAAGGTGTTCAAACTAGATAAGTTGCCTAAGGAAATACCATTCGACCATCGCTTAATTATTAAAGATTACTTCATCGAACAAAAGTTATGAGATGAAGCTGACCGTGTTTTCTTTGAATACGTCCAGGTCAGCCCTTAATTCATTTTAATTTAGTGTATCATGACATCCAGAATAACAAGCTTGTAGAGGCTATTCATGAATCGCCCCTACGGACTTGTGCATCTATCCTAAATAAATTTGACACGTCAAATCCTTTGAGTATCCTTACCCACCTTCGGTGGGTTTAGAAGTTTCTTGCCGACCTATGGTCTTCAGAAACTTCACTGCTCATACGCCCGTATTAAGAAATATTTGACACGTCAAATCCTTTGAGTATCCTACAGTAAAAAATAACCATAAGGAGTAACTTTGGCAATCACTATAAATGATTTTCGTAACATAGACCTAAGAGTTGCAAAAATATTGGCTGCAGAGCGTGTTGAAGGCGCAGACAAGCTCTTAAAGCTAAAAATAACACTCGGTACAGAGGAACGTCAGCTTGTAGCAGGTATCGCACAGCACTATTCACCTGAAGAACTGGTGGGCAAGCAAATTATTGTGGTTGCAAACCTTGAGCCAGCAACCATCAGAGGAGTGGAATCTCAAGGAATGCTTCTGGCCGCTACATCGCAAGGCAAGGTTATTGTCGCCACTATGGATGCCGAAGCTGAACCCGGTTCAAAATTGACTTAAAGCATTAAAGGAAGAGGGCAATGTTCGATACCCATACCCATCTAGCGCATCGTGCTTTTCGCAAAGACAGGGAAGCAACATATGAACGGGCGCTTAACGCTGGGGTTAATCTTATGCTGGAGATAGGTTGGGATATACCTTCAAGTGAGGCGGCTATCAGGTTTGCAGAGGAACATGGTAACGTGTGGGCTGCTATAGGCGTTCATCCACACGATTCCAAGGACGTCCATAATACACCTTATCTACAGGAACTTGAAGAGCTTAGCAGGCATCCCAAAGTTAAGGCAATTGGCGAGATAGGTTTGGATTATTACCGTGATTTATCGCCGCGGGATATTCAAAAACGAGTATTCATAGAACAAATTGAACTTGCTGAAGACCTAAAACTTCCGTTTGTAGTGCATTGCAGGGATGCAATGGACGACTGCCTACCCATTGTAGCCGAACGCGGTTACTATAAGGGAGTTTTCCACTCTGCAGCGGCAAACAAGGATGAAGCAAAACAGCTTACCCAAATGGGCATCTACTTGGGAATAAACGGAACCATCACCTACAACGGGAAAAGGGTTAAAAGCTGGATTCCAGAGATACCAAAAGAGTTGTTACTAATTGAAACCGACTGCCCCTATCTAACGCCTATTCCTCACAGGGGTGAGCGCAACGAACCCGCCATGCTGCAATACACTGCAGCCGCGCTTACCAATGTTCTTAAAATGACCACAGACGAGCTTTCATTACTTACAGAACAAAACGGGAGGAAACTTTTTGGCGTCTAAACCTAAGCTCAGCCACGTAAGTCCAAAAAAGAACCTTGGCCAACATTTCCTAAGACGAAAGGAAATTGCTCAAGATATAGTTAATGCCCTTGAAGCTAACCCTAACGATACCGTAATAGAAGTCGGTGCCGGAACCGGCGAACTGACACGGATGATTGTTGAAAAAACAAAAAAAGTTGTCGCAGTTGAACTTGACAAAAGCTGCCATTTAACTCTTGAACTCCTCGCCGACTTGAATAATAATCTAGAACTTTTTTTTGATGACGTCCGTAACTTAAAGCTTGCGAATTACGCACAATGCCTGGTTTTAGGAAACCTTCCGTATCACCTTTCAGGTGAAATATTATTCTGGCTACTAGCTCAAAAACAGTATTGGCAAAGAGCAGTATTAACTGTTCAGGCAGAATTTGCAAACCGTCTTGTTGCAAAAGTGGGTTCACATGACTATTCAGCGCTTTCTGTTATATCACAAACTTTTATTCGCGCAAAAAAACTCTTTGACATACCAGCCGACGCTTTTGTCCCTCCACCTAAGGTTAAATCGACAACGGTAAGGCTAGAAACGCTTCCTCCGTCAACAACACTACCTGTATCTACAACAGATAGAAAATATGACGAGTTTGTTCGATTCGTTAAGGGATGTTTCACCCACCGCCGCAAAACCCTTGTTAATAATCTTAAACGAATGGATATAGACAATCCTGCTAAGATATTAGATAAACTTGGGCTTGCAAAAAACCTACGCCCGCAAAATCTTTCACCTCAAGATTATGCTCAACTTATTGCTTATATTAATTAACACCTATACCTACGGCGCTGATACAGTAATTATCTCAAATTACGGATACAGCAATACAATCCGTCGGAGGTTCTCAGGCTCCACCTACTGGGAACAAAGCCTTAATAAACAGCTGAGTTTTTTCTTCAAAGAATACCACCTGATTTCATGGGACTCCCTTTCAAAAGATAAACATCGTTATACAAAAAATACCCTTGCCATAAAATTCTCTCCGTTTAAGTGGCTTAAACTTGAAACCGGTCTTTACGGCTCAAGAAACCGAATCATTAAAGATGATGGCTCTGATAAGTATTCCTTTCAATCGACCAGCGGATTTCTTGACGCAACATCATCAAACAAGCTACTTTATGCGAACTATTACGCTAAGTATGGAAAGGAAAAAACATCGCTTGCAGGTTCTAATTTCAGGCTCTCTCCTGATAAAATACTGCTGGATATCGCAGATATTCGAATAAAAGTTGAACCATGCACCTTAAGTTTTAAGCATCGGCGCGATCAGCACAGCTCATGGTCAAGAAAGGGCGACACCATAGGTATAGTTACAAAAAAAATCTCTATCAAGAAAACCTATATAAGAAGCGGCGCAAAGCTGGGCAGAAAATACCGCATAGAAACCTTTTCAAACCTGCAACAGTTAGGAGCAAATGTTTGGATAAGCGACAGCATTCCTTTTAATAAGAACCTTGGGCTTAGCTTCAGTGCAAAATACATCTTTGATACCTTGACTAATTATTCCCAAGATAGGCAAACTCACGGGGAAGATAAAAAAAATCTCAGCGCTAAAATTAGCTACCGGCCATTTAACAAAACACTAGTTAAGCTAAACTTCAATACTGAAGATATGACTCATAGACAAGTAGATACTTATTATAACAAAGATATAAACAAAATTAAATTTTCATCCAGCCTTTCCCACAACTTCTATCGTCGTCCTAAACAGGCATCAGGCAAGGTACCTGGCAATGAATATCTTTCGCCTGGCTCTATATACTTTTCTCACTCATATACCCTTGAACACTTAAGAACACCCGATACCCTAAATGCTTTGGATAGAGACAAAGCCACGCAAACCCTTTATTTTAAACTAACCCTGAAACCTGCAAAAACGCTCTACACAATGCTTAAATTTAGACATAACCTACAGTTAACACATTATCTTACTCCAAATTACGCCCTAAGCTCAAATAAACGCAAGACAAACTACGTATCGTGGAACCTGAATTTTGTTCTGGATAGATACCTAAACCTTTCGAACGATATCAATTTATCGTTCGATTGGAGCGAGTATTATCTTGATTCTACTAAAAATAGGGCTGATAGAACATGGGCAGATAATTTTTCGTTGACATTCTTTCCAAATGCTTTAATTCAACCAACAGCCATTATTAAGTGGAGACGCTATGAGAACTGGAAAATGATATCAGGAGCCTTATCACGAAGCGACGTTAGGGACAAAATTAACCAAACCTACTCTCTAGTATTTATTCGCAAACGCAAAGAAGAGGCCTACTCCCGTTATCGAAACATGTGGCGTGAAAGGGAGTGGCTGAGGATTGAAGCCTTTGGCGGCATCAATATCGAAAAAGCCCCGTTTACAGATAGAGGCCTGTTTCAAAAAAGCCTCTTTATGGGCTTGAAGGGACGCCTGCGCCCCTGGCCTTATCTTAATATACACGGGGGAGTTAAATTTACAAGGAGTGAGTATGAAGCGCCTTTTGAAGCTTCTATGTCCATCAATAGTTCTTTTTAGTATCCTAGGCGGCTGTAATTTATTCTCACCTGAGAATTATGCCGAAAAATTGACTCCTATCGATTCAATGAGCGTTTTCCACAATTTAATAAATTCTTATAACACAATGAATTACGATTTATTCACGCTTTGTCTTGATTCAGCAAGTTTCAAGTTTATACCCGAAGATACTACCAGAGGAAGTGAATATAGACCATGGGGATATTCTGAAGAAGATGCCTTATCGTTCAATATGTTTAATCTCTTTCGTAAAAGTTCCCGCATCCCCCCTATGTTTTTGCAAATTGATACCACTTCATTGAACGCATCTGATACATTGATGAACTTAAAAGCAAATTATCTTCTTTTGACCCCACTTGAAGAATACGATACTTTGGCCGGCGGATTTGAATTGGAGATTGTAAAACGGGGAAACTACTGGTACATCAGTGAATGGAAAGACGTACAGGCTGAAACCTTATTTATACCCATAAAACCTGACAAAAAAGATACTACTGGAAAAACAATAGATACAATACTTCCAAAAAATACATTAAAAGACTGGAGCGATTTGAAAGTATATTTCCTTTCAAAATACGGATATTATTGAATAATGGATGCGTAGATTGTTCAATTGCTTCAAGAAACAGAAAAACCGAAAAGAACTTCCATGCTTCACATGCAGGCTACTTTTTATTCAGGACAGAGAAATTGATTTACCTTGAGATGGTGATTTATTGATACGGATAAATTAACACGGGAGCTATTGATTAATAAGAATTATGCCATAAAATCAATTTACTGATAAAACCTTATATATTTGATAGAGGTGAATTATGAAAATTACAGAAGACAGTATCTTGGAAGAGGTTATCGCCAATTGCCCTGAAACAGTAGATGTATTTATAAAATTCGGAATGCCCTGTTTCGTGTGCGGCGAACCGGCATGGGGAACGGTAGGTGAAAATATAAAACGCCACAATGTTAAAGACCCTGAACGACTTTTGGAAGTACTCAATCAGTTGGACTGTAAAAAAGAATCCGGTCTTTGAAAGTTTGTGCCGTTACGCATAATATTCGATGTGGGAGTGATAAAATAAGGTCAACAGACTTGACAACTACAATAGCAGTGGTATAGTTCGTTATGATAATAAGCGGAGAGGCATGAGATGGCAACAAATAAGTACGATCCGGAGAAAGATTTTGCAGCATACCATGAACTAGCCAAGGAACTGGATAACGTTGCAGAACAAATTGCAAAACTAATTGAAAAAAGTAACCAAATCAAACAGAAAGTAGATGAACATCTACATAAAGCTCAACAAGATATTAGTTTTGATGTAATAAAAGCTGCGGCTCATGAATTTCAAGTAGAAATGCTTAACGAAATAACTCGTGCAGTTATTGAAGCAAATGACTTGGAAAAAGCCGTTCGTTTGATAGATCACTTAGAAACCCACCTTGAGGCACGCCTAAGACTATCCTTAAAAATGCAAGGAAAGGAATTACCTGCACGTAAAATCAAGAAAGATGCTACACCAACTGTTTCACCTACGGTTGCCGCAAAGAAAAGTATTCAAATTCAGGAACAAAAGAAATCGCCTCAACCTTCAGGAAATAAGACTCAACTCCAAGCTACAAAAAAACCCTCTGCACCACCAAGCTTCCCCTCCGGCCCTGTACCTGCGGGTAAAATAGTTGAAAGACGTACCTTGCTTAACGATAAAGTAAACGAAATCTGCCGCTATGAATATGAAAACAACAAACTCTCTAGGATACTGTTTTTAGATAGTTCCGGCTCACCCCTAAGGACTCATCAAATGATATACGATAAAAACGGCACTCTGGTACAGGAAATTCATATAGATAGGTCTGGCGTAACTCTACAGGTCTTCGACAGAGAGTTGGATAAAAACGGCAAAATAACTAAAGAAATAACCCGTAATTCTAAAAATGAAACTCTTAATACGGTTGAATTCACATATGATAGAAAAAACAGACTTGTAAAAAAACAGTGGCGCGACTCGCGCGGCAATAAAACCAAGGTCTGGGAATATAAATTCGATAAAGACGCCAAAGAACCTTCACGGATAATATGGAAAGATGAACGAAATAAGCCTTATGGTTTTGTTGAACTCCGCTACGACGACAAAGGTCATATTATTGAAGAAACCAGTAAAGACCGTTCAGGCGACTTAATACGCTCTATCAAGTACCAATATTTTTACGGATAGCCGTTGAGCAAAAAATACTCTTACCTCCGACACGAAAGCAATGTAAGAAGGGATTTTCGCCAGGTGAGCGAAAAAAACAATACTCTTGCCGCCAAAATAGATAGCGGATAGGAATCTGGAGACTTGACGCTTAAGAACGCAATATCCGACACAGTTGCCCCCATTGATAGTAAGTAGAAGTCTGACCCCAAACAACACCTGCCTTGACGCCATTAACTGATTTAGCTTTAAGATACGCAATCTGTTGAATGTTAATAACGCTTTCTCGTAGAAAGTCAGTGATTTGAAGGGTATCGGAATTGTTTTACCCAAAATCAGCAATACAGAGTGCCTTAGATTAAGACAAAAAATAGCTTTGACCTAACAGCCAAGGGAATGTATAATTATATTTATGTAACTTGAAGAAAACAGTTGACCTGATAGCAAGATATGGATATTATGTTCTTTACTTAATGTAGTTATCAGTAAAGGACACTACTGGCCTAACATGGCATGAAAGGAGTATTCATGCGTATCGTTCGTCGTGAAGAAATGCAGTCTATAGACGCACAGACAATTGAAAACTACGGTATTCCTTCCCTAATACTTATGGAAAACGCAGGCCGCGGGGCAGCTGAAACAATTGAAGAATATTTTAACATTACAGGACTTGATATCTTATGTGTATGCGGCAAAGGTAACAACGGCGGTGACGGATTTGTTGTAGCCCGCCATCTTGCAAACTCCGGCGCACGCCTGCAAGTGCTTCTTCTAGGAAAAGTTGATGAATTAAAAGGCGATAGTCTTACAAATGCCAAAATAGTTCGAAGCATGAATATTGATATTGATGAAATAAACTGTCCTGAAGACCTAGCCTTGTGGTTCAACAACATTGATGACTATGATATAGTAGTTGATGCAATCCTTGGTACCGGTTTTTCAGGTAAACCTCGCGGAACTGCGGCAAAAGCAATAGAATTAGTAAATATAGCGAAAGATTACGGTTCATTTATAGTTAGTATAGACCTTCCATCGGGAATTAATGCCAATGGAGCAGAAGGCGAACCCACTCTTGCGGTAAAGGCCGATTTAACCGCAACAATGGCTTACTTAAAGCCTTGTCACGTTTTCTATCCTGAACGTGAATTTTGCGGTAACGTGTGGGTAGTTGACATTTCATCACCAAATCAAGTCTTTGATACCCAGGGAAATATCAGGCTGATGACTACAGACGATGCAAGACTCTTGATACCGGAACGAAAGCCTTGGGGAAACAAAGCAACCTTCGGTAAGCTTTTGGTAGTAGCCGGTTCACGTGGGATGAGCGGAGCCGCCAGGCTAACTGCAATTGCTGCGGTTCGAACAGGCGCTGGCCTCATTTATTCAGCTTATCCGCAATCAATGCACGACGTATTCGACACAACCTTACTTGAGCCTGTAAAGCTTCCTCTACCAGATACAGGAAACGGCTACTTTGCAGAAAGCGCCGCAGAAAAGATTTTGGAAATGGAGCCCAAAGTCAAAGCCCTAGCCCTTGGCCCGGGAATTGCAACCCATCCCGGAACAATCAGCATGGTACGCCATCTACTTCAGGAATGGAAAAAACCAATAGTACTGGACGCTGACGCACTCAACGCCGTCGCCATTCATCCCGATCTACTCAAAACCGCCAAACCTCCATTGATTCTTACTCCCCACCCTGGCGAAATGGCAAGGTTAACTAATATAGATTCAAAACTGGTAGATAGAAAACGTCTGGATATTGCAGAAGAATATAGCAAAAAATGGAACCACGTTATTGTACTGAAAGGCGCTCCAAGTGTTATTGCCTCCACTAACGGAATATGGGTAAACTCAAGTGGAAATTCAGGTTTGGCTACAGCCGGTTCAGGAGACGTATTAACAGGCATTATAGCAGGACTGCTTGCTCAGGGACTAAGCCTGTCACAAGCAGCTCGCCTTGGGGTTTTCCTTCACGGATTAGCTGCAGACATAGCGACAGAAGATATCGGAGAACACTCACTTATTGCCGGTGATTTGCTTAACTATATCAGCGATGCAATGCTTTCTGTTTTTGAGGACGAATATGACGATGGAGAACAGGATTAATGTCTCTTCTGCTCTTATTAATCGGCTATCTATACAACCCTGCTGACTGGCAGTACTATCCGCGACTTGACGATATATGTAATTTTACATCCACTTCATACAATACAGTCTACGCAGCTACATCAAATGCAATAGTTCAACTTGATGAAAACACCAATATGCCCAAACGTGTATTCACGCCATCCATAGGACTAAATTCACTAATATACCTTGTTTTATACGATAACTCATACAGTCAATTCTGGATTCTCACTAACTCAGGCCGACTTTTTACTTATAACCCTGAAGTTCAAATCACTAAAGAAGTCAACTTATCTGTTCCGATAAAGAGAGCTAAACGTCTAGGAATCAACAAAAATTACGTTTTCATAGACCACGCCTCAACCATCACAGCAGTTGACAAACTTAGGGAAACTGAAGCTAACGCCGAAGCTGATTCACAAACAGTATGGGTTGACAAAAAAAGAGTAAATTTGCAAAAGGCCTATCCATTCCTTGCGCCATGGCAAATGCTCAGCGAAGAACTGACAACTATCCCATACTCAGATGTTTACGTAAACGACGGCAAGGCCTACGTAACTGTAAAGGGCTATGGATACCTTGTGTTCAATGCCTTGTCATGGGTTGAGGATTTTCGTTATCAAAGTCCAAGGGCTAACGAAATACATTCTATGTTTACATACGACTCTTCACTCTACATCTTTGGGAAGAATGGGGTTGATCAAATAATTCTCTCAAGCGGCAGCCTATACCATCATCCCTATTACGCTTGGGGAACTACCCTTGCCCCTAAACCCGCATGGAGCATAGGCATATCAGGTAAGTTACGCCGTATTTCATACAACAAAGCTAAACTTATTGAAGGTAACTTATTTCTTTTTCAAAAGAACCGAACCGACGTCTTCAACATCAAGGCAAAAATAATTTCACAAATCAGCGCCGCCAACAGAATTTACGACGCCGACTTCAACCGTGATTCCCTGTTCATAGCTACAGACAACGGCGTATACCTAACTCTCTTGAAAGATACTTTGCTGGCGGCGCTAAGAGACGCGCGCTCAAAAATTTTTAGAAACGATGTCTTGGGCATAGTTCGCGGCAACCGCGCTCGTTACTTTTGGACAGGCAGCCTAACGGTAAAACAGACAGGTAAAAAATGGGAATACTACCCTGCCCCCGCCTTCATCCCGCTTCCTCAGAAAGCCATAACAGGCCGCGACAGCCTTATTGTAGTAGGCGGCAAAGGCGGCGTAAGTATATATAATCCCGAGACTTACTTCCAGTTACGCCTAACAACTAACGAAGGTTTGCTATCAAACGATGTTACCGACGTCTACCTTGACGGCAACTATTTATGGATAGCCTCCAACGCCGGTCTGCAGCGTTTTGACCTAGGTGCAGTACTACCATAGCCTTAGAATTTAGCCTAAAAACGCGTCAATTCTCAATCCAATTCGTCAGAAATAAGCTAGTCAAAAGATTATCAAAAGTTAGTCAAAAGTTGATCAAATTTTCGGATTAGTTTTGACATATAGGAAACGCTTTTCAATACGTTTCATTACACGATTCACATTCTTCAGAATTTGACACTCCCATATCGTATATACATGCCACCCCATTTGCCTGAGACGCACTGTATTTCGGCGATCTCTTCTAACATTGCGAATGATTTTCGTTTCCCAGTAATTCACATTCGACTGAGGAAGCTCTGCTGCGGAACAGTTTTTATGATGATGCCAAAAGCAACCATGAACAAATATTATTGTTTTATACTTAGGTAGGACAACATCCGGTTTACCACACAATTCCTTATAATTCTTTAAAAACACATATCCCTTATTTTCAAGCCAATTAAAAACCGCCACCTCAGCTTTTGAGCCGGATGACTTAACTTGGGACATAATATAGCTTCGAGTTTTCTTATCAAAAACGTCAGACACAGATTATAAATCTTTTACGATTTCTATCCATGAATGATCAAACCCAAGAGCTTTCAATGTAATGTCGTGATCAATAGGCTGAGGTCGTTTGACTTTGAAACAGATTTTTGACGAAGGGATCTCTTCTATTACAGTAAACTGAGAACCATGAGGCTGCCAGGTAAACCGATGCAGGGCTGTTTTATTCTCCCTACCTTCCAAATTCTCATTTTTGTTCCATTGCCACGTGTAACGGTCAGGTGGGTACAAAAAAGTCTCAGTCTCAAAAACGGTAAAATTCAATACCTCAACGTCAGAAAAATTCTGTGGTTTTATCAAGACTACCGTTCTCAAAGAGGAAAACTTATTCCTAACAGCTTCTACTCTAGCGTTCCAAATCTCTAGCACTTGCTTTCCAAGAATTTGTGGATCGGCATTAAGTGTAGCTTCGCCAAAAGAGTACTTAAGCGAATTGCGGCCGGAAATTAAACGTACCTTTTCAACTTTGTGAGGCTTACTATTCTTGACAGTTTTCGCTCCCCAAGCAAAAGTGCCTAACACAACATCATCCAAACCTACATTAGAAGGTTTCCATTTCGCTTTGATAGCTCCGGCGAAAATTCTTTCCCAAACTCTCCCTTCAATTGTCGGTTTTACTCTCGTAGCCAAAATATAGACAATTTCTCTACCTACATTGAATATAAAATCCTTGGGAAACTTCCCTAAAGAATATGGGGGCTTAACCTTGGAAACAGTACGTAACTTAGGTTTGTTCATAAGTTATCCGGGGTTGAATATTGTAACAAGATCTGCCTGCTGATATAAAATGTTTTTTAACTTCATGTGCATCCGAAAGGGCATATTTAAGCTTCATCAGAATCGCTTTTACTACTGTAACAGGAACCGCGTTTCCAACTTGCTTTCGGGTTTGAGAATCATTACAGACTATCTTAAAACTATCAGGGAAACCTTGTAATCGTAACATTTCCCGCGGAGTAAGTCTGCGTCTACCATCAACCAAAAGATAATTATAAGAAGCTCCAGCCCTCAAAGCGCACGAATAAGGATACGAACTTACATTTCCACTCTTGTTCTCATGCCAAATTCCAGGACTATATTCACTTTTATGTTTCTCTATCCTTCTCTTTCTAATATAATCAGATGCATAGTATTTCTCATCCACTTTCTTTTCTAGTATTTCACTTAAGGATGTTCTGGACACTCCGCCTTTCGGCCACTTAAAACGGAATGTACCACGCATACCCACAATGAAAATACGTTCCCGCTTTTGAGGGAGTCCAAAATCCAAAGCGTTAAGAATCCGATAATCTACTGCATAATCTAGCTCTCGAAGTACTTCCAGAATCCTATGCAAAGTATATCCTTTATCATGACTCGCTAGTTGTTTAACATTTTCTAACACAAAAGCTCTTGGTAACTTATCTTTAAGTATTTGTGCTATTGAGAAAAACAAAGTACCCCTTGTGTCATCAAAGCCCTTTTGATTACCTATAATACTAAAAGGCTGACACGGAAATCCAGCAAATAGAATATCATGATCTGGGATGAGCAAACTAGAAACTTCTCTTATATCCCCCGCAGGTTTCTCCCCAAAA
>CAZUXE010000038.1:10004-17247 GCA_964624585.1 uncultured bacterium | reverse complement strand
AGGAATGTGCTCTGTGTTATCTCTTAGGCGCGTTGTCGCAAGCAATTTGGAGTGTAGTGACAATTTACTGCTTCTTATAACTGATAAATAATAATAACCTAAAATATTGGATTAATTTTCTTATTGGAAAAAGCATTGCAGTATTTTTGATATATTGTTTGTGTTGATTCCCATAACGTTTAAGAAGCTCATTATCTTCAATTCTTCCAATAATTAATGACGGAAGTATAATAAATAGTGCGACGGAAACTGACATCCAATTATTCATAAATAATGATAACCCTAACGCTCCAACTATCAATGAAAAATATAATGGATGTCTAATATATGAATATATTTCTCCATGCACGGCACTTGTTTCTTCTGGGTAAATTGAAAATATATCCATGCCATGAGTAATATTTTTGAAGCCGGCTCTTTCAATGTGGATGTTTGTTAGCACTGTAATAACTATGCACAATATTCCAAGAGGAATTGAAATCCAATAAGGCATTAATGCTTCACCTTTTATAAATAAAGGATGGAAAAAACAAGCATACCATGCAACAAGGTAAGGTATCATGATATGATAAAAATGGTATTGATAAGCTAATTCCTTGTATTTTTTTCTATAGGCATTAGATGTTTTGATATGTAAATAACCTATTACGACGGTTACAATAACCATAATGAGTTGATTTATTAACGGAGCAAACCATATTAGCTTGTCCATAAAATAAAAGAAAATCATTGCCATCAAAAACAATAGTGCAATATACAAAAATGTAGCAATTGCGGAAATGGGATTTTTAAGAGCAGGTACTTTACTTAAGAAATAATCTGTATCTTTTTTGTTAGACATCATGACATTTTCCTCCTGAATTTTATTTTAAGGTTTCTTATCATGTAATTCAATATTGAAACATCAAAAGTATAGATACTTTATGAATAATTGCAAATGCGTATGGATTCTGCTTAGTTATTCTTCCGATTACATTATTTTATATCATAACAAATAAATGTTTTTGGAATTCAATAAACAATCGTATAATCTTATCTACAATCCTAAGTTGACATTTCCGCCATTGCGACTACTCTCTATGTAATGAATAAATCTATACCTGTGAAGTCCGGTGAGATTATTCGCACTTCTGATGCGGATTGGCTTAATGCCGCTCTTAGGCATTACAGCAATAAGACTCGTTTTGACCTTATTGACGATGCCGGATTAGGAATAAGTGAGAGTGATTTGCAGTCGGCGGTTGAACTTATAAAGGCGCTTAATAACCGTAAGCAGCTTTCGCGCAACAAGTTACTGCAAATTTTAACCGGATTGGGTCTTTCCGGTATTGGTATTGGAGCTATTATTGTAGCGATTTTTGACCCAGAGCCTACTTCAAAGTTGAGTATTCTTTTAGCCGGAGGTATTCTTCTTATTCTAACAGGCGGGCTTTCGGTTCTTAAGGCGCTTGGTCAAACCTGGGTCGTAAGACTGGGTAAGGGCTTGTTTTCAGTTGAGCCTAAGGATGGGGGAGACTAGCATAGTATTTGGTATCGCTTATAGTCGTGCTGGCGCAGTTGAGCTGATAATAGCTGGAGTAGGGAGCGATTGAGATATTAGAATTAAGTCCTTATAATATCTACACTTAAACTTACACAGACTGTATCAAATAAGTGTTTTTTGTACTTAGTTCAACTCCGGAAAAGAGATTAGAATTTTTCAAGCGCTTGAAATTCCGTTAGCTCTAAGTTTGTCTTAGGAAAGAATTTAGGATGCTAACTAAAACCGGTGGCTCATGAATTGACTATATGGCGTATCAAAAAATTTAAGAGAGATCTTTTTCAATAAGTTCTAGTAAAGCATCCTGTAACTTGTTTTCTGGTAATGTTTTAATCACTTTACCTTTGCGGAAGATAATTCCTTGTCCTTTGCCGCCGGCAATGCCATAATCTGCTTCCCGCGCTTCGCCAGGGCCGTTTACTACGCATCCCATCACTGCTACTGTCATAGTCTTTTTTATATTTTTTAGTCTAACTTTGACTTCTTTGGCAAGATGCTCTATATCAATTTCAGTTCTGCCGCAGCCGGGACAAGAAATGAACCTTATTCCTCGTTTTCTCAGTTCAAGGCTTCGTAATAACTCCCAGCAGGCCTCTACTTCTTTTTCAGCCGGGCCGGTTAAAGACATTCTTATGGTGTCTCCAATTCCTTCCAATAAAAGCGGAGCCATTGCTGCTGTGGAGCGGATGGCCCCTTCAAATGGCAATCCAGCTTCGGTAAGGCCCAAATGCAGGGGGTAGGGGAAACGTTCGGCCATCATGCGGTAGACTTCAATAGTTACCTTTGCGTTTGAAGATTTAGCGGCAAGAACTAAATCAATAAAGCCAAAATCTTCAAAAAGCTTGACAGTTTCACTCAAAGCTGTAATTATTGCTTCGGGAGTGGGATGATGGAATATTTTCAATATCTGTTCAGGTAGAGAGCCTGAATTAACGCCTATTCGTATAGGTATTACTTTATCTTTGGCTAATTTTGCAATTTGCCTTAGGTCATCTTTATGCTTGATATTCCCTGGGTTGATGCGCAATTTAGCCGCGCCGGCCTCAATTGCTCCAAGGGCTAATTTGGGGTTGAAGTGGACGTCGGCAATTATCGGTAGGGAAGATGATTTGATAATTTCTGCAAAGCTTTTCAGTGCAAGCTCATCGGGAATTGCTACACGAACTAAGTCCGCGCCTGCTTGACTGATTCTATGGATTTCTTCAATGCATTTGTAAGTATCATGAGTATGAGACTTAAGCATGGTTTGAATAACTACAGGGGCGCCTGCGCCTATCGTTACAGTGCCAACATTTACCTGAAGTTTACTGCTCATCTTTCAGTATTTTAGGCCTCGTCAGGAAGGCTTTCCCTTTTAATTTCCGCGCCTACAGATGCCAACTTACTTTCCAGGCTCTCATAACCCCTATCAAGATGATATATGCGGCTTACGATTGTGGTTCCCTTGGCTGCCAAACCGGCCAAAACAAGGGCTGCTGATGCTCGCAGATCAGAAGCCATAACCCTGGCTCCAGTTAGCTTATCAATGCCTTTTATTATCGCTGTACTGCCTTTTATTGTGATATCTGCACCCATTCGTACCAATTCCATAGCTTGCATGAAGCGATTTTCGAAGATGTTTTCGGTAATCAAACTGGTTCCTTCACCCAGACTCAACCATGCCATAAGTTGTGCCTGCATGTCGGTTGGGAATCCGGGGTAGGGGGCGGTATTTATTATCAAGGGTTTTGGTTTACGCATCATCGAAACCGTCAGGTGGTTTTCAGAAGCTTCAATTTCCGCGCCTGCTTCAAGCAATGGTTGAATAAGGTTACCCATGTGGGCAGATGGTGAGTTTCTTAAAATAAGTCTACCTTTTGTTATAGCAGCGGCAATTGCATAGGTTCCCGCTTCAATTCTATCGGAAATTATCTCAAACTCCGCGCCGTGAAGTTTTTCAACACCTTCAATCAATATTTCCCTTGTACCTTCACCGGAAATAGCGGCTCCCATTTTCTTTAAGAAAGCTGCGACCATACAGACTTCAGGTTCGGCTGCTGCTCCAATAAGTCGCGTAGTTCCCTTACTTAATACTGCAGCCATCATCACATTGATGGTTGCGCCAACGCTTGGCCCCTTAGTTCCTTCTAAAAGAATCTCAGCACCCTTAAGGTCTGTTGCTTTTGCGTTAACAAAACCGCCTTCAACTTCAATCTCTGCTCCAAGTTTTTCCATACCTTTGATATGAAGGTCTATAGGCCTTGCGCCAATGGCGCATCCACCGGGAAGTGATATTTTGGCATGTTTAGTTCGTCCAAGCAGTGGGCCTAATACATAGTATGATGCTCTCATCTTGCGTACGATGTCATAAGGTGCTTCGCCATGCGGTTTAGCTGCGTGGATATGTATTCTATCACCTTGTTTTTCAACATCAACGCCCAGATATCTGAGGAGTTCAATCATAGTTGATACGTCAACCAGGTCAGGAGCGTTTGTTAATATACATGGTTCATTTGTCAACAAACATGCCGTCATCAAGGGTAGGGCCGCATTCTTTGAACCTGAAATCCTCACTTCTCCGTGTAAAGGGTGTCCCCCTGAGATAATAAGACTATCCATCAGTGCTTCCTTCTAAAAGTAGCATAAAGCTACTGTCTGAGCGAAATTGTTGCGCAATGTATATATCCAAAATGTTGAATTTTCTCTGCTAAACGCCTGTTTATCAAGTTTAACTCCACGTGATATTTTTGTATACTCAGTCGTTACAGTAAATCCAAATTTCTCCATAACAAAATCCAATTCCATTATGCAAAACTGAAGATTTTTTGTCCATTTGTCCTAAAAATCAAAATTGGCCTATCAACAATCAATCATATCTTAAATAAATTAAGTGTTTGCAAACAAGAGTATCTGTTAGCGGTATTTACATGTTCATCCTAAGCCGATTCTATAGATAAATATAAGAGCGTTTATTGAAATAGTGGGTGCAGATAACAATTCCGGTTTGTAAAAAAGCAAGCGTGCCTATCTTGGATTTGCCAACTTAAGCACGCTTGAAATTTCATGTTTGTTCTTACTTAAGTGCGCCCGACAGGACTCGAACCTACGACCTTCACGTCCGGAGCGTGATGCTCTATCCGTCTGAGCTACGGGCGCACTAGCGACGCCTCTTTCTCATCATCTTGCGTCGTTTCTTAAACTTATGACGTTTTACTTTTTTTAATTTGCGTTTACGACCGCAGGGCATTTATGTAAGCCTACCTTTTTTATTTTTGTGTTACTATTTGTTTCAATATCTTCGACGGTTTGAAAACCGGCACCAGACGGGCTGGAATATGAATCTCTCTACCCGTTCTGGGATTGCGAGCGATTTTCGCATTGCGTTTCTTAGTTTTGAACACGCCGAAGCCACGAATCTCTATTCTTTTTCCATCGGAGAGCATATTGGAAACTTCCTTTAAGAATAGGTTAATTATGAGAGCTATATCCTTTTTTGTTACTCGAGGGCCGATTTGTTTTTCGATTACCTCGACTAAATCCGCTTTACGTACGCTCATCAGGCTCCTCCTTTGTCTAAGGTACGCCTTCGCGTCACCAATCTCACAAAAAAATCGCTTCGCGCTTTTTTAAGTTAGACTCTGATTTCACAAAGAGCTAATTGCACTAATGGTGATTATAAGCATAAGTTGTACCTATGTCAAGGGTTAAGAAAATTATCTATGCGCGCTATATTCACACACCTTTAGAGCGCGTGATTGGGAGGCAAAGCTTGTTGATGAAGCAAACCCCAGCCTGACCTTCTTTTTACTAAAAGGTGGGCAAAATCCATAGAATTATATATATACTTTTCTCTAAGCGTTTATGAAATAACTGTGTTCTTCGTTATTTCTTGCATTCTAATTCTTTCAAAAGAGCTTGACCTTAGTGTAAATTGCAATATTATCCTAATATAACAAGGAGGATTCATGCGTAACCGTATCTTTCTAATCTGTTCGGTTTTTGTTGTTCTTACCGCTTTAGCTTGCGGTTCAAAGAAAGCTGAACCGGAAACTTTCCAAAATGCAACAGCGTCAATTGAGTTCAAAAATCGCGGGGTTGTAGTTTTTAAGCTTTATCCAGATAAGGCGCCCAATATAACCAAGCAATTCATAAAGCTTGCTAGAGACAGTTTTTATAACGGCTTGCAGGTTTGGCGGATTTCCACTCCCGGAATTATACAATCCGGCTGTCCTAATAATGATGGTACTGGACATTCCGGAAAGCTCTTTAAGGAAGAGATAGATACAACTCTTCATCATAAAAGAGGAACACTGTCTATGATTAATTTCGGTAAGCCGTTGACTACTTCTTCACAGTTTATTATCTGCAAAAAAGATTGTTCAGAGCTGGATGGCAAGTATACAATTATCGGTCAGGCTATTGCCGGTCTGAATGTTCTTGATTCAATTGAGAAATTCGATACTGTGCTTAGCGTAACTATCAAGGAAGGCGATTAAGTCAAAATAAGTCTACCATATTGAATAATCTCCAAGGGGAAGCGTGCTTCCCCTTGACTTTTTACACACAAGCCCTAGAATATCAGTATGAATACTTACTTGCTGAAGGAAAATAAATGCAGGCGGTGATTGCCTGGTTGTGGGCCGCCCTAAAAGGAGTGTCGCTTGAATCATGGCATCTTCTTTTGGAAATGGCGCCTTATTTAATTATTGGCTTTATTTTTGCAGGAATACTCCACGTTTTCTTTTCTGTACGACAGATTGCAAAGCATTTGGGGAAGTCGAGTTTTGGTTCAGTTCTAAAGGCAACTCTTTTCGGTATTCCTCTTCCCTTATGTTCCTGTTCTGTAATTCCTGCAATATCTACCCTTCGGAAAAATGGTGCCAGCAGAGGCGCGGCTTTGGCTTTTCTTATCTCAACTCCAACTTCTGGCGCTGATTCAATTTTGGCAACATATTCACTACTTGGTCCAATATTTACTATCTATCGCATCCTAGCTTCATTCTTCGCAGGTCTAATTTCAGGATTAGGCGCTAATATTCTAGATACTTCGTCGGATGCTGTTAAAGAAAACGCTAAAAATAAGAATTGCGTGGTTTGCGGTAATGAAGATGACGGTCATAGTCACAGTTTTGCCGAGCGAATGAAAACCATGATAGCCTATTCTTTTGGCGAACTAATGGCCGATATAGGTAAGTGGGTACTTATTGGTACGGTAATTGGAGGAGCTATCTCTTACTTTCTTCCTGCCGAACTTATAGGCGCCTATCTTTCGTCGCCTATTCTGCAAATGCTTCTTATGCTTGTTCTTAGTATGCCTCTCTACATCTGCGCTACTGGTTCGCTTCCAATTGCCGCAGCTCTTATTCTTAAGGGTATCTCTCCTGGCGCGGCTCTTGTATTTCTTATAGCAGGCCCTGCAACTAACGCAATTACCGTAACGGTTGTATCCAAAACACTGGGTAGGAAATCGCTTATTATCTATCTTGTATCCATTATAATGGTATCACTTGGTATGGGTTTTCTTTTTAACTTGATTATTCCCTGGGACGCTGCTGCAGTATCGGGTGGGAAAATGCTTGGTACTTTGGAATTCCCGAAGATTATTAAAGTTATTTCCTCTGCAGTTATTCTTGTTCTTATTGCCTTTCAGATAGGAAAATCAATTCTTTCAGGAAAACACCACCACCATCATCATGACGAAGGCGATGAGTCTCATGCTGATGA
>CAZUXE010000038.1:6985-9904 GCA_964624585.1 uncultured bacterium | reverse complement strand
GATGAGTCTCATGCTGATGAATTTCACAGTAAAGAGTCTCATAATAGTTGCGGTTGTGGATCTTCAGCTTGCTCTACATCACATAAAGATTAGGATTTTAGAGCTTAGAGATGTCCTTAAGTCTTAAGTACCAAACTTGAGTCTTAAATTTTAAGCTTTAGTAAAAGGGTTTTAGGTTACTTGAAGTAATTCAACAATTCGCTATTAAACTTGTCAGATAAGAATTTGTAAACGACAGATTACGGTGAAGATAAAATGAAAAAGCTAAGGAATTAATCAATCCCCTAGCGTCTATCAAGTTTAATTGCATTCTGTGGGGCTGTATTCAACTTTCGCTATAGCATTTTCCTAAAGCTGTAGAAAGGTTTAGGGCAGTCTGCAATAATAGCTGTCTGTTATCAATAACATAGGGGATAGGCTAAGTATTTTTTTCTACTGCAAGCTGACCGCATCCTGCCAAAATTTTAGAACCTTGACTTTTACGTATCGTTACCGTTGGTAGGTGAGGCATAAGCCAAGCTCTAAATCCGGCAATGTGTCCTTCGGAGCTTGGTTCAAAAGCGCATCCGGGATATGCGTTGAAAGGTATTAGATTTATTTTGCAAGGTATTCCTGAAAGCAGCATTATTAAATTTTCAGCGTCCTTACGGGTATCATTGATATTTTTAAGCATCACATATTCGAAAGTTACACGCTTATTTTTGATTCTTATGAATTCCTTTATGGCAGGAATAAGCTTGTTTAGCGGGTATTGGGTTGAAATAGGCATTAGGCGTTCTCTGGTTTTTTGGTCAGCAGCGTTGAGAGATACCGCAAGCTTGAATTGTTCAGGTTCCCCTGCCATTTTCTTTATTCCCGGAATAACTCCGGCTGTAGATATAGTAATCTTACGAGCGCCTATTTTTAATCCAAAATCATCGTTTAGAATTCGTGCCGCATCCAGAGTCGCGTCGTAGTTCAAAAGAGGTTCGCCCATACCCATGAAGACGACGTTTGTAATGCGTTCCGATTGTCCTTTTGCCACTTTAATAACCTGTCCGGCTATCTCCCCAGCAGTTAAGTTTCTCTTAAAGCCCATGTGGGAGGTTCTGCAGAAATTGCAGCCAAGATTGCATCCAACCTGAGTTGAAACACATACCGTTCGTCTGTTGGCGTCTTTGAGCCATACAGATTCAATTTCTTTGCCGTCTCCCAATTGGAACAGATACTTAACCGCACCATGTTTTGCAGAGCCGAGTCTGCTTTTTTGCTTAAGTTCACTTATATAAAAACGGGTTGAAAGTTCTTCTCTCAAAGGTTTGGCGATATCTGTCATCTCTTCCCAATGTGTAACGCCTTTCTGCCAGAGCCACTTGAAAATCTGTTTGGTTCTGAAGTCAGGCAATCCCAATCGAGTTAACTCTTCTGTAAGCTTGCCACGGGTAAAACTTTTCAAATCATTATTCACAAATTTCTCCACGGGTTTTTTGCCGATTCGCTTCAATGATTTTAACCATATTTAGCGACCTGGGCGATTTATTTGTTCCGGGAATTGCGATGTCAATGTAATTATCCGTTAAAACCCGGTTTTCGGCAAGTATAACACATTCTCTTTTTTTGCCCTCAAAGCGTTTTCTGAATTGAAGATTTTTAATAGCCGACATTTCTCTTAAAGTCTTAGTTCTTTTTTTAGGACTCTCGCTAAGGTTTTGCTTAGTTTTTTCAAACATAGGGGTTCCGGGGCGGGGCGAGTAGGTGAATGCGTGAATATAGTCAAGCGGCATATTATTCAAAAAGTCAACAGTTTTCTTGAAGCTAAGCTCATCTTCGCTGGGCGTTGAGGTTATTATATCGGTACCTATACAAGCGTTAGGGAATTGTTTGCGTATTTTTGTAGTTAAGTTCGCGAAGTCCTTGCTTATATAGGGTCTTTGCATTTCTTGTAAAATACGGTCGTCTCCCGATTGAAGGGGAATATGAAAATGAGGACAAATATTTTCACTTTCTGTAATAGCTTGCAGAAGTTCGTTATCTACAGTATCCGGTTCAAGGGAGGTCAGGCGAATTCGAGGCATTTCAGTTTGCTTATCTCCTATTGTTTTTATTAATTGAGCAAGTTTCTCACCCCTTTCATTACCCCAAATCCCTAAATTCAAGGCTACCAAAACCACTTCGCCGAAGCCTTTGTTGCGCAGCATTATTAATTCGTTTATAATATCTTCCATAGGTTTAGAGTGTAGCTTTCCACGTACTCTTGATACAATGCAGTATGAACATTTGCGGTTGCAGCCGTCACCAACCCTTAAGAAAGCTCTGTTGCGGCTGATGTAGTTTGCGTTTTCAGTTTTGTCAAAAAGTATATTTTGAATTAGCTCTTCCTTGTCAGAATAAGTGATTACCTCAGATACTCCTGGAAGATTTTTCATTTTTTCACAAATCCTTTGCGCTCCGCATCCGGTAACTTTTATTTTGGCCTTAGGGTACTTACGGTGAAGGCGGCGGATAAGGTTAATGGAACTTCTGTCCGCCGCCTTGGTAACTGTACATGTTGTTACTAAACAAACCTCAGGGTCATCAGAATCCTCAAGACCATTCAGCACTTCGTAACCTTGGGATGCAAACCAGGATTTCCATAAATCGCCTTCAGCCTGATTGAGCTTGCATCCAGCTGCAGTTACAAGCGCGCTATGACCTGTTGGATGTTCAGGTTTGTTCATAAACCAAATTGTATGCTTTTCAAGCGTGGTTTCCTAGCTTGAAAAAAATTGCGCAACTGTTACTCTTTATCTTCTTTTTTCTTAGTTGTGCGCTTTTTCTTAGGTTTCTCTTCTTCTTTATCCTCAGTTTTAGCTTTCTTAGCAGTAGCCTTTTTGCGCGTGGTAGTTTTTTTCTTAGGTTTCTCTTCAGCAGTTTCAGCGTCTTCAGTTTTTTCTACATCAG
>CAZUXE010000038.1:0-6885 GCA_964624585.1 uncultured bacterium | reverse complement strand
TTTTTCTTAGGTTTCTCTTCAGCAGTTTCAGCGTCTTCAGTTTTTTCTACATCAGCAGCTTCATCTTTATCCTCAGTTTTAGCTTTCTTAGTAGCAGCCTTTTTGCGCGTGGTAGTTTTTTTCTTAGGTTTCTCTTCAGCAGTTTCAGCGTCTTCAGTTTTTTCTACATCAGTTGCCTTGATTTCCTTTTCCTTAGCTGTGTCGGTAACTTCCTCTAAGGCTTTGAAGGAATCTGCAAGGTGATCTTTAAGAGAGAATCCCTTGGGTGTTTGAATAGAAGCAGCCTGATGGCGTTCTTTCTCTTCTTCTCTCTGGTAGAACTCTCGTTCCGAAAGGATTACGCGGCGACCTTTAGAGTCAATTCTGCGAATTACCAGTTGAAGCTCTTCGCCAAGTTCGTAATGGTCTTTTATTTTCTTTATTTTGCGTTTCTTGAGCTGTTGTAGAGGTATAAAGCCTTCAATTTCATCAGTTAGAGCTATGACTATTCCTGAAGAAGGCATATCAATGATTTTTCCTGTGATATGTGAGCCTTCTTTATGGGCTTTTGACCATGAGTAGAAGGGGTCTTCCTGAGTTTGTTTCAATCCAAGGGTAATCCGGCGATTTTCTTTATCAATATCTAGTATGATGGTTGTTATAGTTTCGCCTTTTTTCAGAATCTCGCGTGGATGCTTAATTCGTTTTGTCCATGACAAGTCAACGTTACGAACCAAACCTTCTATAGCTTCTTCTATTTCAACAAATGCGCCGAAGTTTTTAAGGGAAGACACAACGCCTTCAATTTTTTGCCCAATAGTGTAACGTTCATCAATTGTAGACCATGGGTCGGGCATAGTTTGTTTTAAGCCAAGGGATATGCGACGGTTTTCTTTGTCAAGTGAAAGAACAATGGCTTCAAGTTCTTGTCCAATTTGAAGTATCTGGGCTGGGTGGCTTACCATACGTGTCCATGACATTTCGCTAACATGGATGAGGCCTTCAACACCTTTTTCCAGTTCAACAAATGCGCCGTAATCGGTAAAGCTTGTTACCTTGCCTGTGATGCGGGAGCCGATTGCATATTTTTGATCAATATTTTCCCAAGGGTGTGGTGTAAGTTGTTTGAGACCTACGGTTACTCTGCCTGATTCCTCATTCTTAGTAAGAATCTTGACTTGTATCTTTTCGCCAACTTTGAGAACTTCAGCAGGATGTACAATTTTTCTCCAGGAAATATCTGAGATATGCAAAAGAGCGTCCAGACCGCCAAGGTCAATAAACGCACCAAAATCAACTATGTTCTTTACAGTTCCTTCAACAAGGTCGTCAACGTTGAGCTGTTCCATGCGTTCGCGATGTACGCGGGCCATTTCCTCTTCAAGTAGCATTCGTCTTGATACAACGATATTTCGTTTGTTCCAGTTGACTTTTATAATTTTTACATCAATTTCATTGTTGATGTAGGAGTCAAAATCGGTAACTGAACGAATGTCAACTTGTGAACCGGGTAGAAAGGCGTCAAGACCGAAAACGTCAACCTGTAGGCCGCCTTTTACCTTTTTACGAACTATCACAGGGCATGGTTCTTTAGCTTCCAATTTCCGTTTTATGGTATCCCATGCCATTTGGAAATCGGCCTTCTTTTTGGAAATTACCGGTTGTCCATCACGGTTTTCGAGGGCTTCTACGAAAACCATTACTTCGCTGCCTTCTACAATGTTTTCAGGATCAGGGAATTCATTGATGGAAAGAACACCCTCTGACTTCCATCCCAAGTCAACCAATACATTGTTGCCTTGTACCTTTGCTATGGTACCCTTAACTATTTCCCCAACGGTAAAGCCGGAGAGAGATTCTTCAATTAAGCGCTCCAGTTCTTCGGCGCCTAAATCATGTTCAAAAACTTTTTCTGTCATTCGATTGTATCCTCCTAGTTACAGGATTTACCCGTTGACCCCGGGTATGGGCCTTTCTAAATGAAAGGATTTGCTTAAAGGGTTTATATACTCAATTGCAGCCGTTGTTTCATTGCAGACGGCTTTTGAATTTTTTCCAACACTTCCCTTGCTTTTCTCTTCTTTGCTATTGGCTGATTCAGCTAATAGCCGCACCTTTTCTTCTATTAAATTAGTGAATGCTTCATAGTCAGCCTTATTTCCAGATGAGCCTTTCGGATATAAAGGAGGGGCAAAGTATACTTCTAGCGGTGATTTTCTTGATATCCATTCATCCGGCGGTCTGTGAGAATTTCTGATATATGTGGGAACAACCGGTGTTTTATACTTCATGGCAATCATTCCCACCCCTGTTTTGAATGGAAGCAGTTTTCCTTTAAGGCTTCGTGTACCTTCGGGAAATAAAATAACCGCCTGTTTTTTCTTAAGTAATTTAGCAGTTTCTTTGAAAATATGGACGTCAAAGCCTTTTCTTTTTATAGGTATCGCATTGAAATAACTTATAAGCCAGGTGAAAAATTTAGACTGTTTGAACAAGTCTTCTTTAGCCAAGTAGAAACATTCCCTGCGAGCAGCGTGCCCTACCAGAGGAGGGTCGATAAAGTTCATATGGTTTGAGGCTATAAGGAGCGGTCCTTTTTGAGGGACGTTTTCCCAGTTGTGTACCTTTACTCCAAGCAGTAGTCTAAATACAGGATATGTTATACTCCAACCGAACTTCCAGCGCGTTCTCACGACAAACTTCTCATTCTTTTTAGAACTTCCGCTTCAATAATCTCGACTTGTTGTTCTATAGTTAAGTTTGTGGTATCAACTACAAAAGCGTCTTCAACCTGAACCAATGGTGCAATTTCGCGGGTGGAGTCAATTTCATCTCGTCGTTTCAGGTTTGTCAGTACGTCCTGAAGGCTTTTGGCAATACCTTTTTGCAATAACTCGCGGTGACGTCGCTTAGCCCGTTCTTCAATACCGCATTTCATGTAGACTTTCAATTCGGCGTCAGGGAAGATCACAGAGCCAATATCACGTCCTTCACATACAAGTTTTTGGTTAGCGCCTAGTTGACGTTGTTTGGCTAGAAGAAATGCCCTAACAAAGGCTCTTTGAGCCACAGGCGATACCCAGCTATCAACTTCAGGTGAGCGCAATTCATCACTCAGCAATTGTTTGTCTAGGTAAACCGAGAGTTTGTTATTGTCAATGGAAAAAATTAAAGGTGCATCAAAGAGGAGTTTTTGTAGAAGTTTATCGTCAGCTTCAACTGCTTGATTTTTGATTAGCAAATAAGTGATGGCTCTATACATAGCACCTGTATCTAAATGCGTAAAGCCAAGTTTTTTTGCCAGTAATTTTGCGGTTGTAGATTTGCCTGAAGAGGCTGTTCCATCGATAGCTACGACAAACTTCAAATCACTAAGTTCCTCCTTTTTATAACATTTCAAACTAGCTACAACATCTGCTAGAGATCCTTATGACATCTAACAATTGGTTGTAACAATTGGATTAGGTTAAGGCTATCCAGACAAGATTATAGGCTTTTTACACATTTAGTCAAGCTCTATGTTCTAGGCTTGTGGAAAACTAGATAGAGATACTCTAGGTTTGAATTTGCTTGCAGGGTATTTTTATTAAAATAAGGATAGTATTATGCGAAGCAGAGAATCTCTATATCCAATGCGGTATTATAAACTATTGCTAATTACTATTGACAAGTCTTAATTTAGGCTTACAATTTTTGAACTAAGCTTCAAATTTAGGAGGAGCAATTTATGAAAAAAATATCATTCCTATTAACGGTTGTTTTGTTGCTGTCTATGAGCGGTTGTTCTTTTTATCATATGCAGGTTCCGCGAACAGTACCAGTTGGTAAGTTTGCAGGCGGTATTGGTCTTGCCGGAGTATCTGTTAAAGGCGCTATTGTTGGGCTTCCTGGTTTTTGGGCGCGTACAGGTA
Organism: uncultured bacterium; assembly: GCA_964624585.1. Lineage (GTDB taxonomy): Bacteria > Hydrothermota > Tepidihabitantia > B3-TA06 > B3-TA06 > CAZUXE01. The sequence continues at coordinate 2,995 of CAZUXE010000038.1, read as the reverse complement.
TAGCACCGAATCTTGATTTGGGAATTCATAGTTGGGGTCTTGGCTTGAAGGTTGACGCCAAGTATAGTTTCAACGATTATATCGCTCTTGGTGGAGGAGGTTCATTTGCGTTTCTAGGTGTTTTAATGTACGGAGCAGAAGGGTCGGTTTACCTTGGACTTCCTGTGGGTAAGACACTCTATCCTTATGCTGTAGTTCGTTTGAGTACTATAGGTCTTAGTGGTGAGTTGCTTGAAAACAGTTTTGCTGTGGCAGGTACTTCTTTGTCTGGCGTTGGTGGACTACGTTTGCAGTTTGGTAATATTTTTTCAATCTACGGTGAAGCTGGATGGAATAAGCCCATTGTTGCTACTTCTGGTGCAGAATCGTCAGGAAACCTAGGTTCAGGTAGTCCTATTTTCGGTTTAGGGGTTGCTTTAGGCTACTAAACACCATCGCTTAAGCGTATAAATTCAAGGGTGTAGGTCGCTCTATCTATAAAGAGGACTTGACTTACAGGCTGTCTTATGATACTATAAAGTTAGTGGCATTATTCATTTTCATTTGAGTTAAATATCAAGGAGGAGTTTATGAAGAAATCGGTGGCAATTATTTTGCTTTCTTTGTTACTATTTCCATTATTTTTGAAGGCCGAAAGTCGCAGATTGTATCCCATGATGCTGGGGCCAAGGGTATCAACAACGGTATTGCCCTTTGATAAGTTCATTTCTCCTGTTAGTATTTCAGGTGATATGCTTATAAATCTTTACAAAAATTATTATTGGTTGCGGACAGATATTCTCAGTTTGACAGTTGACGCCAATTCTAATAATTTCGGTATAAACCTGGGAGTTCCTTTCGATTTTGTGTTTATGGGAAACTACGGTGCATGGAGACCTTATGGATTTGTTGGAATGGGAATAAATGTTGCCACTGCCGGAGAGCGAATTACATCATGGCTTGGTTTTGATGCAGGTGGCGGAGCTTCATATGAAATATCTCAAGGGCTTCATTTATTTGCTGAACTTGGTGGTGAGGTGAATAATAGCAAACAATCATCGCCAGCTATTAGTGAGAATAATTGGGGATATGGGATATTCCTTTCTTTAGGAACCAGATTTGCTTTCATTTGGTAGATGTTTGAATAGCCTGCTTTTTGAGGTATAAATATTGTCGTGAAAACGGCATTGCGAGTCGTGTGCAGTCGTATTCTAAGATACCTGCTAGTGATCGCCACTAGCAACAACCTTCCCAGACCCGACAGCGGGGTTAAAAGATGAGTTTTCATGCGTATTCTCTCATCTGTTAATGCGACGAAAGGAATTCTTGAGTTCTTAAAATAATTATTCAGAATTATTCTTTCCTCCTTCAATATACTCAATACCTCCAAAATGAATTTACCACCATGTTTGCGTAGTCTTCTACAAATTGAATTTATTCATGAGTTGACAAGCAGAGTCTAATGTGTATGCTTGAAGTCCAAAGAAATCAAGATACAATTTTTGCAGAAAGGAGTTTTATGCGCAAAAAGGTTATAATCATGGGAGCGGCAGGTCGCGACTTCCACAATTTTAATGTATACTACCGTAATAACGAGAATTACGAAGTTGTTGCTTTCACCGCCACCCAGATTCCCGATATTGAAGGCAGAGCTTATCCGGCTGAATTGGCCGGTTCTCTTTACCCTCAGGGTATCCCTATTCATGCAGAAGAGGAACTTATTGACCTTATTGTAAAACACAATGTGGATGAGGTTGTATTTGCCTATTCAGATGTTAAGCATACATATGTTATGGACAAGGGTTCAAGCGTTCTTGCTGCTGGCGCAGATTTCCGTTTGATGGGGCCAAAAAATACTATGATTTCCTCCAAACTACCTATCATATCGGTGTGTGCAGTCCGTACTGGTGCGGGTAAATCGCAGACTTCAAGGGCAATTGCCAAAATTTTAGCTAAGCACGGTATTCGTTATGCGGCGGTTCGTCATCCCATGCCTTATGGTGATTTGGCTGCTCAGGCGGTACAGCGTTTTGATACCCTTGAGGATATGGATAAGCATCACTGCACTATTGAAGAGCGCGAGGAGTATGAACCTCATATTACCGCGGGCAACACAGTGTTTGCAGGTGTTGATTACGGTGCAATTCTTGCCGAATGTGAAAAGGATTTCCAGTTGGTTATTTGGGATGGCGGTAACAACGATATCTCTTTTTACAAGCCTGATTTATCCATTGTAATTGCTGATCCTCTTCGTGCGGGGCATGAGCAGAGCTATTATCCTGGCGCTGTGAATTTCCGTATGGCCGACATCATCTTAATCAACAAAATTGACTCTGCTACACCGGAACAGATTGCTGCTGTAGAAGAGGCGGCAAAAAGGCTTAATCCAAATGCTACAGTTATTAAGTCGGCTTCGCCGGTTCGTGTGGATGATGAATCCATTATTTCCGGTAAGAAGGTTGTTGTGGTTGAAGATGGTCCTACACTTACCCACGGCGAGATGAAGACAGGAGCTGGCACTGTGGCTGCGCAAAAATACGGCGCTGCTGAAATTGTTAATCCTTTGCCTTATGCTGTTGGACGAGTTAAGGCTTCTATTGAAAAATACAACCAAACCGCGCCTCTCTTGCCCGCATTAGGTTACGGGCCAGAACAGTTGGCTGATATGAAGGCGTCAATTGATGCGGTTCCAGCTGAGGCTGTCGTGATAGGTACTCCAATTGATCTTAGTAAAGTTGTCGAGATATCTAAACCCTTCACTAGGGTTTATTATGATCTTGATGACGCTGCTCTACCTCAGCTTGAGAGCGCTATATCTGAGATATTACGTAAGCGTGGATTGATTGCTTAAGCAACTCCTTGTCAACTTTAAGTTAAAAGCGGGGCTATAGCCCCGCTTTTCTAATTTCTGTTCCTCAGTTCATAATATCCAATTTGAGCAACTGTTTCAATATCTTACTTATAGAGATGGAGTTTGCTTTGCAAACTCCTAAACTCAAACCGAAGGTTTGAGTAA
>CAZUXE010000037.1:0-17361 GCA_964624585.1 uncultured bacterium | reverse complement strand
CAAACCTTCGGTTTGAGTTTAGGAGTTTGTTCCACAAACTCCAGTAATGTTATTATAGAATACACTACTATCCAAAGTTTCAATTATAAGCTCACATCCCTCTAGGTGGCGGCCCTACAATTTCAATAAACTTCTCGCGCCACTCACCTTTACTCAAAGGTACAAAATAAGGATTTCCCCATGCGTGGATAGAATCAAAATTCTTACCTTTCAATTTTCTGTAATTTTTTAAATCTTCCAACGCCTTATCAAACTTATCTGATTGAACCTGTAGCATCGCACGGTTGTAATATGCCGCTGCATCATCAGGTTTTAAGCGTATTGCTTCATTATACGCCTTCAAAGCTTCTTCTAAATGGTTAAGTGTTTGTAGGGCTACTCCTCTGTTAAAGTAGCTTTGAGCATAATCCGGTTTTAATCTAATAGCTTTATTACATAATTTCAATGCTTCCTCATTATGACCAAGTTCAAGTAAAGATGAAGCTTTATTGGCATACGCTTCGGCATAATCCGGCTTCAAACGTATTGCCTCATTAAATGACTTTAACGCTTCAGTATGACGATTGAGGTCTCCAAGAAGTAATCCACGGTTAAAGTACGCATCCGCAAAATCAGGTTTTAACCTTATTGCTTCATTAAATGCCTTTAACGCTTTAGTATTGTCCTTAAGAATGCTTAAATATAAGCCTTTCATGAAGAAGAAATTAGCATCGTTAGGATTCAAACGGATTGCCTCGTCAAATGATTTCAAAGCTTCAGAAGAATGGAGTATAACTAAAATTAATGCTTTATTGAAGTGTGCTTCAGCATAATCCGGCTTTAGGTGAATTGTTTTATCAAACGCATCTAATGCTTCTTTATACTGCTGACGTTTAGTTAAATCTATACCTTGATTATAGTAATCTATATAGGTTTTAGTAGCTGAATTTTCTAATCTGCTACAATAAAGCAATAAGGATGTGAAAACAAATGAAAATAAGAATAATTTTTTCATGTGAATATATTATAGAAGAGTAGCCTTTTGTCAATAAGACTACAAAGACGTAGTAAATTAAGGATAAATGTTGCAATAGTAATACATTGTGGATTGCGGCGGTTTTTCTAAAATATAGGCTGCTGGCAACCGGTAACTATTGTGCCGCAAAGTAAAGCTTTGCCTCTTCCACAATAGCGCGACCTACCGAAGCTCCTATGCGCGATGCACCTGCTTCTATCATGGCCAAAGCCTGTTCAAGCTTGCGTATGCCGCCTGATGCCTTTATTCCAATAGAGCCTGCTACAGCATCATAAAGTAATGTAACATCGTCAGTTGTAGCACCCTGAGCGGTTATACCTGTAGAAGTTTTAACAAAGTCGGCACCGGCATCGGCTGTAATACGTGCTGCTGTTTCCTTCTCTTCATTAGAAAGCAAAGCTGTCTCAATAATTACTTTGAGAATCTTTCCCTCACAGCGACGGCGACAACGTTCAATTTCATCTGCAACATAGAGATAATCGCCAGACCTCAATCGACCAATATTCGCAACCATGTCAAATTCATCAGCTCCAAGCTCAAGGCCTTGATTTATTTCCGCAAGCTTGGTTTCACTCAGATGGGCGCCATGAGGATAGGCAATAACTACACCCAAACCCACAGGCGAATCCTTAATAAGCTGATGCGCTTCACCTATCCATGAAGGATGAAGAAATACAGTAGCAAAATTGTAACAAAGCGCCTCTTCAAGGAAACGATGTACATCTTGACGAGTTGTCTCAGGACGCAACATGGCTGCATCAATCATCACAGCAAGCTCTTTTGCAGATTGCGGCATTCGTGGCTTCATTTGAATCTTATTCTGGTTCCATCTTTGGTATCTTCAATAATCAAATTGGCGGCCTGCATCATATCACGCAATTTATCAGCCCAATCGTAGGCTTTCGCTTCACGAAGTTCCCTACGAAAACCTATTATAAGGTCAAGAAGCGTCTGCATATGCTCACCACCGCTATCAGAGGACCGCGGTACAAATCCCAAAATCTTGAGGGCAAGGTTGAGTTTTGCAGAAATGCCTTGAAGCTTTGGAATATCTTTAAGCGACAGTGCCTCATTGCCTTGTTTAACCAAATCGAAGATTAACCCCATTGCCTTGGGCGTGTTAAAATCATCTGCAAGTGCCGCTTCAAATTCAGGATATTCGGTAGCAATGTTTTGGTCAGCAAGAGCTGAGTCTACGGTTGAAACAAAGGTTTCTATACGCTCCCATGCCGCCTTGGCCTCATCCATACCTTCAAGTGAATATTCCGTTTGAGCGCGATAATGTACTCTAAGAATAAACATACGAAGAACGTTGGGGGAGTACTTTTTAAGCACTTCTTTAGCTAAAACAACATGACCGGTTGACTTACTCATTTTTTCACCGCGCAGGTTGAGCATTTCTATGTGCATCCACGCGCGGGCAAATTCCTTATCCGTTGCGGCTTCATACTGAGCAATTTCGTTTTCATGATGCGGAAAAACAAGGTCTTCACCGCCGGCATGAATATCAAAGCCTGAACCAAGATAATGAGTAGACATAGCCGAACATTCAATATGCCATCCCGGACGCCCCTTACCCCATGGCGAAAACCAATACGGCTCACCAGGTTTTGCAGACTTCCACAGAGCAAAGTCAAGTGGGTCACGTTTTTTATCACTTATCTCAATTCTGGCCCCTGACTCTAAATCATCAATATCCTTACCTGAAAGCTTACCGTACTTTGAATAGGAACGTACGTTAAAGTAAACGTCACCTGCTGACTCATAGGCATGGCCTTTTTGGATAAGAAGAGATATTAGATTTAGTATCTCTTGTATATGTTGAGTAGCCCGCGGCATTACTGTTGGCGGTTCAATATTGAGAGCTTGTGAAACCGCAAGAAGTTCGGCGGTATTTCGCTCGGCAAGCATTCGCCAATCTATACCCTCAGCGGCTGATTTTTCAATAACCTTGTCGTCTATATCAGTGATATTCTGCACCAATTTTACGTTAAAGCCCTCAAATTTAAGGAACTTACGAAACGCATCCATCACTATATAACCACGCATATGTCCAACGTGAGGTCGCGCCTGCACCGTCATACCGCAATGATATATACGAACAGTATTATCTTTAGGTTCAAGCGGCATTTTCTGCCGGTTTAATGTATCAAAAAACTCTACCTGCATGGGGGTATTTTAATGCGAAGCCAAGGCTTGTCAATCAATACATTCAGCGAGTTATAACGATTTTATTCACAGCTGACGAAGCAGATGAGCTTGATATAAAATAAACCCCTGCAGATAGCCCCTTAAGGGTAATCTTTTGGGCAACAGGGGATGAGGAAACGGAAACTGTTTTAGAAAGTCTACCACTTGCATCGTAAATTTTAAGAATACAATCCACAGGTGAAATTAAAGAAAGTTCAGCGCCTCGGGAAACCAAGGAGGTAAGTATAGTAAAAGTCGAAAGCCGGGAGATATCCTCTTCGTGAATGCCCACGCCATTTTTTAAGTTAACTCGCATACTATCAACAGATACATTACCTCCGGCATCCTTGGCAGTAACCACTACCCAGTATGAACCGTCTGGAAAATCAGCAGTATGCCATGCTGAATCTTTATCTGAGCTTTCCCTAAGAGAATCGCCATCAGTGTTAGTAAGTATAAAGTAGTAATCGCGTTTTTTGTAGTTAGCTACGGAAAAACAAGTCGAATCACGGGAATAGATTACATCTTCATTGTCGTCCCACTGCAATAAGCCATCAAAGATAAACGAACGAACAGGTTTTGTTGATTTTGCCCCGTGAATTTCAAACCAGACTTCCAACGGAGCCAATCTTTCCCACACTGTATCACTAACGTTGGCCCAGTTTACTCCTGTTTTATCATGAATACGGGCAATTATATCAACATCGCCTGAAATACTGTCAGGAGAGAAGTAGGTAACATTGGGCGAAGAGTTGTTAGGTCTGAATGCAAACAGATGGTTTCCTGATGCGTTTTCAAAAATCGGAGAAACCACATCACCTGTGGAATCAAGCTCAACACTAGGATTATCCACAAACAGCCAATCAGAACTCCATGTAACGCCTGCACTTCTAATTCTTGCCCAGTGCAAATGGTCAAAACCTGGAACCGCCCACGGAACCAGATAGCCAATAAGGTCACCTTCTTTTACCATATCCCCAGCCGCCTTATGAGCACGGTTTGGGTCAATATGGGCGTACAACCAACCATTGCATGAATCGTTAGTTGCAGAATCGGCTATGGCCAAACGCCAATAGATTTCACCTCCAATAGTAAGCCATGACTTAACTTGACCTGAGGCCACTGCATGAACAGGCTGTCCAACAGTTACACCCATAACATCAACACCCGGATGAAGATAGAGACTAATATTTGGAGAAGAACCGTAACTTTGCAACTCTCCCCATGAATTACCCACAGGACGAGGTTTATTAATATCACCTACCGGCCAACCAACTGCTGAAAGCAAAAGAGGTAGAAGTATTAACACCAAAAGAAAACGCTTCATTTCGCCTCCTGTGAATTAAAGCCATACCAACCTGAAGTAAGCTGAATGCGCCAATCTGAAAAAGATGGCGTAATGCTAAGTATTGTTTCGTCCTTGGAGTTTAAGGGCTGGGTATAAAGAGTTGTAGAATGGTCTAAAAGCGACAGCTTTAGTAGTTTCAAGTTCTCTTTACCGCACAGGCCTATTAAAAGGTTTTTCTCTACAGAATCAAAACTTAAAACTAAGGGTGAAGCGTCAAAGTTCAGAAGATTCAAGGAATAAGGCTGCCCGCCCTGCTGCCATAACTCAAGACTATTTGAGGTAAGCGCTGCTAAAAATGTTCCAGTTGACGAAAACTTGAGCTTTCGTAGAAATGGATTAGTTAAACGAAGTTTAGCTATTAGTTCTGAGTCCTCATAAATCCGTAAGTAGTCTTGGCTTGCTAATGCGAACCTTTCCCCTGAAGCATCAATTGCCGCAGAGCAGAACTTACCTTCAAAACTGCTAAGTATTTGACCGCTGTTTGTAAAAAGAATAGCCTGCCTCGCAGAAAGAACCAATACCCTTCCGGTCTTAGTCGATACGTAAGCTTGCTGAAAATATTGAATATTATGACTCGCCGCAAGTCCACCGGACGGGTTAATAAATTCCAGACTAAACCTAGCCCCTTCAGGAGCGCGATGTATAACAAGCATAGCTCGTCCATTATTTAAGGAAAATGCGCTTGCCGGAGCATCAACTTCCCGAACCCATATTGCCTTTCCTTGACTACTGAAAAGCGAAATTCGTTCGACTGATGCGATAAACGGATTACCCACATCAGCATATTCCATCTTTAGCTGATAGGGTTCTGCAGGCGCCTCAACAGGTTGCAGTCCACAAAACAATAAAAAAGTGATCATTACCTCTCCTTTAGCTCACGTTTTTTAATATAGTCAATAAACTCATTTATTATATTCTCTTCATTTGAGTTATGCCCAGGCTTCTTATTTCTAGCCAACTCATCAGAAATCCTTGCCCACTCAAGAAGCACATGAGTTATTTGCAAACTTTCCGTACCCTCCAAGCGCTCATGAGGAACAAAACGAAATCTGCCATGTGACCAGGTAAGCACCGTAAACACAACTATTTTCCCCTGCTTTTCCTTAAAACGAGCGTCTACAATTTTTCCCTCATCTATAAGTATGTGAGCGCGTTTATCCTGACTTTCAATAACCAGTTCCCCTGTTTTTTGGCTAAGTTCTATAATTTGGAGAACATCCATCAGGTTACGCCCCCCAAGTCCTCCTTCAATATTGCAACTGACATCGTCGCTGGCTTTTAAGGCCTCTGCTTTGTCAAGCCAACGTAGCCTGGCGTCAATACGCGCAAGGAGTTTCTCCACGTCAAACGGTTTAGTTACATAATCGTCTGCCCCAAGCATAAGTCCTTCAACCTCATCAGATGCATCATCTTTAGCGGTTAGGAAAATAAAGCGTAAGGCACCGTATTGATTATCTTGACGAATTCGTCGGCATAATTCAAAACCATCCATTTCTGGCATGGCAATATCGGCAATAATTAGATGAGGCTCAAAAGCTGAAAGCTTTTCAAGTGCCTGCCTACCATTGACGGCAACCTCAACTTCATAGTTTTTTTCAGCCAAAACCCTCGCTAATATATTGCGAAGCTTGGGTTCATCATCAACAATCAAAACTCTTTTATTCATGCTCCGCCTCGTTTAGATAAATAAACCATAAATTCACTGCCCTCATTAGGCCTGCTTTTTACTTCAATCCATCCACCTTGCGCTTCAATAAACTGCTGAGCCAGATACAAGCCAATGCCCATACCTTCTATTTTCAAACCAGGCGCCCTGAAGAACCTTGTGAATATCTTTTCAACATATTTCTTATCTATACCTATACCTGTATCAATAACAGCTACCCTTAGAAAATCATCCCCTGCGTCTTCTACGGTAATTGTTACTTTACCACCATCACGATTATACTTAATCGCATTACTTATCAAATTCATAAACGCCTGACGCAATCTGGCTACATCACCCCAAATTAAGGATGACGAAGCTTCGGATTGGTATACTATATCTATATTACGCTCTTCTGCAAGCATTTGAAAAGAAAGTGCCAGTTTTTCAAGCATAGCTGATAAATCGAAGTGAACTATCTTCCATTCCATTCTCCCCTGCTCAAGGCGTCCGAGATTAAGAAGGCTGTCTATCAACTCATTTAAGTTTTCAACCTCACTTAAAATTACATCTAATTGTTCATTTTTATCTTGGGGAGATATATCGGTGGAATTTTTTAAGAACCAAGCGTAACTTTTAATAACGGTCAAAGGCGTCTTAAACTCATGCGATAGGGTTGAAATCATTCTGGTTTTAGCAACACTCTGCTCCCTAACTTCCTCAAAAAGTTGAGCTTTTGAAATAGCCATAGCCGCCTGTTGGGCGTATATGGTAAGTAGCTGACTATCTTGTTCGGTGAATGCGTTCATATTTTCACTTTCAAGATCAAGCACACCTATGAGCTTCCCTTCAATTATGAGAGGAATCGCAAGCTCCGATTTAATAGCCTTTAATACGGTACTATAATGAGGACTTTTTGATGTATCGTTTACAATTACCGTAGAACGCGAAAGCGCCGCATATCCGGTTATACCTACATTTAACGAAGTTTCCTTAGTGCCGACCTTTTCTAAAAACTCCTTTGATGCCGCCTTAACACGCAGCACCTGATCCTCTGGGTCATAAAGCAGTATCAAGGCATGGGTTGCCGGATACATTCCTTCAAGAATCTTGACTATTTCAACCAGCAATTCGTGCAAGCCCGCATTTACCTGCAACTTATGCATTAGCAAATAAAGCCTGTTACGCTGTTCTATTCTCTTGTGAAGGGTTTTCAAAAGCTTCATATTCTCACAGGCGATACCTATCTGTCGTAGAACAGGCAGTAGTGTTTCGTACTGACTTTCGTCAAAGCAATTCTTACTTTTACAAAACAACTCTATAAACCCGAAAAGCTCTTCGCCAGCCCTTATGGGTAAAATTAAAGCGCATTGGAAACCGGAATTACGCAAAGCCTTCGGCAGGTCAAGGGGAGGTTTAAGATAAACAATATTTTGTTTGCTCGATTGGGTCAGGGAATCGGAAAGCATTGCACTGATAGCTTCCGGATTATTAGTCAAATAGTCTTGCGGTAGACCACGACTTGCGCGAAGCAGCATAGGCTTAGCCGTTTCAGTAGAGAGTTTTATAAGACCGGCATCCGCATTAAGGAAATCTACAATCTTTTTAAATATAAGCTCAAGCGCAAGCTCAAAATCACGAGTATCGGCCAACAATTCACTAAGCCGGTTACGAAAGGACGATAATTTTTTTAACCTTTCTATCTCTTTTTTTAAGCGGATGTTTTCTTTCTTTAGGTTACTTCCTTCGGCCAGGGGGCTGGCAACGGACATATGCTCCTAGAAAGTACGGCTTATTTGGAAATGCGGGCGGAATCGTTCTTGAAGAGTAGTGCCTTTAGGATAATCCAGACCGATACCGGCATCAAACCCCAATACCCCTACAAATGGCACTTCAAAACGAACTCCTGCACCAACACCTTTTTTAAGTTCCGACAAATTCACTTGTCCCAGGGTTTCCCAGGCGTTGCCTGCGTCAAAAAATCCAATCAAAGCTATTTGAGGTGTAATCTTCACCTTTAATTCTGTATTGAAAACAGTCATGGCTTTACCGCCAATTAAAGCTCCATTTACCGATGATCCAAGGGAAGCATCAGAATATCCCCTAACGACACCATGGGCTGAGGTACCGCCTGGACGGAATCTTTCGTAGAGAGGAATAGTATCCGCAGCGCTGTAACCGGTAAGATAGCCGAAACTGAATTTTTGGGTGAAAACTACTTTACCGTCCCATGCGATTGGAAAATTCATATGATAATCGAATTTCTCTTTAATAAAGTTGACGTCGCCACCTAAAATACCACCGGCAAATTCTATCGACTGACTAAGGTAGGAACCGGAAGACGGATTAACGAAGTAATCTCTTGAATCTCTGGTTATATTAAAAGTAGTAGAGATTGTATTTTTAGGGTAGGATGAGGGATTGAATCCTGAAATAGTACCGGTTGGGAAATTATTCGCCCGACCGGCAACTGAATCGATGTCAATTCTCTCAACCTTAAAGGTTATCCCGCCTCTTGTGTAATCAAGAGGTAATGAACGCGAAGTTCTTATCAAACCGCCAAGGGTAATTTTTTCGTAAGCTGATTTTTTAGAATCGTAAAGTTCTTGCGTTTTACTGATATAGTAAAGCTGGCCACCCAAAAGCGTAGGTGAATCAAATATCCTCGGAGATGTAAGACCAATAAGCGCCTGGGTAAGCTTGGTACCCTTCTCAAGCTTTAACTGCCCCAATTCAGCTCCGCCGAAAACATTGGGATGAAATATTTCTACGTTACCCATTATGCCGGTTTCTTTACCCCCATAGCTGACGCCTGCCGAAACCTGACCAGAAGACTTCTCTTTGACTACAAAAATTATATCCACCATATTCTCTTCACCAGCTACATCTTCAGGATAAAAAGTTACATTCTCAAAAAGCGCCATCCCCTGACCGATATTGTAGATATTCCTTTGACTTCTTTCGGCAAGAGAATACTTGAATGTTGAACCTGGAAGAAGCATTATTTCCCGACGAATAGTATTGTCTCTTATACGATAATTCCCCTTTATAACTATTCTACGAACCTTGGAGGGCTTACCCTCTTTTACAACATAACGTACATCAACAGTATCGCCTCGTAGGGTTTCAATTGGATTTATGGAGGCGTAAAGATAACCTTCTTCCCAATACGCTCTTTTTAGTCTATCAAGAGACATTTGCACCAAGGTCAGGCTATAAGGTTCTGATTCCTTAAGGAGCAATGATTTAACAAGGGTGGATTCTGGTATAGCCTCAACACCTTCAAAGGAAAAACGACCTGTGATAAAATGACCGCCTTCCTCAATATGTATGACGATATCCAAATTCCCTAAACTATCGATAGGCATTTCAACTTCTGACACCTTAGCGTCAACCCAACCCTTGTCGTGATATAAGGCTTCTATTCTATCAATATCTTCTTTGAATTTCTTGTCATCAAACCTGCCTGAACGAAAGAAATTCCTTGAACGGTTTTTCATGCTTCGTTCAAGTTTGATGGAAGGTATATGATTATTGCCTATAAAGGATACTTTCCTGATTTTAACATTATGTCCTTCCTCTATTTCGATGCGTAAATCTACAAGCCCTGGATGGTCTGTTTCAATAAAACGGCTATTAACTTTAGCTAATAGATAACTCTTCTTTTTGTAAAGTTCACGAATTTTATGTTCCCACTTAAAAATCTGACGAGTGGATAACACCGATGCCGAATCGGCTTTTATTTCATCAAGCAACTTCCTAGTTCTCAATTTTCTGTTACCGACAATTTCCACATGATTCAGTCGTGGCGGTTGCTCAACCTGAATAGTGACATAAACCGATGAATCTACCAAAGAAGTATCTATAGCGACATAATTAAAGTAACCTGTTTGATAGAGTTTTTTTATAGAAGACGCAATATCTTCATCTTTATATTCATGACCTGGTTGAAGCTGCACAATTGATTTCACCAGACTGGTATTAGCTGTAGACGGAAGCACTCTAAGCTGACCAATAGGCAGTGTTATAAGTCCAAGCAATATGATAACGTTCATTCTACCGTCTCTGCTGTTTCAAAAACAAGTTTTTCTCCAGAACGATGGATTTTTATTTCCTTCCTACCTTCAAGTTTTTTTCTAAGCAATTCTTCAGATAAGGGGTCCTCAAGCAGGCGACGTAATGCCCGCTTAAGAGGTCTTGCCCCGTATTGAGGGTCAAAGCCTTGCTCCACCAAAAGTTCCCTGCCTTCCTCATCTAAAGAAAGTTTTAATCCTTTATCTGCCAAGCGTTCCTGCACTTCATCAATAAGAATATCCACAATAAGTTTCATATCTTCCCTGTCAAGTGACCTGAATACCACGGTTTCATCAACACGGTTAATAAATTCAGGTCTGAACACTTTCTTGACCTCCTCAAGAAGTCTTTCCCTCATACGTTCATAATTCTCTTCACTATCGTCGCGCGAGAAACCTAATGGCCCGCCGTGACGTATCTCAGAGGTACCTATATTTGAAGTCATTATGATTACCGTATTCTTAAAATCTACCTTGCGCCCTAAAGAATCCGTAACCTGACCGTCTTCCATAACTTGAAGCAAAACATTGAAAACATCAGGATGCGCTTTTTCAATTTCATCAAATAACACAACCGCATATGGTCTACGACGTACCCTTTCTGTAAGCTGACCGCCTTCGTCATAACCCACATAACCTGGAGGTGCGCCAATTAAACGCGAAACGTTGAATTTTTCCATATATTCGGACATATCAACCCTTATCAGAGCATTCTCATCACCAAACAAAAATCTAGCAAGGGTACAGGCAAGTTCTGTTTTTCCAACACCGGTTGGCCCAAGGAAAATAAATGAACCTATTGGCCTACGCGGGTCTTTTACTCCTGAACGAGAACGTCTTATTGCACGAGCCACAGCAACTATAGCGTGATCTTGTCCTACAATACGTTTGCCTATTTCCTCTTCCATACGAAGAAGCCGGTTAGATTCTTCTTCCTCAAGCTTAGAAAGTGGCACCGATGTCCAACTTGATACCACATAAGCCACCTCTTCAGGGGTAACCTGAGGATACTCACCTTTAGATTCAAGCTCATCCTGCTTAGCATGCATCTCTTCTTTAGTACGTTCTATTTCGTCACGAAGTTGAGCAGCCTCTTCAAACCTTTGTTCGCTTACCGAACGTTCCTTGCGTTTCACCAAGTCGGCAATTTTATCTTCTAAGTCCGCGATTTCAGGGGATAGAACTGGATGTAGCAGCTTAACCCTTGCGCCAGCTTCATCTATTACATCTATAGCTTTATCCGGAAGCTGCCTATCGGATATGTAACGGTCAGAAAGGTAGACAGCGGATAGCAATGCTTCAGGCGTATAACGAACCCTATGATGATCTTCATATTGTTTTTTTAAGCCTTTAAGGATTTCTATGGTATCGGTAACTGATGGAGCCTCCACCATTACCGGCTGAAAACGACGTTCAAGCGCTGCGTGTTTTTCTATATGCTTGCGATACTCCTCAAGAGTCGTAGCGCCAACGCACTGAAGTTCACCCCTTGCCAAAGCGGGTTTAAGTATATTAGAGGCGTCAATAGCGCCCTCGGCAGCTCCAGCGCCAACTATAGTATGAAGTTCATCAACGAAAAGAATAACGTTCTCGCACGAAGCTATTTCTTTAAGAATACCCTTCAGGCGTTCTTCGAATTGACCACGATACTTAGTTCCAGCAACTACTGAAGCCATATCCAACGCTAAGATACGAGATCTTCTTAAAGCAACAGGAACCTCTCCAGCAATTATTTTCTGGGCAAGCCCCTCAATGATCGCTGTTTTACCTACCCCTGCCTCACCGATAAGTACCGGATTATTCTTTTTTCGGCGTGAAAGAATTTGCACAATTCTTTCAATTTCATGTTCCCTTCCAATTATAGGATCTAGTTTGTCTTCTTTGGCAAATGAGGTTAAATCACGTGCAAAATGGTCTAACAGGGGGGTTTTGGATTTCTTTTTCCGCTCCTTAGTAACCGTAGTACCCAACATACGGGCAATTTCATCCTTAACTGTATCAATATCCAAACCCATTGCGATTAAAACCTGTGGCGCAACACTTTGTTCCGCCCGCAGAATACCAAGCAAGACGTGTTCGGTACCCACGTAATTGTGATTCATGGAACGCGATTCTTCAATTGCGTAGTTTACTACCGCACGAGCATCTTCATCAAATGGAATTTCATTAAAAGGAATAGCTGCATTTCCTTCTTCTAAGGACACTAACAGATTTTCTCTTACTTCATCCAAGCCAATGGCCAAATTCGCCAAAACCTGTGTCGCTGCACTTTCCTTCTCCTCAAGCAAAGCAAGAAGAATATGCTCAGGCCCAACGTGGTCATGCCTAAGACGAATAGCTTCACGTCGGGCGTTATTAAATATTCGTCGAACTCGCTGCGTAAACTGCTCGTACATAATCTTTTAACCTCTCATCCCGTTATGACGAAAAAGGAATAAAAAATGTTACTTATTTAATCGGTACAATTTCGGTAACTTCTAAATTGGTAAACTTTGCGCGATGTCCCAGCTTACGGCGATAGCCCTTACGTTTCTTGAACTTAAACACAATTATCTTTTTATGACGATTATGCCCCAAAACCTTTGCTTTAACTAAAGCTTTCGGAGCCAAATCTAAATCTTCCTCTGTACATAGAAGCTTCACTTCCGAAAACTCCAATTCGTTGCCTTCCTCTTCTTTGGCTAAAAAAGGTACCCTGATTTTATCACCGGGAGCTACCTTATAATCGAAACCTGCAATTTTAACAATGGCGTACATTAATTTCCTCCAGAATTTTCATCAACTTTCGCCGGAGCTTCAGTATCTTGATCTTGAATCAAATCTTTCTCCTTGGGATTTTGATCAGGAATGGGAGCAAGATTCGCAGGCGATTGAACTTGCTGTTGTCCACTACCGCCATTAAGCTGTCCTTGCGAATGCCCCATAACCCTTACAGAAATAAGCATTAATCCCAAACTCATAGCCAAAAATACTGTACCTAGAACTACTGTAAGTTTTGTTATGACTGGAGCAATTCCGGACGAACCGAAAATTTGCTCAGCTCCGCCCATTCCTCCGCCTCCTCCAAGAACTCCAGCAATTCCGCCTTTAGTACGCTGCTGGATAAGAATTATAATTATAAGCAACACGCCGACTACAATATGCAGCGTAAGTAATCCAATAAACCAACCTGGCATAATTAGAATTTTCTCCTTTCAAGAGCTTTTAACGCTATCGCGGCAAAGGAAGCGGCCACAAGGGACGCTCCGCCTACCAAAGCTCCATCAAACTCCTCGCAAACTGCAAGGTCTTGAACATTCTCAGGTTTAACACTTCCGCCGTAAAGAATTCTAACCCCATCAACGACAGAGGTAAATCTTTCGGCTAATTTTTTCCGTATGAAGCGATGCGCCGCTTCAACGTCATTAACTTCAGCCCTCTTTCCCGTACCAATAGCCCACACAGGTTCGTAAGCTATAAAAGGCGGAGGGGTATCCACTTTAGCAAGGTTTTTGTTTAACTGATATTCCAATACCTGTTCAGTTAAACCCTGCTCGCGTTCTTCTTCTTTTTCCCCTACGCAAAGTATAGGCAAAAGACCAGCATCCGCAACCCTATGCAGACGCATAGCAATCATCTCGTCTGATTCACCAAAAACATGTCGCCGCTCTGAATGCCCTATTATTACATAGCTACATCCCAACTCCCTTAAGGCTTCTACCGAAAGTTCGCCTGTATAGGCTCCGCTTAACTCCCAGTGAGCATTCTGCGCCCCACATGCGATATTAGTACCGGTAAGTGTTTCGGCTACCGTGGGAATTGATAATGCTGGTGGACATACCCCCCAATCTACGTCAGTTACATCTAGCAGCAGCTCTTTAAGCTCTGTCGCCAACACATGGGCAGATTGCGGTGTAGTATGCATTTTCCAGTTACCTATAATTGCCAGTCTTCTCATAAGAACTGTAATTATAACTGCTCTGAACATAGTGTCAACCCGTTACAATCCAACCGCCTATAGCCTACAAACTCATTGTATCAGGTTATTGTTTACCTTAAATTTGTCCGACCACGATAAAACGGATTTCTATCTCATCGCCTTAGAATATCTAAGCAAAACTAAATTCAAACTCATCTATGATTTCCCTCGCACTATACTCGCTTATTCTCTTAAAATAAAGTAACTACATAACGGCTAGTTACCGCACACAGGGAATGCGAGTAGAGCGCTATCTCGGATAAGGATACAGTATAACAATGGAATTGAATAGCGTTACAGCAAACGAACGGAGCGTCATTTCACGAAGCTTCTTTGCATAAAAACCGTTTCATATCTCCAAACCAGCTTAACAGGAAAGCTAAAACATTTCGCTTTTTACTTAAAAATGAGCTCTAGGTGAGAATTAATTGTAATAATCCACAGAGCGCAGAATAGTAAAGACGTACTCACAGGAATACCTTTTTACTAGTTCTGAAGTTAGTTCTCAGTAAATTGAATTTCCCAACTACAAAACGGATCGCTGTTATGTATACATGTTTTCTTTTCTACCTTAACTTCGGTTGCTCCGGTAGTAACAAACATATATTCAAGAAAACCGGTTATTATCTGACATGAGTATTCTCCAGGAGAAGGACCCTCAACCTTAAAGAGTCCTTTTTTTCGCGTTCCATTTTGTTCAATTATCTCTCCGGTTGCCGTGGAAGAATCGTGGAATTTCCTCCATAGAGATTTCACACGTTTAATTATAACATCTACAGAAGTCAAACGCATGAGGAAATTTAAGAATCCTTTAACACTTTTTTCCGCAATGTGATAACCAAGTGAATAAATTACCTCAGGTTCATTGGCTGCAAAAATGCGGTGAATAGTTACATAAAGCTCTTCAACCGATGAAGAAGGATACCATTCATGAGGTATAGGATTACGCAACATCTCCGCAGTAGCTGGAGTTAAGCTGTTGAGAACTTTCGATAATCCATCCTCACCATACTTATCCAGTAGCCACCTTTTTATATAGCGAGGTACTATGCCTCTGTCATTCATTTTTTCAAGCCTCCTATACAAAGAATTTACCTAAAACCACCATGGAATTAGTCTTAAAAATCAATAGTAGCTTACAGGTACATTTCCCAAAGTCATCTTTGATAAATGTAGTCAAAAAAAATACATAGTCAATAGCTTACAAACGATTGCAAGCTATATTTATTAGAATTGGGGTACGCAAACGACTTTGAAAAGCCTAAGTCAAAGTACAGTATCGGCGAAGCTTAGTCTGTTTTGGGATGTTTGCCGAATATATAACGCCTTCCCTGAAAAGATTTTACACCAACAAGAATAGCTTTCTACACTACCGCTGGAACTATTCTTTAACGCACTGAAATTCCCAACTACAAAAAGAATCGTCTTTATAGATACATGTTTTCTTTTCAACATTGACCTGCGTCGCTCCAGTAGCGGCAATCATGTATTTGAGAATACCATTTATTACCTTACAGGAACATTCTCCCGGACGAGCGCCTTCAACCTTGAATAATCCTCTTATTTGTTTTCCATTTCGTTCAATTAATTCGCCACTTGCTATACCACCCTTATGAAACTTCTCCCACAAAGGCTTTATACGTCTAAGTCCCGTTTCTAATGAGGCTAGGCGAAAGAGAAAACTTAGAAACCCCTTTACGCTACGTTCACCGACAAAGTAGCCAAGAGAAATTAAAACGTCTGGATCATCTGCTGAAAATTCACGCTGTATTACTGAATATACCTCTTCAATTAAAGCTGACGAATACCACTCATGCGGTACAGAATTAAGCAACATTTCACGAGCATCAGGAGTTAAGACTTTAGTTATTTTGGATAATCCATCCTCACCATACTTCTCTATAAGCCAGCTTTTCATATAGCGAGGAAGTATGCCTCTATCCTTTAATTCCATGCAATCTCCCATAAAAATTTCTTTTTAATCCCTTTATGGAGTCCTTTTTAACTCCCAATAAAAGAATTTACTCAAAATAAGCATAAAGTCAATCATTAAAAAGATATTATCAATTAAAAACCAAGTTTTCAGATATTCTTCAAAACATCATCCCTAACCTTTACATCCTTTCATTTGAATCTATACTATATTAATATGAAGATATATATGCTCTTGATAACACTATTGTTAATAAACTGCTCACGCTATCTACCGAAGCTCGATTTTAAGCAAAAGATGGTTGATTTTGTTATAAACATATCAACTTATGCAAAATCGAAGGACTCCACATTCTATATTTTTCCTCAAAATGCAAGTGGATTGTGGAATTCTTTAGGATATTTAGCTGCAGTAGACGGCATCGGTCAAGAAGATCTCTATTACGGATATAGCGGAGATGGGGAAAAGACCTCTAGGCAAATAACTAAGGAGCTTGAGACTAATCTTGCAGAGTACGTAAAAACAAAAAAGCTAGTTCTCACAACCGATTACGTTTTTGAAAATAACGATACGCCATCTTTTTCCCATGATGAACTCCGCAAGATTAACGATGCCTACTTTTCTTCTCACGCAAAGGGTTTTGTTCCCTACTGTACGGTAAGAGAGCTTTCGTATCTTAACGTTAATCCCGAAAAAGAGCCAAGCCCAAACACATCTCCCATTGTCTTAGATAGTGTGCGCGACTTTATCTACATCCTTCAACATTCGCAAAGTATTGGGCGTCAGCAGTTCTTAGATTCGCTTGCAAAACTCGGCTTCGATTTAATAATTATGGACTATGCTGATAACGGTATTCCCTATACCGCATCTGAAATATCGACTCTAAAACATAAATCAAACGCAATTCTTCTAGCGTATATGTCAATAGGTGAAGCTGAAGACTATCGTTTCTACTGGAAGCAGGAATGGACGCATAAATCAAACAGGCCATCATGGATTGAAGGTGAAAATCCTGACTGGAAAGGCAACTATCTGGTACGTTATTGGGAAAAACCTTGGCAGCGACTTATCTTTGGCTCTCCATCCTCATACTTAGATATAATTATATCCCAAGGATTTGACGGAATCTACCTCGATAAAATTGATTCCTACGAAAATTTCCTCAACCGATAATTGCTACAAAATTATCCGGTATTTTT
>CAZUXE010000036.1:0-17575 GCA_964624585.1 uncultured bacterium | reverse complement strand
GGATTTCTGAACCCACGACATCAATACCGTATGTCATCGGGAAAGTATATGGAGACTATCCCCAGTGTCAAGAAAAGCTCTATTAATATTTACCATACTCCATAGACCATAACTTTGTGGTTTATTGATTTTAAGTATCAATGGATAGGGAATGCAACAAACGCCTTATTACAAAAGCCTTGTGTCATTAATACCTGACATTGCTAATAGATTTATTCTATAGTAGCGTCATGTGAAAAGCTAAACTGCAGATTTATTCCATAATTGAGGAAATTGAATCAAATTTTCACTTACATACTTAAATTAAGGGAAAACTTCTTGCTATAATACGGAAAAATCTTGATTTAATCGTTAATTTGAGTATAGTAAGCATATTAAGGAGGCAATATGTTCCGAGGCGCGATAACTGCTCTCGTCACGCCGTTCAAAGACGGCAAACTAGACCAAGCATCGCTGGAGAGCCACATTAAGTGGCAAATAAGCCAGGGGATTGACGGCCTTCTTCCCTGTGGTACAACTGGCGAAACTCCAGCGCTTACTGAAGATGAACAAAATACAGTTATTTCTACAGCTGTTAAGTTAGCAAAACAGGCTGACCGCTATGTACCGGTAATAGCCGGAGCCGGTAGTAATTCTACTACGAAAGCCATAAAATCTGTTAAAAGGGTAAAGGAATTAGGAGCTGACGCCGCTCTGGTGGTTACTCCCTATTACAACAAACCAACTCAGGAAGGTTTATACAGACATTATTCAGAAGTGTGTGAGAATACTGATTTTCCTATAGTTATCTACAATGTACCCTCAAGGACAGGTGGCAATATACTTCCATCAACTGTTGAGAAAATTGCAAATAAATACAATAATATTGTGGCTGTTAAAGCCGCTTCCGGTAATCTTGATCAAGCTACAGATTTAGTCAGAAGATTGGGTGATAAGGTAGTTGTTATGTCAGGGGATGATTCACTTACCCTGCCTATTATGTCAGTAGGCGGAGAAGGGGTTATTTCCGTAGTTTCAAATATAATTCCCTATGATGTAGTAAATATGGTCAAATTCTACGAGCAAGGTGATTTCCAAGCAGCCCTGACTATTCACCAAAAATTATTCCCACTTATTAAGGCTCTTTTCGTTGAAACCAACCCTGGTCCTGTGAAGGCAGCTTGCGATATTTTAGGCATTAATTCAGGCGAACTAAGACTGCCTTTGGCCCCTGTTTCTGAACAAAACTACGAATTAATTAGAAGCGAGATTGAAAAATACGGAATTGAGGTTTAATTAGACAATGAAACTTAACTCCTCTGATAAAAAATGATACGGGTTACAGTAATAGGCGCTTGTGGTCGTATGGCAGGTCAAGTGACAAAGCTGATTTCAGAGGCAAAGGATATGAAACTGGTTGGATTGCTTGAACATAAATCTCATCCCCAAATAGGTTCAATAATCCACGGATGTAAACTCAGCTCCGATTTTCAGGAAATTATTCCGCAAAGCGACGTGTTTGTGGAATTTACTTCTCCAAAGGCTTTAGATGAAGTCTTAGATAACCTAAGCGCCTCAGGCGCACCCTTAATATCAGGCACAACAGGTTTATCAGAACAACAATTTGCAAAATTAAAGGTCGAAAGCGCCAAACGAGCTTTGCTGTGGTCTCCTAATATGTCGGTTGGAGTAAATATGTTGTTTAAGCTTACCGCAGATGCTGCCAATGCCCTTGAAACTTATGACACGGAGATAGTAGAAATTCATCATCGCCATAAGCAGGACGCGCCATCAGGAACAGCTTTAAGATTAGCCAACATTATCAAGGCAAACAGAAATATCTCAAAAACAATCTATGGTCGACAGGGCCATACCGGTGAAAGAAAATCTGACGAAATGGCGATTTTAGCTCTCAGAGGCGGCGATGTAGCAGGTGAACACACCGTTTATTTCCTTACTGAAGGAGAAAGGCTAGAATTAACTCATCGCGCCTCAAGTCGTCTGGCGTTTGCAAAGGGAAGCCTGCTGGCGATACGATTTATTGTCAATAAACAACCTGGATTTTATCAATTTAGAGACATCTTGGAGGATAAGTGAGAGAACACGCAAAGCGTTTGGATTTGTTGCCAAAATATCTATTCGCTGAACTTGACAAAGCGAAACAAGAATACGGTGAAGATGTTATTGACTTTGGTGTCGGCGATCCTGATTTAGCGACACATCCTGAAATTGTAAACGCACTTACCCGTGCAGCAAGCGACCACTTTACTCATCGTTACCCTTCTTATGCAGGAACTTCCAGCCTACGGCGTGACATAGCCCTTTGGTACAAACAACGCTTCGGTGTTGACCTTGATGCTGAAACAGAAATTTGCGTACTTATCGGTTCAAAAGAAGGTATAAGTCACCTTATTTGGGGACTTGTTGATGAAAGTGACGAAGTTGTTTATCCTTGTCCTTCCTATCCTGTGTATAAAAATCAGGTTTTGCTTGCAGGTGGGACTCCAATTGCCGCCCCATTAAAAGAAGAGAATCACTTCCTCATAGACATCCCTAAAATAAAGGCTACCGACAAAACAAAACTTTTAATTATGAATTATCCTTCCAATCCAACTACTGCTGTAGCCGACCCTATTCACATGGCCGAAGCTGTTCAGTTCGCACGTTCCCATAATATGTGGCTTATGAACGATAATTGTTATTCCGAAATATACTTTGATGACCCTCCGCCTTCTGTTTTGGCTGTACCTGGAGCTAAGGAATGTGCAATTGAATTTAATTCCTTTTCCAAATCGTTCAATATGTGCGGTTGGCGAATAGGTTATGCTGTCGGCAACGCGCGCATGATTGCAGCTTTGAAGAAAATTAAACAAAACACCGATTCAGGAGTCTTTACGGCAATACAACAGGCGGCTCAGACAGCTTTGGAACTTGGTGAAAACTCAACAGCTGAGTTGCGCAAGATATATCGGGCAAGAAGAGGTGAATTACTTTCAGGTCTTAACCAATTGGGCTGGGTAATTCCATCACCAAAAGCTACATTCTACCTATGGGCGTCTGTACCTGTAGCTGATAAAGGCTCAATGGAATTCGCAAGCGCCATGCTTTCAGAAACCGGAGTTTTAGTTACCCCAGGAGTTGGATTTGGAGAACACGGCGAAGGTTATGTAAGGTTTTCTCTCACTATTGATAAGGATAAAATACAAGAGGCTGTTTCAAGAATATCAAAGTGGCTTTAATTGTAACTAAATTCGGAGGGCGTTCACTCGCTACTACCAGACACTTGAAAAAAGTTGCATCCTACCTTGCGGGTAGGGCATTAGCTGACAGTCTTGTAGTAGTCGTTTCGGCAATGGGGTCTCAAACCGATGAACTTCAGGATTTGGCAAAAAAGGTAGTTAGCAAACCCCAAGGAAGAGAACTTGATATGCTGCTTACTACAGGGGAACGAATTACTATGAGCCTTTTGGCAATGGCATTGGAAGAGAGAGGTCTTAGGGCGCGTTCTTTTACCGGTTCTCAAGTAGGTATCCATACCAATGAAAGCCACAATGACGCCCGCATTCTTTATGTGAAAGGAAATAGGCTTAAAGATACGCTTAAGCAAGGGATAATTCCCATAGTTGCCGGATTCCAGGGGGTAAGCGCTGAGGGTAAAGAGATTACTACACTGGGAAGAGGTGGTTCAGACACCACGGCAATAGCCCTTGCTCGCTTCCTTAAAGCCGATTCCTGCGAACTGTATAAAGCGGTAAAGGGACTGTGTACAGCAGATCCCAGGTTATTCCCGCACACGGCCTGTTTGAATAATATAACCTACGAAGAAATGGTAGAGTTAGCCGATTACGGAGCGCGTGTTCTGCATCCCAGAGCGGCATCTTTAGCCATGCGCTACAGGGTTCCTTTGGAAATTCGCTCAAGTATGAAACCTGAAAAGTCAGGTACCAAGGTTGGTGAATTAGTTAAGCTTGAGGAACGGTTTGTTCGGGCAATAACCCAAATAAAAGGGCTTGTTAGATTTACAGTAAAAGATGTTCCACAAAATCCGACACTTATGACTCAAGCCATAGAGCAGTTAGCTGACGCTGGAATCCGCATTTATTTCTATTCCCATGGACATCCTCAAGCGGCAGAGTTCGACCTTGCCTTTATTGTAGCTAGGCAGGACGCACCACGTGCGCAGCAAATACTTGAGAAATTCCGTAAAGAAACTGCGGCCTTAAAGTTATCGGTAATGAAAAACATAAGCTCCGTATCATTGGTTGGGCCTGGAGTAGGTCTTGATGCAAACATTACCAAACGGGGGTTCAAAATGTTAAGAGAAGAAGATGTCCACATTGAAGCCTTCAGTACCTCTGAACTTAAACTGACATTCTTCTTAAGGGCCCGCAGCTTAAAAAAAGCTATTGCCGGATTGCTTAAAGAGTTTAATCTCCTGGAGGCTTTAACATGATTATCGTAGCTCCTGCAGCGTATAAAGAAACCCTTGGACCGGTAGCGGCAGCAAGGGCAATTGCAACAGGACTTAAAAGCAGCCTGAAAAAACAGCGTATTGAACAGTATCCCCTATCGGATGGCGGGGACGGATTTATTGAGTGCATAAATTATTATCTAAAAGGCAAAAGAGCCAGAGCAACTTCTATGCAGGTAACAGGAGCGTCTGGAAAAAGAATCAAAACAACTGCCTTGGTTTTTGGAAAACGGGCCTACCTTGAGTCAGCATCCATCCTAGGTTTGCGTCTTCTTAAAGAAAATGAAAGAAATCCCATGCTAACTACATCCAAGGGGCTTGGAGAGGCGATACTTACGCTACTTGATAGGGGCATTGAGGAAGTGATAGTCGGTTTAGGCGGTTCTGCAACAGTTGACGGTGGCAGAGCGGCTTTAGAGGTTCTGGGGGCAAGGTTTCTTGATGCCTCAGGAAAAGAATTGCCTGAAGGCCCTGCTGAGTTAATCAAATTGGCTCAAATTGACCGCACTAATCTTGACCACCGACTGAAAAAACAATTAACTGTTCTATGGGATGTGGATAATCCTTTACTTGGCCCAATGGGTGCAATGGTTTACGCTCCTCAGAAAGGCGCTAGCAAAAGGGATATCAAAATTCTGGAAAAAGGCTTTGCTCGATTCGCAGAGGTCACGGAATTGGCTATTGCACAAAGGCTTGACCATCGTCGGGGAATGGGTGCAGCTGGAGGAATATCATTCGGTCTTTCAGCTTTAACTGGATGTCGACTTATGAGCGGCTCGGACTATATGCTTAGGTTTTCAGGATTAAGGGATAAGCTGAAAAAAGATTCGGTGATTATTTCCGGCGAAGGGCGTCTTGATAAACAAAGTCTTTCCTATAAAGTAGTTGGAGCTTTGCGAAAATTACCGCATAAGAAGCTAATCCTTCTTTGCGGAGAAGTAGCCGTACAAATTGCACCACGCGATAGAAGAACTACCGCCATATCAATTCAACCAGGACCGGTTGACCGAACTCAGGCTATGCTTAATACCAAAAACTACTTAAAACAAACCGCTACCCAAATAGGCAGACTACTAGCCTAATTGGATTTAATTATAAATTGCAAACATCGCAAAAACGGCATGATATTAAAATTCCCGATTAAAAGTACGAAGGAGACATTATGAATGAGGACAAAGTTCAAGAAAAATTCTTACAGGCGTTTTTGACCCCTGAATTTTATCCCCATAAGACAGGTAAAATAGAACGAACCGAAACTCACACCGCCTGGGTATTCCTAACAGGCAACAGGGCTTACAAAATTAAAAAACCGGTAAATTTTGGCTTTCTCGATTTCTCTACACTTGAAAAACGCAGGAAGTTCTGTAATAAAGAACTTAAGCTAAATAGCGAACTTTCGGATATTTATCTGAAAGTGGAAGCCGTTTCACTTGACCAATCGGGTAATTTGCACTTGGGTGAGCGCGAAGGCAACGAAGTTATTGAATATGCGCTTGTTATGAAAGAAATTCCTCAGGAATCCATGATGTCTAACTTATTGAAAACTTCCGCTATAGATTACGGATTGATAAGTAAGTTGGCAAAAAAAATTGCCGAATTTCATAAACAGGCCGCCGTTTCTAAGGAAATAACCGCTGAAGGGGCTTTTGAGAACGTTAAGTTCAATTGGGAAGAGAACTTTGCCCAGACTGAGAACGTAAAGGATATAACCATATCCTCTGATGATTATAACTTTATTAAGGAAAAAATTGAAAAATTCCTGAAAGAAAATGAAACCCTGTTTCGAGAGCGTGAAGCAGGTGGCAAAATTAAATATTGTCATGGTGATCTTCATTCAGGCAATATTTTTGTTCCTGATGGCGAAATTCTCATATTTGATAGAATTGAATTCAATCTTCGCTTCGCCTGTTCAGATATCGCGGCTGATTTAGCATTTATGACCATGGATCTTGATTTTCACGGTAAGAGAAATCTTTCGGATTTTCTGCTAGATAGTTATCTTAATGAAACAGATGACTACGGCTTATTAAGATTCCACGATTTTTTTAGGTGTTACAGGGCCTATGTTAGAGGTAAGGTAATAGGTTTTCAACTTGGACAAAATCCTAAGAATCCCGATGAAATTAAACAAAAGGCGAAAGCCTATTTTGATTTAGCAAAATTGTACGCATACACCCTTTTTGCAAAGCCCAGTCTAACCGTTTTCTACGGTCTACCGGGAACTGGAAAGTCGCTTATGGCTTCCCGCACTAGAGATTGGAGCAATGCAGTACATATACGTTCAGATTTAGTAAGGCGTGTTATAGCCGGCGCTTCTCTTGATGAACATCACTACGCATCCTTTGGGAAAGATTTATATTCTCCAAAACTAAGTAAACAGGTTTATGAATCAATGAAAGACAGCGCGCCTAAATATCTTTCCAACGCGCAATCGCTTATACTGGACGCTACCTATTCAAAAAAAGCCGCACGTGAAGAGCTTTATGATGCAGTTAAACCTTTAGGTGCAAATGTCAATTTTATTTGTTGTAAAGCTGATGACAATCAAGTTAAAGTATGGATAGAAGAGCGAAAAAATAAAGACATGCAGTCTGATGCCACATGGGAAACATACTTAAAGATGAAGGAAGTTTTTGAAGAAGGAAATACATTCGACTACTTTGTACTTAAAACAGGCAGAACACCTGAAGAAATGGACGCCGATGTGCACGCTTTTATAGAAAAAACCTAAACAGGAGTGAGTTAGGAATAAAAAGTGCCTGAATCTGTATTACAGGATAGAAAGTCAAGTCAGCAGGATTGGGAAAATAAGTCTCCTTCTGATGAAAAAAAGCTCCTGGCGCGGGCTAAGGATGGAGATACCGCTGCATTTGGCAAGCTAGTAGAGCGTTATCAACGAAGGGTGTATACTGTGATTTACAGATTCGTAAAAAACCATAATGAAACAGATGATCTAATCCAGGAAGCGTTTATTAGAGCATTTAAGGCTATTGAACGCTTCGATTTACGTTATCCTTTCAGCCCTTGGATGTACAGAATTGCAATAAATTTAACGCTCAACTATGTAAAGAAAAAAAAGTTGCCTATGGTTAACACAGATGTAGATCTCAAATCGTCAGGGAAGGGACCTCAAACCGTCTACGCGCAAAACAAGACAAAACAAAAAGTGCACAATGCTATTGTAAAATTGCCAATTAAGTTAAAACAGACGCTTGTTTTACGTGTATATGAGAACTGGTCATATTCGCAAATTGCCGAAACTTTAAGCATCCCTATTGGTACGGTTATGTCCCGCCTTTCCCGCGCTCGTCAAATATTAAAAAAGGAACTTGGAGAATTATTATGAACTGCAAGGAAGTCCAAAAACTGCTCCAACTCTATCACGATAAAGAACTTGACGAAAAAAAGAGTGCTGAACTTGAGACCCACCTTACAGAATGTTCTGAATGTCAGCTTAAACTGGCTGAACTTACAGCCATTGATACTTTGTTGCTTGATGCGAATGATGAAAAAATTCCTGATCCAGGTGAACATTACTGGCATAGTTTCCCAACAAGAATACAAAAAGAACTTACCACACTTCATGAACCTCTAATTAAACGAAGGAAATTACGTAGAATGAACTTCAGGTTTCTTCCTTACCTCTCTGCCGGCGTTGCTGTAATTTTAGCCATATTTCTTTCAATCTCATTTATTAAAGAAATACCAACGAAGTTTAGCGAAAATGAAACCAAAGCTATGCAGAAAGAAATCACGTTTGATACAGTTACAGGTATCAAAAAGCTTGCTCGGACAGAAATAGATTCTAAAAAATCTGAAGCGGAAGATGTGCTAGCGCCATTTCCAATTAACCCAAACACTTCTTTGTCGGAACAAACGCTTGAATCTGTATCAACTGACACAAAGGGAATATCAAGTTCTCGTCAATCTGCAAAATCTCAAAAGAATGAATTTGCAGTAACAGGACGTGGCGGCAGCGGTCTTAAAACAAAAACACAACCCCAAAAAGAGCCAAACGCAAAGGTTGAAGCTAATAAAGACCTTCTATCTTTAATAACACTACAAGGTCAAGTTGAAGAACGAGAGCTTACAGAGGCTGATGGATTATCCAGTAATTCTGTTGTATCTGAAGGGTTATCAGATTCAAATACTTACACCTATCGTCGTTTGTTTACTTTACGCTCTGGCATCCCACAACCCGGAACATTAAAGGTAAATGTTGATACTACAGGTCAGTTACTAAATATAGAAATATACCGTTCTTCGGGCGACGCTGAGGCCGACAAGCAGGCAATAAAAATTTATCGCAAGCGATGGGCAGGCCATAGCTTCAAAAAAGACTCCAACTTTTACGTACCCTTCAGCAAAGATTAGGCAAGTTGCCTTTTTGCCAGACTTAGCCACCTAGGTCGTTTTGAAATAAGTTCATTTAGAAACTTCATACCCTATAATTACTTAGCAAAAAAGCTAGGCAAAAGATGATCAAAAGCTAGTCAAAAGTTAGTCAAAATTTCCCCCTCCTTGATGGAAGAGGAAGAATTAGAGCTTCACTCCCTAACGAAATACCAAAAACACTATCAACCCGTTGTCCCCACAAAACCAATTCCAGATTATAAGGTTGTGCGCTTTCTTCTATAGCAGTCTCAGGTGAAATTTTAGGTTTTACCCGAAACTCCTAAAGTCAAGACAAAACTTTGGATACTGCTCTTAGTACTTATTTAACTCCGTACTTCAACTTCAAAGAGATTGCTTCCCTCCATTCGGCCTTCCCTTCCTTAACCCTGGGGTCGGTCGCAATAACAAGTTCAATTCATAATTTTGTGTTCACTGTGGTTTACTCTATAGTAGTATTAGGTAGAGTTTTGGGTTTTAGCAAAGCTCCTGAAGCAAAAGCGAAGCTTTGGATAATTCCCTCACTCATCGCCTCCTTTGGAAGCGCTGTTTTTTTTATTCTGGCTTGCATTGCTGAGTATACGAAAAAATCAAATACTTAACTTCGCTTCAGTCATAACTTGAAACATTGAAAGACCTATGCACGTCAATTATTAATATAGAATATGAAAAGCAAATTCGGAGGAAGTTGTGAAACAAGGTTTATCGTTATTATTATTTGTATCAATTCTCACACTACCTGTTGTTGCGATTGCAGATGACGCCTGTTCGCAGGCTTACTACGACGCTGAGACAGATACCAACGCTATGTTGTGGTTGGGCGCTGGGTTTTTTTTGGGATGCCTTGGATGGGGAATTGCCCATGCTATAGTACCTTCTCCGCCAACAGTAAGTCTGGTTGGCCGATCGCCAGAGTACATATCCGCCTACAGCAGATGTTACAAAAGAAAGGCTAAAAATATACAAACCAATAAAGCTTTCTGGGGTTGTGTCGGCGCTACTATCTTTTGGGGAGTAATAGGAGGAAGCTGGTCTATTGCCTCAGGTATAATTTGATGATTCAAATTCTTGTGGCGCTACTTTCCGCTTCATCTTGTCGAATAGCGGCAGATTTTACACTATCTACAGTAACTGCAGATAAAGGTAGAATGAATATGGAAGTAGTGCGGGGCAAGCTTTATATTTGTTATGAGCCAATTGTGATTTTCGATGTCTGCGAACCATTAAATCAAATAATGTGGATAAAACCAGATACCACAGACATCTATTATCCTGATGAGAACAAGCTTTTTAGGTTGCTTACCAACGATAGCCTGCCAACTCAAAAAACAACCATACCTCAAATCTTAGATTTCGATTACGAAAGGAATTTGCACAGAGCCGGATTTAAGGTAAATAAGTCGGAAAATAAAGGCGATACTCTGCTTTTATACTGGTATCATCCGAAATATACAAATTTACCCAAGGTTATAACCGGTAGTATTGACGAAAGCTTTGTACTTTACCGAACTTCTGGTAAGGGATGGTCGATTGAATTTCAATTAAGAGGATATGAGGAGCTAAATGGAAAGCTTATTCCTCATCATCTACGTTCCATTGTAAAAAAAGGCAAGTTTTTAAGAACAGAAGAGTTACGCCTTGAAAATATCAAAACCAATACGCCGCTTAGTTCGCGTTTGAGTAATTATAAGATACCTAAAGACGCAGAAACTAAAGTAATAGATTGGTAACCCTGCCACACATTAAACACGACTGACGGCTTTATTACAGAGAAACTTGCTATAAGAAAAAGCGTCCGGGTTGTAAAATACACTTACTGCTATCAGTAACTGTATTTATTATACCAACAACTGCAAACCAAGCCTCAGTTGCACCAATATGATAGCTACTCAGATATATACAAGTTGTGTTAATATTACGATACCGCAATTGGAAAAGCAATTTTTACACATTGACTTCTCAAATAAATACCTTATAATATTTTTTGTAAAGAAACTTCCATTATGGAGGAGGTTATAGTGCGGAAGCATATTGCTAGTTTATTAGCTATCGTTTTATTAACTACGCCACTTGCAACCATTGCCCAGCAGCAAACGGTAAATCCTTGCCAAAAGGCTCACATTGATGCAAAACAAGATTTTAATATGTGGACCTGGCTTGGCGCTGGATGTGTATTGAATATTTTGGGTGTAGGATTGGCTTATGCCCTTAAACCTACTCCTAGTCCAAGCAACCTCATAGGTAAACCGCCAAGCTACATTGCCTCTTATACTGATTGTTATGTCAGAGAATCAAAAAAACTCAGGGCTGCTAAAGCCTGGATAGGTTGCGGAGTAGCAGGCGGATTACTTCTAATTGGTTCCGTAATACTTGCTGCAGTAACGGCTCAGGAAATAGGTAACAGTTGCGGTAATTCAATGGGCACAGCCTGCGGTAATTCAGCATCAAGCGCATGTACCTCGGGTTCAAGTGGAGCTTCTCCCTCATATTCTTTCACCCACTAAGACCTGCCTCATATAACTACCTATCATTAAGACGCAAGAGACGCGGGATACGATATTGGCTACCTTCTTATTTGAGTGGAATTGACCGCTTTACTTGCAGGATAAAGGAAAGATTAAAAATTCAGGCAAGGCAACAGATAACATAAATTTTGATTTGATGTGAGTCAAGAAATCTTCTCTAATCTGACTGCTGTTCCGTAGACTAAAAGTTCAGCAGCGCTCTTCATCAGCGAAGATGTCGCAAAACGAATGCCAACTACAGCATCAGCCCCCAATTCCTTAGCACATTGAGCTAAGCGGTCAAGCGACTGCTCCCGCGATTCAGCTAACAACTTAGTGTAATCGGAAATTTCACCACCCACCAAATTTTTCAATTTAGCCATAAAATCGTGGCCCAAATGCCTGGCACGCACTGTATTTCCTTTAACTATACCTAGGGTTTCTTTTATCCGATAACCGGAAACTTCATCAGTGGTTGACATAATCATAGTTTTACCTCTTTAGAGTATTTATCGTATTTTTTAATAAATAGACGTTCCTTTAATACACTTACCAGAAGCGCAATTAACCCAAACAATACACCGCACACTCCTATTTTAAGAATTACGGATACGGTAGGATTTGTAATAAATTCCTTAATCAACATAAACCCTGCAAATCCTAAAAGCAAAATTACGCTTAATGAAAGCAATACCCAACCTATTCCCCGTTCTAAACGATTGTATAAGGAATGCCAATACGCATTGCGGGCGTCTTCTGACAAATCTTTCAACTTGACAATTGACATAAACTGCTCCAAATCCTGAAATTCACCGTATTCTTTGCGGCAATCGGGACATGATTGAATATGTGCAAAAAATTCCTGCTCTTCAGCCGCGCTCGCCGCACCATCAATTACTTTAAGAAGAAGATGTTCATAGCGTTGATGCAATTTATTCATAACTTCACCCCTTTTTCAAAAATGTTATCTTTCTTAAGCAAGTCTTTAAGACGCTTTCGGGCGTAATACAAGCGCGACATAACCGTACCTATAGGCACTCCTAATTCATCTGCAATTTCCTGATACGACAACTGTTCAAAATAAAACTTACCTATTATTTCCCTATCCTGTGGTGAAAGTTGAAGAAGGGCTTTATTGATAGCCGTTTTTACAAAAATATCTATTTCTTT
Organism: uncultured bacterium; assembly: GCA_964624585.1. GTDB lineage: Bacteria > Hydrothermota > Tepidihabitantia > B3-TA06 > B3-TA06 > CAZUXE01. Next base: position 5,059 of record CAZUXE010000036.1, on the reverse strand, counting down.
GACTGGTGCGGCTATTTGAAAATCATCAATATTATACGCTTGCTTGCGTTTCCGTTTTTTAAGACAGTTATAGCATAAATTACGCAAAATACGGGCGAACCATGGGAAAAAAGGTCTTTTAAGGTCATATTTATCTAAAAAACGATAAGCACGAATAAAAGCGTCCTGCGAGATATCCATTGCATCTTGTTCACAACCAAGAATATATAGCGCCATTCTGTAAGCCCTTTCCGTATAGCGTGCCACAATTACTGCAAAAGCTTCTTTATTTCCTTCTAAAGTTAGAAAAACAGCATCTGCATCAGGAGTATTCATATCTACCATTTCTACATTATGCACGAAGCTTTTATTCAGTCAATGGGGAAATCAGGAACCCAATTAATCGAACTACTAACTTAGTCAGACCCAAAGGTGATTATCTCGAATGAACCCTCTGGGTAAAGTTGAAGCTGGATTTGGATTACCGGGGAGGCCAAGTAGAAGTGGACTACCTCACCGGTCGGGAATCTATAAAGCACTGAGCGCTAGTCCGGTCAGAACTTAAGAGATAGTAAATGACGCTACCCACGACCTTGTAGCGTTTGCAGCGGTCTAGTAAAAGTAACTTCTTTCCATCTTCAGGGGGTCAAGGTTGAGGATTCGGATGATGCTCTGAGCGAATAAATCACTCAATTACAGCTCCTTAATAAGATATATGCACCCTTCTTCCTAGGAGTTAACTTTACCATTCTTATTTGTGGTTGAGTCGCGTTATACATATTCTCCGAACCCCGCATTCTACACCCCCTCTTCTCATAGATTAACGCTGCAAGATCGTTATTAATTCCAACGCTCAAACTAAAACTTTAGCAAACCCTTTTCGTTGACCAATGCCTTGATTGCATCCATCAACTACGAAGCTATCCCCTTTCGATAATAATCTGGATGTACTCTCAAATCTACAATATTAGGACAATCTATAATCTGCAATACCATTAGTTCGTTAATAAGTGCCTACTCACAAAACCAGAAGCTGCCCTACCGGAATACATTCATGAAGCGCGACGAGATACATCCTCAATCTGCATCTCCCGTATCTCTAACATTCCTTTGAATCTAGCGCAGCTTCCGGCAAAAACGATCATCATCAAAACAAGCGGAATTATTAGGGTTCCCTTTATAATTATCCTCTTGTGTCTAGATTTTCGCAAGAACCATTTCTGCTACTACACGACGACGTTTATCGTAACTGCCTGATTTCGGCTTGCGACGCAGAAACCGCTCTACCGATAGAGCCGCATACTTTATCTCCGATTTCGCCGCAGGTAGGTCTATCTGAGCCAAAGCAGACAAAGTATAATAGAATGGAAAGGTTCGCCAACGGCTCTTACCGTCCCGACGAGACATCAGAGCCTTCATCCCTGCAGCCAAGAGTTTTTCTGTATCCCGAAAATCACCGACCACGGCATGTCGCCACATAGAGGCAGAACACTTACCGCAGCAGTAGATACCGTGTTCGTATGAGTAATTGCCAAGTCTGGCCTGCATACCCGCAGTTGCTTCGGCAAGGATGGCCTTTACTTTCTTGTCGGCGACATTAAGAAGGTGCAAAACACGGCAGGCCTCTTCACCAAGGATATGAGATGTGGCAGCCTTGCTCACAACCTTTTCTCCGGTAAACAAGTTGATGCCATCTGCAAATTCCTTCTTCAATGGTGCAAAGGTATTGGCGTAAGAGTATGGGTGACCATGCCTTGAAACAATGAATCTTGCCGCCTCCAGCTTCTCGGCATTCGTTAACTTCTGAGCTGTAAAATACGCATTGTTGACTGCGTCCACTGTTTTTGCCAGACTAGTTGGATAGACAAGTTTCATTTTCTCCTCCGTTAAACTTCATAGTTTTCTCTTAGGTAAGATTTCCGATTGTGCAAGTGACTTAATTAGCTTACTGTCGTTTTGTGTTCTCCAATTCTTTAAGATATTTCAAGCTGAAAATCATCCCTGCACTTTTCATCATACAACGAAACCTCCACGTTAACGTCCATACTTGGATTGTAAACAGTTAGAAAAATTCGTCAAGATGCATAATTTGCTCATGTATAATATCCAGTTTCAAGCCCTACTTGAGTTTCTTTGCATTCCAACTCTTTATAAGACGAATAAATACCAAACAGACTTGACATCAAGTTTCAAACGAGTAATATTTCGTCTCTGGTAGCAGAGTTTGAAAACCAGGAATTGCGGGAGTAGCTCAGTGGTAGAGCATCACCTTGCCAAGGTGAGGGTCGCGGGTTCAAATCCCGTCTCCCGCTTTATATAGCTAAGACGCAGACATTCGTTCGCACCTTAGCTTTTTTATTATAGCTGATTTCGCATAACTAAGACCTGCCTTCAATCTATCTGAAAATTAAGCCGGCTACCAAAACCAGACTCCAGTTACAGAAAAGCTAAAATATTATATTCCCGTAATTTACCATTCTATGCAAAACTCAACTCTCCGGCCTTAACCAACTACATTGACACCCCATGCTTCCCGATTAAAATTCAGCTCAATGGAAAAAGCTTATTGTGTTGACCTTGGCGTAATGAAATACCAAAAGGCCTGGGATTTCCAGCGAAAGTTATGGCAGATGCGGGTTCGTGAGGAAATTCCCAACACATTGATACTGGTTGAGCATAAACATGTGATTACCCGCGGGAAATCGGCCAAGGATGAGAATCTGCTACTTAGCAAGGAGGAGTTGCAACATCATGGTGTGGACCTGCACGCAGTGGAGCGCGGCGGCGACTTCACCTATCACGGGCCTGGTCAATTAGTTGGCTATCCTATATTTCACGTAAAGAAAGGCTTAACAGGCATCAGACCGTTTGTAAGGAAGGTGGAGGAAGCCATCGTAAAGCTGCTGACAGAATTTGGGATAAAGAGCATGGGTTCCATGCAGCTTGAGAAAGGAACGCCGGTCGGGGTCTGGGTTGAAAGTGACAAGTTGTGCGCAATAGGCATCGCGGTCAAGCGCTGGGTAAGCTTTCACGGTTTCGCCCTCAACGTATCGACTGATTTGGAGATGTTCAAACTGATTATTCCTTGTGGCTTACAAAACAAAGGGGTAACCTCAATGGAGCGAATTCTTGGCAAGGCACCGGATTTTGAGAAGATAAAGACTGGAGTGAGGATAGCTTTTGAGGAAACCTTCAAAATAAGGTTCGAAGACAAGCGGATGGAGGATTTTAGATGATAGACAAGCTGAGACGTAAACCGGATTGGTTAAGAATAAAACTGCCCGGCCAAGGTGAATATCGTAATGTTGATAAGATATTGAGAGATTTAGACTTACACACAGTATGCCGCTCAGCTCACTGTCCGAATATCGCAGACTGCTGGGGACGCCGCACAGCAACTATTATGATTTTAGGTGATCTGTGTACGCGAGCATGCAGATTTTGCGCGGTAAAAACCGGAAATCCAAAGGGTTATCTTGATGAAACCGAACCTCACCGCGTTGCCGAGGCAGTCAAAAGGATGAGGCTACGTTACGTAGTGCTGACCTCTGTTGACAGAGACGATCTCCAAGACGGCGGAGCAGCCCACTTCGCCCGAACGATACGGCTAATTAAAGAACAGAACCCGAACGTACTGGTTGAGCCGTTGATCCCCGATTTCACGCCCTCCTCCCCTCTTTCCTCTCTACCTGCAGAGACACTGCCTGCCGTATCCGCAAGACTTAAAAAAATTGTAGACGCAAAGCCCGACGTCATTGCCCACAATCTGGAAACTGCAGAGCGCCTAACCCCACAGGTACGTGACAGACGAGCAGGCTATCGTTCATCGCTTGAGGTACTACGGATTCTAAAAGAGCTGAATCCGCAAGGATTTACCAAATCCGGCATCATGGTCGGCCTGGGTGAACGAGACGAGGAGATATATCAAACAATGGAGAATATGCGAAAGGTCGGTGTAGACATCTTGACCATCGGCCAGTACCTACAGCCCACACTCAAACATCTAGACGTAGACCGCTTCGTCACTCCTGAGCAGTTTGCAGAGTATGAGCAAAAAGCGCGTGAGATGGGGTTCCTTGCCGCAGCCTGCGCTCCCTTGGTACGTTCCTCATACCACGCGGCGGAGGTCGTCAGCCTGCTCAGGAATCAAAAGACGTAGGGGCGAGGCATGACTTCCCCAAGGTCGTTGAAATACATCGTTCCACAACTGGAAGACCTCTATAACCGCTACAACAGAAGGGAGTACGTCTCCCCTGACCCCTTGCAGTTTCTGTACGACTATCCAGATATAAAAGACCGCGAAATTGTGGGAATGCTTGCTTCTGCCCTAGCCTATGGCAAGGTTAAACAGATTTTGAAAAGCGTGGCAAGGGTGTTAGAGACGCTAGGAACATCACCATACAAAACGCTTATGTCAATGACTTTCCTAAACTTAAGGCAAACTATGCAAGGAATCAAGCACCGCTTTGCCACAAGCGAGGACATCGCCATGATGCTCTGGGGAATCAAACGAATGATTGGGGAATACGGCTCTCTTGAGGCTGGATTTATGGCCGGATTTGAAGGAAATACTGATACTATAATACCATCGTTAATTAATTTCGTATCAAAAATTCGTCAATTGATTGAAGATGATACGAAAGCGCTAAACCTTACAACTAACCAAAATTACGTAGGTTACATAGGCGGATTTAACCACCTTCTGCCCAAACCGGAGCGCGGCGGCGCATCAAAAAGATTAAATTTATTTTTAAGATGGATGGTTCGTAAAGACGCGGTTGACCCGGGGGGATGGAAAATTTTGCCAAAGTCGAAATTGGTGGTGCCGATTGACGTCCACATGCACCGCATAGGTCTTGCCTTGGGATTAACAACACGCAAACAAGCTAACCTCAAGACAGCTCTAGACATAACAGCTGCGTTCCGCGAAATTTCGCCCGATGATCCGGTAAAATATGACTTCAGTCTCACTCGATTTGGTATCCGCGACGATATCAATTTTGATGGGTTTTTTAGCGTTTATGGTATCGGCAAATTCTAAAAAAAGCTAGTCAAAAACTAATCAAAAGTTACTCAAAAG
>CAZUXE010000035.1:13386-17818 GCA_964624585.1 uncultured bacterium | reverse complement strand
TTCTACAAAGTCATTCTGCCGGCGTACAGGGCTTTTAATACTAAAAAATAGGTTGCAATGCTTAGCTTATCAATAATTATCTGTACGAAAGATAGACCAAAACAGTTACAACGATGTTTAGAATCCATCTTCAACCAAACCCTTTTACCGAAAGAACTTGTTATAGTAGACGCATCCAGCACTAACCTAACACGTAATTTAATAGATTCTTTCCGCAAAACAAATCCAAAAATGAACTTCCGTTACGCACATACTCGTCCCAGCACCGCCTATCAACGTAACCTTGGCTTTGATATGGCAGATGGCGATATTATAGGCTCGGTAGATGATGATACTGTTCTTGCTCCAAATGCGCTCAAGATTATATTGGAAGTTTTCAGCAGACCGGAATATCACGATGTAGGTGGCGCAATGCCAAGACTTCTAAACCCTCCTGAAAACGAAAAACCATGGTGGGCTGCCTCAACACTCTATAAATTGATTTTCATGCTATCTCACAATCATGCAAAACGAACATATATCCAAGCTTCTGGTTTCCCTGCCTTTCCCTTTGGGCGAAACGATATTTCAGAACCTCAGGAAGCGGAAGTATTAAATGGATTATATTTCTACAGACGTAAGGTTGCAAAGTCTTTTAAGTTCTACGAAGGATTTCACGGTTACTCATTTATGGAAGATGCCGAATTTTCGTATCGCGTTTCAAAATCATACAGGTTGTTGTATATCCCTGCGGCTGAAATACTTCATCTTCATGTAGATGTAAGTCGTTCAAGCTATTTTGAGCTTTTCAGGCAGGTTGTTGAAAATCGCTATTATTTCTTTACGCAAGCCCTTGAGAGAAGTTTTCGTAACCGATTGGCTTTTTATTGGTCGCATATCGGTCTTCTTATCTCCGCTTTACAAAAAAGACCGGCTTTTGGAAGGCATGGAAGTCTATGTGGATTTATTGCAGGATTTCGTTCTGTTCTAAGTAAACAGCGTAGCGTCATTTAGTCAGACAACATTGGAAACCCAGCGTCACATATTAGTTCTGCCAGAATTACTTATTATCTTCGCTAATCTTCACTTAAACAACCCTCAATTTTCGTTATCTTATCCTCTACTACTATGACTTATGTGTTGGAAAACGAAATGTTGCTTTACTTTTATAAATTCTCTGTTCTCATTTGATTAAAATTGTTTTGCAGAACACATTTTCGTTCGTCGCGACAAAAAAGACTTTCCGAAGGTCATATTACAGTGGAGTTTCGATACAGTATCGTCGCGCATACTAGAGCTAACAATTTAGGCGACCTTGGACGATGATTTATAGATTTTTTAGTAAAGTGATACTCTAAGCCCTTAAATGCGCCATCTTGTGATATCTTATTACAGTTCTTAAGTCCGTTGACAGAGAAGATATTCTTTGATATGATTAGGCATGGCTGAACTAAAATCTTACAGAGAGATGTTTCCTTCTCTTAATCAAAAGAGGAACGGAAAACCGCCTATCTACTTTGATAACGCCTGTATGACTCTTAAGCCGCAACCGGTTATAGATGTTATTAATGAGTATTACACTAAATATCCGGCGTGCGGAGAGCGCAGCACTCACTGGTTCGCTGCACAGGTTGACGAAAAGGTTGATGAGGCGCGCAATTTAATGAGGGAACTTATTGGAGCTGAAAGTTCTCAGGAAATAATATTTACTAAGAATACAACCGAAGCAATCAATCTTGTAGCGCGTTCGCTGCTATGGAAAAAACAAGATATTGTAATAACAACCGCCAAGGAGCATAACTCGAACCTGTGTCCCTGGCAAGAGCTTGCCAACAGAGGTATCATTGATAAACATCTTCCCATACCGCTTGACGAACAAAGCCGGTTTTCACTTGAAAACTTCAAAAAGGTTCTGGAAGAGGTTGGCGAAAAGGTTCGCATGGTAAGCCTTGCACACTGTTCAAACCTAGACGGCGCCTCCATATCTTCTCAGGATATAAAGGAAGTTGTATCGCTTGTCAAAAACGCCAATCCTGAAGCCTTTGTTTTTCTTGACGCGGCGCAAAGTGTTCCTCACAAAAAAATTAACGTCAAAGACCTTGGTGTGGACTTCATAGCTTTTTCAGTGCATAAAATGGGAGGCCCTACCGGTATGGGAACGCTTTACGGTAGAAAAAAGCTCTTAAATGACGAAGCTATAATTCGTCCATTTATAGTTGGTGGCGGTACAGTTGAAGATACCCATCTTTTTGGTCACCCTCGCTACTTCCGCGCCCCACATAAGTTTGAAGCAGGACTGCAAGACTACGCAGGCATTATTGCCGCAGGCGCTGCCGCACGTTTTCTTATGGAAGTTGGTGTAGATAATATAGCCGCACATGAAACTATTCTTAATCAGGCAATGACCGAAAAATTGAAAAATTTGCCCGAAATACAAATACTTGGCCCTGAAGACGCCTCCAAACGTTCTGGAATCTTTACATTCTATCTTCTGAAACCAGCTATTCGATTTACTGATGACGAACCGGATATTGACGAAAAATTGGACGCGCAGGCGAATATAATGATTCGAAAAGGCACTTTTTGCGTACACTCATGGTATCACGCCAACGAAGAGCGCTTCGACAACATATGGCCGGGCTTCAGGCCCACCTTCTACAGGGCTTCCTTCTTCCTTTATAACACCCTTGAAGAGGTTGATATCTTCGTTGAAACCCTTAAGGGCATTCTGGAAGGAATCAAAGACCTTCCAACCTTCAACAGGAGCAAAAATGGCTGATGATGCAATAATTATTGATTATTTTAAGAGTTTGTTCTCAGACCCTACTAAAAGCAGGATGGGAAAGCTAAGTAACGCTGATGTGGAAATTACGGGCGAACTTTGCCCCCGAAAGGGAAAAAAGGATCAGGTTTTCTTCTACGGTACCATAGAAAATGACAAGTTGACAGCCCTTCGTTACATGTGCGCCTTGTGCGATCCACCTATGTTTGTTGCCGCAGATATACTGTCCCGACTTGCTGTCGGCAAAACTCGCGAACAGGTATCTGCTTTGGGTAAGAATGAGTATGAAAAGCTTTTGGGCGGCGAGAGCGCTGAAGGTCTTGACCACTTTGACCGCGCCCGTGAACTCCTTGTATTAGGAATGATGGGACAAAAAAAGATATGAATTGCAAAAGTCCCCTTATATTTCAGATTAATCAACTGGATGAAGGGGACAATTGCTTTGATGCAAAAAGCAGCCCTGAAGATTTAGGCCTCAACGAATATTCTTTCCTTTCCCCCATACTATACAGCTTAGTTCTAAAGCTAGTTAAAAAGAGGGTTGACGCAAGCTTTACTCTTGAAACCAGTGTGGAAATGGAATGCGCCCGATGCGGCGATATCTTCAGCTTTCCTGTAAAAATAAGTGGCAAAATAACCTACTTGCCTGTATCTGAACGTCTGGAGATTGGAGAAGATACCGATATTGGAGCGCTTGACCTTGAGTATTATCGTGAGCGAATAGATTTAAGAAACGCAATAAGCGATGGTTTCCGGCTTGCCCTGCCTATTGCTCCCCTTTGCGTCAAAGATTGCAAGGGACTTTGTCAAAGTTGCGGCGCAAACCTGAATCGCGAACAATGCAAATGCCCTCCCAAAGAGGCAAATTCTCCCTTTTTGGAACTAAGGAGGTTAGTTGATGGATGACAGAAAATTAACGTTCGGCGCTCGCAGAGCGCTGGCAATTATCGGTTCCTTGGAAGGCCGACTCTTCAGAGGCGTCGGTGAATCTGAAGATGGCAACAAAGCGCTACGTGAACAAGATAGACAAATTCTCTTAGAAGTGGACGGGGGAAAAACGGTACGCGAGGTAATAAGTAGCGCTGGTTTAGAGCTGGAAGAAGGCCTTCACTCCATTGCATGGCTCATAAATACGGCCTTTGTTTATAGTGAAACAACTATCGCTAAGATGATTTCGCGTCAGGCAGACCGCATTTCTATGTTTGCAGAACTCTTTTCAGATAAAGACCACGGATTCGCCTTTTGGCAGGACGTTATTGATAAAGCGATAAAAACTAATGTTGAATTAAAGAGTAAGCTTCCCGGAATAAAGTGGGATGAATTGCTTCCGCAGCTGACAGACCCGCTACCTTCTCCTAACGAAATTGAAGAGTTCTTTCTGCATTTATTTATAGAACTGTACGACAAGGCTGAGGAACTCTACGGTTCGCAGGCAGTGATGGCCAAACGTATACTTCTGGATATCCGTTCACGCTAAACAGCCTATCCCGCTAAAACTGAAAGCGCCTAGCTTACTAAAGGAAGGTTCTCGTTTGTAATAGAGCGCTTCAAGATTTCTCTGCTAACCATTGCTATATCTTAAGGACACTGATATGTTAACAATCTGCACCACCTTCGGAAACTAGCAAACTGTGGGTGATACGGTTTATTCGCTTACCAAAAACGGCGTAC
>CAZUXE010000035.1:0-13286 GCA_964624585.1 uncultured bacterium | reverse complement strand
AACACCCCGTAACAACAGCCCGTAATACCCGCAATATTCCATAACACCCCTTCCCTTGACGGACAAAGGAAACCTGACAAATAAAGAAAATCTTCGCTTCATAACTTTCCGCAAACAAAGATAAACCATTTTCTGTCAAATATAGCTTAAAGACCAGGCTTAAACGCTTAAACAGTTGTATGCATCAAAGCAAGTCTTTACAAAAGGACATTCTTTAGAGAAGGCCTCTCTCTAGACTTTGAGAAAAGGCTTCCAAGAGAAAGCTTCGCTTTGAAGGGCGCTCTTTTTAGAATAATCCCCGCAACTTATGGAGGGCAAACTACCTAAAAGCTTTACTTAAGGGGTTACACAACTTAAAGCAGATAGGTATTGGCGCTTACTCAGCAGCTTTTATGATATTGATAATCTCTTCAGGTTTGGCGGCATCCAAAAGCCGATTTCTTACATCTTCCTTACGCATAATCTTAGACAAACGCGCCAACGCCATAATGTAGAGCGACTTATTGCTCTCAGGCGCCGCTATAAGGAATATTAACTGCGAGGGCTTGCCATCAAGGGAATTGAAATCTACCCCGTGACTGGAACGACCAAACGAAAGGATTATTTTCTGAGCTGCATTGGTGCGAGCATGTGGTATGGCAACCCCAAGGCCTATTCCCGTACTTTCCAAATTTTCTCTTTTCAGGATATCTGAGAGGAAAGTCTCTTCGTCCGCAATAAGTTTAAGCTCGGCTATCTTCTCCGTCATCTCTTTGATAACGGCAATTTTATCTTTTGCTTTCAAGTCTAAAATAATTGCGTTCTCTAAGATTAATTCTGAAATACGAATCATCATCTCTCCTGGTTAATTAATAGCAGAGGCGTACTGTTAAGACGGCTCAGAAGGTCTTCTACGTTGATACCTTTGTATGGAAAGGTCGCACAAATATCCACTTCGTAACTTTTGACAACCGACGCAATGGTTTCATGAAGTTCACCCTCCTCCAACATTAGAGAAACCTTTATTTCCCTTTCAAATGCAACATCCTCTATTTGATAAAGGAATTTCCAGTTTCTATCCTCCAATTCGTCCCTCTCCTTCTTCTTTTTCTCGCTTGCGTTCTCATTATTTTCAGGCAGGACGGATAAAACAATTAGCCTACTGTCTAGTTGGGTAACCAAATCAAGTAAACCTTCAACGCGATCTATTCTGGTTTGTTCAGGGTCTACGTAGAATAAGATTCTTTTGTACACTTAAACGTTCCTCCTATTTTCCTATACAAAAGCGAGAGAAGATATCGTCTAGCACCATATTGGTTAAATCAGGACGTTCCACTCCCGATATAATTTCCAAAGCCTCACGCAACTCCTTGGCCTGCATATCCAGATAAGGAGCCTTACGAGCGGAGTAGAGGTTTTGGGAAAGGTTTTTCAACCGCTCCTCCTGAAACCGATTAGCGTAGAATGTTTTTCCGCTAACCGATACCTCTTTTCGGAATCTATCAAGCAATTCCTGCAAATTCTTTTGTTTCAAAGCTGAAATTTTAATTTGTTCAATATCGTCACTTAAAGCGGGTATTCGACGTACCGCATCAATTTTATTCCACACCACCACACCGGGTTTAGTTTTTATAAGCTTCAATAACTCCTCATCGGCGGGCAGAAGACCTGTGGTAGAATCTAGAAGAAGAAGGAGAAAATCGGCTCTGTTTGCAGCGCCTATTGCCCTTTTCACGGCAATCTTATCGGGCAGCGCCTCTGCAACCCCAATACCCGCCGCATCGAACAGTCTCAAGCGACCTTCGGGAAACCTTAAGGTTCCTGTAACCAAGTCTCTCGTGGTACCGGGTACCGAGGTAACTATAGAACGATCGTCACCTAATAAGGCGTTAAATAATGTTGATTTGCCGACATTAGGACGTCCCAACAGCATTACCGTCAAACCTTTACGTTTCGTTCTGCCTCTTCGGAACGACTCCATAAGCTCTTCTGTTTCTTTTATCAACTCATCAAGAACAGCTTCAATTGGAGGAGCATCAGTTAAAGAAATATCTTCTTCCGGAAACTCAAGCTGAGCCTCAAGAAAAGCGTAAAGGCTTCGTACCGAGGTTTCAATTTTTGTAAACTGCGCGGATAATTTACCGCTTAACTGCGATATCGCCGCGCTGACACCCTCAATGGTTGATGTTTCAATGGCGGCCAACACAGCTTCAACCTGAGTTATATCTATTCTGCCGTGAAGATAGGCCCGTTGGGTAAATTCACCAGGTTGCGCCACTCGCGCCCCCAAACCTAAAAGCAAGGCCATTACCTGTTCCACAATTATAGGATTACCGTGCGTGAAAAACTCAACCATATCTTCTGTAGTATAACTACGAGGCGAACGAAAAACCGCCGCCATAACCTCGTCAATAATTTGCTCACCCTTACGAATATAACCGTTGGTTACTCGATGACTTGCAATATCGCTAAGTCGTTTTTTACCGTGGAAAATTTGGTCACACATCCTTAGAGCCTGAGGCCCTGATACCCTCACAATCGCCAAAGCGCTTCGTCCGGGCGGCGTAGCGTGAGCTACGATGACGTCTTGAAGATGCTCAAGAATCATTCCTTGGGAGCAATAATTACGTTCTTACGATAACCTGTACCTATTGTGTAAAACCGAATCTCTTCTTGTTGTGACAATGTTCTTTCCACAATTTTGCGTTCTTTATCAGTTAAGGGATCAAAAGCCATTTCTTTTCCGGTATCACGCACAATTTTTGCTATTGCCAGGGTTTTCTTTCGTAAGAAATTTTCTCGCCGCTGTTTGTAGCCGCCAATATCAACAATAATGCCTGGAATTTTATTGTGGCGATGTTGGAGTATCGCTTGTACTACTGCCTGCAGCGATCTTAGTGTTTCGCCCGCTCGGCCTATAAGCAAACCGTCAGACCTACGGGTTCGAGCATTCACATAGTACTCATTGTCCTCTCGCTTCTTCCACTCAATACGGGCGCGAAACCCGGCAAGTGAGATTAGCTTCGAGAGGACTTCTGCAAGTTCTTCCCCGAAGGAATCTCTTTGTTCTGCTGTTTCTCCCATTGAATACCTCCAGTTCGTCCTCTCTTAAACACAGTAGACTCAATAATAGAGAGAACGTTAAAAATCAGCCAGTACAACTGCAGTCCTGATGGGAAGTTAAGAAAAACTGCAGTAATTATAATTGGAAATATGAAGGCGGTAGTGCGTTGTTTGGGGTCAACATTGGTGCGTAAGGCCTGAATAATAGAGGCAATACCCATCAATATTGGCAGAATGTAGAAGGGGTCGTGTTGGGACAAATCCGCCAGCCAAACCAGGTCGCCGGCGGGAATTCTAATAAAATTAAACAAGTTAATGGCCTTATCAATATGCAGGTGAAAAAGATTCACAAAAGGAGCGCCGCGCAAGGCTATATTGTTTCTCAACACACCGTATAGACCGAAGAATACGGGCATTTGTATAAGCATAGGCAGGCAACCGCCAAGGGGTGATACCCCGTGATTTTTGTAAAGCCTTTGGGTTTCAGCGTATTGCCTTTGCTGATCGTCTTTGAAACGTTCCTGAATTTCTTTTATTTTAGGCTGTATCATTTGCATCTTATGCATAGATTGTTGTTGCGAACGTGAAAGAGGCAAGAAAATCAACTTGATTAATATGGAGAAAATTATTATTGCTATACCGTAATTAGGAATAAGCTTGTAAAGGAATTGGAATAATTTTAAGATTGCCACACCCAGCCACCTAAAGGCTGAACCTCCAAGTTCAACAATTCTTGTCAAACGCGGTTTGTGCAAACGCTTACCAAGCTGAGCCATAAGGTCATAGTCAAGCGGTCCAAAGAACAAGGTGTAATCCTTGCTACCAAAACAATTAAAGCTTAGTCCAATTCTTGAATCAAAGGTTCGTTTTGGCTCAATTCGCCCAGTAACTGCTGTTGAAGGCATAAGAATTGCCGCAAAGTACTTGGTTCGTAAGGCAAGCCATTTGTAAGGACCAGACTCAATATCCAATTTACCTTTTTCATATTTCTTAATTTTTGATATATTTAACCAACCTACGTTATTCTGTCCGTCGTAGTAGTATAATTGAAAGAGGGTTTTTTCAGATTTATCACGAGGTTCTGTTGTGTTCAAACCATTTTCGCAATCAACACGAAGAAGAGCTGTTGAATCTTGTTGGGTAAAGTGCAGTTCGTAATTAGAGAGATAGAGAGGAATCTTAATACTTTGTTTCTCTGCATCAAGCGTATCCATCCACACAAGGGTTATTGAGGTATCTGTTATTCCTTCAAATCTCAGGGTTTGGTAACTTGAATCTGTTTTTCCTAAGATATCAAAAAACGTAGATGGTTTATCTAAAAGGGTTACAGGGATTCTTTCTGTAGTATTAATCTCTTTATTCTTCTTAAAATTCTTAAGCTCAACCCTTGATATTCTGAACCCAGGACGATATTGCCAAGCTATAAGCGAAATTTTAAGTTTTTTATTTTGCAGAACAAGGGAATCCGCTTGTATTTGGGGTTGAGAACTTAACTCGGAGGGTTGTTGGTTAGAGTCCGCTTTCAAAGCAGGCGGGGGGGACTGCGAATTTTTAGCGTCGTTTGAGCAGGAGCCGCCTTTTAAGGAATTAAAAAGGAAAAACATTCCTACTATCAAGATTATAATTATTATTGTTGAGCCACTTTCGTTCTTCACTTTAGTCACCTCACAGGGTCATATCCACCCGGATTCCATGGGTTACAGCGCAGCACTCTCCAAATAGCCATACCTGAACCGCGTACAACACCATAGCGCTCAAGCGCCTTTATGGCATACTCAGAGCATGAAGGCTGAAAACGGCAGGTTTTTGGCGCTCCGGCAAAAATAATTTGATACGCCTTAATTATCCAGATAAACAGTCTACGCATAGCGTTCATTTAATTTCCTTGCGGCAAGGTCAAATTGACGACGAAGCCGTTTCCAATCAGGTGTTCCCCTTATAATAAACACAAGCTTTCCCTTTGGGAAAGCCTGCTTCATACATCTGTAAATCTCACGCATCCGTCGTTTATATAGGTTACGGGCAACCGCTTTCCCTGTTCTTTTAGGAACAAAGAACCCTGCCTTTTTTTCACAAGCGGGCAGAAAGTGCATTCGCAGATATTCTGTAAATAAAGGCTTTTGTAACAAAACCTTTTGAATGCTTTTTCTGCCTCGCAATATTTCCCTTCGTGACAGGGAATTAGCGCCGGCAAAATTTACCGGCTGATTCACGCAGATAGACGTTTACGCCCCTTGGCGCGACGGCGTTTCAGCACCGCCCGTCCGTCCGATGAAGCCATGCGCTTACGGAAACCGTGCTTACGCTTACGCTTCAAATTACTAGGTTGATACGTTCTTTTCGGCATAACGTTTTTCTCCTTTGTCTAAACTATAGTCGTAGCTAGGATTATACCCTTAAATTATTCCAAGTCAATCAAGTCTACGCGCTGCCAAACACTTACCGAATTCCGGTAGTGTGGAAAAATCGTATCCGTTGGATGCCCATAAGAACACTCTCTTAGGCAAATGATACTCTAAAAACCGCCCGACAACAATGTATGTGCATTTGAAGGAATAAGGAACTGCTAGAAGTCTTAATTAACATAGTAGGCTATACAGATTATCGCATAGATTATATCTGCGCTTTCTTGCAAGCTGCTTGCATTTCCGTAAGAAACGTTGAGACGGGAAAAAATTAACGCTTTGCAATAATTCTCAAGTCCATATTAAGAAATTGTTTTGAAAAAGCGGGGCATAGCGCCCCGCTTTAAGTAAATACCTTAAATTCTCACTCTATTATTTAAGCGTAGACGAAATTAATTTGGTTTCATCCACAACAGTAGTAAGAGTGGTATCAGAATCTTTTATTTTCATTTGAACGCTTTTGCTCTTGCCGTAAACAAAACCTACATCAGGCGCCCAATACATAATGTTCTCCCATTCTTCATACACTTTATACTTCTTGTCAGTGGGTGAGATAACATTTTTTATCTTAAGACAGTTTTTATAACCGTTGACTGTTTCTTTGTCCGCCACAACTTCGTATTTAAGTATCATCATAGTATCTTTACCGTTATTCATAGTTTGCGCAACTTCCCACTTGTCGCCAAGCTTAGGGTTGTTCGGCTGCTTAAAGGACGGTTTCTCGTCTTTTATGCTAATGTATGTGTAAACCCAATCTGTATCAACTCTAACACACTTAAGTGTCCTCATATTCGGTTGAGAGCTTTCAGAACTCAGAATTCCCCAAACGGTCAGTTTTTCTTTACCAGTTAACTCTGTTTCACCGGTTACCTCTTCGGTTCTTTTATAGGTTTTTTCCAATGGTTTCTTTTCCCCTTCTGTTGTAGATACCTTTGTTTCATATGTCCACTTGTTTCCTTCGGCAAGCGGATAATAGGGCGATTTTGATTGTCCTTTGGGGAATAACACATTGCAGCCCGTTGCTGCCACTAGCAAAACTGCGAGAATAACGGTTAATAAAGTTTTGTTCATAACATAACCTCCGTTAACTTTTTAACCCTAATTTAACATGCGTAGTGTAAGTGTTTGCTTAAAAATGTCAATACTTACGCTTTTGACTACAAAAAACCAGCTAGGAGTAATTTAAGGCGGATACTGTTAACTGTCACAGGTTTCAGAAACTATTTCTGGAGACTGGAATGCAATAACCCTTGATTACAGATTACATCAGGGCTTTTAGAAAAAGTCCAGCTATGTTTTGGCACTATGTTTCTTAGAGTTATTTTTAGCGCTCGACGCTCTAAAGACACTACCGCCAATGAATTCTTTAACTATTGAACCCGGAGGTATAGCTTCTGCTCCCAAAGGCATCACTAATTCTAAAAGATCCAACATTCTCTCTGCTTCAGAAATAAATTTCTTGGCTTTTACTGTTTTAAGAAGCTTAAAGGCCTTATTTCGCATCACCGCCAGTTCATAAATAAGGGCTGAGTTAAACATCTCATCGGCTGTCTCCTGATAAGGAAAGATATTACGTTCCTCACCTCTGCGAACCGAGGGCCAGCGTTCCAATGACTTAGTGGGACTGTGGCCGCGATACTGATAATCCCTGAGTATTCTGCGCAACATTCTGGTATCGGATGTAGAAACCATTCGTTGATCATGATAGTTAAGCTGGGTAAGGGCTGAAACGTACACCTTGAATTTCAGATGTTTGGGAACAGCTGAGGTTAGGCGTGGATTAAGGGCATGGATCCCTTCTACGATAAGAATTTCGTCTGAAGCAAGCGACATTGTTGTGCCGTCAAAGTAACGTCTTCCTTTCTGAAAATTAAAACGCGGCCTGTCAACCTTTTTGCCTTCAAGTAAAAGAACAAGCTGCTGATTGAAAAACTCCAAATCGATTGCGTCAATACCCTCAAAGTCGGGTTTCCCTTCGGAATCAAGCGGGGTACGGCTTCTATCAAGAAAATAGTCGTCAACCGACAGAGGCAGGGGCTTTAGTCCGTTTACCCTTAAGTGAACGGCCAGACGCTTTGAGAATGTTGTTTTTCCAGCAGATGACGGCCCTGCGATAAGCACTATACGCGGCAGTATTGTGGTGGCCGCTATACGATCGGCAATTCTGGCAATGGACTTTTCGTGCAAAGCCTCCGCTACGTTTACAAGTTCTACACCTTTGCCGTCCACAATAAGTTTATTTAACTGAGCAATATCGGATATTCCAACCGCCTCACCCCACTCTTCGTAATGATGAAAAACCAGAAACAGCTTCGGCTGCTCAACGAAAGGAGGAAGCTCAGGAAAGGACTCCGGTGTCGGAAACCTAAGAATAAACCCGGGAGGATAATGACGCAGCTCAAATGAGGCAAGGGAACCGGTTGACGGAACCAAGGGCCCACGCGCCCAGTCTGAAAACTTACCGCATGTATGAACGCAGAAATGGTTCTCAGTGGCATAATTGAGTAAATCAAGCTTGGAGGCGTTGTTGTTTTTTTCACAAATCTTTACAACCTCAGCCTTACTCACACGGCGCATAGTTATTGGCAAATCGTCTGCGAGAAGTCCAAGCATTTCAGCTTCAAGAAGCTCCACATCACGCTTTTCCAAAATCTTACCCGGAATCCTTAAGGTGCAATAGAATCCTTTTGATGTGGAATGCTCCACCAGCAGCCTTCCTTTCGGAAAGGCGCGCTTGGTAGCCATAGTAAGTATAAAAATAAGGCTTTCCTGATGAACACGCAAGCCTTCAGGTTCTGTAGCAAGTATAAATTCTATTTTAGCGTCACGAGTCAAAGGAGTATTAAGCCCTGCTAACTCTCCGTCCAGCTTTGCCGCAATAATGGGCTGTCCCGCAGGTATAAGTTTAGATATCGTCGTACCTTCCTTTACTTCCCGCACAGTTCGATTCAAACGTATCTTTATCATGAATGAGGATTATAAGCTCATTAAAAGCGGAGTCAACGCTGTTTTGGAAAACCCTTGGCGAGGGTCTTAAATAGAGCCGCTAGTAGCCTTAAGAAGGTCACTGATTATGATTGACTAGGGTGGAGGAAAATTCCTAAACGGCAACGTTAATTTTTTTGCTGACTGAAAACGAATGTATCAGTTGGTTTTCTTGACAGGTTTTTCAAGCTGACAGGGGTTTTTTAATTGGTTTTTGATAGATACGGTAGGTTTTGGTTTTTATCCCGCCCCAGCGTTCGATAATACGAATCATATCCACATTATCTTCAAGTATCCAGCTGAATTCACCACCGATATATCCGTGTTTTCGGGCGGCTTTAAATATTTCGTAATAAAGCAGCGCGTCAAAACCATAACGTCGGTATTTGCTAATAACACCAAGGATAAGAATGCGTACTCTGTTTATCTTTCCCTGATTGAATAAAACCTTAAGAAATCCGAACGGAAAAAGCCTGCCGTTAGCGAATCCCAAAATTTGATTAACATCTGGAACCGCAACCGCCATGGCAACTATTTTACCGTCAAGCTCAACTATGGGGACCAAATCGGGAACTGCAATAGATTTCAATTGCATTACGGTATGCTCAAATTCAGCTTTAGTAAAAGGTACAGCCCCCCAGTTTTCCTTCCATGCCTCATCGTGAACTTTTTTAATCAGCGACGCCTCCCCAACAAGATTCTTCATATCAATATGGCGTACCTTAATATTGTATCGCTTTTTGAGAAGTTTAACAATACGCTCCACCTTTTTCGGCATACCTTTTTCAGTTTCAGCCCAGTAAGCGTATACATCCTTTACTTTCTTAAAACCCTGAGCTTCGGTCAAGCGAGGATAGCAAGGCAATGTGTAGGGCATCATAACGAAAGGATCCTCATCTGAACCTTCCACAAGAAAACCAATTGTTTCGTTGATATTAGGGTTCATCGGACCGCGCATGTAGGTCATTTTTCGCAAAGCTAACCATTGCTCACAAGCTCTGTAAAGAGCAGCGGCCACATCTTCATCGTTTATGGATTCGTAAAATCCAAAAAAGCCCATTTTCTCAGAGTGCAGCCTATTGTATTTTTTAGAAATAATAGCTGCAATTCTGCCTACCAGCGTATTACCTTTATACGCCAAAAATAACTCCCTTTCGGCATTATCCCAAAACGGGTTTTTGCCGGGTGTAAGAAGCTCAAGCTGTTCAGAAATTATCGGCGGCACCCAATGTTTGTTACCTGTATAGAGAGTCCATGGCAGTTTAACAAACAACTTAAGGTCTTGTTTAGAAACAACCTTTTTTACAGATATTTCGGTTTGATTAACCAAGATTAAAGCACACCTGTTTCAACGCCAACTTTTTTGAATATGTCAAGGGCGCGTTTTAACTCTTCCTGAGTATGGGTTGCCATATAACTTGTGCGAATAAGCGACTTAGATGGTGGCACCGCAGGGGGAAGCACCGGATTAACGAACACTCCGGCCTGATTGAGTTCTTTCCAGAAGAAAAGTGTTTTCATGTCATCGCCAATATGCAGAGGAATAACAGGCGTGGTTGAAGTACCTATATTGAAACCCATTTTAGGCAATTCCGTAAGCATAAGCTTGGTGTTTTTCCACAACTGTTGCCTACGTTCAGGTTCTTTTTGCATTATTTCCAACGATTTAAGGGCGGCAGCGCACGAGGCTGGGGTTATAGAAGCGGAGAATATAAGGGATCGCGCGTTGTGCCGCAGAAAGGTAATAACCTTACTTTCGCCGGCAATAAAACCTCCAAGGGAGGCGAACGATTTTGAGAAGGTACCCATTACCAAATCAACTTCAGCTGACAAGTGAAAATGCTCGGTAACGCCGGCTCCGGTTTCCCCCATTACACCAACGGAATGAGCTTCATCAACCAGTATGCGCGCTCCGTATTTCTTGCAAACAGGAACAATCTCAGACAAAGGAGAAACATCACCTTCCATTGAAAATATTCCGTCAACCACAACCAGCTTACCCGCTTCTTCAGGAAGTGAAGCAAGAAGCTGTTCAAGAGAGGCTGCATCGTTGTGAACAAAGCGTTTAAGATTTCCTCTGGCCATAAACGCCCCGTCTATAATGGACGCATGATCGAGCTTATCGGCTATAATATAATCGCCTTTCTGACAAAGGGCGGCAATTGAACCCAAATTTGTTTGATAACCGGTAGAAAAGCAAATACAGTCTTCCTGATGAAGATAGTCAGCAAGCTTTTTTTCCAGTTCAATATGAATATCAAGGGTACCATTGAGGAAGCGCGAACCGGTACATCCGGTGCCGTACTTCTCAGTTGCCTTAATAGCCGCTTCCTTCACCCGCGGATCGGCTGTAAGACCAAGATAGTTATTTGAACCCAGCATAATCATATGTTTACCGTCAATTACTACATCATGATCAGGCTGCGAGTCAATAGGAATAAAATAAGGGTAGTAGCCTTCGTCCTTGACGCGCTTTACCAGAGGAAAGAAGTCTTCACATTTCTTGAATATATCCACCGAGGCCTCCATTTACTGCACATAATATACTCAGTAGAACATTCTACAGCTGATGCTAAGCTTGTCAAACGATTTTTCTTTAGCAATTGGCTGTGTTAGGCAACAAATTCCGCTAAAACTATGAAGGAAGCTGGACGCCGGATAAGATTGTTTTTCCAGCTTATGCCAGTTCACAAAACTGCCTTTGAAGGCTTATGAGTAAGTGCGCTTCGCCGACTCACGGCTTCCTACAGCAAAGATTATTCTTTATACGCTTTGCAATTTAATTTATTTCTGAATGAAAACGGGCATTGCATATCCAAAATTCGTAAAGTTCTACGTGTCGCTGTAGGTATTTCGGGGTTACAGTGTTGGAAGGGAGGAGGAGGAATTCGGTGGAATAAAATTATTTAAGAAGAATAAAGCGGGCTGAACGCAACATAGGTGCGGTAACACGCAGGGTATACACTCCTGTGGGAAGATATCTACCGCTATTATCAAGTCCTGGCCAAACTACCTCGAAAACCCTATCGGTAATTGAACCTGAAAACACGCATTCACCCGTTACAGAAAAAATTTGATAGTTGATTGGAGCATCCCATGTGTTTGGGAATTTAATGGTTACCGAGCCGTGCCAAATACTACTGGCCATTTCAATATCATCTCTAAGGGTATCGCCTGTTTCTATAGAATCTCTGTCGGGCTTACCGCCTCCTGGAGGATAGAGAGAAACCGCATAATACTTGGCGTATGCCGCCCACGAAGCTGCCGGATTATACCACACTCTACATGCCCCGCCTGCGGCTTCGTAAAGTGCAAAGCTACCGTAAGGCGGATTTGCGCCGGGATCGGCAATCAATACTATATGATGTCCAAGCCAGGCCAGTGCATCACCCGGTTTAACATCTTTTTTGTCTATATGATACCATTTGCTATATATACCGGAAACATTAGTTCGGGGAATATCCCACAGCTTGCATACGTAAGCCGAGCAGTCAATTCCAGTTGACCAGTCCGGCGGATAAATTCCGGTTTCTTTACCGTAACCCAGATAATGACACATATGATTGCCTGCCGCAAGCCTACGATTAAGCTTATCAAGATAGACCGCCGAATCGTCGTTGCCGCCGTAAGAATAAGCCATACCCTGATATGTTTTTCCCGCCTGCCAATCGGAGCTTTTATGCTCGCTGCATCCGTACTTTGAAAACAAGCTATCCCAGGCCAGAGTATTGGCTGTATCTGCATACCAGCTAAGACCCGCATACTGCGCCGCTTCTTCAAGAATCTCATCACGGGTTGGCACAGCCTGGAGAGATAGCGAAAACCCAAGAAAAAGCAGAACTAATTTGAGATATTTATTGACCATTTCAGAATACAGGCTTCGCCTTCTTCATTGCTTATAAATGCGTAAATATTCCCCACCTTGTCAACGCTCACATTTCGCCAAGCGGTATTGTAGGAATAAGCGTTCTGTGGGAGAGAAATACGCGATGCTGTTTTGTTGGTTTTTGAAAAAACCTTTATATAGCGTGTTATCAAAGAGTTGGGGTTAGAAATGGAGTAACACTCTTCGGCAATCCACAACAGCTTGGAAGAGGCAGCAAGGAAATAACTTGTAGACCCCTCAGAGCAGCTAATTTCTACCCCGAAGACCTGCGGAGTAGAAAGCTGCAACGCTTTCAGAGAATTGATATCAGCTTCCTTGAATTCAAGATAATCATCTGCGCAATATTCTGAAAGTCTCGTGTTATTCGAATGAAGCGTGCAAAACTTATTCCCTGAAAAAACAAGAAGCCCCTCTGCTTGATGAATTAAAATTGCCGTAATTGGCTGTTTTGATGTATAGGGAATTAAAAAAACTTCTTCGTCTTTCTTTAAGACCTCCTCAGCTAAAGCGCGTATTTCTGCAGGTTGAGTGCGATTCTCCAAAACCCACACTCTTCCTGAGCTATCGACTGCCATATCAACCGGACTAAAAGGCGTTTGTATCTGCTTTATGAACCTACCCAAGGTATCGTAGACTATAATTCGCTTATTGAGTTGGTCTAGGAGATATAGAGATGAAGACACAGCAAGCAGCCTGCAAGGTCCTAAAGCCACGCCTTCTCGCCTAAGAGCAACCTGATATTCACCCGAGCCGTTACTTAGGCGAAGCAAGGTTTCAGGTTCAGAATACGAAACAGCCCATAATGGCAAGACCAGAACAATAAGTGTGAATATCCGATACATATAAGCAGAATAGGTCGGTGAAGGCAGTTGTCAAGTCAACCTGTCGCGAATTGGCAACGCTGACACGGAACATTTGTCTCCCTCTCTAAGCGAAAAGGCTGGAGTAGGCCAGCCTTTTAATTTCGG
>CAZUXE010000034.1:12300-18403 GCA_964624585.1 uncultured bacterium | reverse complement strand
CGTTGCACTTGACATAATGGTAAATCCATCCATAATATCGCCAGTATGATGAAATTTTTGCAAAAGATTTTTGGAACTAAGCAGGAGCGTGAGATACGTCGCATGTCTCCTATAGTTGAAGAAGTGAACGATATTCTCATAGCTTTGCACAATTATAATTCGCATAGCAATGAGCCTTTGCCAATAACTCATATGGTAAAAATGGATGTTGAAGAAATCAAAAAACAGGCAAAGGAATTTGAACGTCGTTGGGCGGAGCTAGTAGCAACCTTATCACCTGAAGCTCCGGATTATACCGAAAAATTGCGTGAAGCTGAAAATAAAGCAGCGCAATGGTTTCTTGAAGGTGATAAGGGAGAGCCTGCAGAGCTTGATTGGCGGGTTATATATTGGGGAATAGAATCTGAAATTAGGGGAAAAGATAAGTGGGCTGGTGTAGGGGATGACTGGATTTGCCTTCACCTTCGTGAGAAGGTAGGGCGTCCGATGTTTAAGGAGTTAAGTGCGGAACTTGAGTCAAAAGAGAAGGGAGCGCTAAAAGCGTGGCTTAGTGCGAAGAAAGAATTGCAGAAGCGCATTCATCCAGCATTGGTGGCGCGTACCAGGGCGTTTCAAAAGAGACTCAGTGAACAAGTCGCAGATATAGAAGAGCAGGCAAAAAAGGTAGATGAAACTGAGATTAAGGAATTTTGGAAGACTAAAACTAACGATATCCTTGAGCCTATAATTGTTGAAGTCTTTGCTATGGTTCGTGAGGCTTGTTATCTTCGTTTGGGAGATATATGGAGCGTCAGAGGCTATGAAACCACGTGGGATATGTTCCCGTTTAATGTACAGGTTATTGGCGGAATAGTCCTTCACGAAGGCAGAATTGCCGAAATGCGCACCGGTGAGGGTAAAACACTGGTTGCAACTATGCCTTTGTTTCTTAACGCGCTTGCAGGTAGAGGCGCGCATTTGGTAACGGTTAACGATTATTTGGCTACTCGTGATAAAGAATGGATGGCGCCTATTTATGAGTATCTTGGGCTTACCGTAGGTGTTATTCAGGAAGGGATGACTCCTGCGGAACGTCAGCCGGAGTACGCTTGCGACATTACCTATGGTACCAACAACCAGTTTGGTTTCGATTACCTTCGTGACAACATGGTTCATTCCATTAAACACAAGGTTCAGCGCGTTCACGCTTATGCTATTGTTGACGAGGTTGACTCCGTTCTTATTGATGAATCGCGAACTCCCCTCATCATCTCTGGGCCAACAGAATACGTAGATAGGGGCTATCAGCGTTACAAATCAGGAGTCGATAAGTTGTTTCGCGCACAACAAAGACTTTCTACAGAAAGAGTAGCTAAGGCTGAAGAGCTGATTAAAGAAGGTGATATCGCTGAAGCTGCTCGGCTTTTACTCATGGTTAAGCGTTCTACTCCTAAGAATAAAAAGCTATTAAGGCTTCTTAAAGAAGGTTCGACTATGCGTGATGTTGAGACAGTTGAGAATTCTCTTATGCGTGAAAAGAAAATTCATGAGCTTGATGCTGAGAATTATTTCACCTATGATGAACATATGCGGGCGGTGGAGCTTAACGAAAAAGGACGCGAGCTGCTAAATCCCCGTGATCCAGACGCTTTTACACTACCTGATCTTTCCACAGGTCTTGATGCAATTGAAAAACGCTCCGACCTTGCGCCAAAGCAAAAGCTTAAGGAAAAAGAAGAGCTTTATCATGAATATGCGCGTAAAAGTGAAATGCTCAATAATCACCATGCTTTACTTAAGGCCTATGTGTTGTTTAACAAAGATGAAGATTATATAATTGCCGACGGTAAGGTTATAATAGTAGATCCATTCACTGGACGTCCTCAGCCTGGACGTCGCTACTCTGATGGACTTCATGAAGCGCTTGAAGCTAAGGAAAATGTAAGGGTACAGGAAGAAACTCAAACCGTGGCCTCTATTACTCATCAGAATTACTTTAGGATGTATGCTAAATTGGCTGGTATGACTGGTACCGCACTTACCGAAGCCAGTGAGTTTTGGAATATATACAAGCTTGAGGTTATTGAGATTCCCACTAATAAGCCTATTCGTCGTATTGACTACCCCGATGTTGTTTATGCCACACGTAATGAAAAGTACCGTGCAGTAATTGATGAGGCCGAAAAGCTGCATAAGAAAGGGCATCCTATTCTTATAGGTACTACATCGGTTGAAGTTTCAGAAACCTTAGGCAGATTGCTTCGTCGTCGTGGAATAAATCACAATGTTCTCAATGCGAAACATCATCAAAAGGAAGCTGAAATTGTGCGTGAAGCCGGGCAACTGCATAAAGTAACTATTGCTACTAATATGGCCGGTCGCGGAACAGATATCAAGCTTGATCCACGGGTCATGGAAATTGAGACTACTTGTAATATTCACGATACAAAAGATGAGATTGAAGTTGAGAAAATAGCGCGTTCCAAAGGCTGTCAGGAAGATTATCCCAGAGGACTTATAATTCTTGGCACTGAACGTCATGAGTCCCGCCGTATAGATAACCAGTTGCGTGGACGTTCTGGACGTCAGGGTGACCCTGGAGCCTCGCGCTTCTTTCTTAGTCTGGAAGATAAACTTTTACGTATATTTGGCGCGGATAGAATGCAGCAGGTAATAGAGAAGTTCAGTAAGAATGAAATGGAACCTATTTCTACTCCGCTTATAACTAGGGCTATTCAGAATGCTCAGAAGCGTGTTGAACAGAATAACTTTGAGATGCGAAAACGCCTGCTTGAATACGATGATGTTTTAAATAAACAGCGCGAAGAGATATACGCAACCCGTAATGAAATTTTGAGCGGAGATGATCTTAACGGCTTATGTCGATTTATATATAGTGAGGTTATTGAACGTATAGTTTCTGAACACTGTGGCGCTAGAGGAATGGAGGAGTGTAACTGGGAAGCTATAGAGATGGATTTTGTCAACTACTTTATGTTTAGTCCAAATCTCCCTTCGCCTGATGAAAAAATCAAACGACAGGAATTGATAGAACATCTTAATAAGCGTGCTGATGAAGCCTTTGATGCTCGTAAGGAATTGTTGGGTGAGAAATTTAACGAATTGCAGAATTTGGTTTTGCTCACCGTTATCGACAGGCATTGGCGTGATCACCTTAGGGAGATGGATGAGCTTAAGAAAGGAATCGGTTTGCGTAGCGTAGGGGGGAAGGATCCGATTGTTGAATATAAGAGAGAGGCTTATGGAAAGTACGAAGAGATGGTTATATCTTTCCAGAAAGACGTTACAAAGCTTCTTTTCAGGGCGCAGCTGAAGCAAGCTCCGGTAAGGCGGCAGGCTCCGGTGCGTGCTTATAAGGAAGACGCTCCATCTGCTATCCCAGGGGCAGCAAATAATAATGCTCAGGTTGCTCAATCTATGGCTAAGGCTAGGCCTGCTACGGTGAAGAACAAAGTGGGACGTAACGATCCATGTCCATGTGGTTCAGGCAAGAAATACAAAAAGTGTTGTTACCCTAAGTACGGCTAAGTAGTTTGGTTCACGAGTATTATCTTTGCTTGCGTTCAGTGCGATATTTACCATCTCAAATATAGAACGTGATGCAGGTAGTATAATTTATGAAGAAAGCCTGGTATTTGTATAAAATTGAGGGAGACTATCGTTTGCTTCAGGAGGATAGATGGATAAGAATTTATTAGCGAAACTTAAAGACAGACGGGTAGTTGTTGTATCTGGCGGTTGGTCGTCGGAACGGGAGATATCGCTACTTTCAGGGCGTAATGTCTATGAAGCTTTACGCAGGCAAGGAGTTGAAGCTGTAAGCTTTGATTTGGCGTCTCCAGATAAGCTTAGCGCTCTTCTTAAAGAGAAACCTGATTTGGTTTTTATAACACTTCACGGAAAGCCAGGAGAAGACGGCTCTATACAAGGGTTTTGTGAGCTTGCAGGTATTGCCTATACCGGTTCAAAAATAGAAGCTTCGGCTATAGGTTTGGATAAATGGGTAACCAAATGGGTATTTGCCCGCAATGATATTCCCACACCCCGCTTTATTCCAGTCCACGCAGGTGAAGATTACATCAAACCTGCCAAGAAGGCGGCTTCGGAATTCGGTTTTCCTCTGGTGGTTAAACCTCGTTACGAAGGTTCAAGTGTTGGTGTTAAGATTATTCACGAACAACTGGCGCTTATGGAAGAAGGGCGGAAAATACACCTTCAGTTTGGCGATATTTTGTTTGAGGAGTTTATACCTGGCATGATTGGCACAGCTGCAATTCTAGGCGATAAGGCTCTCCCACTTCTTGAGTTGGTTCCGAAAACTCAGGAATTTTACGACTATCAGGCGAAGTATACCAGAGGCGCTACCTCATTTATATGTCCGGCGCGTATTCCTGTAGAGCAAGCTCAGTTGACCCAAAAGCTTGCTTTACGCGCATTTCAGGCAATTGGGGCGCGTCACTTTGGAAGGGTAGATTTTATGCTTGATGAAAATAATCAACCTTATTTCCTTGAAGTTAATACTATACCAGGCTTGACCGATTTATCAGACCTTCCAGCTGAAGCGCGAGAGGCAGGGATTAGCTACGATGACTTAATTGTGAGAATTGCCGTTATGGGGCTTGGGATATGAAAACCCTGATAGTGTTTTTCTCCTTAACCTCTATCCTTTTTGGAAGCCTGTATCTTCAGCAGGGTAATAAGGGATATCTGCTTAAAGATCAGGATTTAAGGATAATATCTTCTCAGGGGATAGCTAAGCTTCCTTTGTTCGGAATTCCAAACTCTATTATTATGGGGCAGCGTCCCTATGTTCTTACTTCCAAGGCGCTTTTTGCAATAGATGCTACTAAAGAAGGTATCTCAAACGTGTTCAGGCTCGATATCTCTTATACAAAGGCGGTAATAGGAGCCAAGGAACGCCTGTATCTTCTTGGCGGTAAGGAACTTACTGTAATTCAGGGTTCAGGGACTAAAATGAGTATCCTTTATACCTATGGTCTACCCGTGTCGTGTTCAGATATGTTTTATTTGCCATCGGGTCATCTTTTCTTTATTCCATCTTCAGGCTTGACAGCTTTTACCTATAATCCTAATAATAAGGCTACAAAGAATATAAAACTTGCTTGGAAGCCTAAATATCCGCTTCTTGCAGGTTCGGTTTTGTTTGACAAAGATACGGCAGGTATTAGATTTTTTCATACTTCAACAGGTTCGGCTAGTTTCTTAAATCTGGGAGCAGAGGTATGTAATCTTCTTATCTGGAGAGGCAGAATCCTTGTTTCAACTTCTAGTGAGCTTCTTTTAATAGATCCTGTGAA
The DNA here is from genome assembly GCA_964624585.1 of uncultured bacterium. Taxonomy (GTDB): domain Bacteria; phylum Hydrothermota; class Tepidihabitantia; order B3-TA06; family B3-TA06; genus CAZUXE01. Next base: position 13,085 of record CAZUXE010000034.1, on the reverse strand, counting down.
TTCCTCAATTATAAATAGACTCTCAATACCTGCGATACGTAAGTTTTATGCTGTTGACAATGAGGATTTCGCTACTGTTCTTACAGGCAATAATCTTATTACCGTTGGTCTTCCTGACCTTATTCCACGGGATACTTTTAACGCTTCATGTGCAGGAGCCAACGCGGCTTATCCTTTTCTAGGCAAACCTTTATTTGTGTGCGGTGACAAGTTGGCTTTGCCAGGAATATCTCAAAAAACTCAACACTACATGGTGTATTCCCTGAATTCACTTAAAACACAGGCCTACTCACTGCAGGTTGGCGCATTCTCCGATATTTCCAGTTTCGGTGCGCTTATGGAGATGTTGGCCAGGCAAGGGCTTCCTTATTATATGGCAGTGGAAGGTGATTTAACTAAATTCCGCATAGGATTTTTCAAAACCCGTGAAGATGCAGATTTAGTGCGTTCATATTTGGAAGATTATGGAGCATGGGTTGTAACAGAGTCTTCTACCCATCCCCTAACCCACTCTCTGCACGATATTAATCGCGATGGACGGCCTGATGGAGCCTTGGCTAGAGGGGACAGTGTTTTAATTTTAACGCTTTCAGATAAAAAATGGATAGAGTTTATTAAAACGGCACAGCTCCCTGAGCAGGTACAGGATATCTATTTTAAGGGTGAATATCGGCTTTTTGTTAATTTGAAGCAATCAGGGGTAGTGGAATTAACATTGCCTGATTCCTTAAAGTGAGGGTTAGAGGCCAGAAGGACTGGGGCTGTTTTGTGTTATCTTCTGCTAT
>CAZUXE010000034.1:3886-12200 GCA_964624585.1 uncultured bacterium | reverse complement strand
TATTGAATATCTATTCTTAATGGATACTTGAATCTTATTCTCTTGCCAATATTTACTAATCCACTTGTAATTATCCGTTTGCCTGCATTCTTTTTAGCAGAAAATACGCTTAGCTAGAAGTATAGGCCTGCGGAGAACTGAAACCTGTTCGTGAGTCCTCTGTTGTCAGGATAGTAATTCCCTTCATACTTTACCCTTAGATTTAATGTGTTACTTTTCAAAGTTTCAAGCACAAAAGAATGTTCTGCTTCAATATTCCATGAGGGATGAATGCCTATTGGATTATCTAATTTTATTTGATATGGAATTTTATCAGCAGCGAGTTTTGATTGTCTTGAACTGATATTGAAACCTGCTTTAAGAAGCCATTTTTTATACCGTTTTTGAGCATTCAAGCCTATCCATACTTCTGTAATATTTATTCCTCCTAAATTGGGGTAATAACGTGGTTCATATGCAAGCAGGTTACCGAAACCAAGTTCAGGTTCAAGCTGAAGCCAAGTGTTGATTATTGGCGCGAGTTTTATTTCCCAAGTCTGCTTAGAGCGCAAAGGGTTTGTATTGAGTTTTTGAACTTCATTGTGATAGTTTCCTTTAAGTCTAAGGGTATAATCGGTAATTATTTGAGAGCGTAATTCCGCGCTTGTTTCCCATGAACGCTTGAGTTCCATTGATTTATTCCATCTTGGATATATCTGGTTCTTGTAGCTAGGATAAACTATGATACTCAATGCTGCATTGCCTGGGAGCATGGTTATGCGTAGAGACGATAGAATGGAATGGAATGCTCCATTAGTATGGTAGGACGTTGATGTCCATAAATTCAATTTATTTAAGCTTAGGTATCCGCTTAGGCTGGCGTTACGTTCGTTAATAAAATTCTCACTTTCTCCATGCTCCACTACTTTTTTGTAGTCGCCTGAACCTTCTTTTGCCGGAATGTATTCTCCTGTTTCAGGATCTCTGGTGTAATTGCCGGTACCGGGTTTAACAGGTAAGTAATAGACAAGGCTTGTTTTTTCTTGAGTTAACTGTTGTGATGCTTGTGCTGATATCTTAAAGTGCGATGACGGACTGTAATCTATACACGCATCTCCATAAAATGCCTGCCAGTTTTTTCCTCCTTCTTGAAAAGCGTATCTTTCAATTCCTGCTGTTACATTTGCAAGAAGCTTATCGCCATCCCAGTTTGCGTGTGTGAGCAGTTTGTCATAATACACAGAGTCTTGCCATTGGCCGCTATTTTTTTGGTCAACTCGTCTTGAGACAGTAGAAGAGATAACTAACTTAGTGAAGGGGGAAAGAGATAAGCCTAGCATAGGCTCATAATTACGTGTTTTGACGTTTGGATAATTTTTGAATGAAAATCCAAGCTTGGGAATAAATATTCCAAAAACGGGATGAAGCTCAAGCTTGCCGCGTTGTCTTTTTTGCAGATAGTCGAAGCTTAAATCAAAAAAAGGCGCTCGGCTATATAAAGCTGTTCGATAGCGGTTTTCTTGTAGCCATAAATGTCCGCCCTCAATTTTTACGAAAAGCGAATCAAGGGGTTTTATAATTATCTGCAAAACTTGTTGGTTTAGTTTACCACTGAGAGAATCAAGAAACCATCTTTCTGCCAGAAACTGACTTGAGTCGTTTGCAGGTAGCCATAAATTGTCAGTTTGAAATAGATGTGATACATTTATATTAAAGTGTTTCCTTGTAAATCCCAAACCAAGCTGATGCGTGTGGGCGTAGTGTTGCCTTAAAGGATTATATATGTTTGGCGTTATACGGGAACCTATAGCTATTGCTGTAATTATGAAAGGGCCTTGTTCCTTAAGAAAGCTGAGGCCTGCCGTTTCTTCACGATGCGGTAAGGTAGTCAAAATTTCAGCACGGTAATTCCCAGATTTGTTACCAATATATCTAAAGAAACCTGAATCAGCGTCAAGAACGTAGTCGCCAAGGCTATCTGCAACTCTGCGAAAACTAACTTGATAGTTGCCGGCTCCTTGTCCTACCCATACGTAGTGATTGTCTATTAAAATATAGCTTCCTTGTCCATCTGCGACCGGTGTTCCGCCGGGAAGGCTTGCTTTGTAGCCGGAGATGCTATCTAAAATAGCCTGTTGTTCTTTTGACCATGTGTGAAATAGGTGATTGGGTGAATCAGCCTCTCTGTAAAAAAAGATATCTAGCGGACCCCACCCAAGTCCTGCAAGTTGATTGTTAGTTCGGTAATCTGTTCCAGCATAGGTGTAATCCACTTCAATTCTGGAATTAGCGTCGAATCTGAGGGAATTATTTAGCGTCAACTCTCCGCTTTGGTAGTCTATTACGTAATCTTCTCCATATCCTCTTTTAAGGAGTTTGTTATCAAGCCTTATCTTTTCGCTTCCAGGTACCAATGGATGTCCAGAAGCAGTATTGCCTATTTTATATGGGCCGTGTTTTCCATCCTTAAGTTTTAAAGTTAAGTTTCCGTGTCTTGTTCCATCTATCCCTGCTGCCGTTCTAATTCTAAAAGAGCCTGTGTTTAGTTCACCGTACGCACCTTGTATACGTCTCTGTAGTTTACCGTAGCCTGAGATTGGATAAGAAAAATCAATATCTCCAAGATTAAGAGTCCATGTGTTTTTTGAAAGCTTAATTGATATTCGGTCAAACTCATCAATTCTTTCAGTGGTTCCTTCAGGCATAAACGAACCCTGTTCATCTGTTAGGTTTGCCTTTACATTTACGTCACCTAGTTTACCTGATGCGTCAATGCTTAATCCCTGCTCAAGACTGCTTTTTCCTTTTTCTGAAATCGACACAGTAAAGGTTTTTGCGCCAGTAACATCAAGCTGATTGTTTGCGCTTTGTGTTTTACTGTAATTTATGCTATCGCCTAGTGAAAATCGGGAGTTTTGTTTTTCATCATGAATCTGAATAGAAGGTAAAGCTTTGTTAAGAACCATGTACCTGATACGTAATTGACTTGAGTCTATGGGAATACTGTCCACAATAAACTCATTTCCTTCAACATGCCAGCCGTATTTCCATCCTTCAATTTCAGCTGTTCCAATTACAGGCGTGGCTGAAAGCAGGTAGTGAGTTCTGTTTGGTTCAAGTATAATTGTTTCTTTTTGCGAAATCAGGAGTTCAGAGGAGGGCAAATTTTGGAGAATTAGTAAAGCGATAAACACTATTGAGAATCCTTTAGCAATATAACTTGCTTTGGGTTTATCAAGATATAGATAACATTATCATCAATAGCATAGCTTGTAGGGGAGGAGTGCAAAATTAAATTTTGCAGCCGGGTTACTTGAGAATTATCAGAGTTAATTTTGAAAAAGGTTTCTAACCAAGGAGGAATAGGCGGCTTGGAATTCGGCGGTTTCAACAGGAGACTATCTTTGTAATACCATAAATTATATTGATTGGTAAGTGGTTGAGAACTCCCAAGCTCCCTGCCAAGAGGGGACAGTTTTTTTTGTCGGTTATCTGAAATAACCCATATTTCTCCATATTGATTCAATACTGCATCATCAACATCAATAGCAACTGTAGAAGTTTCAGCAGTTCGTAAGTTACACACAATCAGGTTTCCGCTTTCAAGCAGGTACAGTAGGTTGTGTCTCAGCAAAATACGCCTTGTGCTTATAAAACGCTTTGCGAGCGAGAAATTTTGCCAACTATTAGTAGTATCAGCGATAAAAAGTTCGTCTCCTCTTGAGTTGATAAACGCTAATTGAGAGTTATCTGCAATAGTTATGGCAGTTGCCGGTTGCGGTAAACTGATAGTATCTACTATACTAAGGAGTGCGCATGTTAGAATAATCACCGCTAAGAATAAGTCTTAACATCTTCTTGTCAACCATACTAACCTCTTTTAACACTTGACAAACACTTATTATGCAATATTATAAATTATGAGGGCATTCGTTGGGGGTGTCCTGCAAAGTTTGAAGGAGGATTTTTATGCTAAATAATAGCAAACTATTCGGATTACTGGTAATATGTTTGGCAATAGCATGTACATCCGAACAGCAACCACCAACTCCGATACTTCCACTTGGCAACAGCTGTAGTATCAGAGACACATCACTTGTTTTTACATGGCATCCTGTTGCCGATGCAAAGCTTTATGCCATAGAGATATCTAAGCATAGTGATTTCCGTGATTTCGTTTTTTCTTCAGCTACTATTGAAGATACTTTTCAGTTATTAAGTTCCAATAAACTTAAACGTGACTCCACGTATTATTGGCGTATATCTGCATATAATAAAAATACAGGTTGGGGTCTTTGGTCAAACGTAACAAGTTTCTTTTCCCCACTTAATCTCAATACAACCTACTTCCCGTTCGGTCTGGACTACGAATGGTGCTATGAAAGAAGTGCGGATGGGGATGATGCAAATATATACCCACCTGCTACTTGGAAGTATTGTGATACATTTATTCTAGTAGTAACCGATTCATTTTGGAAAGATGATACTCTTTGTTTTAAGATGCAAACAAAAGGCAAACCGAAAGCCTTTCCAAGAGGTTATCCAAGAAATTGGTTTCGAACGCCAAAAGGATTTGATGTAACAAATTTCGCAAGAATTATAGGTAATAAGATTGTATTCGACTCTTACCTGATGATATACTTAGAAGACTATACTGTAAAATTAATTCCAGATGAATATAAAGAATGTTATTCATTAGTCTGTTTCTCAATCTCATACAGCTCTGATTCTACCCTTGATATATTTTATTCTACTACGCCTTCTTTAGGTTTAACTTCAAACGATGAATTACCATCTTATCGTGATGATATACGAGTAAGTCGGTTAAAAGGTATAGGAACCTACAGTCAGTATAACTACATTAGCGACCAAACAAGTATCTGGTATGAAATAAGGGATCGTCTTTTGTGGTTCTACAATGGACGGGATACTGTATTCAAAGCTAAGTTTAAGTAGATTTTCTTCCAGCTTGGCTATTTTGAAACATATTATTTTTCTCTCTCGGTAGCAGTAGGAAGGTATTGATAAGTATTGTTAGCAAAAACTCCAACCTTTACGGTTTGTAGCATAGATTATTAGCTAAAGGTTATCAATAACGACGTTGTATTCTCTGGTGATGGGGAATAAATCGTTGACAAGCCGGTATTTCTACCTAAACTGGGAGTTGAAATGAAGCTATTGTTATTGTTTTTCCTGTCAGCACTCCCGCGGCAAGAAATGCTGACTTACGAAGTTTGGTTGGGACCAATACATGCAGGCGAAATGAAATTATCGCTACTTGAAACCCAATATAAAGGTCAAGACGCCTACCGTTTTCGTTCTGTTCTCTATACTAAGCAAAGCCTTTCTTGGCTTTACAGGCTTCACGATACTCTGTATTCCTATGTTGCAAAAGACTCCTTCAAGCTACTGTATTTTGAAAAAAGAATACACGAGTCAAACTACGATACAGTTGTCAGAGTACGCTACGACTGGAATAGTAGCAGAATATTGTATGAAGATGGAACATCCTACCCCTTGATTCCCGGAACTCTGGATTTGGTGTCTATCTATTATTATTTTCGCCTTAATCCCTTAGGCGTAAACGAAGAACGCAAAATTACAATCCATGCTGATAGAAAAACAGAAACCTCTATAGTAAAAGGGGCTCAGGAAGTTGCGGTACGTTCGCAGGCATCGCCTACAGGCTTGTTTTCTTGCACTAAATTGGTTCCTGAAGTAACAGGAAAAGGCAGTTTTGGCTCAAGAGGTAAATTATTATTTTATATGACTAATGACAATAATCGCTATCCCGCTTTAATAAAAACCATGATGACCCTTGGGTCGATTACAGCACGATTAAAACGAGTGTGGCAAAAGAACTAACCTTCTTTTGGCTCTAGAGAAAAATATTGGAGGACTTATCCTATGACTTCCAAAACCACTAAACTTCCAGAAATATATGCAGTACTACTGGTAGGTGGAAAAGGCGAACGCTTTTGGCCATTAAGCACACCTGAAAGACCCAAACAATTCCTGCGAATATTTTCTAATAAAACAATGATACAAGAAACCCTTGAACGCATAAGTCCATTAATTCCAAAGAGAAACATATTTTATGTGCTTCCTCCTTACCTTGTTGACTCCCTTAGAAAAGAAATCAAAGGAATTAGGAAAGAAAACATTATTGTTGAACCTATGGCGCGAAACACCGCTCCGGCTATTGCTCTAGCGACAAGGACTCTTTTGCATAAACCAGACGCTATAATGACAATACTGCCAGCAGACCATTTGATTAGCCCTCGAAGAAGTTTTTTGAGCGATTTGCGTGCCGCAGCTAAGTTGGCTCAAAAAGGATACTTAGTTACTTTCGGCATAGAGCCTGTAAGGTCGGAAACAGGTTACGGATATATTGAATTTAACTCTTCATCACCACTTGGGAAACAAGGTTTTAAGGTCAAACGCTTTCGTGAGAAGCCTGACAAAAAAACAGCACAGCGATATATTAAATCGGGGAATTTTTTGTGGAACTCTGGAATTTTCGCATGGCGCGTGGAAGATATTGTAGAGGCGTTTCAAAAACATCATTTTGAAACCTACCACGCTCTGCTTGCTTCAAATACCTCTAAACCTATTCTTAAAAAGACATACGCTAAGTTGGAAGCGACTTCAATAGATTACGCGATAATGGAGAAAGCTAAAAACGTAGCAGTACTGCCTGCTCGCTTCAAATGGGACGACGTAGGCTCATGGACAGCTGTGGAACGTCATTTACCACAAGGACTTGACAAAAACACTAGGATTGGTAAACTTATAGTGCAAGATAGTGAAGGTTGCATCGCGGTTGCCGAAGACGGCGAGATTGCTCTCTTGGGAGTCCGCGATTTAATAGTTGTAAAATCCGGTAATAAAGTACTTGTATGTGCAAAGGATAGAGCCGCTGATGTTAAAAAAATTCTTGCACAGCGCGCTCGTCTGAAACCCTAGGAGGTGCATAAATGAAACGTATAACTACACTGGCTCTTATTTTTGTAGCTGTCGCAGCTATGGGACTTGGCTGTGCCAACCGCAAAACCACCAAGGTAGTTTCTCCCGGAGAAGATTATTCACTCTATGATATGGAAAATAACAACTCCGGCGCTACAACAACAACCGCTACAACAACTACAACAGGAACTACCGTCCCTGGTTACAGAGTTCAGATTTTTGCCTCCAATACCAACGATGGTGCGGAGAAAATTGCCAGTGACGCACGTTTCAAGTTCACCGAACGGGTATACGTAGAATACGATCCCCCATACTATAAGGTTCGTATTGGCGATTATCAGAACCGTTCGGATGCCGAAATTCTACGAGAAAAGGCAAAAAATCTTGGTTTTGCCGACGCCTGGATTGTACAGACGGAGGTAAATGCTCAGTAAATTACTGATTGCAACCGGCAATCGAGGTAAATTAAAAGAGTTTAAGAAAGTACTCGCGGGAGTATGTATGGTATATTCTCCCCGCGAGCTTTCTTTATTGCCGAAAGAGGTTGTAGAGGGAGGCGATTACCGTGAAAACGCCATTCTCAAAGCTAGAGCATACTCCGACCAATTTAAGGAATTTATTGCAGGTGAAGATTCCGGGCTTGAAGTTGACGCCCTTGACGGCAAACCAGGTGTTTTTTCTGCAAGATACGGAGGTGAAAACCTACCTCATACTGAAAAGTGTAGTATGCTTTTAAATGAGTTGCGCAGTGTTCCTTTATATGATAGAACAGCACGATTTAGAGCAACTATTGCTCTTCTTGATGGTAATGAAGTAAAGGTATTTGAAGGAACAATGGAAGGTTGGATTGCCTTTAGTTATGAAGGAGCAGAAGGTTTTGGCTACGATCCTATTTTTATTCCACAGGGATTTTCAAAAACTAACGCCCAACTGGGTATGAAAATAAAGAATCAAATAAGCCATCGCGCAAAAGCCCTTCGTAAATTAGCTGAATATTTGAAAACTCGATAGGTATGTATTGACTCTTAAACAAGCTGGCATATACTTAGGTCTCTTGGATGATTATGCTGCATTTTACTAACCATTTGAAGCTAGATGCAGCGGAAAATTAAAATTTGAATTACACTATACGGGGAGTAGCGTAGCCCGGCTTAACGCGCCTGCTTTGGGAGCAGGAGATCGGAGGTTCGAATCCTCTCTCCCCGACTTCCACTTAATTATCGAATTTTTTTATTATACGGAACCGATGTTTTTTTTCTTAAACAAATTAGTTATCTGGTTTTGCTCGGAGTAATTTTAACTTGACTTTGCAAAAAAGGTGTAATCTTTATAGTTATGACTTTATATTCATAAGATGTGGAATTTAGAA
>CAZUXE010000034.1:0-3786 GCA_964624585.1 uncultured bacterium | reverse complement strand
TGGAATTTAGAATATCAAAACCTGATAACCAGATTCTATATATTTAGTTACTGAAGGATGGCCGGAGAGAAAGGGAGGTTTTGTTCCAGGGCAGCCTGAAGCGCTCCCATTTTTTCAGCGCAAGCCTTGCAAACGCAATCGATAAGTCTCGCATTCTTGAATTTTGTATAGAGATTTGTAAAAGCTTGGGTTTTGTTTGCAAACTTGGGAATAAGGGCGGTAGCCGCTCCTTCAATAACTACTTTGACGTCATATCTCTTAGTCTCCATTTCTAAGGCATTTAACTTAACATAACGTGCATAAAGCACATTGCTTCGCCCTGAAAAGCAAACAACACTATTTTTTGTTCATAAAATTCTTCCTTATTTTAAGCGGACTGACGTTTTTCGCTTAGAGTCAATGAATTGGAAAAGAAGCATTTGTATTTCGCTAAAATTGCTCTTCTCCCACCGATCATCTGGAATACCTAAATGTTTAATAAGATAAGTGCCGTTGTAGGAGTTGATAGCAAGTTTGATTTGCTTGCGGCCTTCAAGTGCTATTTTATCGTCAAAAACCTGTTTTACTTCCTCTGCCGTAAGGTAAAGTATATAGATTTTATTATTGTATGGAAAAACCTTCCACAGATTTCGCATATCCACTTTACCCGCAGGTAGACCATCCGCCGGTTCGGTATAGGCCTCATCTGTTCCACAACGCTCACACATTGTTTTTTGTATAAGCGAACGTAGCTCTTCTTTTGAAACAGCGCTATTAAGCTCAAAAAATGCTTGACTTAAGTCTTCATCCTTTCTAGGTTTACGGAAATGCGTTGCGAAAATTGGACCATTGATAAGTTTAATCCAAGCATAGTTAGTATACTGCATTTCACGCTTGGGAACAAATGCGTAGTCATCAATACCTATTTGTTCTGTAAGGCTTGTTTCTGAGGCATCAATGTACTGGACAAGCAGAGAAAATGGATTTTCCAAAACATGTACTTCAACGTAACCTGCAGGACAGTATGAAAAAGGGTGTGTAATTGAGCCTGTATTGATACAAAGTGCGCCTGAGTTTTCATATTCCGGAAGGTAGTTTCGGGTAAAGAAATGAGTGGTGGCCGAAAGTAAAAGGTCAGCTTTTTCCGCAACTATGGCTTGACGCTCTTTAGAAAGTTCATCAAGCCAGAAACCATCGTGAGAATGTGCAGCGACTATAATTATATCGTGTTTGCCCTTGTGGATGGATTTTAGGGTATTGATTAAATAAGCGCGGGAACTTTCGTTAAAAGCAATATCTGCATCAGCCGGACTATCTGAATAGTGTAGTTGGATAAGGTGTATTCGATAACCTTTAATTTCTATTTGTGTGTAGTATTCACAACCATTTTTCCTTATTTTAACATGCGGCCTTTCAGATAGATGCACCATATCCAGTATTGGTGCGCCTGCCCCCCAATCCGCCTGGCTTTTGCCGTAATATTCATTTTCGCCATCAGCGACGTTAGGATAGAAGTTATTATGCCACCAAGCGTCCTGTGATAGGAAGGGTAGAAAGTCATTTTCCCACCCTTTTTTGACATGGTCACCAAGACCTATAACAAAAGCATCATCGGCATCTTTAATCCAATTAACCATGTTTGTAAACTCGGCTTTAGGTAAAGCGTCGCCCTTGTTATCACTCATTATAGCAAAGGAAAATACTGCAGCCTTATCAAGCTCTTGAATCGTAGCTATGCCTTCAATTCTATCTTTGACAAAGCTATGCTTTATTGTTGTAAAACATGACGTTATGCTTATGAAGAGCAATGCCGTTGCTAAGAGTTGAATAAAACTCTTCTTTTTCATCTCTTTCCTCCGTTTTAATCGTTATCTTATAGATTACATAAAGCGTTCGAATCGGTCTTTTCCAGCCTTACATATAGGACATACGGTAGGCGGTGCGTCACGAGCGCAAAGATAACCGCATACCCTGCAGCGCCAGACCGGCTTAGAAAGTCCCGATGTATCAGTTTTGTGTTGAAAAGCAGCGTTGGACTTAAATTGCATTCGTTCCTTACGTATAGGCCGGCGTTCAGGTATGGGTTGGGGTTCTTTTTTCCCTTCCGCAATATCAGACGATACATAAAGCGCACAGTAACAAGAACCAAATTCATCCACGTCGGCGTCTCGATAATCGCAAGGACAAATTATATCAAGATCTTCAAGTCTGTTTTCAGCAGATAGACGACAAGGACATCCTTGATAACCGTAACGTTTTTCATTAATCAGTAGAGCTTCAAGCAAGGCATTCGTGAATTCTTTATCAGGATTCAGGTAATAACCAGAGGTCTTTGCGTTTTTAGTGAGTTTATCGAATAATTTCTTAATTTCCTGAGAACTGACATTAATTTCGGTATTTTCATCCATAGTTATTCTAGCGCTTTTTTTATATTATCTTCTTTGTATCCGCGTATACAGATATCGTCGTCTACTATCATTGTAGGAAAGGTACATGCAGGATTGAATTTAGCCATTTCATCCAAAATTCTTTTCTTATCGTCATGCGAAAGCTTATCCATATCTATGTATGAATACTCAACCCCTAAAGTATTGAGAAGGTTTTTGGTTTTTCGACACCAAACGCAGGTGCTAAGCGCGTAAAGAATTACCTTCCCCTTATTTTTACCATCAACATGATTAATCTGCATCTCATGAACTCCTATTTTCATTTACAAAGACTATAGTCGGGATAGAAGATGAGTCAAGAGAATTCTAGCTAATTGCTATGATTTTCAGGCAGAAAGAGACCTGTCTAACTTATCGGATAAGGTTAGTTGTCAAATATAAGTTTTATGCAGAAGGTAGCTTAAACTGAAGTTCAGGGTCGATTGTTGAACGAGCAGAGCATATAATTGAAAGATTAGATACCTCAAATTCCCAGTTAAAATCGTAGCTTGCCAAATGTCCAACAATGTGAGGCAGCTTTTCCATAGGAACATTTCCATGAACTAAGGTAATATGTGGCATCCAGCTATCAGGATGATAGTAGCTAAGTGCGTCTTTAGCCCATGGGTTTATCAGTTCCCACAGTGAGCGATGAAAGGTTGCAAGTTGAGTATTGCGTATAACCGGTATGTATACTACTGGTTCGGATTTATTGAACACGCCAAGACCCTCAGTCCTAACCTTGAATGTTTTTTTATATTTAACGAATTGATCCATTATTGACTTTAGCTTATCCTCATCATACTTAGCTGCGACATGATAGGAAAAATGCGCTATGGGTTTATCGTAGAGATGGGGAATTTGAAATTGCTCCTCAAGTTCATGCCATAATTTTTCAACTCGTGAATGGTAACTTTCTTGCAACAAGGTTACTACCCCAAACATCTCTGGCGACGCAACTTTATGAATCATATACACTTAGCATATCCGAAAATTTAAGCTTGTCAACTAACTGCACCTGTGGCCTGGCTTTGTTTTAGGAGTGTACTTCGTTTCGTTATCTCAAATGTGCTTTGTAAACGTCAGCACTATCACTTGCTTACTAAGGTAGTTATGCCTGCAAGGTGGATTACCTAACGCTACGGCGTATATATCTATAGGAAGGAGAAGTGGAGGGCTTTATTCTTTTCCATCAAACAGTCAAATTTTAGCGAATAACAACAGCTTTTTTACTTATTTTTCCCAGTCTCGATTTCAATTGAACAAAATAGACGCCTGATGAATAGCCTGCATTAAAATTGACGCTTGATGTACCGTTCACATCCTTTTGCCCAATCCGTTTTCCTGATGCATCGTATAGACTCAATACGCCATGCTCACC
>CAZUXE010000033.1:0-18406 GCA_964624585.1 uncultured bacterium | reverse complement strand
TCACCCCAGAGTTTCACATTTTTAGGTTATGGCCAGAGGAAGTTTATGGCGGCGCCGACTATTACAACGGCGACAAGCATAATTGCCATTGATTTAAGGCCGTCTTTCCAACCGAGTTCACGGAACATCATGACAAAAGTCGCTATGCATGGGAAGAACATGGAAAGTACCACGCTTCCGGTAACCAACTGTTTTATTGTCAAATTCAGTGGCCCAAACATGCCGATGGCTACATCTTTACGCAGAATCCCTATAAGTAACGGAGCTATAGCTTCTTTAGGCAATCCCCAAAGTCGGCTAATTACAGGCGCAGTTAGGCGGGCGACATAACCGAATACATTAAGCTGATACAAGATGTTGACTACAAACACGGCTGCCAGAACAACAGGTAGGGCCTCTTTAAGGAATGCAACCGTACGCATCCACATTTTTGCGCCAAGGGCGCGCCATGCCGGAGCGCGGTAAGGCGGGATTTCTATCAAAAGCTCAGGCTGGAATCCTTTAGTTGTAAGCTTTAACACAATTCCTATCACTATCCAAACTACAGCCAGAATACCATAAATTAAAACCACAGGCCATATGCCGCGGTTGCCAACAAGACCAATAATCATTGCCTGAAGCGCTGCACAAGGTACGGCTATGGAAATCAATGTCGCAGCAATGAATCGTTGACGTTTGGTTTCAAGTATTCGGGTAGCCATAATTCCTGGAACGTTGCAACCAAGACCTAACAGGGTAGGGATGATGGCATATCCATGTAGACCTAGGCGGTGCATAATATTGTCTAAAAATACTGCCAGACGCGGCAGATACCCTGTATCTTCTAAAATTGAAAGCACGAAATAGAAACTTATGATATAGGGTAGAACCGCTCCTAGTGGGATGAAAAGCCCTGAAGTAAGCACGCCGAAGGACTGAAAATAATCAACACTACCGTTGATGAGGTGACCTATTAAAAGATTGTGTAAGAAACTACCTTCTCCTAAAAAGGCGGATAGTTTCATCATTAAGGGCGTCCAGGCAAAATCAAAAAGTTTTTCGGTACCAAACGGTAATTCAAACCATGGTTCTCCGACAATGCCAATAGCTCCGCCTACAAGAAACTCGCCTATCAAACGTATGAGGGAGAAGGAAACAACAAGCGCAAGTATAGCTGTTAGAGCGCCCCAGAAGGGATGAACTGTAATATCTTCAAGCCATTGCCCAAAAGTATGATGGTGATGGTGCAAGGTTTGTACTTCATCTACTATTACACCGACCTTTGACCACACCTTTTCTTCAGGAATATGCTTGTGTTCTTTATGGTTTGCGTCAAGATGATGAGGTATATGCGGATGCTGCGCCGGTTTAATTTTAACTGCCTGCGAGTCTGTTGAAGATATATCTAAGGATAGCGCGGAAAGAATTAATTTTCTGACTCCCTCACCGGTTCGAGCAACTGTCGGAATAACCGGTATTCCCAAGCGAAGTGAGAGTTTCTTTACATCTATCTGAATACCTTTATGGCGCGCTTCATCTGACATATTCAAAGCAAGAACCATAGGTTTGCCTTGAGCCAAAAGCTCCATTGTAAGCGTTAGGTGTCGCTCAAGGTGAGTGGCATCTACAACATTGATTATGCGGCGGGCGCCATCAATCAAATTAATAGTTACCCTTGCGGCATCATCAAGGGGTTCTAAAGAATAGGTGCCTGGTGCGTCAACAAGGTCATAATTGTCATTGGCGTAACGCATTTTGCCAGAAGTGAATCCTACAGTGGTACCGGGATAGTTTGACGCAACTGTACGCACGCCTGTCATGCGCGAGAAAAGAACGCTTTTACCAACATTAGGCTGACCAACCAATAAAATATCGGATACAATATGATTCGTAGATTCAAGTTTTTTAGCCATGGAACTTTCCTATACTTTGATTGTAAATTAATGCAAGGAAGAGTATAGCGTAAATAACATAGTCTGAGCGACTTGCGCTCAGACTGCTAGCGGCAAGATTAGACATTTCTGTAAACCCCTAAGTTAAAGCCAAGCCCATGGAATTACTGTTCGGTTCATCGTTCTCAGCAGGCTTTAAGCATTACGCGACGAGCCATACCTTTGCCAATGGCTATTTGAGCGCGGTTGATTAAAACTATTACAGGACCGCCTAATCCAACCTCAGAGAGCTTTTTTACGCGCTGGCCTTCAGCTAAGCCCAAGGCGCGCAGTCTTGCTTGGAATCCCTTTCCTCCTTCTAAAGATAGAATTTCAGCTTCAGCTCCAACTTTAAGATTAGCTAAACTCATATTTAGTTTATTCCTCATTCTTCCCTTAAAACCCGTTTAAGCTCACGGGCAAATTTTGCATCTTCTTTGGTTTTTTTATCAAGAAACTCCAAGAATTTTGAAAATTTGGTCATACTAAGATTATTAAGATGATGTTCAATTCCGCAAGCATTGCTTTCAGATATCTCACTGGGCAACCTAAGAGTATCGGCAAAGAAGTGATAGAGAATTTGATGCCTTGCATAAACATATTCCGCTTCCTTGCGCCCTTCAGGGGTTAGTTCAATATGTCCGTAGCTTTCATGTTCAACCATCCCCATACGGGTTAATTCTTTTACCGCAGCATGTACACTGGGACTTTTTACCCCTAGGCGTTCGGCAAGATGTTTGGTACGAACGAAGCGATGGGTTTTTTCGCACAGGAGTATTGCTTCCAGATAATCCTGCATACCTTCAGTTAAGGCGGACATATTAGCCTCCACTAAAAATTTTAGATTAAACTAATTATAGCTGCCGCATAGGCTTTGTCAAGTTCTTAGAAAAAAGTTGTTAGACGGTTTCGTGAGGTATTCGCTTTGTTTAACATCTAACAGATTGGAGAGAGGTTGTAGCATAACGCTCCAGGAACTTGTTTCCAATTCCCCGGAGCGTTTCTTTAATGGAGACGAGCGGACTTGAACCGCCGACATCCTGCTTGCAAAGCAGGTGCTCTCCCAGCTGAGCTACGTCCCCGTATGGGAATTATAACGGCAAGATTTCAACTGTCAACCGTCTGTAAACCTTATTGTGTTTCCGTGTAAGAAAACTTCCTCTATCTAAGATTTCTACCAACATTTACTTTAACAAAATTAGTTTTGATTTTCAAATCCGGTGATTTTAAGAGGCTTTCCAAATTTAAATTGTGCGTTTAAGAAATAAATTCCGAGGTTTGGAACGGGTTGAATTTTGAACATGTATGTTTGACACAAACCCTCGTTTGCGTAGAATAAAGGTTCAAGAAAATGGAATTTAATTGCAATTGGAGGCATTAAATGATATTCAAACTTGCATTATTGCTATCTTTAGTAGGTCAGGTTTCTGTTCCTCCTACAGCAGAACCTGAAGATCCTACAGCACCGCCTGCCGCAGCTAAGGTTCAGAGCGCTGAAAAAACTACTCCGCCTGAAGGACAAGTAGTTGGGGAAACGCAGCAGGGAACGACAAAATCCGATCAATCGACTGTACCTGCTCCCGTAGCTCCACAACAGTCCCGTACCCGTCAGCTGGTTACCTGGGGTATTCTTCTGGGTATCATTGTCGTGTTCTATCTCCTTATGATTATTCCTCAGCGTAGACGTCAGAAGAAGCATATGGAAATGCTCAAGGCATTGAACCGTGGCGATAAGATTATTACAAATGGCGGTGTTATAGGCACAATTGCCAAGGTAAAAGAAGATACCTTTGTTATTAAGACCGCAGGAAAGACCGAAATCGAAATTTCCAAAAGCGTTGTTACAGAAAAAAAATAATCTCAAGATAGTATTTTTTGGCACCGCCGCAATAAGTGTTCCACTTTTGCAGCGGTGCAGTTCTTTTGGAGAGATAATTGCAGTTGTTACGGCGCCTGATGCACGTGCGGGCAGGGGGAAAAAACTCAATATATCACCAATTAAGAAAGCTGCCCTAGAGCTTGGGCTTAATATCCTTCAGCCGGATAATGTTAAGTCTAGCAAATTTATTCAGCAGATTCGTGAACTTGAACCTTATATATTTATATTGTTCGCCTATGGACAAATTCTTCCCAAAACCTTACTTTCTATTCCCAAATGGGCGCTTAACGTGCATCCTTCGGCTTTACCAAAGTATCGTGGAGCGGCTCCTATTCAGCGGGCAATAATGGCTGGTGAGCGGGAAACGGCCATAACAATTATTCAAATGTCTGAGCGGGTTGATGCAGGTGGTGTCCTTATGCAACAGCCCATACCTATAGAAATAGACGATACTTACGACAGCCTTGCTGCTCATGTAGCTAGCGCTGCGGGATATTTGGTTGAAAGAGCTTTGCAGGGGCTTCTTGATGGGAGCCTTGTAGCGAGTCCTCAATCTTCGGAAGGCGTAAGCAAAGCTCCCAAAATCCATAAATCCGAGCGTTTGATTAATTGGGCAAAACCGGCTGTTGATGTATATAATCTCATTAGGGCATTTCCTTCACAATATCATCCTTACACTATCTTTAGGGGGAAGCGATTGAATATTATAAGGGCGGATATTGCAGATGAGGATGGCGCGGGAATTCCAGGAACACTTATTTTAGAATGTGGCAGGTTGTTAGTTCAGTGTGGGCCTGGCTTTATAGAATTGATTCAAGTGCAGCCAGAAGGTAAAAAGGTAATGGATGCTGCAGCTTTTATTAACGGCTATCGTCCTCAGCCTGAGGATATTTTAGGTTCATCTAAATAAGTTGAAGAATCTTAGGAATTTGTTCAGATAGTTTTTTTTTTGATTTGAGGCGTTCAGCTATTTTTAGTCTTCAGACGAATTGCGTTTGGAAAAATAGGTAATATTCTTATGTTCAACGAATCCTGCTTTCAAAGCTAGTGCGCGTGAAGAAAGGTTATCGCTTTCTATTAAAAGACTGATTACTTTGATTCCACGTGAGGTAAGCAAATTTTCTGCAGTTTTGGTTAGTAATTTGCCAATCCCCTTACCTTTGAACCCAGGGTCAACAGCTATTCGATTTAGATAACCCTTACGCGTATCGTCAGTTACAATTATTATACCCACTAACTTTCCTTCAGTGAATACGCCTATGAAACCTTCAGGGTTTAACTTCATCTGTTTGGTTATCGCCTGTTGCGAATCCCTGCCATATGGTTTTATAGCTAATCTAGCTTTATTCCACAAATTAAGTATTTCATTGTAATTGCTAATGTTCAAGTTTCTTATTTCTAAGTTACTCATTCATGTAATCTATACATTAAAGCCTATATGTCAACTGTAAGAAAGATTTAGGCCTGAAAGCAGACTATAATGTTCTTAATGCTTGACATTTCCCATATTTTCAGTTAACTTTAAGTTAATATGGGATTACAAGAAACAGCAGGTGAATTTGATTCTCCCCAAAGGCTACGTAGAATAATTGAACTTATCTGTCAGCTACCGGGGACGTATGAGGTACTTATTAATAATGATGATGGCGAAGAAGGAATTCTTCATTGCGAAAAAGAAAGTATCAAGAATGCCGCTTTTCGCGATCTTTCAGGCATAGATGCCTTATCTATTATTCTTTCCTGGCAACGGGGTAAATATTGGTTGGAAGTATTGCCGATTTTGCCTACGGCAACCATACATTCCTCTCTTGAAGAGTTGTTTGCAGAAATTGACAAACGTCTTAATCATGCCTATCAATCCAACGAAGCGGAAATATCTCCAGTTCCTCAATCGGAGCCTGAAGACCTTGCCGAATCGGTTTCGACTTCCGATGCTCAAGAAGGAGAAGAGGAACATACACCCGATCCTTCATCTATTTTTGAGCCTGTTGTTGCTCCTAGTGAAGCTCCTGCTTCATTGGAGCAGGAAAGTCCAAAGGAGCCTGTGGCTTTTGAATCATCAGAGCCGGTAGCGGATGAAGCTCCTTTTGAAGTTGTCTCTGAGCAGGATAAGGATACTCAAAGTTCGGCAAACACCGCCTCTGCTACTGAAACTCCACCTCCCACAGCATCAGCAGATGACCTGCCTTCAAAGATTGCAAGAATAAAGGGAGTTAATGGAGTTCTCTTGGTGTCGCAGGACGGAGAGTTTTTATCGGCAATAAATATAGAAGCTAATGATGACCGTGTGCAAATGGTGGCATTGCTGCAGGAAGCTTTAGAACAAATAGGCGATTTGTTTGCCAAAGGAGAATTCGTTCACGGCGCTGTTGATATGGAAGCTGAACGTATTCTTATTCATCCCTTCCAAAAATTGGTTCTTGCCACATTTATAGGCGATAAGGTGTCTGCAGCCATGCTTGGTTCAGAAATAGAAACCCTTATTGCAAAGGAGCAGGGCAAATGAAAAAAATACTTCATTCGCTTCATTCGGTAGTAGGAGTTGAAGGCACGTTTTTAAGTGATGTTTCAGGTAAAATTTTGGCAAGTACCTGTCCTGATAAATTTGATGTTGATGCTTTGTCTAAAATAGCCTACGCTTTGAACTTGGGTATGAGGTTGAGCAGAGAAAAGGGTAATTTGCCGAAATCCATATACGGAACTTTTGCCCAGGGCAGGGTTGTGGTTCGTCCCTTTGATAAAGGTGTTTTGGTTGTTATGGGAACTATGTATATCAAGCAGTTGCTTTTACGTGTAGCTCTTGATGATGCAATAAAGAAGATTTCCGATATCCTTACAGGTATTCAGAAAACACATAAAGAGCGTGAACTTGAAGTTATTGTCGGTAAAGTTAGAGTTGATCAGGCATTGATGGATGTTGCTATTGTAGATGAATGGCGGAAGGATTCTAAAAGCGCTTCTGCAATAAAACAGGTTGAATTGCAAACACCAAAGGGGGTAGTTGCGATGCTTAGAATCAAAACTAAGAAGGGATTAGGGCAGGTTGTTCAAATCCACAGTTCAGCTCTGAAAGAGTTAGGATTAGTGGAAGGAGAAAACGTAATTGCAAGACCGGTAATGCGTGTGGCTTCCGAAGTTGAGGAATTTTTCGGTTAATAGCCGTAAATTGTTTTACCGGACAAACAATTTAGCGCTTCTTTGCAAAGAAGGTTAATTGTTTATTACTATTAATTGTTATTAAGTCTCTAAAGGGCTGTGCGTTATACGCGCTTAATATGGAGGTTTCATGTATACAGATAAGTATGGATTACTTATAAATGCGGCAGTGAGCTTAGGAATTGCGATAGTTGCTCTCACAGTAGGTCTAATTATTATTCGCAGGCAGCGCTATTCGCGTGTTCGTACTGCAGGTTATGTTTTTTCATTTTACTGGATAGCCCTGGCCTTTACCTACTTTTTCGTTGCGGCGCGTACAGTTTCCGGTTATTTTGGGAAGCAAGAACTTGATGTTGCCTTGTACTTTGTTGATAATGTATTTGGCGGATTCATGGGGCCATGTGCCGTTTTTCTTTTCGTCTATTTCATAAGCACTAAGAAGAATGTTGCCTTTGGGGTGTCTTCTGTTTTCGTTCTTATATGGATTGTGTGGACTATAATTAATATCTCAGGGGGTATCAAAGCTGGAAGCTATAACGTTGATTTTTGGTTTACTGATATGGAACCTGCAAGCGTTATAGCCGCGTCAATGGCTAAGTTTGGTCTCTACGCTCCGGCTGCTCTTTCAATGCTTGGTATGAACTTTGCGTTGTTCCGTGCTCAAAGCAGGCTATCGCGCTATCGAATAGTCCTTAGTTCAATATCAATGTTTTTGGTGTTTACTATCATAATTATTGACTATCTTAAACCCGGACCGCCTTGGCTGCGTTTGGCTATTTTGCTTGGAGCCTTACTTGCCTACGTTGCCTACGTTCCGCCAAAGTTTATGTATAATAGTTTGAATATCGAAAGTGAAGACTTAGCTTGACCTTGATTTATTAGGTCTATAAAAACAATATAAATAACAAGGAGTCGATATGAGTAATTACGGCTTGCTTGTAAACGCAGGTATTAGTTTTCTTATTGCTCTTTCCGGTGGCGCTATGGCATTGATTGTCTTTATTCGTAAGAGAGAATCAAAAATACGCCCCCTTTCTTTCTCATTTGCAGCTTTTTGGGGAGCTATTACCATGGTTTATCTTTTTGCCGCATTACGTATGGTCGCGGCCTTCTATGGAAATCAGGCATTGGACGCTTTGTTCTACCAAATTGACAATGCCTTTGGCGGATTAATGCTACTACCTAGCGTATTTCTTGCGCTTTTCCTAATTACCAGTAATCGCTTACTCGGAGCTGTTGGAGCAATAGTTGCAGGTATAATATGGGCAATATGGCTTGTTGTGATGTATACTAATGGCCTAGATTTTGCCACGCATACCCTTGGATATTGGCACAGTGATTGGGATCAAGTTAGCAAGGCTGCAAAGCAGATTGCTATTTTCGGCTTGTATCTTCCAGGTGCATTTTCCATAATTGCCATGTTTTTCGGACTCTTCAGGGTAAACTCCGCTTTCGCGCGTTATCGTTTGATTATGACAGTAATCTCCATGCTGCTTACAATGACACTGATTATTGTTGAATTCATGACTACCGATCCTGTTGCCGGAATTTGGATTCGTTCAGGACTTTTAGCCGCAGTC
This sequence comes from uncultured bacterium, assembly GCA_964624585.1. Classification (GTDB taxonomy): domain Bacteria; phylum Hydrothermota; class Tepidihabitantia; order B3-TA06; family B3-TA06; genus CAZUXE01. The sequence goes on along the minus strand of CAZUXE010000033.1, from coordinate 9,881 downwards.
CTTATCGGTATATTCGCCTACTTTCCTCCGCGGGGAATTAAAGCTCGTCTGGAGAATGTTTCATAGCCCTAAGCTTTTTTGGGCAACTGTCAGTAATCACACTAGATTAGTGACGGTACGCTAAGGAACTCTTTCTGATATGTATTGAACAGCTGTTAGTAATTACAGTAGATTGGTATCTGTCGTTCTCATAAAATTATCTCTATTTCTTGCTGAAAGGAAAGCGGTAAGCTACAAAAAACTTAAGCTACATAAGAGTAGGTACTTGAGCTTTGAGTAGTGATGCTATTCTTAATAATTAACAAGCTTGATATTGGCTTAAACTCCTGGAACTAGGATTTTAGTAATGACGTATTGTGTATCTTCAGTTTTTTCTTTAAGATACTGTTCAATTTATCAAACAAAATAATAGGAATGTAGTTTGCGACGCAACGGAGTGAACTTAGTTTGGGTAACTCGTATCACCGAAATTATCTAAATAGTAAAATAGCCAGGGATTTTTTACGGGTTCTTTTTATATAAGTCGCGGGATTGCAGGAGTTATCTTTGAAAGGCTTGGTTGGCATGATACGTGCTTTTATAAAAATAGGGTGAGGAAGCATGGGGAAAGGAGCGGGTGTCGGGGGATAGGGGGTTGTGTTCGGGAAACGGTAGTGAGAAAGAAGTAACTGTGTGTTGATTGTAAAATAAAGTCTACTGCTAGCTGTTAGGTTAATTTTTGTTGTTGTGGAAAAATTTATGGGGCTAGGGGAAGGTAGTGTGTGTATTTAGTGTTTTCTTATTTTGGTCTTTAACAAATGGCATAAGTTACGGTATATGAGTACTATAGTTTTGCGACAGGTGAGGTTCATTGGATATTCAAGAAAAACAAGTCTGCATTTTTTGCTATTGTTCTTTTAGGGGCGGAATTCTTAGTCGTAAATTCAAGGTTTGCATGAGAATATATTCTACACCTCTAGTTTTTACCTTTGATAACTACTGTCCAAGTTTTGACTATCTTTGTACTAGCTTATCAGGTAGATAATTACTATGTTATTTATTATGGCGTCTTGCTCTAAATTCCTAGGGGCTTAGCAGAGGCCTGTGGTCGTGCAGGTCAATAATAAGGTTGTAGTTTAGAATGTGACGGAGAGAGCTTCTAAAGGTTTGTCAAATGGGAGGAACATGTGTAGTGGTGGAGGTTTAATATAAAATGTGCAACTTAAGTTATCCTAAGCAAACCTAGGCTAAAGACGTGGGTAGGAGGTAGGATGGTACTTGACCTTAGCTTTTAAGCGCGTATAGTTTAATGTAGTGAATAAATCCGTTTCTTTGAAATTACTTGAATACGGAGGTTTGTTCTGAGGCTCAAGAAGCCTACCGGACTGTCATTACCAATTGCACTTTTGAAACCTATGGAATAAAGATTCCGTCTTGTATAAGTGTAGAAATTTATAGGGGTTGTTTATGAATACGACTGACAATTTAGCTAAACGGGTACGTGTTTTAATTCCTTTTCTGAAGCTTAAACAGGTACGGAAAGTGTTGCAGTTTGCAGGAAGTCCTGAAAGCGTGGCTATTTTTTGTAACGAAGGATTTGAAGTTAGTGTTGCAGCTGAGTCAGAGCGTTTGGATGAAATTAGGTCGCATTTATCTTCAAAAGACTATGCTGTAGAATATATTGAACTTAAATTGCAGAAATCGGGTAAGTTATCGGGCCTACCCGATAAAGCGTTCGATTTTTTGCTTGCCTATAACGAGGTGTATAAATATTTGCTTGAAGATATGAAAGCTCGTCTATCTTCACTTATTGCAGCTTTGCGAGAAGATGGGTTTTTCTATATTACATTTATTTCAACCAAGCATAAAGATTTTCAAAAAGGTGAGGAAATAGCGTCCGATACCTTTAAGTTCAATGACCAGATACGGTTTTTCTGCGATGCTGCATTCCTTGTTCCATTTTTTAAGCATCTGGAAGTAATAGACTTACGTAACGAAGAGCAAGATGTGGAGAAAAGTTTTCATTGGCACGTATTAGGCAGAAAACGCGATATGAACCCGGAATAAATTTATTATTAATTGAATCCTGCAGCTGATTGTAAGATTTTTTTCCTCATTTGAATGGATACTCTCTGATGTTTACTCAAACTTAAATTATTGTAGCCAGTGCTTTGTTGTAATTTTCCGCTCTGTATATCTTCTCCAGCCGGCTATCTTTTGATAAAAAATAACTTACTCATGCGATGATAAGAGTTAGTAAAGTAGATTTGTATTATGAGAAGTTGGCAGAAAAGGAGAAAAAGGGGGACTATTTTATTTTAAGCTCTTTCTTAAACCATCTAAGAGTGCGGTTAATGCCGTCATCTAAATTAACTTTGGGCGACCAGTTCAGTTTAGTAATTGCGTGAGCCGGATCAAGACTCATTTCAAAAACTTCGCATGGAAGCTGAGGCCCCTTTACCGGTTTTCGGTTATAAATAATATGCTCTTTTAATTTACCGAAGAGGTGATTTATTGAATAACTCCTGCTAGTTCCCAGATTGAAAATAAAATGAGCCGGCGGAACACGTTTACCGGTTCTCGCAGAATAATTTACTGCGGCCATAATACCATCCATGACATCAGAAGAGTATATAAAGTCCCTTTCCTGAAAGCCATCCCCGTTTATTATTACTTGTTCTGAGCGTAGCATTTGTCGTATTAGAATTGAAATAATGCCGCCATCGCGTTCTCCTGATTGCCTTGGTCCGTAAGCATTGGCAATTCGGAGTATTATGTGATCCAGATTAAAATTCACCCAATAGAAGTAGAGATAATTTTCAATTGCCCTTTGTGTTACTCCTAGAGGCGATACCGGATGGCAGGGATGCTGTTCGTCACAAGGCAGATATTGTGGGTTACCGTAAGTTGCGGCAGATGAAGGGTATATGATTCGTTTTACCTTGTGATGTTTACATAGTTCTAAAAGATTTAATGTATTCTGAATATGTTCTGCATTTTTAAGAGGATGGTCGAAACTTGTCAAAACAGTGTCGTCTGTACCAAAGTGACAGACCATATCAGGTTTTTCTTTTTCAAATATCTTGTTGAGAGATGGGGACTTACAGCTAAGTTTGTATACACGTGCCTGATTGGTTATAAATTTCTTTTTCCCTGCGGGATCTAAGGCGAGTACTTCATGGTTTTCAGCAACAAGTCTATCAACAAAATGGGAGCCTAGGAATCCGCCGGCGCCGGTAACAAGAATCTTCATCGTATTTCTCAGTCTCCTTAGGGCTTAGAGTTATTTCTTTATTCTAACGCTTGCTTGATGATTGTCAAGAAAAAGCTGTGTGGGTTCGTAATGAGCGCTTAAGAAAGAGTTACAGCACAAAATGCCTGAATCTTTGATTTGGGTACTTGTTATTTTAACTGTCCTTCTATCTACCTGAAAATAATATATGGAGTGAGGGTATTATGCTGTTAGGGAAGCGTGTTAGGGAAGCGTGTTACGGGAGCGTGTTACGGGAGTGTGTTACGGGAGTGTGTTGCGGGATTATGGGGGAATGCGGCTGAAGGAGAGCTGTTGACACTTCATTAACTACAGGTATCATTATATATTAAGAAGCAGCAGATTAACTTCTCATGTAATGGAGGTTTATGATGAGAAAAACCAGCATTACCACTTTATTAGCTTTTTTATCAATTTTTCTAGGATGTACACCTCAGCTTATAAAAGACGGAGATACGCAACTTGAAGCCGGTAACTATAAAAAGGCGGCTGAGCTTTATAAAAGTTATACTGATAAACATTCAGGAAATGCAGAAGCTTTTAATCGATTAGGCCTTGCTTATGATGGTATAGGCGAATATGATAAGGCGGCAGAGGCGTTTTCTAAGGCGGTTGACATAAATCCTGAGAATGCCAGCTATTACTATAATCGCGGCACTACCTATCTTCACATGAGGGCCTTTGATCAGGCTCGTCTTGATCTTGAGCAGGCAATTCGTTTGGATACAACCAAGGCTGATTATTTCAACAATCTCGGTAATATTTACTTCAAGAAAGAAAATTATAAGCAAGCAAGGCTGATTTATCAAAAAGCGGCCACAATAGATACAACGAATTACGAATTATTCTTAAATCTTGCTTTGTGTTCGGAGTTTGAAGGTCTTTCAGAGGAAGCTTTGGCTTATTATGATAAGGCATTATCGCTTGACTCCTCATCTGCTCTCATATATAACAACAGGGGCGCTTTAAGGGCGCAGCTTGGTAATTTTGATGCGGCTATTGCCGACTACACGAAGGCTATAGATATAAATCCTTCTTATGCTATGGCTTATAATAATCGCGGGACCGCATATTACAGAAAGGGCGATTTAATTAGAGCCGAGGCCGATTATACAAAGGCAACTATGCTTGATAGTAATCTTGCGCGCGCCTACATTAATCGTGGTCGGGTTTACCTTGATCAGGAAGAGTACAATGCCGCTGTTGCCGACTATACCAAGGGACTTAAGCTTAATCCCGGTAGCGAACTGGCTAGCGTGCGGGCTGCTGAGGCGTATTTGGAAAGAGGGAAAATGCGTTTTGAAACCGGATTTTCAGATGCGGCCAAAGCGGATTTTCAAAAGGTTATAGAACTAGATGTTCAAGGTGGACTGGCGCCAACCGCTCGGAGCTATCTTAAGAAACTGGAATCTTCAGGACAGGCTTCAAGTACCGATACAGAATAGACCTGTTTGAATAGTCGGATATGTGACGCTATCAGCTTTTCTTGTCTGCTAGCCTTTGAACTCTGGCGAATTTTCGGTATATTTTTTGTCAGAAAGAGTTTGGGTATGTAATTTTAGCAGGAAAGCGTATAAAACGCCGTAGAATAGATGAAAGGAGAATGTAATTAACAAAGAGTTCACCGAAGAATCCAGGCGCGGCGTTTTTTCTATCAAACGGCTACATATATTTTTCATATGCGCTGTTGTTATACATATTCTTTTGGTTATTCCCGTATTTTCTTCGGTAAGTAAACCTTTTACCTGGCCGGACGGCTCACATTTCCATCAATTGGCTGTTAATCTATTGACAGGTAATGGTTACTCCACTTCAATCAGTCAACCTTTTTTGCCGTCTTCGACTATCACACCTGGTTATCCAATTTTTATATTGGGCTTGTATTCGGTTTTTGGCACTAATCCATACGTAGTTGTTGTCGCTCAGATTATTTTAAGTTTTCTCCTCATCTCTGGCATAGCCCTTGTTCTAAAAACCAATAAGCTGACTACTGTAATTTTTTTACTTCTGAGTTTATGTTTTGCGTTTTATTCAATACAAATTATGGCCGATATCTTGTTCCTGACCTTTTTTATCCCCGGAGTTTTTTTGGCAATGCAATTGTTTGGAAAAACAGAAGAGGAGCTTCAAAAAAAAGGCGCGTTCTGGAAAAAAGCGCTGGGAAGTGGGCTTCTCTTTGGTTTTGGGGCTTTAGTTAAGCCAATAGGTCTTTATTTTCCGCTTTTGCTTGCATTTCTATTTCTTATTCGCAAGCCGTCAAAACATCGTTTGGCAGCCTATGGGGTTTTGCTACTTGCCCATGTAATGATTGTTGCTCCATGGTTCGTTAGAAATAAGCTTGTGTTCAATAGGGCTACCTTTTCAACAATTCAATCTTTTAACTTGTCTCATATCCATGCTGCTCCCATTAAATCATCTATTGATAATATAAGTTTGAACGAAGCCGAAGCTTTGCTTGAAAAACAGGCCTTTGTAAGATATGGAAAGCCGAAAAACGAAGCTGACAAGTTTATTTATACAGCTAAGGAATCATTGCGGTATATTTTGAATTATCCCGGAAGATACGCTTTGCTGTACGCATCTGGAATTGCAAAAACTTTTCTGCCGCTTGGATTTGCCGAATTTCTTTTGTTCTATTCATCTTCGGATATAAAGATATCAAACCTTACCCCACGTATACAGAAGGCATTTCTGGACGGTAGAATTGGAAGCATAGTTAATATAATATGGGAGGAAAGGATAAAAGCTGTAGGTTGGGCTGGACTTATTTATATCCTTGGATTGGGTTTTAAGCTATTTCTTATTGCAGCGGCGTTATTTGGTTTCTTTAGGAAAGGGTATGGTAGGTTTAAATCGGTATTTAATTTTCTTGTTTTTATTTCTGTTCTGTATTTTATTGGGGTAACAGGACCAGCAGGTCAGCCGCGTCATTTTCTGCCCGTACTGCCGTTTATGGCTATTCTTGCCGCACGTGCTTTTCGAAAAACTTTTCTGCAAGAGTTTGAGGGTTTGCCTTAAATGAAGCAGGCTGGTTTGATTAAGAACATACTGAAAGATAGAACCCTCCTATGGTTAATTTGTGCAATTATTGCGGCCAGGGTGTTGATATCAATACCGGTTTTTGTTGATAACTCTCGCACAGCCGCTTGTTATGATGCTACAGCTTTTCGGAAAATTGCCTTGAATCTTCTTGATGCTAAGGGGTTCAGTAAAAATTCGGTGGCGCCGTTTGAGGAAAATTCCACAATAACGCCCGGTTATCCTTTTTTCCTTGCTGGAGTTTTCGCCTTGTTTGGAGACAGTCAAATAATAATAGTTATCATCCAGATTCTACTAAACGTTTTTCTTTTAATGATAATCTATCGCTTTGTTAAGAAGCGGTACACGCAGAAAGCGGCTACTTGGGCGGGTATTTTCTTTATACTGGATATCAATACCGCATTGTTTACTACCCAGCTTACCACAGAAACCTTGTTTACTGTTCTCCTTATCCCTTCCCTTATCCTCGTTCTTGATATCTTTGAAGGCAGGAAGGTTTTGCTTAAATCGGTTTTTGCCGGATTGATTCTGGGGATAGTTACATTAATTCGTCCGATAGCCCTTTATATTGGCGCACCTTTGTTGCTGTTTTTGTTTCTTACCCGTATTAGTTGGCGAAAACTTGCTTATTGGAGTATAATAGTAGGAATGCAGTTTGCTCTAATTACTCCATGGGTTATTCGTAATCAAGATGTATTTTCAGAAAGCTTTTACACGACGATATCTGACGTAAATATGCTTCGCTATCATGCAGCGCCTTTGAAGGCCTCACTTGAGGGGAAATCGCGGGATGCAGCTCAGCTTGAACTTGAACAGGAATCTCTTAGTGGTAAAACATGGGATAATGAAGCTCAGTATTTTCGCATCATGGGGGCCTATGCCCGTAAGTATGTTATATCGCACCCTTTCCCTTATGGTGTTTCCCTGATAGCCGGAGGTCTCATTTCTCTTGTCTATCCCTTACCTATGAGAGAAATTGGAGCTTACTTTCGGGGGCAGGAGAATTTACCTTCTGTAAACGTTGCCCAAAGCGTTATGGTTGAATCACTTAAAGGAAAAGTATTGTATGGAGTCAAGGTGCTGTGGAACAAGCGGCTTCGTTATTTTGGTCTGCCGTTACTTATTTTATTTCTTGCCTACGCGCTCTTTCATTTACTAAAGCTTGCATTAGGCTTCAGAGCATATATTATTCTAGGGTTGAAAGATAAAGCCTTTCTGTTGTTTCTTTTAGTAGGTATGTATTTTTTAGGGCTTCTAGGGTTCGGCTTTTCGTCAAGGATGAGAGTTCCGCTAGAACCATTATTGATAACTCTGGCTGCTCTTGGATTAACTGTAGGAAAAGCGCAAAAGAGGAGTAATCCCATGGATAGTTCAGATTCCCTTGGCGTTGAAGTTAACTGTGATGAAAGGGGAAAATAAGGAATATGTCGGGTGAGTAATAATTTGTCTAAGCCTTTCTTGAGCGTACTTGGTGGTGGAGTAGCCGGTTTAGCATCGGCCTATCTTGCAGCTAAGACCGGAAAATCGGCAGTAGTTATAGAAAAACGCGATATCCCTGGCGGCCTTTCTTTAACCCGTCGTACACCGGATGGCTATTACTATGACCTTGGTGGACACCGCTACTACAGCCCATCAAAATACTTGATGCCCTTTCTTAAAAACCTTCTTGGTGACGAACTTATTTGGTCGCCTCGTAAAAGTCGCTTCTACCTTGACGGTAAGTTCTTTGATTATCCGGTTCAGTTTACTGACGTTATAAAAAAATTACCCTTGTCGCACTCCTTTAGAATGCTTATAGATTATTTAGCTGAAAAATTCAGAGGAAAGAATCGCAAAGAAGACAATTATCAGGATTGGATGATTCATCGTTTTGGGCGCAAGTTGTATGAATTTAACTTTGAGAATTACACTCGCAAGGTTTGGGGAATGCCCCCTAGTGAACTTTCAGCGGAATGGGCAGCTTCGCGTATCAAGGGACTGTCCTTAGGTAAGATACTGCAAGAGTTTCTTTCCCGTAAGTCTAATCTTGCCACCCTTATTGATAAATTTTTGTACCCGCGTCACGGTATTGGCCAAATATCTAATTTTATGCAAACCTACATTACATCCCAAAGGAATAAAGTATATCTAGGTGAAGAGGTAGTGCGGCTTAAGCATAACGGCAGGCGCATACACAGCGTTACTTTCCGAAATTCCAATGGACGCTATAAATCCCTATCGCCTGAATATATTGCATCTTCCATCAATATCGACTCGCTTGTTCGCGCTCTTGAACCACAGCCTCCTTTTGAAGTGCTTCAGGCTGCCGATAACTTACGCTACAGAGGGCTTGTGGTTTTATTCATTCGTATCAATGCCTCTAGAGTAACCGATGATTCGTGGATTTATTTTCCTGATGAATCGCTTCCTTTCGGGCGGTGGCATGAACCCAAAAATTGGAGCGCCGATATGGTTCCTGATAAGAATCATTCTTCTCTAGTAGTGGAGTTCTTCGCTAACGAAGATGAATATTTCTGGAAGGCCTCAGCACAGGAGTTGCTTGAACTTACTATTAAACATGCCCGTAGGCTAGGACTCCTTGATGGAAGTGAAGTTGGCAATGTCGAAAAGGTTTTAGTTCCAGAAGCCTATCCTATCTGGAATTTAGGCTACAAACAGCACTTGGAGTGCATTCTTGGTTATTTAGAAAGATTCAATAATCTCTCTCTTATCGGGCGCAATGGCCGATTTTATTACTGCACTATTGATGAATCACTTATTTCAGGCTTTGCAGCCGCTGCCAATTTTATAGAAGGTAAGACTACCTTACCTAGTCCCTTACCTGTGGAGATTCCCAATAACGCTCTTGGCTATCTTGGGCTTTCAGTAGCCGATCTTAAAAACGACAAAGCCGTTCGCTGGTCTCGCAACGACTGATAATTTCCCCCTAACCCGTAACACCGTAACACCCGTAACACCCGCAACATCCGTAACACACCTGAACACCACGTAACATACTTTAACATTCGTGACATGGCTATAACACTCCTGTAATACTTCGCAACCCCGTAACCCCGTAATACCGTAACTCCGTAACATCTCGCCACATTCAGTAACTCTTTCTTTTATTCTCATGAAGGGTTTTCCTTAGCCTATATTTCTTTCCCGAATTGCTTTTATAAAGGGACGGGGAACAGAACTTTTATCAGCTGGCTTCTTTTGATCCCTTCTAATGGAATAGGGGGATTACGTTTTTAATCTTATATTCTGATGTTGTAAAACCTTTGGTTTAAGTTCAGGATAATAAATTATCACAAAGAACACGAAGTTCACAAAGTTACTCCTCAAAATTGGTTTTGTGCTTTAAGTATGTATCTCTATCTATCGTAATATGGATTTATAGGTAGGGGCTAACCTTTAGGTCAGCCCGTGTGTGTTATTCTGGCCGACTTGAAAGTCGGCCCCTACGTTTTAATCTCAGAGCCGCGCCCTCCCTCCTACCCCCCTCCACAGAGGGAGGGGGAAGGTTAAGCTGTAAGTATATCTTTCTATCTATCGTAATATGGATTTACAGGTAGGGGCTAACCTTTAGGTCAGCCCGTGGGAGTCATTC
>CAZUXE010000032.1:0-18785 GCA_964624585.1 uncultured bacterium | reverse complement strand
ACTAAGCACTTATCTCATTTGGAGCTATACCCTCCCCCATCGGCTCCTTTGGAGCCTAGCCCTCCCTCCTCCCTCCCTCATACCCCCCTCCACAGAGGGAGGGGGAAGGTTAAGGTGTAAGTCTATTCATAAGAAAAAGGGGAAAGTAAAGGTGTAAGTATATCTTTCTATCTATCGTAATATGGATAATTTATAGGTAGGGGCTAACCTAAAGGTTAGCCCGCGGGAGTCATTCTGGCCGACTTACGCGAAGCGGCGCTTATCGCCAAAAGTCTGCCCTACGTGGATAGTCATTGGGAACGATTAGAGAAGGTCGGCAATCTTTACCCTTTCACTATTACTAACCAAGCCCTAGGGTTGGCTAACGAACTGCATCTAAAACTGACGACCTTAAATAAAATATCGCTTTCTTAATAAGCAATATCAATATAATAGAATAGGATATCCGTTATGGATTTGGTTTTGCTTTAGTTCGGTGAATTTTACCGTATTGAAAAGTCAAAGAGTAGAAATTAAGTAATAGTAGGCAATAAAGCCTTTTTCACTTAAATAAGCGAAGGCGGCTATATGCCGCCCCCGTAAATCAGATATGAGGTTAAATCTTAAGTAAGCTAAATAGTTACCTGAACTGTCTTGTCAAAGGCTTTACCGTTACAAGTACCTTGCAAGCGCAGGGTATGTGTTCCTTTTGGAATATTAGCTACACCACCATTAACAACATACTTCTGAGTTGTATACGATTTACCTCCGGTTCTAGAACCTTGTTCGTCAGAATCAGTATAGGTATTTATTCCAGGCATTGTAATTGAAAATGTACTAAGGGTAACGTCAAGATTAAAGGTATAGGTATAGGTAACAGAGCGTCCTGCATCACCCAAAGATCCACTTGCTGTAACAGCTAGAGGTTCAACAAATATCTTCATAGAGATATTACCAGCGTTAGCCATTTTCCCGTCTTCAATAGTAAGCTGCGTGCCACCTTTACCAGGGGTATATGTTCCACCGTAAACCCCAACTAGGTCACCGCCTGAAAGCTTACCGTCGTTATCCATATCTTTCCATGCGCGAAGATAGTAATAACCGGAAAGTACATCTTTAATTTCAAATTCAGCTTCACTAGCATCAAGGCCATCCGATTTAGATTGGCCTACTTTTAGCGGGTTTCCAGTAAGATCGGATTTTTGGTACAGTTCCACTCTAGCATTACGAACATCACCTGTTTGTCCAGGCTCTAAAATAAGCTTGCCTTTAACTCCTGTATCTCCTCTGAAAACATCGCAACTGGCTAATCCCACAATAACTGCCGCAGTAAAAACCAAAGTCACCAGTTTTTTTAGCATTTTACCTCCTTAAGGTTAAAATGTTTATTTTAGAATAGTATACAACTCTGCTTAAGGGTGTCAAATTGCTATCGTCAAAAGTCAGACCTACAATTCAACACCCCAATTTTACCTACCTAAAAGGCACTAAGTATCAAAACAATTCAGCCGTCTCAGGCACAAGACGAATAGTTTCGACTAAACTTTCCTATTTTACAACTACAAACTTAGCTATCGCTTCGTCGCTATCGGATGCGACCTGTGCAAAATATACACCGGAGGAACAACTGCCGGTTTGCCATTCAATCAAAGCCCCTTTAGAGATTCCAGATTGAATCGAACGGCTAAATACCTTGCTACCTGAAACATCAAACACTGAAAACTCAATAGGTCCGCGTGAAGCATTGATATAGAAACTAACTTTATTTGAGTTTTGGTCAGCTATCTGTAAAGATATCGGTTCCTTGTATGGCTCAGGATTAGTAGCAATTGCGCTATGATCGTCAACAGAAACCTTGCCTGAAATAACCTCACTCAATTCTCCATAGTTGTTAAAAAATATCACATAACAAGGCTCGTTGATAGGATAGTTGATATTATGTTTTTCCTCTCCATTGATTGGGAAATTGGCATAAGTTTTGAAACTCTTTTCTGCAAGAAAATCAACTAATCCCTGATGATTGGTAACAAAACAATTTGTAAGCTTGCCCGGCTTGGTTTTAACAGATGCAACACTGTGAGACTCTTCAAAAGTATAAGTTCCGCAATAGGCAATTTCATATTCTGCATTCACATCAAGATTCAGGTAGGTTTTTTCTAAAGGCTGAGGCGTTTCATCAACTGCTGATATCTTATTAGGAGAAGGTTTATAATTAACGCTCAGTGTGCATGGTATTTGAAAATGCGTACCGGCAAGCGCTTCAGCTGAATCGATAATTTTACCCATACTTTGAAGATAGGCCGACGCAGTGTAGTTTTGTTCCTCACCAATAGTGGTTTGGAAAATACCATCCCTGTTTGTTACTCCAGAAAATCCCTTAACTAATTGAGAAGTTTTCCAACCTTCGCTTAGCAATTTAACTTCAGCATTCGGAAGAGGATTTCCATCAGGATCGTAGACTGTAACTGTAAGGGTACAACACTTAGAATACGTTCCTATTTCGCTGTATTGATATCCATCACCACGCCATTGCCAAATGAGAGAGCAGTACTTATTCCCGCCCCTTCTGTCCTTATCATAGGCTCCGGCTGAATCACCGTACCAATAACCTTCCTGAGAAGAATTGTAATCGTAGGGTCTCCAGTAGGCTACCCAAACATGGTCTTCGTTGAGATCTAAAACACCTGCCGCCGGAATAAACGCTGTCCGACAAGCCGCCCATGTTATATCTTGGTATTCACCGCAATTACCGTTATGGTCTACTGCAATCTCATTGGGCTGTATTGGCCGCGGAGGCTTGGCTCCCCAATGCATTATTTTACCTACCCAATGATGCACAGCGCCCAAAGCGCCCGTTTTCCAAATATGTTTCTTGCTAAAATCCCATAAATAGGTGCTATCGGCAAGTTCGTCGCGAAGTAGAGGATACGGGTCGCCGCCTACGTTATCAGTGTAGGATGCTGTACCGTTATTGTAGTATAGAAACTCTCTCCAAGATTTACCATAGACTATTTTAGGAACCTCGTCAGTACCTCTAGGATGAATAATATACCAGTAATAAATTTCTTTGGGAAGCTCAAACTCAAAATACTTTTCTCCATCACGCGCCTTATAGCGCACAGTGGAATAGTAATTGCCGCCAGATTTCGGATCGCCATAATTGACTATGTCTACATATTTAAGTTCCTTAGCTATAGCATCAAGGGAATCCACATTGCGAGCTATCAAAGAACTTTGAATTGCTCTTAGTTGATTAGGAGTTATATGTGCAATTTGGAAAGCTATTTCATCACGCAGGTTCTCATCCACAGGATTGAGTATTAAGTCAGCCAACTCATCCTGCTTAGATTTATTCATACGCTTCAGGTTATCCACTAAATCGGGCTGAACCCAGTCGGGAGCCGCATTAACCGCTTTCTTAGCCTTGGATGTAAGACCATAATTAGGAACTAAGGTATCTGAAACTGAAAATTTTTGCGGGTCACATCGCAACACGTACACACTCTTCGGAGGAAGAAGCAACTTAAAACTACGCTCCTTTGCCTTCTGAGGTGAAGTTACCGATACGTAGTTAATTGACTTCTCTGTCCCTGCTGTATAGGTATCAAGTTCAACCATATTCCAAGGATTGACCTCTTTTATTTGAGCAGTTGTGCCGCTTTCTAAGTTATTTATTGACACCAACGCAAGAATAATAACCGAAAAACTCATGGCCTATTGCCTCCTTAACGCTTGTTTATATAAAAATCTTAATCTAAGTTTCTATTACCGCATGACAATAATCGGATAAATGTAACCAAAATGATTGGTTTGTCAAATTAAACTACCGCAGATTTATTAAAAGATTAATGCTAACGGGCAAAAAAATTGCTAATTGTCGGAAAGCATAACACAGCCCTTGAAAAATGCAATATTACAAAGAACTCAAGGATAAATGAGGCTGACTGAATTTATAGCAAAAGACTTGAAAACATACTATGAGAGGCAAGAAGCTTATTTAAGATAACAGATATTTGGAAAAAGCCTAGGGATATTTTCGCTAAAGCCTAAGATACCCTAATTTTGTTAAGTCCAGAGTCATTAGTATTACTGCTATGTTGTGAAAAATAGAACTAGGAGGCTATCGCGTAAATTAAAGTGCTACGGGATAGTGCGAGATTATGTGTTACGTGGGATTACGGAGCTTTGGAGATTAGGGTATTACGGGATCCTGCTAATGATGTATTTGCTGTATTACGGACGTGTTCGCTGCGGGTTGCGAGAATGTGTTACGGATATGTTACGGGTATGTTATCGGTGTGTTTCAGGCGTTGTGGGCGTTACGGTGTTACGGGGTTACGGTATACGGGACAGGGGCAAACAGATAAGTTATAGGTAAACGCAGTAGTTATAAGGATAGAGGAAAGTTTTACTCCGATTTGCCTATAAAATTAACCTTAACTTCCTTAATATCCCATAGATGATCAAGCTTTTCGTGAATCTCTTCCTCAATATGAGCTGCAAACTTATGGTCGCGGCTAAGGTCAAGGTCTATTTTAATTACTCCGTCAGTTACGTCAAAATCCTGCAAAAGCTGCATACGAACTATAGAAGCGCCGGTTAGTGGATTTAGAACATTACGAAGCTTACGCAAAACCCTATCTGGAGTTGTAGGTTCTTTTTCTGTAAGCCCTTTCTTTTCCTTCCACTGCTCTATTGCAGACTTAAGCGCATCAACAGCCAAAACAGCGCAGTGCATCTTTACAGGAGGCAGACCTTCCAATTCATCCGCAGCCTGTTTCCAACCTATTCTTTCAGCTTGCTCTATTGTTTTCCCCTTGGCCATTTCAGTAATAATTGAAGCAGTAGCAATATTTGAAGCGCAACCAAAGCTTTCAAACTTTATATCTGAAATAACATGTGTTTTATCGTCAATTTTAAGTGATAACTTCAGCATATCGCCACAGGCAGGACTACCTTCCATTGCGGCGGCATCGGCATTTTTTATTTCGCCAACGTTGCGAGGATGCTTAAAATGTTCTATAACTTTTTTGGAATACATAGACATTTAGGCCTCCTGATTTCCGGCCTGTTTATCAGGTGTAAGAGGTGAAAGTTTACGTAAATCGGCAACAACCTGTTTAAGCACCTCCACTGTATGCTTTACTTCATCTTCCGTGTTGAATTTAGAAAAGCTGAACCTCATTGAACCGTGCGCCATCTCATGGGGACGCCCCATAGCTAGAAGCACATAGGAAGCTTCAAGCGCCTTGGAAAAACACGCAGAACCTGTAGCTGCCGCAATACCTTGCATATCAAGATGAAGCAGTATAGATTCGCCCTCTATGTATTCAAAAGTAAGATTCAAAAGATGAGGCGCTGTTTTATCCAGAGAACCGTTGAGCTTAACCCATGGAATAGAAGCTTCTATTTCCGACCACATCATTCTACGCAGTTTATCTATACGCTGTATATCAGCGGTTTCAATAAGAGATATTGCCTTAGCCATTCCCATTATTCCAGGCACGTTTTCAATACCCGGACGCAATTCAAACTCGTTGTATCCACCGTACATTATTGGCAAAAGCTTAATATTTTCTTTACGGTACAAGGCTCCAATTCCCTTAGGGCCATGTATCTTATGAGCTGAAAAAGACGCCAGCGACACATTAAACTCTTTTACGTCAAAAGGAACTCTTCCCCAACCGTTATCGGCGTCTACATGAAAAACAACACCCTTCTCAGCGCAAAGCCTCCCGATTTCTGCAACAGGCTGAATAACACCTATTTCATGATTGACAAGATGAATGGAACAAAGCGCTGTATCATCACGCATGGCTGAAGCCAATTCGTCAAGTTTAACAAAACCGTCTTCATCAACTGAAACTAGAGTAAGCTCAATTCTAGCTTGCTTTTCTAATGCCTTCAAGGTGTTCAAAACAGACTCATGTTCAATAGAACTAGTCACCACATGGGGTTTTCCCTTAAAGGTTTTTATAAAGCCCAAAAGCGCCATATTATTACTTTCGGTTGCGCCAGATGTAAAGATAAGCTCTGAAGGCTCTGCATTAATAGAGCCTGCTATTACAGCGCGCGCTTCCTCCATTTTTTCCTTAGCATCCATAGAGGCCTGATGCCCGAAATGACCTGAAGGTGCAGCGTACTCTGCGGTAAAATACGGCTCCATTTCTTTAAGCACACGCTCATCAAGCCTAGTTGTTGTTGCGCTGTCTAAATAAATTTCATTCACTTAGATTTCTCCTCAAGCTTAACCGACAGCCTTTGCGTTTTCTCAGCCAAGGGAAGCCATTTGCCTTCTTTTTTCAAACGCTTGTCTATTGCAATTATCGCTATAAAATAACCAACAAGAACAAGCGCCGCCGAAACTGCCTTCATCCACAATTTCGCATTGAGCAGTTCAGCTATAATTACAGTAGCTAAAACCACAAATATTGGACCAACAAACACAAAGAGTTGCGAAATAAAGGCCGTACCAGGAGACCCTGTAATCAAAACATTGTCGCCTTTACGTAATTCACCCTTGGCCCGCGCAAGCAGTATGCGATACTTCCCTGCAGGAAAACACACTCGTCTTTGAACACACGAACCGCACGAAGGCTGCGGCGTCATACGGACTTTAACAAACTTACCTTCAATATTAACAACCTCGCCGCGTTCTCCCTGAGAAGCCTGGCGAACTTTTCCTTTATTCTCTGCCATAATGTAATTATATATAATTAGTAGGGTTTGTCAAGCTCGCGTTGATTTTATGTAATACCAATTTGATATGAAAGTAATACAAAACACAACCTACTCCTGATTGCTGAAATTTTACGTTTTAGTCCTTATCTTAGTCTAGTATAAATCACTGTCAAGCACGCTCTATGCTGTTTGGATAATGGGCATGGGAAATAGCGCTTTAAGTCCTTATAGAGAAGTAATATATATTTTTTACTATAAGCGCTAATGACAGCAACTGAGAGGTATAAAATCAAAGCAGCAATGCAAGATGTATCTTCACAATAAAGCTTGGCATCACGCTAGCTATCGTAAGACAGCAGCCTATAGGTTCAGCATGTAACTTTTTTTATCTTAGACGCTAAAACTCCCATCACTGCACCAATACTTAAAACAAGACAGGCAATAACAAAGACAACAAGACCATCGGCTAGACCGAATACCGGTATTACTCCGAGCCTAATAAGAATTACTGCGGCTTCAGCTGCAAGAATAGAAGCTATCACCGACCATTTAGAGATACGCTTGAAGTAGAGAGCTGCAATAACCGCCGGAGTAAGCGCTGCAAGTCCTGCGAATGTGGTTTTAATCAGGAAGGTAAAAATACCAGCCTTCGCGTTAACTCCAAAAAGAATCAATACAACTACCAATAGACATAAACCTAAAGCCATAAATCGACCCGCAGCGACCTTTTTCTTGATACCTAAATCGTGAGCTAACATGGTTGAAAGCGCCAAAAGTTGCGAATCTGCAGTAGACATAAGGGCAGCTAAAGCGCCCGTCATCACTAAAGCATGCACCCATCTGGGAGCATAGGAAGCGACCATTGTTGGAAGTACCATATCGGAAGATGCAAAAGAGAGACCGCTTCCTCTGGCCCATACGCCTATCAAAACCGGAGCGAGAAAAAGAAAACTTATCAGTAACGGATACAGCCATGTACTAGTTTTCAGGGATTTAAGCGAACGAGCAGTGTAAAATCGTGAAAACAGCTGGGGAAACATAGGGTTCACAAAACTCCAGAGTATAATGAAAGAAAACCACCGCAAGGGCGTGAAAAAATCATTAGGTCCAGGACGCATAAAATGGGCTGAGGATACCCTAAAGGCCTGCTCTCCGGCCTGCTGAAACCCTCCCAATCCGCGAGCTACGAAAACTACCGCCGCAAGCATAGCAGCTACCATAACGCCACCCTGTAAAACGTCTGTCCAGGCTGAAGCCCGCATCCCTCCTAAAATTACAACCAAACCGATTAAAACTATCACCGCTACTGCTCCCCACTTACTTACGTCAACTCCGGCAATACTGGAAAGAATCATCCCAGCGCCCAAAGCTTGAGTAAGAAGGTAAGGAATAGTGAAGGCAACCATTACAATAAGAACCAGATAACGCAAAAACGGGGAACGGAATTCAGCTCCCATAAGCTCAGGAGCTGTAATATAAGCTTTATCTTTCCCAAGCTTCCATACCTTGCCGCCTATAAGGTAAAAAGAAACAGGCACCAAGGCGGTACCAATTCCCATAATACCGTATTGCCCTAAACCGAATTTCCATGCGCCACCTGCAAAACCAAGGAAGAAAAATGCCGAAAAATTAGTTGCGGCAAGGGTAAGAAAAAGTACAAAGGGGCCAATTGAGCGTCCCGCAAGAAAAAACTCTTCCGGCGAACGTCCAGCCCTCCTGCGGGCAAAAACGGATACAGCTGTCATTACAGCTATGTATATAATAACTATAGTCCAGTTCATTCATCCTCCCAGGCAAAACGGCTCAACAAAAAGAAAACCAACGATGCTAAAAGCACTATTCCAACTTCCCACCACAACCAAGCAGGCAAACCAAGATACAGTTGAGGCTTTCTGCCCCAATTGAAAAAATCGAAAGACAAAATAATAAGCACAACCCATCCCAGCACCCAATATATTCCTACTCTAAGAAACTTACGCGACATAATTTCTCCTGTGTTTCCAATTTTTATAGTGGATCTTTCCTGGATTGACCGGCTGGAAAAGGCCAAACAATGCCGGAGAATTGGAGGTTATTCGGATTTCAATAAATGTCAATACCAGAGGGGGTTTTGTCTAATGAACTAATAGCGCTGTTGGAGTGATACAGGTAGAGTAGGGTAGGATAGGATGGGATAAAACAAAAATAGGGATAGCAAGGAACGCAGCTTTGTAAAGAACAGGAAAATACAAGCTTATATTAGCTTTATCTTTGAACTTAAGATTCCAAAATTTCAGAATAGAAAAGGAGTTATCTATTCTGAACCTGCTCTGCTCCGCAAGCTTTTACGCATATACCGCATATATGTTGACCTACTATACGCTGCTTGATGAACCAGTTTATTTGAGCATAGCAACGATGATGGTCAAACATTTCAGGGTCATCTGCAATTGCTTGTGCAGGACAAACATCAAGACAAGCGCGACAGGTACGGCAGTCTTCATCAAGCGGTTGAGAAGCCTCTAAGGGAGCGTTAGTAAGCACCGACACCAAACGAAGCTGCGCCCCATAGCGCGGCGTTACCAAAAGATTGTTACGGCCAATCCAACCTAAACCTGCCTGCACTGCGGCGTGTCGGTGAGAAAATATTGCCTGCTGATTTTCCCAGTCCACAACTTGAGAAGCAGGCACAGGATAGGCGAAATACCCCTTGGATTGTAGGAAACGAGTTATTTTCAAAGCCAGCTGATCAAGCGCGAAATTTACCGTACGATAGTGATGATAGTAGGTTTTAGTTGGAGAATTCATGATTTCCGAAAGAATCGCCTCAGAAAGCCTAATTGCCATAACTACAGCGTAGTTCATTAATTCTCTTACACCTTTTGAAACAAGAATGCGCTGCTGAGCGATTTTTGCCATATCGGCTACCCCGATAAGTCCCGCTCCATTTTCTCTGGCAAAATAGAGAAGTTCAGCGCTTAGATTTTCCACTAGGTTTGTATGATTTTAGGTATCTAAACAAAGCCAATAAGGCCACGGGAGTTACTCCTGAAATCCTTGAGGCCTGTCCTAATGTAGCAGGCCTTATTGCACTGAGTTTTTCAATAATTTCATTCGATACGCCAGGAACAGCTTTGTAATCTAAGGTTTCGGGAATTTTTACCTTTTCTATTTTCTGAAACCTCTGAACGTCTTCCATACTACGTTTTATATACCCTTGGTATTTAACTTCAATTTCAACCCTTTCCTTTTGAAAAGGTGTCAAGTTTTGAATACTCTGCTCAAGAGCGCTTATTTCAGAAATACTTACTTTTGGACGTCTAAGGATATCGGCTAGGCTTAACTTCTCTGTAGCAAGGCTTAAGTCAAGACTAGTCAAAACCGCGTTCGTTTCTTCAAGCGAAGGCCTTAGTTGCTCAAGTTGTCCTATTGCCTTACGAATCCCTTTTTCTGCAAGCGCAACTTTTTTGTAATCTTTCTCACGCAGAAGCCCCAGCCTATAGGCCTTCTCTGAAAGTCTGGCATATGCGTTATCTTCCCTTAGCAACAGACGATATTCCACTCTTGAGGTAAACATTCTGTAAGGCTCAGCTGTTCCTCTGGTAATTAAATCATCTATAAGCACTCCGATATATGCTTCATCCCTACCTAGAGCAAACGGTTCCTTTTCTTTAATTCTTAAAGCAGCATTCAAGCCAGCAATAAGACCCTGCGCCGCCGCTTCCTCATAGCCTGTTGTCCCGTTTATCTGACCGGCCAGAAAAAGATTACCTATGTTCTTCGCTTCAAGCCACGAAGTCAACTGAGTAGGCTGAACGTAGTCATGCTCAATAGCGTAACCCGGACGAATAAATTGCGCTTTTTCTAATCCTGGAACCAACCTTACCATTCGCAGCTGAACTTCAAGCGGCATACTGGTAGAAAGGCCATTGGGATAGACCTCATGGGTATTGGCTCCTTCAGGCTCAATAAAAACCCGATGTGAATCCTTATCGGCAAACCGAACTATTTTGTCTTCAATTGACGGACAGTAGCGAACACCTGTTCCCGTGATATTGCCTGAATACATAGCTGAAAGCTCAAGATTGCTAGTAATAACTTTATGTACCTGACTGTTGGTTCTGGTAATATGACATTGAACTTGATTAACCAGTTTGCGGCGGGAAAAAAACGACATTCCCGGGGGCGGCTCCTCGCCAAATTGAGCCTGCATCTTAGCGTAATTGATACTCCGGGCGTCTAAACGCGGTGGAGTGCCTGTTTTGAAACGCCCCATTTCAAAACCTAGAACCCTAAGACTATTAGGTAAACTAATTGATGTTTGATCGCCCAGACGTCCCCCGTCAAAATTCTTGTCACCAATGTGCATAAGCCCCCTAAGAAAGGTTCCAGGCGCAAGAACCACAACCCTAGCGTACACTCTTCCTGCAATTAAAGCCTCAACCCCCACAACCTTTTCTTCTTCAATATAGAGACTATTGACCTTATCTTGCCATATATAAAGATTTTCTGTTTCCTCAAGCACCCTTCGGGCAAACTCACGATAAAGGCCCTTATCACATTGTATACGAGTTGACTGAACCGCCGGACCTTTACTGCGATTCAAACGTCGAAAATGTATCCCGCAACGATCGGTCAATCTTGCCTGCAAACCGCCTAAGGCATCAATTTCTTTAACCAACTGAGATTTCCCAAGCCCGCCAATTGCCGGATTGCATGACATTTCCCCTATTCTCTCAACATTCATAGTAATAAGCAGGGTTTTGGCTCCCATACGTGCCGCCGCATGTGATGCCTCTATACCGGCATGACCTCCTCCCACTACAATAACATCATAGCGCCCGGTCACATAAGACCTCTAATTAAAAGATAAGCCATCACTCCTGCAAGCATAAGAAAGAGTATACCTGTCAGAATTTTTGTCAATCCTGCCCGTTTGGTTAAAAATCTCTGCAAATGTTTTTCAGTTAAACCAAATCTTACAAGTATAAATACCACAACCAACGGCAAAATAAACGCTAAGTTATAGATAATGAGATAAAATAAAGCTTTAACCCATTTTTCTGAAACCTGCACTACATATATCAAAGTCGGTAAGTAAACCTGTCCTGTACAAATAAGTTCAAACAGCGATACCAAAAACCCGGTAAGCACAGCGCCTAAAATGAATCCTCCAAAAGCGGTACGCTTACGAATCATTTTGTTTATTCGCTGACGAATACGAACAGGCAACTTAAGCTTCATCTTATCGCCCCTGCCCTTCTTAAGTAAAATATAGTCGTAGAACGTCAAACCGGCTAAGAACAGGAGGAAAAGAATTGTTACAGCAAATACTATTTGAGATACCAGCGTTATTGCCTGCAGAAAAGCAAGTATCTGATATGCAATAAAACCGAGTATCAAATAGGTAAGAAAAACGGAGATGATGAAGGGAATAGCTATCCAAATTATCTTCTTGCGTTCAACCCCAAGAACCGAGAGATAGGTGATAAAGAAAATAAGGGTAGCAAAAGCGCATGGATTAATTCCATCAAGAAGACCTGCACCGATAATTGGAAGCAGACTAAAATTCTCAAATTGCTCAACAATCCCTGCCCCACTTTGCTGCTTTACCTTATTGATTTTCTCCCATGGAATGGAATTATCTTTTTGCGAAGCAATTAATTTCTTAATATTGGCTAATGTAATTGCCGATTTTTGCAAATAATCATGGCCGTAAAAAATAACCGGCGTAAGAAGACGCTTGTTTTCAGGAATATTATAAACAACCCCCATAGCAGTCAAAAGTTCCTTAGCATGGGGGTCATCTGATGGAAATGTATTGACAGTTAAAGTGCTATCATCATTGGTTATGATTTTCAACATGTACTTAACTCTATCACATTCCTTGCAACCAAAGGTTTCAAAAAACACAATCTCTCTTTTTTCACAAACAGCGGCAGATGTATCTGATGATACCTTCAATGAGCTATCCAAAACCATATTCAATTTTTGTGATGAGTACTTACTTGAATCGGCAGTCGAATAGTTTGGCCTTGCCTTTAGAAGCATCTTTTCCAAGTTTGTATTTATCTCTTCCTCACCGCCAAGCACATGACCTTCAAAAAAGAAAACCGGCAAATCGTTCTCTAAATCATTGTATTTCTCTTCATTGGATTCCAGAAGTAAATATTCCTTTTCAATATCAATATTGTGCAGCTTAATTGTAAATAAGCCTGGGTAACGTTTTGCCAATCTTGGCATAGTGACCTTCAGCACTTTTATACAATGGTCACAATCAGGCGCGTAAAAAACATCTATAGGTACGGGAAAATGTTTTGACGAAGCTTGTCGAACTACAGTATCTGCAACAAGCAAAGTTGAATCTACCACTACATCGTCAGCTTCTATGTAAGGCGCTACGATTTTTTGGATTGCCGGATCTTCAGCGTAATCATTGGTCAAAGCGCTGACTTTGTTGGAAACGAGAACAAGGGAATCACTTGAAATATCAAATGTTGCCAAACCAAAATGTTTTGCATCAGGGCCTGAACCTAAAATAAATGTTTTACCCACACGTAAAGGATTTTGAAGTTTCGCAGGAGCATGGCCTGACACTATAATATCGATATCGGGAAACTTCTCGGCAATACGCTTCTCTTCCTCAAAACCAAGATGAGAAATAAGAACCAAAACCTCACCTTTTGATAAAAGCTCAGGTAGCATTGCCCGCAATTCAGCATCGGCATCATGGACATTAACTCCACCAAGATTAGCTTTATCGTAGAATAAAAATGCGTCTTTGTTAAAGAGGGAGGTTATAACTATCTTCCTACCAGCGCGTTCTTTAACTATATAGGGCTTGAGAAGTCGCTTATCGTTACGATATATATTAAGAGATACAAACGGAAGTTTTGTTTTTAGGTTACTTGCAAAAAAATCGTAACCGTCTATAAGCTCCTGATCGCCAAAAGCTACTGCATCAAGGGGAATTTTCAAATAAGCTTTTATAAAAATAGAGTCCTTTGTGTGTGACGGGAAAGGGGCCAAAAGGTCACCTGTGTCAAAAATGAGAGGGTTAGCGTATGCGCGCTGCGCCTTTTTGATAGCTGAAGCGCGTCTGGGCAAACCTCCAAAGGGGTCATCCGGACAGCGACACCAGGTTAGAGTACCATTTGGCGACGCTATATAGAATATGCTAAACTTCTGGGCGGTTGCTATTGATACAAGAAAGACCCCCAAAAGAATTCCCACTAATTTCCTAAACATCATATATATTGATTATAGACCTAAGGACACGCTTGTCAATAACTTCCTTACAGGAGACGCCTTCTTGGGATAATAATAGTTCTTTATAAGTTAAATTAATACATCATTTTGCTACAAGCTTCTAAGTTAGGCCTCCCTCCCCTTTACAAATCACTTAACTTGAATAAAATTGGGTTATGCGTGAGTATACGGATGGAAAAACCTACCTTCTCCGGTTTGACAGAGGTGAAGAGTTCGTAAGCAGTTTTCTGGCATGGGCTGAAGAAAAGAAGCTTGGCGGAGCCTTTATAACCGGACTTGGAGCTGTTGAGAACCCTATACTCGGATACTTTGACGCAAACAAAAAAAAATACATAAATAAAGAATTTGAAGGCGAATTTGAAATTGCTTCGCTTTGCGGCAACCTAAGTTGGGATGCTGACGATACGCTTGAAACTAACGCTCAACCTATAGCTCATATACACGCTGTTATTTCCGGACCTAACTTTATTGCATTCGGAGGACATCTGTACTCGGCAATTGTCTCAGGAACGGTTGAACTTAATATAACGCCTATTGAAACTAAACTTGTACGCAAATATGAAGAAGAGTTAAACTTAAAACTCCTGGCCGACTGATGCAGTCTTCCGGGAATTACAGTCGAACTACAGTAGGGCCTGTAGCTCAATCGGCAGAGCAGCTGACTCATAATCAGTTGGTTGCAGGTTCAAGTCCTGCCGGGCCCATTGTCTTTTCTAAAGATGACTGAGAAAAAAACTGCAAGGGAAAAGGCAGTATCTAAGCCCCCTACAGTTGAAAAGAAAACTGCTGCAAGATCTTCAAAAACAGTACCCCGTAAAAAGAAAGCTACTACATCCAAAAAGAAAGTTCCAACTGAAATCAGCTGGCGCATTCATTTGGCAGCCGAACGTCCTGCAAGAACTGTTTTTGCCTTGCTTATAATTCTTGGTTCCACTTTTGCAGCAGGCTTTTGGTGGCATCCAGTAGTTGCAATTCTTATTCTATTAGTTTTCTTTGCATCTCTGAATAATCACTTTGTACCTATAACCTATTATTTAGACTCAGAGGAAATTAAAATAAAGAAATTCTACTACACTGATAAAAGGCAATGGAACATGTTCCGTCGCTTCTTCATGACACCATCAGGCGTAGTTCTTTCAACCTTTACAACCAGAAAAAAGTTTTTGGATAATTTCAGAGGCGTGCAGCTTATACTACCGCTGGATGAAACTGAACGAAATAAGGTTCTAGATTTTATAGAAAGTAAACTACCCCTTGATTCAGGGCAAAGTCGCCAATAAAACTATCTGCAACATACCAAAACATCAAATACACATTCCTTAACGGACTGTCTTTAATACAAATATCGGCTGTTTCTTACTTTCAATTAGGATATTCCTTACATAAAACCAAATTATTCTTGCCGCTGCCGCTAAAGTGGGATTCTCTTTAGAAGATTTCAAACGAAATTAAACCTCATCTGCTCTATAAAGAAATTATCTGCAAAATAACATGGAGAATCCATTCCTCATATGTAAATAAGTAGGCCTTATAAAGATAGGGATGTAGGCGCCAAAAGCTTTATAGACGACTACGGATTACGCTATAGAGGTTGCTCCTCATCAATCAATCGAGCTAATCTAGCTAATTCACGCCCCTTACGGGTAAGCATTTCTTCCCTGATATCATCAGGAACAAGCTCATCCTGCTTAAGATTATTGAGAGATTCTGAAAGCATCAGCTGCCTACGTTCAAGCTCTTTAATTCGCCTTGAGCGTGCCGGTTCAGGTTTTGCCTTGCGCCTAAAAGCAGCCCACAGATAATACGCCCCAACAGGCAACAAAAGCATAGCGCCAGCTCCAAGCATCCATAACCATGCCGCTCCTGGGAAGAAAAGGTATATTACCCCCAAAAATAATCCTGCCACAGCGACAAGAACAACCCAGGCGGCAAATAGCCTTTCCTGCTTGGCGGAAAGCCGCTTTAGTTCAGAGAGAGTGGCCGATACAGCATCCTCCTGACGAGCCGAAAATATATCTGATAAACGCCTGCTGGTCGGGTCAAAATCTTCTGCAAGCAAACTAAATTCTGAATTGAAATCAAAATCTTCCACGGGAAGATATTTGGATACAAATCTACGCTCCCTGAGAATAAAACGGTTGACCCTGCGTATAAATCTTGCGAAGTCTTTAACGTGCGAATTGGAAAAAGAGGAACGCACATCGTCCATTCTCTCAAGCCAACGACGCAAAGATAAGCGATGCCACGAAGCGGCCTTTTCCCTATATACCCAACGCACAATATCATTTAACAACTGTTCATGGTCCTCTTTGAGATAAT
Organism: uncultured bacterium; assembly: GCA_964624585.1. Lineage (GTDB taxonomy): Bacteria > Hydrothermota > Tepidihabitantia > B3-TA06 > B3-TA06 > CAZUXE01. The sequence continues at coordinate 2,558 of CAZUXE010000032.1, read as the reverse complement.
AGAAATCGTCTTTTACAGCCATGTCAGGTTTTCGCGATATCTTCTCAGCATCCTCGGGAAGCATCCCTATCTTAATTACAGCAGAACCTGTGGTAAAACCAAAATCAAGCTCCCCCCCAATACGCTCAGGCACTATTCCCAAATCAGCAAGAACGCTTTCCGCTCCCTGCAAATACTTAAACTCTTCAGGATTACGGGTAGCTAACGCCGCTTCAAGAAATCTGCTGAGAGCTGACGATAATTCCCTGCGATGCCAAAGAAGACCGGTATCAATATCAAAAGAATGCGCTTTCAAATCCACATCTAACCTAACCAAACCGCCGCCATCTTCAAACAACCTTACTGAAAGACTGTAGGGTATCTCTTCTGCCAAATATCCGGAATCGATATTAAATAGCAACGAACGTCTGCCGGAAAACCTTTCCCATGCAGGGTTTCCAAAAATATGTTCAAGATGCTTGCCCAGCTGATATAAATCTGCTTCCGAACCTAGCGAAAATACAGCTATTTCTACTATTTTATCAGGCGTAGGGGTTTGTTTTTCCTTAAATATATCAAGTAATGGCATCAACGCTCTCCCGTTAAATCCTTAACCATACATGAGGATAACGACTTATGTTTATTTGTCAAGACTAAATACTTGACATTAGCACCCTTTTTCAGTTTAATCCCAGGTGAAGAAAAGAAAGAATAACTCAAAATCCCCGCACATCCATTTTAGAATTACTCTAATTGTCAGCCTGATATTTCTGCTTACATTAAGCGCAGGTTCATTTATGGAAGGCTTCTTTAAGTCAACTATATTCTTTATCGCTTTAGGACTCGAAGCATTAACGCTTGCTTTGTTTTTTATTCTAAAACTCTTGCGGGGAATTTCTAACAGGAAAAGCTACAAATGGCATGAATTTATGGGCCTTACTGCTAACTTATTGATAATTCTTGGCTTTTTAACATTTCTTTTATCCATTGGATGGTTCAATTTGTTTTCAAAAGAAACCACACTAACTTTAACTGAAGGCGAACGCCAGCATCTGGGATTTGACACCAATGACTCCTTGTATTTGTACAAATCCCAATATACTCTCTACCATGGATCTCAATCCATAAATGAATATCAAGCGCTAGTTATCAGCTTTCTGGGAAATGAATACAAAGTGGATACGATAAGAACTAATTCTCCACTGGTGAATAAAAATACCAGAATACATATAACTGATTATGGATTTAGCCAAGATTCTCTTTACCTTAATTTTAGGATTAAAGTACCTTGGGGTGATACTATAAAATGTGAATTTCCGCCTGAAGGCGTTATTACAGATCAGCGTTTTCCGCTTTATATTTCGTTTGAAAACTTTTGGATAGATCGCTCAAGCGCCTGGCCAAACCCTGAAGTGCCCGTTGTGACCGTAAACCTTATGCTGCCTGGAGAACTAATTTCAAAGCGCAGACTTAGAGCGCCCGACACAATATCGGCATATGACTATACCCTGTTCTTTGACGGAATAAAAATGCGCCCTACCGCAACCTTCCACTGTGTTAGAGATAAAAGCTGGATAGGCGCAATTATTGCTACCGGATTAATGCTTCTGGGATTGCTTGCCCTATTCATATCGCGAATTATAGAACATTTCGGGAGGAAAAAATGACCTTTGATCCGCTGAAACTTTATATGACGGAAAAAATAATTCTGGCTATTTTATCTACTTTCTACGCAACCACATTAATGCTTTATTCTCCTCCTAAGACAAGCTTAAAAAATAAAAACCGCATAAAAAAAGCGGGATTTATACTCCACATACTTGCACTTCTTGCCAATACCGCCATGCTTTTTATGCGATTCCTTGTGGTCTGGCACGCTCCATTTGCTTCACTATATGAATCACTTATATTCCTGGCCTGGGCTATATCATTCATATTTCTTATATCCTCATGGTACAAACCCGCATTTGGTTACGGAAGAGCGGCAACCCTTTCTTCTTGGATAATTATTCTCGCATCGTTGATAATTCATATTACCAATCAGGCTGCAACTGTTCCTCGCTACCTGCCTCCTGTTTTGAACTCAATATGGTTCGGAGCGCACGCACTCCCTGCGTTTCTGGCCTATGCATGTTTTATATTGTCTTTCATGATAACCTTAAGCTCGCTAACCAGTACGGAGTATGAGGTTCGCAAGAAGCGCCGGGCAATTGCTGAGTTCTACCTATGGCCTGGAGTTATTTTATTCACCATAGCGCTAACACTTGGAGCTATAGCATCACGTCAAGCATGGGGCAATTGGTGGATTTGGAACAAAAAAAGCGGTTTTTCGCTACTAACCTGGGGACTATTCATAATGGCAATCCTTTCCAGACGCAACCGATACAGCGCTAAAATAGTTTTTCCTATATTCATTATCCTGGGCTTCATAGCAATGTTCTACACCTATTTCTTTGCCAACTCAGGCCTGCACAACTTTCTTAGGTAGGAAACTAAAACAACGGCATACAATAATCCATAGATATCTCACAGTTTGGCAAAGCCTCTTGCAGCTTGGCTGCTCCAGCCTCGGTAACGGA
>CAZUXE010000031.1:4467-18867 GCA_964624585.1 uncultured bacterium | reverse complement strand
CACAAAGTTACGACAGAGGATATGGAGAGTTTATAAAACACGCTTGAGAGGACTGAAGGGGGGATAGAGGACACCTTTCCCTTAATCCCCTCCCATCAAGGGAAGGGATATATCTATATCTTACCGTAGTTTTTATCATGAGAGGTTTCGTACCTAAGTATCCAAGCCGCAGGCTTTGGATACTTAAGAACCCTTTTTCTGCCTGTTTGCAACCTCTGTACCAGTTTCAAAATTTAGCCTATTGCTTTCATTTTCAACCCACTGATAAGCCCATCGGCCATAAAGTTTGTCGCCATCTATTGTATAGACCGTAATTATCTTTGAATCCATCATACCGAAACAAGTTATCAAAATCTGGTCAACACTCATTCCCATGCCTACACGAATGAAGCCGTCTTCAGACTCTTGCGAAATCACCCAGGTGTTACCGTTTTCCTCAATAGTCATAAAGAAGGTGTATGGATTCTTGACACCCAAATGATTAACCTTCCAGCGACCTTCGATGTTTGGGTAAGAAAGGGGCATTCTGCCGACACCGGGTGAGCACTGCGCTAACACTAAATCGCCCTCGATTAGTCCCCACAAACCTGTAATCTTGTCGCCTTGACGTTTGTATACGCCAACTATTCCCCATTCATCCCCTGAATCGGAATCGACGAACCCAAGGTAGCCGTCGTTTTCCACACCAAAGGCAAAAAGCGTGTCATCGATGTCATCTACATCAGAACTTACCCACCTCATACGGTAAACATGTTCATCCGCGTGCTTAATTGTAAGTTTGGCTTCATAGTCCTGACCAACTACGTCGTATGTTCCTGAGTAGTCAAGAACCAGCAGCTTGTCCCACTTTTCAAGTTCACTTGAGCCGTTTCCTTTTTTGTTCTTTGAAAGCAGCCCGCATCCGGTAAAAAATGCAATTATAAGAATGCCTGCGAGAAGTTTGCGCACTGTAACCTCCTTTATTTTCAGCTTATGCAACTAAACAAACTTGTCAAGTGTTTGTTATATTTCAAGGCAGAATTTCCTTCCCTTGATCCCCTCCCATCAAGGGAAGGGATCGTAGTCTTCATCCTGAAAGGTTTCGTACCTACTAACTGGGATTCCAGATTACAGCTCTGTGGAGTTTTTTATTCCTAACGAAGATAATTTCAGACTATAACTCTGTGATCTTTGAGTACTTTGTGGTTAATATTTCAGGTGGAGTTACGACTAAAAGAAGTAAACTCCCAAAGCCACGCCTACGGCGTGGAGAGTAATACCAACTTAGGCGATACTAAGAAATTCCATGGAATGCGGATAGCGGCGTGATATAACATCCTTTAATTCAGGATACTTGTGAAGTTTCGGGTCGTCTGCAATTATCCTGAAAGCGTCCTCTCTGGCCTGAAGCATCAATTCTCTGTCGCGAATAAGGTCGGCAATTTTCAAATCGGGAAGCCCGTGCTGTCGCGTACCCATAATTTGGCCTGGGCCACGAATGCGTAGGTCTTCTTCTGCAAGCTTGAAACCATCTTCTACGGATGCAAAAAATTCCAACCGCGACTTTGCCTCTACGCTTAAAGTTGAGGGTAACAGCAATACGCAAGTTGCCGGTCGCGTGCCTCTGCCTATTCTGCCTCTCAATTGATGAAGCTGGGCTAAGCCGAAGCGTTCTGGATGGCGAATTATCATAATAGTGGCCTCAGGGATATCTACTCCAACCTCTATTACTGTTGTTGAAACCAAAAGGTCTATTTCACCGAGCCTGAAAGCTTCCATAATTCGGCTGCGTTCGGCGGCAGCTATTTTACCGTGAACCAGAGCAATTTTATTTTGCTTGAGTATGGTAGAAAGCTCATCATAGGTCTGTTTGGCACTTGAAAGCTCAAGCTTTTCGCTTTCCTCAATCAATGGACATACAACAAATGCACGTTCGCCCCTTTGCAAGCTTTCCTGCAACCATTTATAAACACCTTTCTTGCGTGAATCATAGGCAATTCGGGTTGTTCTTTTTCCCCGTCCCAAAGGTTTTTCGCGAATAACAGATATATCAAGATCACCGTAGTAGGAAAGGGTAAGGGTTCGTGGTATGGGGGTAGCCGACATAACTAAAACGTGAGGCTTTAGCTCAGCTTTTTCAGCCAAGGCTGCCCTTTGCATTACTCCGAACCTATGCTGTTCGTCAACTACCGCAAGCACCAAATTCTTGAAAACCACATTTTCTTGAATAAGGGAATGCGTCCCGAATATGATACCTGCATCTCCGGCTGCAATCGCTTCTCTAACGCTGGCTTTTTCCTTGGCCTTCATACTTCCAGTAAGAAGAACGGATTTTATTCCAAGGGCTTCTAATTTTTCTCTCCAGCCGGCGTAATGTTGCTCTGCAAGAATTTCTGTAGGCGCCATTATAACCGCCTGCATATTATAGGTTTCTGCAAGGGATGATTTAATTACTACAGATTCGGATTTAGACCTATGTTTCATGGAATCACAACTTATAGCAGCCGTCATCGCATAGATAGCAACAACGGTTTTGCCTGAACCAACATCACCTTGTAGAAGCCGGTGCATAGCTTTTGGTTTAGCAATATCTGAACATATATCTTCAATAGCCTTTTTTTGTCCCCTTGTGAATTCAAAACCGACAATTTTCTCAAATTGTTCCATGAGGACTTTATCTACCTGTAATGCCTGGCTTGGCTGTTCATTCTCTCCCTGTCTGTACAAGGCAATAAGAAGCTGAAAGTAGAATAACTCTTCATAACGCAACCTTTTTAAGGCGTCATTAAGGTCTTGCATCTTAGCTGGCCGATGAATTTTGCAAAGGGCGTCTTTTATTCCGGGGAGCCTGCGCCAATACATAATATCGCGCGGCAGGGTTTCAGGAATATCATCCACCGCGTCAAGCGCCTTATTTACAGCCTTGCCTAGCTCCCATGCGGCAAGGCCTTCGGTAAGAGGATAGACTGAGAAAATGGCACGTTCAAAAAAATTAGGATGTTCGTCAAGTTTCTCAAAAAATGGATTAACCATCTGCCGTTGACCGTAAAAGCTCACCTGTCCAGACAAAAGGATATTTTCCCCGGGTTTGAACTTAGAGGCTAAATCAGGACGGTTGAACCAAACCGCATACAGCTGAGACGATTTATCGGATACCAATATTTGAACCACAGGGCCTCTACGGGTTCTTCGAAAGCTTGAACCCATTACCTTAACAACAAAAGTGGCTTGAGCGCCAATTTCAGCCTGCAATATTGGAATAGGTTTTGAGCGGTCAATATAGCGATGCGGGATGTGGAAAAGCAAATCTTCTATAGTCCTTATGCCCAATTTTTCAAGGCGTGCCGCCCGTTTGGGACCTATGCCCTTAAGGTACTGAACCGATGTATCGACACTTAAACCCATAGGACATTTTAGTCAGCTCTGCTGCTCAATCAAGATTCACATTGAGTAAAGTCATACAAATATATACTTACTACTATCCACGCTTTCAGCGTGGCTTTAGGAGTTTACTTTGTAAACTCCATATCCTTTAGATTATTTTATGAACAAGAACTATCCACGCTTTCAGCGTGACCTTGGGAGTTTTGGGTCAACCAAAACTCCCCCTCCCTTTGTGGAGGGGGAAGTGCGAAGCACTAGGGGGAGGGGATTAAGGGAAAGGTGCCCTTTATCCCTTTCTGTCCTAACTCCACTCCACATCCCCCTCCGTAACTTTGTGCGTTTTGTGTTCTTTGTGTTAATTTGATTCAGATATTGGTGGAGTTACAAGGACTAAAAGGCCGATTTTGAGAATCGGCCTTTTAGTTTGTATGTGAAATGCTTAATTTTACCTTAAGCCTAACCTAAAAATCACTTCGCCGCCGGCCCGAAGTAAGTTTTCATTAGCATCCGTTTCACCAAACTTCTTCTTATCTTCAGAAAAAATAAGATCATAGTCAACACCAAGACGCAGACCAATCCATTCCGTTGGCCAAATACGCAGACCGCCGCCTACACTTAGTCCGAACGATGTAGCCTTAAGCTCATTTACCGTTGTGTCTTTTTTGTTTATGATAGTATGCTTAAAGAGACTATCCTCACCGTCAAGCAAGCGCCAAGAATAAAGCCCCATTGCGCCGCGAACATAGGGGTCTACCCATTTCCAACCCGGTGACCAGCTGTTGGTTAAGGCAAAAGACTGGTGAACAAGCTTAGCGTCAACCGATTTAACAGCGGTATCTGCAATAAAGCTATTGGGCATTACTACATCCACATTTGAATAAAGGTAACGGAAACCGTAGTCAAAGCCCTTCCATACTTCAAGTTCAAGACTTGCGCCGGTTACAAAACCTGTTTTGCTTTCGTCAATCTGTTTGCCAAGCGCCCAGGCAGCGCCACCGGCCGGGGCAAACTTTAGCGCAAAACCAAACAAGGGAGCTGAAAACAGCAGTCCTGTAATTAAAAGCATAGCGGTGTATGTTCTTGTCTTCATATTACTTCCTCCACGGGTAGAACAAGTACCCTGAATCCTTCCTCGCTGTACTTTTCAGCAAGCCCAGCAAGCAAGGGTTTTAATTCATTCAACTCATCTTGACTAACCTGAACCAAATAGCGCATAAAGTGTCCGGGCCAGGTGTTGTCGTCCATCAAACGACAGCCACGCATTTTGCCAAGATAGCCGTTACTTTTTACATAGTTATCTATACCTGCATCTTGAAGAAGGCTATGAAGCTGCTCTTCAAGCGATGCGTCAAATGTTATTGCAAGTAATTTGTACTGAGTTTTTACGTTCATGTCAACTCTCCTTGATTTTGTGAACCGCTGTCTGACGCAGCGGGTAGCCGATATCTACAGTCTGCAGTTTATTGAACAAGGCCTGCTGTTTAGAGTTAGATTTAGACACCTTTCTGCTCCTTTCTCTGCCTGCGACGTTCTGCACGGGCTTCAAACCCGCTGTAGAGAACCGGCACAAAGATAAGTGTTACCATGGTAGAAAACAGCAATCCGCCAATAACGGCTACACCAAGAGGCGCCCACATTTCTGAACCTTCGGTGTTAAGGAAGGCCAGAGGAGCAAGGCCGAATACAGTGGTCAGGGTAGTCATAAGAACCGGTCTCAAACGTCGTTCTCCGGCATTGAGTATGGAATCACGGATCGATTCACCGCGTCTGCGAAGCATGTTAATGTAGTCTATGAGTACAATGGCGTTATTTACCACTACGCCAACCAAAAGCACCATTCCAACAAAGGCCATAACTCCGAAACTTGTTCCACTGATAGCAAGGGCTATGGCAACACCGGTCATGGCAAAGGGTATGGCGAAGAGGATTATGAAGGGTTCCCTGAAATTTTCAAATTGAGCAGCCATTACCAAAAATACCAGTACAATTCCAACAATTAGGGCAAAGAAGAGCGATTTGAAAGACTCCGCTTGTTCCTCGGCGTCACCTGAAATAGCAATACGGACTCCATTCGGTAAATCGCCCATTTTTTGAGCCAACAGGGTATCGTTGATATAGGCTCGGGCTTGCCCAAGCGACCGTTCCTTGCCGTAGAGATCGGATTCAACCTTAACCAAACGTTCGCCTTCCTTACGTTCAATAGACATTGGGCCTTCATGCGGAACGAATTGAACAAGATTGGAAATAGGAACCACGCCACCTGCAGGTGTTGGAATTAGAATTGACTCAAAGTCAAGCTGTGACCAGTCGTCAGCTCCTGCAAAACGAAGTGTTACCTCAAGCTTATCACCGTTAAAATCTATCTCAGTTGCCGCCTTGCCCTGAGTTATATCTCTAAGATAGGCGCCTATTTGAACCGGAGTAAGTCCATATGCATAGGCTCTTTCTTTATTGATTTCAAGCCATAGTTCAGGACGTGAAGACTCACGACTAAGCTCTACGCCAACAAAGCCTGGGGTTTGTTCAAGGTCGTCTGCTATTATTGCCGCCAGACTATCGGTAAGATTGAGATCGTGACCGTACACCTCAATACTTATCGCCTTACCCTTTCCGCTTGGACCTCCGTGACGAACTGCAAAGTAGCATTTTTTAACCCCGGGTAGGTTTGAAAAACTCTGGTTTATATCGTTGGCAATCTCTTCATCAGACCGCGTCAGATTATCTTTCAGGGTAAGATAGAGCTTTGATTCTATTTTTGAGCCAACTTCATCCATCATTTGAGCGCCCCCTCCGTCACCTGCCATAACCAGTATATCTGCTACTTCATTATCATACTTTTCCCTAATTTGCTTTTCTACATAGGCACTGACGGAATCGGTAACATGAAAATTGGTTCCTGCAGGCATAACTACACTGCCTTCAATGAAAGGCGATGACCCCTTTGACATAAAGGAAGTGTGAATGGTCTTAAAAAGTCCCATACCTCCTGCGAAAAGAACAACGGCTGAAATTACAACAACCCAGCGATGAGAAAGCGCCCATGCGAGCATACGCCTGTAGTATTTTCCCAGTTTTTCCAAACCGTTGGGAATCCATTGCAGCCATGGCGTTTTGCCCTTTTTGGTCTTTTTAGCAGACATCTTAAGAAAACGCGAAGCCAGCATTGGCGTAAGGGTAACCGCTGTAGCAAGTGAAGCGAAGAGAATAATTGGTACAGAAAAGGCCAATTCCTTAAAATAAATGCCTATAAATCCTTTGACAAGCAGGAAGGGAATAAAGATGGCGACTGTTGTAAGGGTAGAAGCTAGTACTGCTTGAACAACTTCCTTAACGCCCCATTCGGCAGCCGACTTAGGCTCTCTACCGCGTTCACGTTGTCGGAAGATGTTTTCTAAAACCACAATTCCATTATCTACCACCATTCCTATGGTAATCGCTAAGGAGGAGAGAGATATAATGTTGATGCTTCCTCCAGAAAGGTAGAGGTATATAAAGGCCGCTATAAGAGATACTGGAATTGTAATTGAGGTTATCCAACCTGCTGACGTATTGCCCAAAAGCAGGAATGAGATAATTACGACTAAGATGAAGGCTATAGCAAGGGTGCGCAACAGATTGTTAATGGATGTTGATATTATCTCTGCGGAGTTAAATACTGTTGTAAAGGAAAGATAAGGGTATTGTTTCTGGATTTCGGCTACAGTTTTTTCAACATTCTTAACCGTTTGGACGGTATTTGCGCCAGAGCGTTTTTGCAGAATTAGAAAAGAGCCGTTTTCTCCATTTGCCCGCAAGGCAACCGAACGCTTATACATGTTTTCACGAACATCGGCAATGTCGCCAAGCCTAATTACCTGTTTCCCTGAAAAGCCCACCGGAACCTGACGAATTTCCTCAACTGTTTTGAACTCAGCAGGCACACGCAGGGTTAGCTTCTGACGACCTTGCCTTACTTCGCCTACAGGAAAATTTATGTTTGAGGCTGCAAGTGATTTTGCAATGGAGCGCATGTTTAGCCCCGATTGCTCAAACTTTACCCTGTCGATGTTAACGGTTATTTCCCGCTTTGCCCCACCGTGGATTGCCATTATGTTACCTACACCTGAAGCGCGTTTGAAGTCGTTGATGAGCTTATTGTCAATCAACTGCTGCAAGTCGATACGCGGGTCTGATGAAACAACGGCGTATTCAATAATTGGTATCTGAGCGGTATTGAACTTGAAAAGGACAGGATCTTGCACACCATCAGGGAATTTGGCTGTTACCCAGTCAATGCGATCACGCATTTCGTTCGCAGCCTCTGCAAGGTCCTTACCAAACTCAAAAGTTACGTAGATAGTAGAGATACCTTCCTGAGATACAGAGCGTATCTTCTTGACCTCAGGAACGTTTGAAAAGGCTTCCTCCAAGGGTTCAGAAACATTCTTTTCAACATCCTCTGCAGCAGCACCAATATACGGCGTGATAACTGTAATTTGAGGCCAGGTAGCGTCAGGAAGAAAATCAATAGGCAGACGGGAGAGCGAAATGAAACCGAATAGAATTACGACGGCAAAAACTACAGCCGTAAGAACCGGACGCTTTATAGCTATTTTAGTCATCCTTAATCCTCCGCAGGTGTATAGACATCGTTTACCTTTATGGCGCCACCTTCGTCAACTATACGCTGCCCAACATAAAGCACCTCATCTGAAGGCTCAAGGCCGGAGATAATTTCTATAAATTTTCCGTCATCCAGCCCAACCTCTACGTTACGTTTAAGGGCAATTTTTTGTTCACCCCTATCTGCTTGAGCGTCGTCTTTTTTCTGCTTTTTTTCAACAACGTAGACGAATTTTTTCTCAAGGCCTAAAATACAGTCAATAGGCAGAGCTAATTTCGCCTTTTTGGAAGCAACCACAACCTTAATTTCAGCGTGCATTCCGGGAGCAATTCTACCTGCTGGGTTGGAAACCATAGCCTCAGCTTGCGCACCGCCTGAACGGGCGTCTACGAATCTTGAGATACGCGACAGCCTACCCGTGGTATGAAGGTCTATTGCCGGAACGTAGACTTCAGCCGCAGAACCCTGTTTGGCATTATTCACGTACTTTTCAGGTATGTTGAAGGCAAGCTTTAGGCGAGAGGTTTCAGATATCCTTCCAATAGGTTTCTGAGGAAGCACTGCTTCACCCGGGCTTATTCCCATAGAAAAGAATCTGCCGGAAATTGGAGCTTCAACCGGAACAGGTTCATATGAAACACCAGGGATATCGCGGTCTATTTTAGCGACAGTTGCGCCCTTGGAAACGTATGAGCCATCGCTACGAGAGTAACCGATAAACTTACCAGGCATGGGAGGAAAAACCATAACCTCACGCGAGCCTTTGAGCTGACCGGAAAAACGCACAGTGCGCCTAATATTTCTATTTGTTGGATGAGTAATTATTACAGAAGTTGGCGGTTTTTGTTTAATTTTAGCGGCAGGCTTTCTGCATCCACCCGAAAATACCAATAGCAATGCAAGGAATGTAGCTGCTATTGCCGATTTGAATATTCCTTTCAATCCAAAATTCATTCTAGTCCTCCTTGCCATTATTGCTGGCAGGTTTCTTAAACTCTTCCAGAGTCTTTGCATCCCACAGCCATGCGGCTGCTACAAGTTTTTCTTTTGCAAGTATCATTTGATATCGCGAAGCCAAATTGGCAAGCTCAACCTGAGTTTTAGAAAGCATAACTTTTTGATAATCCATGGAACTTATAACCCCCATTTTGTATTGTTCTGTGGCCATGGATGCCAATTCAGCCATCTGTGCGCCAAGGTTTTGCTGAACCATTAACTGCTGTGCGGCCTCTTCCCATGAGGCATAGGCCTGACGAACCTCAAGTTCAATTCCATCAACAGCTTGCAGCTTCGAGTACTTGAATTTTTTAAGTTGAATTTCGGCGGCCCTGGCCTTTGCAAGCCCCTTACCGCCGTCGTAGAGCGGCCATTCCAGAGCTATGGTTGCAGCCATTGAACTTCCCCAACCTTCACCTGAAGCCTGATCAGGGTTGCTCCATGAAGGCGAACCTATAAAGACGACCGAAGGAGAATAACTGGAGCGTGCCATATCTAAAGAAAGTTTCGCTATCTTCGCCGCCCTGCCTAAAGCCGATACCTCAGGACGTATATCAAGCGCCCGCTCAACCAAAGAATCTACAGATAGCTTCTCATATTTTACATCAAGCGAACCTTGCGCACTTACGGAATCGCTAAGCGGACGCCCTATAACCATATTGAGGAATTGTCTGGCACGTAAGGTTTTGTTCTTTGCTTGAACTAATGCCGCTTTAGCCTGTGAAAGGGCAACCTGATCTTGCTTAAGGTCAAGCGGAGAGGCATAACCTACCTTCCAGCGTGCCTTAGTTTCCTTAAGCTGCTCCTGAGTTCTGCTTAGGTTAAGTCTTGCAATTCTTTCTGACTCTTCGGCAAGCATAAGACCGTAAAAAGCGGTGGTTACCTTTGAGTGCAAGTCTGCACGGCTCGTCATGGCCTTCTCAACAGCTGCATCTACCCCAAGTTCAGCCATTTCAAGTCCAAACAGCCTTTTGCCGCCTAAAAAAATTGGCGCGTTTATTGCAAAACCAGCCTTGTAGTTATCCGCCGCTCCCATAGGCAAATCAAGTTTAACCCCCGGGGCAACCTCAACCTTTTTCATGGGAACGGTTCCCAGACGGGTATAGGAAGCTGAGAACTTTACCGAAGGGTGAAAACTCGATTTAGCTTCTGTAAGCTTTTGTTCCGATTCGGCAACGCCTAAGTCGGCTATGCTCAAACCCGGATTGTTGCGGAACGCCATTTGCAAGGCTTGGTTGTATGTGATTGCATTGCTAACGACCGGTGTTGAGATAATCAATGCTACAAACATGATTACCGCCGGCCACCTAAAGGTTTTCACGCTATTACCTCCTTGAAATTTTTGCATATGTAATTATTTCGATTTTTACTACTAAGATTTAGTGAAAAACTGGATTTCCTCCCTGCTTTGAGAGCTTTGTGTGCTTTGTGGTTTAACATATCCTTAGCTAAACTTCTGTCAAATGTTCTCGGAAGGCGACCTAAAACCATCACTTATCTTTCTTGGCAAGAATTCCGCTAAAAAGAATCTCTCTTGCCGTTTCATAAGATATCTCCGAACGGCTCATCAGCATCCCGTAAACACCGAAAACCCTTGCCAACTCCCTAGCTGAGAGATCGTCTCTAACCTCGCCCTGCCGTTGAGCTTGTGCAAATAAATTGGTCAAAAGTTCCAAAATCCTCTCTCTGCGGACGTGTATATTTCGCATAAATTCACTAACTATCTTCGGCGGGAATTCACCGTCGGGCAGACCGGTGTTCAAAAGTTCCTGAGTTGTCTTAAAAATAGGAGCATATTTTTGCTGAGCCTTGTTTGCGGCGCGCAGTTTTTTTTCAAAAGTGTCGTTGGCAGGGTCTAAGAAAACGCTTTCCATTTCAGAAAACAGCTTATCTATGCCCTGATGTACCATTCCAAGAAACAACTCTGTTTTGCTCTTAAAATAAAGGTAGACCGCGGCTTTTGAGATACCTACTTTTGCGGCAACTTCATCCATGCTTACGCTAAAGAAACCGCGTTTGGTGAAAAGCTCCTTTGCAGCATGGAGAATTTCAAAGCGGCGCACCTCTGCCGGTTTTCTTTCCTGAGTTTTAGATTTCATCGAATTCCTCTCACAGTTTTCAACTTTCACATAGTTTATTAGCGAAAAATCATCCGACCGGAGCTAACTTACTGACCGGTCAGTTATATTTAGGCGTAATTATAGTCTCTGTTTTACACTTGTCAAGTACCACAAGGCTTATTTTTAGTTTTTATGACTGACTGGTAAGTAAGTAGTTGTTTTGGGGACAGAGGCTAGCTTTGCAGTAAATATCTAGTCGCCTTGGGAATACTTACAGCAAGCTTTAGGAAAAGCTAGAAAAAAAGTAGACTCCTCTTTTGCTGTAACGTCGTGCGTAGAGTTTTTTGGTAAACTTTATTGAATTTTTTGAAAAAAGAAGCTAAGTGCTGGAGAGGCACATAGCTTCCATTAAGTATGGGAGGGGGCAAAACAATGCCACAAGTAAAGTAAGTATAACGTATAAACTGCATTTGTCAAGTTGTTTTTTCGTCGCTATGGCGAAATACGCAGGTATGGCGATATAGTCCATTTGAAGTTATTCGATAATTCCAAAAGTGAGTTTTAAGAAACAAGTTACATTACCGGCTTATAAAAAAGAAGCTAGGTGCGCAAAGGCACCTAGCTTTTACTAAGCATGGGGGAGGGAGGTTAGTGTAATAAACCTATAACTCTAACAAGGGAGTATACAGCAAAAACTATATTTGTCAAGTATTAATACTTTTAAGTATTAATTTATGACTATCAGCCTCCCTATCGGCATTTTCATGAACAGCTGTCCACTAATAACTTCGCTAGAAATAAATCCCTTGAAAGCTAAACCTTATATCTTAAATCCAGGTTCGACAGAACCACTGAAACGAGAATAGCCGCAGGCATCAATGATACTTGGACTTGGGCACTAACTTGGGTAGTGAAGACATCAGGCCCAACTAATCTTGTGCAGACATCTATAACACTTTGATACAGACTTACGTATGGAAAAGTTTTTACAAAGATACAAATTGCAGATTTTAAGACACTTATACACAAATTGAAGTTTTACGGCAATCCAAAAGGCTAATAAACATATAGCATTTGATACGAATAGTATCCAATAATGTGTTGATTGGATTTAGGACTTTCTAGGAATTAGGGATATGGAGAGCGGTTTAATCTGAATTAAATCGCTCTCCAAGATTGTGTACTGAAAACCTTAATTCGCTAAGAAAGTGGACTTTCTTTACGCGGCACGTAAAGTATACTTATCACACGTCCCAAAGTGTCTTTTAATTCCCGACGCGAACAAACAATATCTACAAACCCGTGTTCCAACAGGAATTCCGAACGCTGGAAGCCTGGAGGAAGCTTTTCGCCAATAGTTTGTTCAATAACGCGAGGGCCGGTAAAACCTAAAAGCGCACCTGGTTCTGCAATTATTACATCACCCAAGGATGCGAAAGAAGCCATTACGCCGGCCATAGTGGGATGGGTAAGGATGTTGATATAAGGAATACCCGCCTGTTTCAAAAGGGCTACTTCAGCCGATGTTTTGGCCATTTGCATTAGGGAGAATATTCCTTCCTGCATTCTTGCGCCACCACCTGATGCGGTAAGCATAACAAAAGGCTTACGTTCGGCAAGAGCCAGACGGGCGCCGCGAGCGACCTTTTCGCCTATAACAGATCCCATACTTCCGCCCATAAAGGCAAAGTCCGTGGCAGTGAAGATTACTGGGATACCGTGAATTTTACCGCGGCCAGAAATAATCCCCTCTTCCATGCCGGTTTTCTTTACAGCCGCCCTGTATTTTTCCTTATATTTTGGAAAACCAAGCGGATCAACTGGAGTGAGGCCTTTATCGACCTCATCCAGTTTTCCGTCATCCAAGAGCAGCTTTATGTAAACTTTATGACCTACACGAAAGTGAAAGTTACACTTAGGGCATATCCAGTAAGCCTGATCAAGCTCCTTACGATACAGTATCTCGCCACAGCTGTCGCATTTCAGCCAAAGGCCGTCTTCCAGCTTAGACTTCTTTGACGAAGTTCGTAGGTGCTTGCGGGAAAACACTACTGGAACCTATCCTTAAGCTTATTTAAGACGCCCGGCAGGGTTGTGTATTCCATATCGCCTGCAGGAAGCCTACCAGGTTCAAACGGGCCGTGACGACGCAGGTAATCGGCCATTTCGTTAGCTATGGCACGTGACCTATCGTATGAAGGATCATCAAACATATCGCGCGGGCCTATCAGTTTGCCGTCAGCAAGCTGGAACCCAGCAGCAATTACCCTGGGCGGACCATCAAAACGGGTCGGCGTGGCCTGCTTAAAGCTCACAGGCATCATTGGGCCATTGTGTGAACCGCGCATCCAACCTGAAACCACATGGGGGAAGCTGAAGGGTTCCAATACTTCGCCAACCGCCGGGAAACCCGACTGGGCGCGAACTATCATCACAGGATCGTCTTTACCAACGTACTTACCTGCAATTAAGGCAAGCTTTTGGGTAGAAGCCTTGGCCGCGATTGTGCCGTCTTTGCGATAAATTGTATCAACAACATACTGTTCGTGACTACCAATAAGCGCCAGAAGGTCATATGACTCCTCAGGGGTATTCAACTTAACTGTTTTACCCGCTTTGGGGTCATTAACCTCGAAGATGAAACCGTCGTGCATGGAAGCGTCAATAACTAAACCGGCTGTATTGAAGGGGTCTGCAAATATCTTATATAGAGGATAGTTCCAAGCTCCGGGTGAGGTTTTGTCAGCCATGAAGATGACAACAGGTTCGCTTTTGCGTTCCTCAATCTCCATTTCTGCACATCCCGGCCCCATGCCTTTAACATTGCCGGAAAACGCATCGGCCAACATATCTTGACCCGCTCCGTAGAGCTTTAGCTTCTTGGCAACCTCTGTTCCTTCAATAAAAGTGTCCCACGCTAATTTATGAATAAGCTCAGCGTCAACACCGTGTGTGTGGGTCATGATTAATTCCAAATCATCTCCACAGGTAAGAACCGAGGCGTCGATAAGAGTTCCATTTTGTTTTGCCGCGTCCATCATTTCCTTGGCCTTGGCAACTACATCTGGGTGAGAAGCGGAGTGTCCAACGAATCCGCCTATATCTGCTTTCAGTACGGAAAGCGTTATTTTACCCATTAAATTCCTCCTTGATGCTTTTTTATCAAGCTGAACATAACACGCCATTCAACTTGTAAGCGGAATATTTTTAGCATATATTAAAGGTCTGAAAGGATATGTCAACCCCTATCCACGCTTTCAGCGTGGCTTTAGGAGTTTGCTTTGCAAACTCCATATCCTTTAGATTATTTTATAAACAAGGAGTATCCACGCTTTCAGCGTGGCTTTAGGAGTTTGCTTTGCAAACTCCATATCCTTT
>CAZUXE010000031.1:0-4367 GCA_964624585.1 uncultured bacterium | reverse complement strand
TATCCACGCTTTCAGCGTGGCTTTAGGAGTTTGCTTTGCAAACTCCATATCCTTTATTGGAATCAGTTACCCCTATCCACGCCTTCAGCGTGGCTCATATTGTTATAGGATAAATTAACCACAGAGAACACTAAGGCCACAAAGCTATGATCTAAAAGTTTTGTAAAGGCACAGCCGTACCTTTATCTAAGTAAAATAGGAAATTCTTTGAGAGGAAGGGATTGCTTGACAAATTCCTCATAGTGGGTATACTAAACTGTTAATTATCAATTTATGGAGAAATGAGAGATAAATTAGACTGCAACCTGTGGGGACAGATGATGGTAATCGGTTTTACTCTTGGAGCGTCCAGGAGATGCCCGTAGTCTAATCCTATCTTTTTTGTAGAATTTGGCCTCGGGTATCCAGCCCGGGGTTTCTTTTTTTTCACTCAACAAATAAAAGTATTTCCGGGCAAACAACCGTGGACTAGTTCTTTTTAAGGTCTCCCTTATGTTATAAGTCGAGAGAATTCTCGCCTTACAGCATGGCATACGGAAAAATTGCAAAAAATGTTTAACTTCGGAGGTGAAGAATGCAGTCGATTATACAATGCCGCGACATCTATAAGTCATTTAACGGCGGCATGTCAAAGAAAAAGGAAGCTGTTCGCGCGCTCATTGACGTCAACTTCGACGTCAAGTCGGGTGAGTGCTTCGGGCTTATATGACCTAACGGTTCGGGTAAGTCAACACTTATCCGCATCCTATCCACTCTGCTGTTTCCTGACCAAGGTTCTGCTCATGTGTGCGGTTTGGATGTTATAAGCAAATCATATCAGGTACGGCTGCTTATTTCAAGGGTATCAGTAGACGCCGCGTTTTTCAAAAAACTTTCGCCATGGGAAAACCTGCGCTACTCCGCGCGATTGTATGGCGTACCCATAAAACTAGCCAAACAACGCGCCCTGGATGTGTTGGCGGAACTGGGTTTCCCCAATAAACGATTTAACGACTCCATGGAGGATTTGTCACGCGGAATGCAACAAAAAATTGCCATAGCCCGCGCGTTAATCAACCGACCTCAGGTATTACTGCTAGATGAACCTACAACAGGACTTGACCCACGCTCGAAGCGCGAAGTTGAAACCTACGTTCAAAGGTTAAGGAAAGAAAACGCTCTAACTATCTTTCTGACTACCCATGATATGTACGAAGCCGAACAGCTTTGTGATAGAATCGCCATCATTGACAAGGGTAAAATAGTGGCTCTGGATACCCCTGAACGTCTAAAAAAGTTGGTAACTCACAAGGATGAGGCAAAGAAAGCGTCCCTGGAAGATGTTTTTATGAAACTTACCCACAAAGAATGGGCAGAAGACGCTGACTGCAAGGACAATGACCATTAATTAGGGAGTCGCAGTAAAAATAATGAATTATTTTATTAAGGAGGAAACATGCAAAGAATACCAATCCTAGAGCCTACGGTGCCGCGGGATGCAAAACCCCGCACGAGGCTGCGGTTTCTGGCGCTTGTTGAACGCAACTTCGCGCTCATTAAACGCTATTTAGGCTGGGAAGTTGTGTGGATTTTCTACACCGTCGTAAACGCCCTGTGCATAGGCTTTATCGGCGTAACCCAGGGTAAAGAACAGGTTATGTATTTGGTAATAGGCGCTTTGGTTTGGGGATTTCTGTCTCTGTTATTCCATGAACTTGCCGCGCAGGTTCAGTGGGAACGCTGGGAAGGAACTATTGAATATACCTTCATGGCTCCTATGCACCGCTTAGTCTATCTTTTAGGCAACTGTTTATACGCCGTTCTCTACGGGGTATTTCGTTCGGCAATACTCTTGGGTGCGCTAGCCTTATTTTTGGGACTTTCGTTCAAAGGAGCAAACATTTTCGGAGCTATGGTAGTGCTGGTAGTATCGGGTCTTTCTTTCATGGGACTTGGAATAATTGCCGCAATTCTGCCGCTTTTCTCCACCGAACGCGGGGTACAGGCAACCCAGATTTTTCAAACCTTACTTCTTTTGGTTTCCGGGGTGTATTACGACATTTCGGTACTGCCAAAGTGGCTTCAGCCGCTATCGGTGATATCACCTGCAACCTACACGCTACGCTCAATCCGCGCTGCGATTCTGGAAGGCGCTACGCTAGCCGAACTTATGCCCAACATTCTGCTTCTGGCCGGAATCGGCTTGGTGCTAATACCCGTAGGCTTCGTTGTATTTACCCTAGCCGAACGCTGGGCAAAACGTAAAGGAAAGCTCAAAAGAAATGGATAATAACAAAGAACTGACGGCGCTGCTCTCTTCATCTTATCAATCTCTACATGTAGATTCGAATTGTGTGAAATCCAGCGCCGTCTGTCAAATGTCTAAGCTTGTAATATCATGGATTAGACATAGAATTGCACTTAAGGAATACTTATGGTTCAACTTAAAGATATAGGCGTCTCATTCGGAGCGCGGGCTTTATTTGCAAAGGTCAACCTGACCATTGGTGAACGTTCCCGTATAGGCCTTGTAGGTGCCAATGGCACCGGTAAAACAACTCTGTTCCGTATGCTTTCAGGTGAACGTTCTCCTGACGAAGGCTCTCTTGACATGCCGCGTAACCTCAAGATTGGCTACCTTACTCAACATGCAATTGTTTTGGAATCGGAAAGCGTTTTCGATTCAACCGTTGCCGCCTTTAGCCATATCCATGATATAAGAATGAAAATGCACGAGCTTGAAGAGAAAATGCAAGATCCGTCTGTAAATCCTGAGATGATGGAGAAGATTTTGAATAAATACAGTCACCTGCAGGAAGCCTATGCGCGCGACGGCTATACTTTTGAGGCTAGAACAGAGGAAATACTTCAAGGCCTGGGCTTCAGGAAGGCCGATTTTGAACGACCATGCAGGGAGTTTTCCGGTGGATACCAAATGCGAATTGCTCTTGCAAGACTTCTTTTGTCAGAACCAGACCTTTTGCTTTTGGATGAACCTACTAATCATCTAGACTTACCTTCAATTGAATGGCTTGAAGCCTTTATTAGGAATTTCAAAGGCTCTCTTGTAATTTCATCGCACGATAGATTCTTCCTAGATAGGGTAGTAGATACCATATGGGACGTGGACTACGGAACCATAACCGCCTATAAGGGAAATTACTCAAAGTTTATGGCTCAAAAAAAGGAACGCAAAGAACAACTTGAAAAACAAATTAAGAAGATTGCAGAAACCAGAGCACATCTTCAACGTTTTATAGATAAATATCGCGGTTATCCTAAAAAGGCTAATTTGGTTCGAAGTCGCAAGAGAATGCTTGAACGTCTGCCCGATGTAAGATTACCTGAAGAGAATAACAAGCAAATGAATTTACGTTTTCCCGATGCACCTAAAATTTCCGGCAGGGTAATGGCTCTTGAGGGGGTTTCCAAGAGCTTTGGTGAACATACGGTTTTCTCCGATGTAAACCTAAGTGTTCAACCCGGCGACAGAATTGCCTTGGTTGGTGCAAACGGCGAAGGTAAAACCACCCTTTTGAGAATAATTGCAGGCGATCTTGAAGTAACCGAAGGACAAGTATGGACATCGGCAAAGCTTCTTAAGGCCTTCTACACCCAAATAGTTGAAGCCGAACTTCACCCAGAAAATACAGTTATACAGGAGCTTGAGCAAGTAGCTCCTGGCGAACCCATACCGGTTCTGCGAACTATTGCCGGGATGTTCCTTTTTTCAGGTGATGACGCAGATAAAAAGGTTGCCGTGCTTTCGGGCGGTGAAAAGTCACGTTTGGCTTTGGCTAAAATAATTCTTTCACCTTCTAATATTCTACTTCTTGATGAACCTACAAATCACCTTGACCTTGCAGCACGCGACGTTTTAGAGCGCGCAGTTTCAAACTATCCGGGTACCGTAATTTTCTCTTCACACGACAGATTCTTTATTGATAAAATTGCCAGTACGGTAATGGAAGTAAAGGACGGTAAAGCAAGGTTGCATTTAGGTAACTGGTCTGACTACGTTCATTGGAGGGATTCTCAGAAATCGGGCGAGTACCCAAACAAGGGCAAGCGCAGGAAAGAGAAAGTTGAAAATACCGGTGCTAAGAAAACCGGAAATAAGCCGAAAACAAAGAAGGCGCCGGCTAAGAATCAAAATAAAGCTATGGATAGTTTAAGGGAAGCTCAGGTTAATAAACTGTTTGCCGAAATTGAGGATGTTGAACGGGAAATTGCTCTTTTGGAAAAACAGATGAGCCGTCCTGAATTGTATGAAGATTTACCTAAAATGCGCGAAGTATCCACAAAACACCGCCGCCTGAAGGAACAATTGGATATCCTCAACAGCCAATTGGAAAGCATTCTGGCCTAAATTTCAACAACCTTGACAA
>CAZUXE010000030.1:0-18949 GCA_964624585.1 uncultured bacterium | reverse complement strand
GTCATAAAGTATTCTATAAAGAAAAATAGTTTAAGTCAAGGTGGTGAGGTTAATTCCCTTCTATCTACTTCTTCTTGCCCAAGCGCTTGCCCCGCTTTCCGCGTTGAATTTTCCGTAGCAGCAGCATTATTGCCACAAAGCCTGTTGCAAGGTAGGGGAGAAGGAAGCCAAATAGGTTGTAGATAGTTTTTCTGCCGCTTGCTTTTGGAACTTTGCCGTATACTGTGGTTTTCACCAGTAATTTGCTTTTGGCAAGAATTCGCCCGTATGCGTCAACAATCATGGAAACGCCGTTGTTGGCCGCGCGAATCATAGGCACACCGTTTTCAACTGTCCGCAGTACTGCCATTTCAGAATGCTGAAGCGGACCCTTGGCAGGCCCAAACCACACGTCGTTGGTTATGTTGCATAACAGTTTGGAACCGCGATGCACAAAGTTACGGGTCAGCTGTGGAAAAATTGCCTCGTAACATATTAAAAACGACAAAGGTTCTGGGGTAGTGGTATAAACCGTATATTTTTTTCCGCGATAGTGATGCCCGCCCTGCACGTCAATTTTAGCCAAAAACGGAAAAATGTTTTCAAACGGAATGGTTTCTCCAAATGGCGCAAGCCGCATTTTGATGTATATTTCGTCCAGATATCCTGAAGGATGTATTACTGTAGCGGCGTTTGCAAAGCGGTAGCTGCGGCCATCATTAATCATGTGAGGCATTCCTGTAGCCAAGGTTAGGTTTAGGCTGTCTGCAAGCTTAAAATAACGTTTAGCGTACTTTGAATCGTAGTCGGCCAAATAGGCCAGTGTTGCGGTTTCAGGAAAGAGAATTATATCGGGCTTATAGCTTGCCGCATTTTTTGTCTGCTCTATCATTGCTGTTATTAACGAATCGCGCCTTGCTTCCAAACCCTTCATTACAATTGGAATATTGGGCTGAATTAAAGCAACCCGCAAGCTGTCTGTTTTAGGAGCTGTTGCTAGTCTTAAAGCGCCGAAGCCTGTTATAAACACTAGAACGCTGCCTGTAAGCAATAGCCATGCAATACGTTTTTTCTTTTGCCTCCAGCGACTAATGGCGCCGTACAGTCCCAAGTTGATTAAAATAATTATTGCTCCCAGACCGTAGACACCCCAAAGTGATGCGGTTTGAGTAAATAATGGCCATGGAGTCATTGTGTATCCAAGGTATCCCCATGGAAAAGCTAAGTCGGTGAGTTCATGCAAAAGCTCTACGCCCATCCATACAAGAGGCGCAAACCATAGTCCAATACGTTTTGTGAAGGAGGCGAACATTGCCGGAAAAAGCGCCATGTAGCCTGAGAGTAACAGAACACCTAAAATTAACATGAATCTGATAAAGGGGCGCAGCGGGAAATAATTTGTTGCAAGCCACCACATTTGAGGAATTGACCACCCTAGTCCGAATAAAAATGCGTTTCCGAAAGGTTTTTTATCGCTTTCTATAATCCACAGTAAGGGTATTAGGGCAAAGAAGGCCAGAAAACGAGTTGGGAATGGCGCGTAGGCGAAGGAAAGTAGGAAGCCTGAAGCAAGGGCAATAAGCCATTTGAATTTATGGAGTTTGCTCAGTTTAATGTTATTTCCTTCCCTTCGTCAACCGAGCGATAAAAGGCGTCGCTGATTTTAGTAAGTAATAAACCGGCGTTTAACGGAATTGGATAAGGTTTATCTTCAACTATAGCTGCTACGAAGGCGTTGATTTGTCCTTGGTAGGAGCATGGTTTGATGGTTTTTGCGTCTATGGACGGAGCAACATTCACCAACCGGTTGAACATTTCACGATGTATCTCCAATGGATTAATTAAAGCGGCGCCTTTGGTACCGTAAACGTTTAGGTAGAGTATATCTCTTGGTTGATGAAGAATCCAGCTTACTTCAAGGGTGAGCATGGCGTTATCGGCGAATCTTAGTTGAGCAACCGCCGAGTCCTCAACTTCTATTTCAGCGTTACGTTTGAAGGCTGTTCCCGATATTGCAGTTACCGTTCTGTTTCCGATAACGAACAATGACATGTCAATAATTGGAATGCCCAAGGTAAGGAAGGCTCCGCCTCCAGCGCTAAGGTGTTCTTTTCGCCAGCCTGTTAAATGCCATTTTTCTGTTGAACGTAGCCATCCGGTTTTTGCATATGTCAAGCGGCCAATTTCCTTGCGCTCCATAAGCTGACGCATCAGAATAGTATCTGGACGAAAATGGTTACTGTGAGCTAGTGCAAGAAGCAATTTTTTTTCTTTAGCTTTTGTAACCATTTCTTCAGCCTGTTCGGAGTTCAAGGCCATTGGCAGTTCAAGCATAACATGTTTGCCGTAATCCAGAGCAGCTAGAGCCATTGGATGATGAAGGTAGTTAGGCGCTGTTATTATTACGGCGTCTATTGATTCGTCGTTAAGTATGCGGTTGTATGAAGTTGTTACTGTTTCAATTTCAAACCTGAGTTTCAAGGCATGCAGTTTGGCTTCGTCAGTATCGCACAAAGCTTTAATTGTTACGTGGCGATTTTTCCTCAGGTAAGGTAGGTAGGCTGTTTGAGCTTGTAGACCTCCGCCTATTAATGCAATTCGAACCTTATCAGTCATTGGCTTCCTTTCTAATAATAACTCGTCTTCCTTGGATAGTAATCCTTTTTTCAGCAAGTAGCTTCACAGCTTGTGGATATATACGGTGTTCTGTTTCCAAAATTCTTTCAGTAAGGGTTTCTGGAGTATCGTTTGGTCTGACTTCCACTATTCCCTGCAGTATTATAGGACCTGAATCCAGAGAGCTGTCAACGAAGTGAACGGTTGCTCCGGTATACTGAACTCCGTATTCCCATGCTTGACGCTGGGCGTTTAATCCCTTAAAAGACGGAAGCAACGAGGGATGTATATTGATTATTCTACCTGTAAAGGCGTCCAGCAGAGTTTTTTTTATCACTCGCATGAATCCGGCCAGAAGTATGTAATCAATACGATGCTCTTTAAGTATTTTCGTCCAATTTGCCTCAACCTCAGGAGTCATGAAGGTTTTTTTAGGGCCGGGGTCAAGAAAAATAGCCCTTATGCCTAGGTTGCGCGCTTTTTTAAGTACTGGAGCGTTAGAATTATCCGATACAACTAAGCTTACTTCGGCGGGATAATTTCTATCCAGCGAAGCTTTAATTAACGCTATTGCATTTGAACCTCTATGTGAGGCAAGAATGGCCAGTTTTATTTTATCCATTTGCTTGAGGATACGCAGGATTGTTTAGAGGTCAATATCGGTTTGTTTTTTATCCCACTCATTTTGAAAAACAAACCACTGATCAGGGTATTTGTGAATGTATGATGACAGTATTTTAGCGATTTTTTGACTCAAGCTAAGGCGAAGATGGTTTACTTTGTTTGGATTTTTAAGTTTGGGCTGAAAACACGGGTCAATGACCAATTTGTATGTTCTACGATTGTTGTTCAAAACCATGTATCCTGTTTGAATGCAAGCCCCTGTGCGTAGGGCAAGTATTGCAGGGCCGGCAGGCAGTAATCTTTCGCTTTTACCGAACCTGAGACTTATTCCTGTTTTTCCTAACGCACGGTCGGCCAATAGAATAAGAATTTCCTTGCGGCGTAGAATATCAAACATTCTGGAGATATTCGAGTAATTGACAACCTGCATCCCGAATTTTCTTCGGATACGGTTGAATATATGACCATGAGCGCCGGGGATATTTTCAACTACGGCGTGAATGGGAAATCCTTGAGCCGCCAAATAAGAACCGGCTATTTCGTAATTTCCGAGATGAGCAGTTATTAAGAGAACGCCTTTTCCAAGTTTTAAGGATTCTTTTAAGTTTTTACTTCCCTGATCGTCTATCCTCATAGTTAAATCTTTTCGTGAAAACCACAAGGTGGCAATTTGGTCGGCAACACATATTGTCCAGTTCTCTATCGCATTTTTTGAAATTTCATTGACATTATTAAAACCAAATCTGGAAAGATTGTACTCTAAAGAATTTCTCCTATTTTTCTGAAAAAAGCTAAGTGAATTTCCGGCTAATTGTGTTAGCCTAAAAGCTATATCTGATGGGAGCAGTTTTTGTAATATTGAAATGTAGGGAATAAGATGTGGCGCTAAATTCATCAGCCCTGTTTTAGGTTATATTCTTTTGGCTTCTCTGGCCAGTTTATCGGCCTCTTTATTTTTCTCTCTGGGTATGTGTTCAATTCTAAGGGTTTTGAAACGGGCTTTAAGTTCCATGACTTTTGAGAATAATTCCTTAATTCCGGGATTCTTTACTTTATATCTGCCTATATATTGTCGATGAAGAAGCTCACTATCAGTAAATACTACCAAGCTGGTTACCCCAAGCTTTAGGCTTTCGGTTAAGGCAAGAATTAAGGCTTGGTACTCGGCGATATTATTGGTTGCAATTCCCAAATGCTTGTTCCATCTTCCAAGTTCTTTATCAGCTTGTTTAAGAACAGCTCCTGCGCCAGCTGGCCCCGGATTACCTGAAGATGCTCCGTCAATCCAGGCATAGGCGATTTTATCGTCTTTGTTAAGCGTCATAATCTATGAGAGTCTTCTTTTGGATTTTTTATGGTCATTAAATATGGAGATATCGTTGTGAGGTATGGGGCAGTTGTTGTAACTCAAGCTTTAGATGAGAATGCGACCGCAGTATTCACAAAATTGCAATACTTTGGTATGAGCTATTTCTATTACCTGCTGTGCTGGAATTGGATTCAGGCAAGCTGAGCAGCGATTATCTTCCAGAATATAAGCGACAGCTATTGAGGCCTTGTTTTTATGAATTCTATCGTAGATAGCGAGAACCTCAGGCGTGAGTTCACTTCTTAGGCGTTCGCGTTTTTCAGCCATTATCTTGCATTTTTTTTCAAGTTCGGTGAATTCAGTTTCAATTTCTTTTATTTCTTTCTGCTGTTCTGCAATTTCAGCTTCATGTTCGGCTTCTCTGTGTTTCAATTGAGCCTGTTCGGCTTCTATTTTTTCCATTATAGCAATTATTTTATCTTCAATTTCCGATTTTTTCTTTTCCGCAGTCTCTATTTCACGCAGGAAAGCTTTGTATTCCTCATTAGTTTTCGCAGAGTATAGTTGAGAATTGTATTTGGCAACGGCTTCTTCTTTTGAGGCAAGTTCAAGTTCGGTTAATTTTAGTTCTTTTTTTGCATTTATGACTGAAGTTTTTAAGTTTTCAAATCGAGCTTTGATATCTTCAATAACTTGTTTTAGTTTATCAATTTTTTTAGGAATGGCGTTTTTGCTGACTGTTAACGAAAAAAGTTCACTATCAGTGGATTGAAGCTCTTTTAATAATTGCTTCACCTCAGGCACTGTGGCCCTCTAGCTGTATTCGTGACATAATACTGGGCGATACTGGACTTGAACCAGTGACCCCTTGCATGTCAAGCAAGTACTCTAACCAAAACTGAGCTAATCGCCCTAACATGCGGTAAATATATTCAACTTAGGGCAAAAGTCAAGATAATTGAGCGGGGAAAGTTACCCAAATTAGAGATTTTAGTAGGATAGAGAAGATTTAATTTACAAAAATATCTAATTTTACATCCCTTCTTTTGTTAATATCGCTAAAGTTGAAATAATGAAATAGGTTTTAGTGACAATTGCTTGTTTTAATTAATTATGCTGATTTATCAGGCTAAGATACCAAAGTAACAGCTATTTGGCTCTCCGATGTGGAGCAAACCCACAGTGCGCTGTATTAGGAATGAATCTTTGAGCGGTAATTGTTTGTCAGTAGTCCAGTAATCAGGCTATCAATAATCGATTTATGGCAGTAACTATCAGCTTTGTCGTTTTTGTCGTTATCTGCCCGCGTATAGCTATTTAATTTTGCTAGCAACTATCCCCAACCTAGTTTACGTTTGGCGTCATCTGACATCATTTTTGGATTCCATGGAGGGTCCCAGGTTAGTTCAACCTTTGCGCCATCAAGTCCTTCAACGCTTGCCGCGGCTTTTTCGGCTTGCATAGTAAGCATACTTGCTAAAGGGCATCCGGGTACAGTTAGGGTCATCCGAATTAAAGCGACGTTTTTTTCAATATTAACATCATAGATAAGACCTAAATCGACAATATTTATACCAATTTCAGGGTCAATAACTTTTTTAAGCGCTTCGCGCACCTGGGCTTTTGTTACAGCCATTAGTTCTCCTTCTTTTCAAGGCTTTTGCTAATCCATTGCAGATAACTTTTTGAACCGTTCTGGACGGCAAAAGCGACAATCATGGGTTCCTCATAGGGATGCAGATTGCGCAAGCGGTTTTCCAGAAGCGGATAGGTTTCAATATCTGTTTTCAAAATCATTAACACCTCATCTGAATCCTCAACCCTTCCTTGCCATTGATATATTGATGAACAGGGAAGTATGTTCGCGCAGGCGATTAATTTTTCTTCAAGCAGGGTACGTGAAAGTTTTTTTGCATCCGAAAGATTTGAAACACTGGTATGTACAGATAGATAGTTTGTCATTATTTTGCCAGAGCGTTCATTTTTGAATACTTGCCAGAGTAACCCTGTTGAAGAAGTCGTCAAGAAGATTTTGGAGATTATCCCAGTATTCGCTCGCCTGACATTTTTTCTGGCGTTCACAACGTCCTTTGCGTTTAGTGCATGGCGCAACGTAAACGCCGTTGGGTTGCACCGCGCGAATTACATCGCCAAGGGTTATTTTCTCAGGCGCACGGGCAAGGAAATAACCGCCATGCATACCTCTAACGCTTCGTACCAGCCCTGATTTACGTAACTTAAGAAATAGCTGTTCTAAATACTTAATAGAAAGATTTTCCATTTCAGATATAGCTTTGATAGATAAGGCCTTATCGCGATGATTGGCCAAGGCCAGGGTTGCACGCACTGCGTAGCGAACTGTAGTATTTAACCTATTCACAATTACTATTATAACGGTATGGATTAGGTTTGTCAAGTCCTTTTGTAGGGTTTCTTGACATAAGTCGTTTCAGAGCTAGACTTCGGTATGTCTGGGATACTCATTACCGGAAGCGGTGGACGTTTGGGAAGTTCGCTCTACGATTATTTCAAGAAACAAGCTGAAGTGGAAGTAGTGGGTATTACCAGAAAGGAGCTTGAGCTTTCTAAGCATCGTAAGGTCAATTCATTTGTTAAGAGACTGCAACCTTCCATTATCTACCATGCGGCTGCTATGACAGGTGTTGACGCATGTGAAAAATATCCGGAACAAGCGCACAAAGATAACGTTTTGGCTAGTCGTAACATAGCCGCTGCTGCGGCAGATGTTAGGGCAAGGCTTGTCTACTTTAGTACAGATTACGTTTTTGATGGACATAAGGATAGCCCTTACAATGAATCCGATATTCCTTTTCCAATAAATATCTATGGGCAAACTAAGCTGGAAGGGGAGAAGACTGTGGCAAGTCTTTTGTCCAACTATGTCACAATTAGGGTAGCTTGGCTTTTCGGGAAGGCTTATGACTTTATTTCCTTTGTTAAAGAATCGCTTAAATTATCTAAACCGCTTAAGTTAGCTGCAGATCACCTTGGTTCTCCGGGTTATATTCCTGACCTTCTGCCCGCGATTGATGAAATTGCGCAATCAGAATATACAGGGATTTTTCATCTAAGTAATTCCGGCGGCTGTTCACGTTTTCAAATGGGCAGTGAAATAATAGCTCATCTTAATCTTGATATTAAATTGCTTAAGGTTTCAGGTGATAATGTTGGTTTTATTGCCAGGCGTCCTGGACAATCTATCTTGGAATCTAGACGTTATAGGGAGCTTACCGGAAAGGTGTTGCGTTCTTGGCAGGAGGCTTTGATTGATTACCTTGAAAACTCCGGCTAAAGTAAATATTGGGCTTTGGGTTGAGAATCGTCGTAAGGACGCCTATCACGATATTCGTTCGCTTTTCTTTCCAATAGCTATATTTGATACCCTTACGTTTTTTCCAATTACTCATGGGGTAGAATTGAGCTGCAATCTTCCTTATATTCCCGTGGGGTCTGCAAATTTGGTTGTTAAGGCTGCAGAGCTTTTTTTTACCTATACAGGTGTTCGTTCAGGCGTAAGTATCGAATTAAAAAAAGATATACCGGTTGGTCATGGACTTGGCGGAGGCTCATCGGACGCTTCGGCTGCGCTTCTTGGTCTTAATAAATTGTTCGAAACGAACCTGAGCTATGATGAATTAAGGGCTTTAGCTTTAGAAATAGGCATGGATTGTCCGTTTTTCCTACGTCCCAGGCCTTATCTTGTTACTGGTAGAGGGGAAGACTTTGAAAAGGTGGATATACCTCCTTTTGAACTTTACATTTACTCTCCAGGCTTTGGAGTATCTACAGTTTGGGCGTATAAACACTTGAAGCGGTTGACAAAAGGCGTGAATTCGTGTAGACTTCTGCTTGACGCTCTTGTTAAGCGTGATTACGAGGAAGCAGGGAAGTGGTTGTACAACTCATTTGAAGATGTTGTTTATGGAAGATATCCCGATCTTGGACTAATGGTAGAGTGGTTCAGGAATAAGGGGGCTTGGTTTGCCGGTATGTCAGGTTCAGGTTCGTCGCTGTTTGCGGCATTTCCGGTAGGGTTTGAGGTTAAATTACCTTTGGAACAAAAAGGTAAGTTGTTCAGAACAACGACATTAGAAAAATGGGGCGTCGTCTAATGGCAGGACATAGGACTTTGGTTCCTAGTATCGGGGTTCGAATCCCTGCGCCCCAGTTCGTAAAAGAAAAGGAGCAACATGGTACGTGATACAATGAAGGTCTTTTGTGGGAATTCCGTTCCCAAGTTAGCAAATGACATATGTGTTGAACTGGGTGTTGTTCTTGGTAAGGCTATTGTTGATAAGTTTAGCGATGGAGAGATTCGGGTAAAGATTGAAGAGAATGTCAGGGGAGCTGATGTATTTATTGTTCAATCAACCCAATCGCCTGCTGATAACCTTATGGAATTGCTTCTTATGGTTGATGCTGCCAAAAGAGCTTCGGCATCACGAATTACCGCTATAATTCCTTATTACGGATACGCGCGTCAAGATAAAAAAGATGAACCAAGAGTGCCGATTGCCGCTAAGTTAGTAGCTGATCTTCTTACGCAGGCGGGTATAAACAGAGTATTGGCAATTGATTTACATGCCGAACAGATACAAGGTTTTTTTTCCATACCGGTTGACCACCTGTACTCATCACCGGTGTTTGCCGAATATTTTGGTAAAAGGGATTTATCGAACTATGTTATGGTTGCACCTGATGCCGGAAGTGCCAAAAGGGCAAGAGGATATGCAAAAAGAATGGGCGGTTTGCCCATGGCTATAGTGGATAAACGTCGCGAAAAGAAAGATCAACCCGAAGCGCTTAATGTTGTGGGAGATGTTGAAGGAAAGGTTTGTCTGCTACTTGATGACTTGATAAGCACTGGTTCAACACTTTTGCAGGCCACTGACATGATACTTTCAAAGGGGGCTAAGGAAGTAAGGGTTGCGGCAACTCACGGAGTTTTAGCAGGTGATGGTATAGAAAGATTGAATGCCTCACCAATAAAAGAAATTGTAATAACTGATACATTGCCGGTTCACAATCGTCGTATGGGCGATAAAATCAAGGTATTGTCTATAGCTAAACTTTTGGCTGAAGCGGTACGCAGGATTCATAATGGTGAATCAGTAAGTGCATTGTTTATTTAAGTTTAAGACTTTGAGATATTTAAGAATTAAGGAGAACGATGGCAGATAATTTGTTAAAATATGCCCTTAGAGAGGGTACTGGAAAATCTGTTACCAGGAAGCTCCGCAAGGACGGGTTAATTCCGGCAGTTGTGTATGAGCGGAATGGGGAGAATCAGGTGATTACCGTAGAGAAAGATAATTTTAAAGGTGTATTGAACAGTCTACGCGGAAAACTGTTGATTGCTGAACTTTCTCCGCCTGAGGGTGAGTCTTTCCGTGCAGTAATAAAGGCCATACAGCGTCATCCTATTACTGAGGAATATTTGAATATTGATTTTCAGAAGATTCACTCTGGCGAGTTGATACAGGTTAGTGTTCCTATCATGGTTACCGGAACGCCTGAAGGCTTGAAACTTGGCGGTCTGGTAGATCATGTTCGTTATGAAGTAAATGTGAAAGGAACGGTGGCTAACTTACCTCTTAGTTTTGATATTGATATATCTGAACTTAATATTGGTGATGCCATTCGTATTGGCGATTTAGATATTCCTGAAGATGTGGAGCTTATTGATCCTCCTCAGGCTGTTATTGTTGCGGTAGCTAAAGCTCGCAGGGTTGCCGAGGTTGCAGTTGATGGAGCTGAGGGTGAAGAAGGTGAAGCTGAGGGTGAAGAAGGTGAAGCTGGTGAAGGCGAAGAGGGTGCTGCAAAGAGCGAGAGTTAGCCAAGGACTGGTGAGTCGGGAGTGATAGTATTCGGTCTGGGAAATCCTGGAGATGAATATCTTTTCAGCCGTCATAATATAGGGTTTATGGTGGTTGATGCAATCGCTCTCAAAAAAGGGTTTAAATTCAAGCCGTGGCGCCAGAGTTTGCGTGCCATGGGGCGATATTCTCAGGCAGAATTATGGCTTGTTAAACCAATGACTTATATGAATTGTTCAGGCGATGCTGTGAAACAAACGCTTAAAGAAAATCCTGATCAATATATTGTTATAGTTGATGATGTTGATTTGGATTTTGGACGTATTCTTTTACGTAAGCATGGCGGAACTAGTGGTCATAATGGATTAGCTTCCATTTGTAGCTCTCTTGGTTCTGAAGACTTCCCAAGGTTAAGGGTTGGTGTAGGGCCGCGTCCTGATGGAGCTGAGCTTTCGGATTATGTATTGTCATCGTTTTCTAAACAAGAGTTGGAAGAACTTCCCGATATCATCAACCGGGCGAAGGATGCAATACTATTAGCGGCTTCAAGAGGAATTGATGTAGCCATGAATCACGTTAATTCTTTTCAAGGAAGTGGGTAGTGAAAATTGGCATTGTAGGTTTGCCTAATGTTGGTAAGTCATCACTATTCAATCTCTTAACTAATGCAGGCGCTGAAGCGCAACCTTATCCTTTTACTACTATAGATGCCAATCACGGTATGGCTGTATTGTCGGATTCTGTTCTTACCGAGCTAGGTAACTTGCTTAAACCTAAGAAGTTAACCTTTGCTCAGATTGAAGTAGTTGATATTGCAGGTCTCATAAAAGACGCTCACAAGGGTGAAGGCTTAGGTAACAAGTTTTTAGGGCATATAAGGGATGTAGATCTTATTATTCATCTTATCAGAAGCTTTGAAAACAATAGCATTCCGCATGTGTTTGAGTCTATTGATTCTAAAAGAGACGTAGATATTATTCTTAGCGAATTGGCTTTAGCCGATTTGGAGATTACAGAAAGACGTTTGCAAAAACAGAAAAAGAGGTCAAATGTAAAAGAGGAAGTCGCTCTTTTAGATAATTATCATCGCTTACTTTCTTCCGGTCATTTTAACCTAAATGGTTCATTCAGTGATGCGGATAAGATATTTCTTAAATCTCTCGGTCTTCTTATTCCTCGTCCCAGGATAGATATCTGTAATTTTGCAGATACTGCAAATGCTCTATCTTTCAATTATCCCGAATGTTATCGACTTTCAGTTTCTCTGGAGGAAGGGATTAGTGAGTTTTCAAACAGTGAAAAGGAACAGTTAAGAGCGGAGATTGGCGTTGATGTTCATGGACTAGAGGGAATTCTTGAAGAGGCAAGAAAAAAGCTGGGATTGATTCGATTTTATACGGTTAAAGGTGATGAGGTTAGAGCCTGGCTTATAAAAGAGGGTTCTACGGCCTTGGAGGCTGCAGAAAAGATACATGCCGATATTGCTGCAGGGTTTATAAAAACAGAAGTTGTTAGGGCTGAAGATTTAATAGCTTGTGGTTCGTGGCTTGAAAGTGCGAATCAGGGAAAAATGAAAATTGAAGGCAAAGATTACCTTGTGCAGGATAGAGATGTTCTGCTCATCAAGTTCAGATAGGAGGAACTTTGAAACGTTATCAGGCAGTTTTAATTTTAGATCCTGATCTTGACGAAAAGGCGCTTGCGGATTTCAAAGAAAACTTTAATAAGTTGTTGAAAGACGGAAATGCTGAAAATATAGAGGTACTTGAGGATAATATTCGCGACATGTCCTACAGTATCAAAAAACATCCTCGCACCTACTTTTGGCGACTTGCGTTTGAATCGGAAACAAGTCTTATTGATCACATCAAGCAGGAGATTCGACATGATGAGCGTCTGCTTCGCCAAACCTACTTGATTTTTCCAAAAACTGAGGGCGCTGAAGAAGCGTTAGTAGAGGAAAGCAAGGAGGATTAATGGCCGATTTACGGCTGCCTAATCTTAATATGGTGCTGCTTTCCGGTCGTCTTGTGGCTGACCCGGAGTTGAGGTACACACCTAAAGGAACCGCTGTTTGTTCTTTCAGGATTGCCGTGTCGCGTTATTATCGCGATCGTGCCGAAGGCGGTTTCAAAGAAGAATCTAGTTTTTTCAATATTGTCGTTTGGGACAGAATGGCGGAGATGGCTGGAGAAAGACTGCGTAAAGGGTCGGCTGTACTGGTTGAAGGTTCACTAAAATCAAGGTCATATGAGGCTCAGGATGGATCTAAAAGATATGTAGTAGAGGTTGTATCACGCAGGGTTCAATTTTTAGATAGAACCCCTTCCCCTGACCAGTCCGCGTTTGGAACGCCTCAAGGACAGCAAAATTCAGGCGGATTAGGCGAAGAAGACGATCCTTTTGCCAGTTGATAGGTTGACAATTTCACTGACACTAGTAAAATAAACGCTAATTGTTTGAAATAGTTGCTTTTGCAAAGGAGTTATGTAAAAATTATGAGAAGAAGAAAAGAGTGTAGGTTCTGTGCGGAAAAGAAGAATGTTATTTCTCCTTTTGATGCTCATATAGGAAACTATATGACTGATAAGGGTAAAATTTTAAGTCGCAGAACTACCGGCGTATGTGCACGTCACCAGCGTAAGTTGACTAGAGCCATAAAGCAGGCCAGAAATATAGGCGTTTTGCCTTATGTAACGAGGTAGCGTTATGGATATCATACTTACCAAGGACATTGTTAAATTAGGGAAGCGTGGCTCTGTAGTTAAGGTTAAAGACGGATATGCGCGGAATTATCTTATTCCCAGGAAACTTGCCTTAAAGGCGACCGATTCCAATAAGCGTCATTTTGAAGAGGTTATGCGTCAAACCAGGGCGCGTATGGAAAAACAGCAGTTATCGGCGCAAGATATGAAATCTAGGCTTGATGGCGAGCATATTAAACTTGTTTTAGCTTTCGGTGAAACCGGTAAGGCCTATGGTTCGGTTACTGCCAAGGATATTGCTTTAGCCTTTAGGGAAAAGGATATTTATTTTGACCATCATCAAGTGCTGCTTGATCATCCACTGAAAGAAGCTGGCGCCCATGACGTTAAAATACATCTTTTTGCAGATGTTGAAGCAACGGTAAAAGTTTGGGTAGTTCCTGAAGGTGAGGCAGAAACAGTTTCCGCCGATGTGCAGGAAGTACCTGAAGAGCTTAAGGCTGAGGCTCCTCTTGCAGAAGATAGTGCTGCCGTTAATGTTGAGCATAAGGAAGAAGCTGTTTCTATTGAGAACGCTGATAATTCGAATGCCGAAGAGGTTTCGGAGAATACGGAAGAGACTGAACAGGTTTCTGCAGAGGAAGAAACTTCGAAAGAAGGTTAGTTTGATTGAAGTGGAGGTGCAGGGCATCTCATTGGACTTAAACAATACCCCGGTGCTTTTATTGCGTGAGCGTGAAGGGCGCCGGGTTTTGCCTATTTGGGTAGGTCCATTTGAGGCTTCGTCTATTACTTATGCAGTAAAGGGAAAAGCTTTTGAGCGTCCTTTGACTATTGATGTTATCAAGCGGATAATTGATGCTCTTGGGGCGAAAACAGAACGGGTAACTATTACCGGAATGAAAGATAGCACCTATTTTGCGACGCTTTTACTGTCCCGCGAGAATAGTTTGATTACAATAGATATTAGGCCATCAGATGCAGTAGCTATTGCTGTGCATACCAGAGTACCTATTTTTGTTGAAGATGAGCTTATGAATTCTCAAGGAAGGGAAATAGAACAGAGTGAAAAAGATAAGCTAAATGAATTAAAAAATTGGATACAGGGAACAGACCCTGAAAAATTTGGAGATTTTAAGCTTTAATATGTTGGATAAAAATTCACAATTAGCCAAGTTGTTGCGTGGGGTGCAGGAATGTGTGTCTGCGGAGGAACTTTCTAAAAAACTTGATGCAGCAAAGAAAGAGGGGCGTCCCTTACGAGTGAAACTTGGTATTGACGCTACGGGTCCTGATATCCATTTGGGTTTTGCGGTACCGCTTCGCAAGTTACGTGATTTTCAAGATGCGGGTCATACAGCGGTTCTTATAGTGGGTGATTTCACGGCCATGATTGGCGATCCTTCAGGGCGTTCCAAAACACGCCCTCAACTTACTCGTGAACAGGTGGAAGAGAATATGCTTCGCTATGAACGTCAACTTTTCCGTATTCTCATTCCTGAACAAACAGAAATTCGCTATAACGCAGAATGGAGCGATAAATTGGGTACCCGTGGGGTTCTTGAATTGCTTGGTAAATATACAGTGGCTCAAATTCTTCAGCGTGATGATTTCGCCAAAAGGCTTGATGCGGGCGCTCCGGTGTTTCTGCATGAACTTCTCTACCCAATCTTTCAAGGTTATGATTCTGTTGCAGTGAGGGCAGATGTTGAGCTTGGCGGTTACGATCAGCGACTTAACCTTATTGTAGGTCGGGAACTGCAACGTGAATTCGGTCAGCCATCTCAGGTTATTATGATGCTGCCGCTTCTTGAGGGACTTTCAGGCGGAGCCAAAATGAGTAAGTCTTACAACAATTACGTTGGAATAGAAGATGAACCTTTAGATATGTTTGGTAAGCTAATGTCTATACCCGATAGTCTCATTGAACAGTATTTCCTGCTTGCCGCTCAGGCCGGGGAGATAAAGACAGCTGAGGTTAAAGAACGACTTAAATTAGGCGAGAATCCCCGTAATCTTAAGGTTGAGATGGCTAAAGCCGTTGTTGCTATCTATCACTCGTCTGATGAAGCCAATCGGGCAGAAGCTGAGTTTAATAAGGTTTTTGCGAAGGGTGGAGTGCCTGATGAGATACCTGAATTTAAGGTGCAATCGGGAACTAAAATAATTGATCTTATAGCGAATAATGGTTTAAGCGCCTCTAAGGGGGAAGCTAGACGTTTAATTCAGCAAGGAGCAGTATCTATTGATGCTGTCAAGATTACGGATTTCGCTCATTGCGTGGTTATTTCCGAGCCGGTGGTTCTTAAAGTAGGTAAACGTCGTTTTGCTCGCTTGCTTCCCGAAGGCTAGTTTCCACAAACAAAATATTTTTATCTTTGAATTCCATATAGCATAGACAACTATATATCAGCAATAATCATCAAGTAGGTGTCGTTAGTTGATAAGTTAGCGGTTATCTTTCTTTCAGAACCCCGATTTTTTCACAATGGGTTTTTATTTCACATTTTGAACACCATGGAGATAGGGGAGTGCATACATTCTGTCCGTATACAACAAGTAGCCTGTTTATTTCAATCCAGTACTTCTTAGGTAACTTATTTCGAAGTGCAATTTCAGTGTGGAGCGGGTTATTGGTATTAACATAACCCCAGCGGTTGGTTATTCGGTGTACGT
Organism: uncultured bacterium; assembly: GCA_964624585.1. GTDB lineage: Bacteria > Hydrothermota > Tepidihabitantia > B3-TA06 > B3-TA06 > CAZUXE01. Next base: position 3,203 of record CAZUXE010000030.1, on the reverse strand, counting down.
GAGTATCCACACATATTGAGGGTATATTGAATGCAACTCCTAGCGTTAAATTCGCTGACTTGCGACCTATTCCCGGTAGGCTGAGAAGCTCTTCCATAGTTTTAGGAACCATTCCCTTGAAATCCATAAGCAATTTTTTTGATAAAGCCTTAATGTGTTTTGCTTTGGTTTTGTAAAACCCTACGGGAAAAATCAGCTTCGCAATTGTTTCCTCGTCAAGAGTGAGCATTTCTTTAGGCGTTCGTGCTTTTTCAAACAGTCTTTGTAGGGCAGGGCCTGTAGTGTGGTCCTTGGTGCGTGAAGACATAAGTACGCCAATAACCACTCTATATGGGTCGCGTAACTTTGCTTCTTTTTGGGCAAGCGGTTCTTGAAATTTATTAGCGGTTTTCCTGAGCGTTTGAAAAACAAAGCCTAAATTTCTATTGTGCATTTATGCAAACATTTGACTGCGGCGATTATTGCGCAAGAGGTTGATAATAATAACAGGAGTAATTGAAGCGATAGCGATTACAATTAGGTGCGTTAATCCCAATGGGCTGGTTCTAAAGAAGGTGGCCAGAGGAGAGAAGTAGAGCACTCCGGCCTGTAGAATTAAAGAAAACAGTACTGCAAGGTTCAGGAAGATATTGCGGAAGGTTTCAGAAGATAGCAAGAAGTGTTTTCCAACTCTGAAGTTGTAGGCGTGGAGAAGTTGACTAAAAACCAGAGTACAGAAGGCAACCGTTCGCGCGATTCCCAAGTCAGAGGCTGTTCCTGATATCTTTGGCAGGAGATATAGCTCAACCAGATAAGCCCCCAGAACACCTACTGTAAGAAGAATGCCTTGCAAAACAATTCCGACCAAACCTATTTGATTTATAATACCTTCCTTGACGGAACGTGGCGGAGAATCCATTAAACCTTTATTAGGTTTATCGACCCCAAGGGCAAGCGCAGGTAGGCCGTCGGTGATAAGATTTACCCATAGGATTTGAATAGGGAAGAGTGGAAAAGGCAGGCCGAATATTGAAGCCAACAGTACGGTGAGAACTTCACTTACGTTGCATGAAAGAAGGAAGTGAACGAATTTCTTTATGTTGCTGAATATCAATCTTCCTTCCCTGATAGCCGATACAATGGTTGCGAAGTTGTCGTCGGTCAAGACCATTTTAGAGGCCTCAACTGCTACGTCAGTTCCGGTGATTCCCATGGCTATACCAATATCAGCTCGTTTTAGAGCAGGTGCGTCGTTGACCCCGTCGCCAGTCATAGCGACTACGTGATTTCGATACTTTAAGGCCTCCAGTATCTTTACCTTTTGTAAGGGGGATACTCTGGCAAAAACCGTAATTCTATCAATACGGTCGTAGAGAATTTCATCAGGCATATTGGCAAGCTCTTCTCCAGATATAGCTTCGCCTTCAAGGCCTATTCGTGATGCAATTGCTCGTGCTGTGGCAAGATGGTCGCCTGTAATCATTGCTACTTTAATTCCAGCTTTACGGCATTCCCGAATGGCTTGTGGAACTTCAGGACGCGGGGGGTCGCTTTCTGCGACAATCCCTAAGAATTGCATATCTTGTTCCATAGCCTCTTCTGCGTTCGGTGAAGTTGCTTTTTTAGTTGCGAAACCAAGTAACCTATAGCCTTCCTCCGATAGTTTTGTACATTTGTCCAGCCACTGCTTGCGCTCAGTATCAGTAAGATTAACGCATCGGATAATTATCTTTTCCGGCGCTCCCTTGGTAAGGCTTACATATCCTCCATTCCATTTGTTGACGGTAGTCATCATCTTGCGGTTGGAATCGAAGGCAATTTCATCTAGTCGTGAATGTTGCTTGCGGATTGTTTCAAGGTTCATATTCTGTTGTTCGGCATAGGCAACCAGTGCTGTTTCTGTGGGGTCACCAACAAGGCCGTCTGCTGACTTAGCGGTGTCGTTACAGAGAAGCATTGCTTTCAGTAGTACAGGTTCTTTTTCTCTATCAATAGGAATCAAACGTTCCACTTGCATTTTGTTTTCGGTAAGTGTTCCTGTTTTGTCGCTACATATATAGGTAGTTGAACCTAGTGTTTCAACCGCGTGCAGCCTGCGGGCTATAGCCCGTTTGTCGGCCATTCTGCGAACGCCCAGGGCAAGTGATATGGTAACGGCTGCAGGTAAGCCTTCAGGTATAGCCGCTACGGCCAGACTGATGGCAACCAGAAGGGTTTCAAGCCAGAATACTTGATGAAATATGCCTATTGCAAAAACTACAGCACATGCGGCTAGAGAAATAACCAATATTTTGGCGCCTAGTTTTTTTAAGTCTTTCTGTAAAGGGGTGTCATCAGATTTCCGCACTAGTGATTCGGCAACCTTGCCCAGTTCAGTTTGCCTTCCCGTTGCCGTTACAATGAATGTTCCTCTTCCTTTAACAACACTGGTTCCCAAAAACGCCATATTTCGTTTTTCGCCAACAAGGCGAGTTTCGTGTTTCAATGGCGCGGTTTGTTTATCAACTGGAACAGATTCTCCTGTAAGCGAGGCCTCATCAATCATAATGTGTTTTGCGTCAATGAAGCGGCCATCGGCTGGAATTTTGTCGCCTGCGGTAAGAAGCAGTAGGTCACCGGGAACCAAGGTTTCGGTATCAATTTCCACAATTTCGCCATTCCTCATTACCCTGCAGCGTGGGGCGGATAGTTTTTTGAGAGCGGCCAAAGCTCGTTCTGCACGATATTCTTGAATAAATCCCAGTATAGCGTTCAAAAGGAGGATTACTCCTATGGCAAGAGCGTCTTCCCATCCGCCAAAGGCTTCTCCCTTACCTGTAGCTTTTGAGTAAACGGCGAGAAAGGCGGAAACTAACAGTGCGGCAATTAATATCAGCACGATAGGGTCTAGGAATTGAGAAATGAAAATCATGAACGGATTAGGCGGCGCTTCTTCAGAAATAACATTTGGCCCGTATTTTTCCAAATAGGTTTTAGCTTGTTCTTTAGTTAGTCCAGACTGTAAATTGCTTTTAAGTTCTGCGGCAACTTGGGAGGTTTCCATGCTTGCCCAATTTTTTTCAACTATGCTAATTTGATTTTTTTGCTTTTTGATAATTATCCTCCAGTGGGATAGATTCCCCCGACAGTATACAAAATTGTTGACGCTGACATTATTCCAGTTGAAAATCTTTTTCCCAACATAACCTATAAAACTATCCAAGCTTGTCTATTTGTCAAGCTTG
>CAZUXE010000029.1:0-19693 GCA_964624585.1 uncultured bacterium | reverse complement strand
GCAAACGCCAACAAAACATTTAATAAAATTCTACGCATTACTTCCTCCAAAAATTCTTACCTTCAGGGGGAAGCCAAGCCTCCCCCTGAAATTTAGTTTTTTTATTTATTCGTCCTTATCTTCAGTTCTATCTTTAGTTCCGTTTATGAAACCTGTAATACAGTCTATGTTCTCCGAATCCCAGGAACCACACATTGTTCCTGTATTTTCATCAAATCTGCCTACCCAAGTTCCATGATAATACTGCGCTTCGCCTGCTGAATTCCATTTTCCGGTATATATATCCCAAATGTTACTGCCCGGGCTTGTTTCTCTGGCGCCGCCCCGCATTATGTTAGCAAACTTACCGTGCCAATAGCCATCAAAACCATTGCAACACTCATTCAGCGTACCTTGCCAGTCTGAAAGAACATGATATGCACCGCATCTGCCGCCAGCGCCGCCTGTCCAATGGGATGTTGCATGTATACTGCTTGCTACGCCTGCGACTAGCAGACCGAGGATTGTTAGAGTTACTGCTTTTTTCACAATAACCTCCTTAATTAAATTAAGTTTTTAACTTTGTTAAGGAGTAAAGAAGCTTTATTCTCCCGAGGGAATTCGCCTCCAAAATTATGAGCCCGTCCTCCCGGGGAAAAAGCCCTTCTCCTTAACCCATAATTATTATATACATTTCTCCAATTTGTCAATAGTCTATTCTTTTAAGTTTCTTTTTAAGCATACGGCATTTCTATTGGAGTTGAAGACCTGCAAACGAAAATTCGGCCATTTTCAGCTATAAGGGATGTTGACATTTCTCTTATATCTGTATAATGCTAAGGAAATTTCATAGTATTAATGACCTATGCAGGAATACCTGCAGGGTAAAAAATAAACATAATCCCTTCAAACCTCTCACTTAGGAGGCTTTCTAATGAGCGAGCTGAATCCTTTCAAAATAGCACAAGCTCAGTTTGACGAGGCTGCAGAAATTCTGGGTCTCGATCCTGCCATGCGTGAAATCCTTCGTTGGCCGCGCCGCGAATATAAGTTCACTATTCCTGTCAAAATGGATAACGGAACCACCAAGGTTTTCCACGGTTATCGCGTACAGTATAACGATTCTCGTGGTCCTACAAAAGGCGGTCTACGTTGGCATCCTGATGAAACCATCGACACAGTACGTGCGCTTGCCGCATGGATGACTTGGAAAACTTCCGTTGTTGATATTCCTCTCGGCGGCGGTAAAGGTGGCGTTACCTGTAATCCTAAAGAAATGTCTGATGGCGAAAAAGAGCGCCTAGCCCGTGGTTGGATGCGTGTTGCCGCTCGTGAATTGGGCGAACATCGCGATTGTCCTGCCCCTGATGTCTACACCACTCCCCAAATTATGGCTTGGATGCTTGATGAGTTTGAAACCATCGTTGGTCGTAACCATCCTGCGGTTATTACAGGCAAACCCCTAGAGGTAGGCGGTTCACAGGGACGTGGAGATGCCACAGCTCGTGGCGGCGTATATACCGTTCGCGAAGCTTGCAAAAAACTCGGCGTAGACTCTCACGGTACCTTCGCAATTCAGGGATTCGGCAATGCCGGTCAGTTTGCCGCCCTTCTTCACCCGGAAATCTTAGGCGGCGGTAAGCTTATTGCCGTTTCCGACTCTCGCGGTGGCGTAATGTGCAAAGATGGCATAGACCCACAAGCTATCGTGAAACACAAACTGGAAACTGGCAAGGTTGAAGGCTTCCCCGGAACCACCCCTATTTCCAATAAAGACCTACTCGAACTGGATGTCGATATCCTTTATCCCTCTGCTCTTGAAAATGTTATCACTAAAGAAAACGCAGCCAACATTAAAGCTAAAATCAGCTGTGAATTGGCAAATGGCCCCACCACTCCTGAAGCCGACGTAATCCTTCACGAAAAGGGTGTTCATGTCATTCCCGACTTCTTGGCAAATGCCGGCGGCGTTACTGTTTCTTACTTTGAGCAAGTTCAGGGTACATACAACTATTTCTGGACTCTTGAAGACGTCCAAAAACAGCTTGATGCCAAAATGACCAAAGCATACAACGACGTCTACGACATGCACAAAGAAAAGAACGTACACATGCGTACAGCAGCCTATTTGGTTGCAGTTAAACGTGTTGCCGATACAGTTAAACTTCGCGGTTGGGTATAAAATTTATCACCCTTTTTGCCTTCGGGCAAAAAATAGCGAATTCAGATTTCTAAAAAGGGTTGGCATCTGCCAACCCTTTTTTCCTTTTATGATAGAGACAAGCTCGCAGACTCATTGATACCATATATGGCGAAAATGTTGCGGCTTGCGCAAACGGATCTTTTTACTTCAGTAGAACAATTCTACAATCCGCTTAGTTTATTTCCGTCCTTAACTGTATTGATTATACTGGATATCTATTTTTCATCATGTGCAGTTAAGGTTTCAAACACTTCCGCCGGATCAACCAATACTACTCCTTCTGAAATATCTTTTAGAAATGCGCCAGCCTCTTCTTGAGCTTCTTTTGGAACTATCAAATAGACTGGTATTTTATGAGTTCGACAAGCGTAAAGTACATCTCCAGGATCACCAGGCGCTTTAAGACCTTCAGGAGGAAATACTTTGTGCAAGTATCCAATAACGGCATCAATCTTATCTTCTGGAGATAGGTGATTTATGTATTTACCGTGATTATCCCAACCGTTTCCTAAAGGCATTGTTCCATAACCGTTCAGAACTAATTTACTTAAAAGATAAGGGTCTGTTCCTTGCAGATATCCAATTTTTTTCATAAAATTCCTCCTTTAAAAATATATACAACTAAAAATCCACATAACACTCTCGCCTATGCTCTAGTACAGAGATATAATTTTCTCAACAACCTTCTTCAGCCAGTATAACTCCCTATAAGCAAATCTTTTCATGAATTTATACCTATATTTAATGTTAGGAAGAGAATGAAAAACGTCAAGGCCGCTTGACAATCAAGCTGGTTTCGGTAAGCTTCTGTATGCGTGAAATAGGTAGAATAATATTAGCTTGGACTTGGGTACCCATTCTTGGGGCATTAATCGTAGCTTGCGTTTTCGGTATCAAGCATGGTGACCTTGAAGAGATAATTAGAAACGCCATTATTCTTTGTTTATCGTGTATCGGAATTGCTTAGGGGTTTAATTATATGAAGAGGATTTTTATTCAAGTAGTAGCTTGGCTAACAATGAATGCAAACATAGCCGGCTTTTGGGGAAGGATTCTTGATAGATTAGGAAAAACACCAAAAGCCAAAATAGCTAACTTAATTACAGCAAGTAATACTATCGTTGAAGAAACTACTAAAAGCGTATGTGTTCCTGGACTTAATTGCTATTCATGCCCAGGTTCAACCGGTGCGTGTCCAATGGGTTCTATTCAACATTTTATTAAGTCGCATGAAATTCCTTGGTTTGCGGCAGGTTCCATGCTGGCAATATCTGCGGTAATCGGTCGTATGCCTTGCGGAATGCTGTGTCCCTTTGGATTTCTTCAAGATTTACTGTATAAAATACGAACCGTCAAATTGAAACTTCCTCACTGGACCCATTATATTAAATTCCTTTCCCTTGTGATAGTCGCAGGAGTAGTTGTATATTTAACTAATGAAACATGGTTCTGCAAGTTATGTCCTGCGGGCATATTTGGAGCAGGTATTCCTCAAATATTACTAGATCCACAACTAATGCGAATCCTTGGATGGCTGTTTGCTGTAAAAGCCGGAATATTAGGTTTAACACTTGTATTTTCAATATTTACTAAACGACCATTTTGCAGGGTTTGCGCTCTAGGAGCTATCTTTTCGCTTGGAAACAAGATAAGTTTTTTGCGCCTGAGGGTTGATACTGAAAAATGCAACCAATGCGATATGTGTTTGCGTGTATGTCCTATGGAGCTTAAACCTTATGAAAATCCTCAAAGCTCTGCTTGCATTAGATGTCTTGAATGTACTCGTTGCGAACTGATTGATTTTGTTCCGGCATATATGATTGGTAAAAAAACTGCCCAACTTCCAGAAGTTACCCATGACTAATAGGCGAACCATAGAATTTACCTGTATTCCTATTCTAAACTTCACAACTGCTATTATAACAGGAAATTCTGCATGAGATTTGGACTCATTCTAGCTGCAGGAAAAGGCGAACGCTTTGGTTCGTGTAAACAACAAGAGTTGCTAGGAGGTCATCCTTTAGCTCTCTGGAGCATTCTTGCCTTTGAACAGTCCAGCTCTGTTGATTTGATAGTAATGGTTACCGATGAAGGTAGCGTTAAATTCTTTGAACATCAAATTAAACAAAGGGGTATTGGAAAGGTAGAAGCAGTGGTGCCGGGAGGAAAAGAACGGATAGATTCCCTTAAAGCCGGCCTAAAAGCTCTACCTGAAAAGGACTTGGTGGCAATTCATGATGGAGCAAGACCCTTTGTTAGAGCAGAAGATATTAGCCTTGGTTTTGAAATCCTTGAATCCAAAGGTCCTGCTATATACGCTATACCGGTAACCGATACCCTAAAACGGGTTAAAGGAAAAGTTATAGTAGAAACTATTTCCCGCAATTCGGTCTATAGGGCACAGACTCCCCAATTTTTCCCTCTTCCTTTACTTAGGGAGGCGATAGCGAGAGGTGAAGCGCAGGGTTTTAAGGGAACTGATGAAGCCAGTTATCTTGAACAGATTGGTGAACAAGTTTATATCCTTCCTGGTAGGGAAGAGAATCTAAAAGTTACCTACCGACGAGACCTGGAGTTAGCTGAGACCTTATTGACTGCAGGCACCTGTCCCTGATTTGTAAAACGTGAAAAAAGTCAGTATTCTAGGCTCTACAGGAACTATTGGTAGACTAACCCTTGATGTAATCCGTTCAATGAAAGATAGTTTCCAAATATCGGCACTTGCGGCAAATTGCAATACCGACCTACTAAAGGAACAGATTGAGGAATTCGCGCCGCGGAAGGCAGTTGTCCTTGATACTAACTCCTGCAATACCTTATCTTCAAACGATATCTCTGATATATCCTGCGGACATGATGCCCTAACTCTTCTGGGTGAGGAAGCAGAAACTGATATCCTTGTAGTCGCGATGACGGGTACATCTACAGTGCAAGCAGTGCTTAAGGCCTTGGAAACAGGAAAACGTGTCGCTTTAGCTACAAAAGAAATTCTTGTGAGTTTTGGTAACATTGTTATTCAAGCCTTAAAGCAAGGCGGCGGAGAGCTTTTACCTATTGACTCAGAACATAACGCCTTACATCAATGTCTTGACGGAAGGAAGCTGGGGGATGTAAAGAAATTGATTCTAACAGCATCAGGCGGCCCATTCAGAAATAAAAGTTTCAAAGATGCAAGTGTTGATGATGTTCTTGCGCATCCTACCTGGAATATGGGTGCAAGAATTACTGTTGATTCGGCTACATTAATGAATAAAGGTTTTGAGGTTATTGAAGCACATTACCTTTTTGGAATAGAACCAGATTTGATAGATGTTATTGTGCATCCTCAGTCAATTATTCATTCTATGGTCGAATTCAACGATTCCTCTATTCTGGCTCAAATGGCACTTCCAGATATGAGATTACCTATTGCCTATGCCCTAAGCTATCCCAAACGTACCCTAAATCTTGTTAATTCCCTTAACCTTGTTGAGGTAGGCGCTTTAACTTTTGAGAAACCGGATACAGAACGCTTTCCATGCCTTAAACTAGCCTATGAAGCTCTAAAACATGGTGGAACAAGTCCTGCCATACTGCAAGCAGCAGATTATGAGGCTGTTAATCAATTCCTTGCAGGAAAGATTAGTTTCAAAAGAATACCTCAGTTAATTGAAGGCGCGTTGGATTCTTTGGAGAAAATTGATGCCCCTTCTATAAATGAAATCCGCAAGGCTGAAGGTCTTGCTAGAGATTACGTTATAAAGGAGTGTAATGCAATCCGTACTTGACATTCTAACCGTTGTTGTTGTTTTTCTTGTACTCATTGGCTTCCATGAACTGGGACATTTGCTTACTGCAAAATTTGTAAAAATACCGGTTGAAAAATTTTCCATTGGTTTTGGTCCGGGTATTTTCAAATGGGGTAATGGAGAAACCGTCTATCAACTTTCAGTAATACCCCTTGGTGGTTACGTTAAATTTAAGGGTGAAGATTTTGATGACCCGAAAGGATTTTTCGCATTTCCATTCTGGCGAAAAACAGTTACTACAGCCGGAGGAATAATTACCAATTTTATTCTGGCAATACTCATCTATTTTATAATTGGTCTAGGTTGGGGAGTAGAAATATTTCCGCCTGTTCTGGATTTTCCAGAGAAATCTGTTCTTACCAAGTCTGGGTTTATGCCAGGCGATAGTGTAATTGCAGTAAATGGAAAACAAATACACAGTTTTTCCGATTTTACCCGAAGTATTTCAAATAAAAAAACTGTAAGAGTCAGTATATTTAGAGAAGGTAGGAAATTAACCTTAAGCTTGTCTCCAAGCGATTCAATGCATTTGAGAGCAAGGTTAACTCCTAGAATAGGAAATGTTCAAACCAATTCCCCGGCAGCTAAGGCTGGCCTTAAGAAAGGCGATCTTATTATTGCAATTGATAGTATGCCTATAAAGTCGTGGGTGAATTTACTTGACTATATGAATCAATCGGATACCTTGCGCTCCTTTAAGTTTATATGGCTACGAAACAATGATACCTTTACTGCAAATATTCAACCAGAAACCTTAAGAATGACCAAACAACGGGGTATAGGTATTGTTGTCGCCAGTCCTACACGACCTATAAAATTTGGTGAAGCTCTTTGGTTACCTGTTAGACGTACATTGGAGATAACTGGACAAACATTTGTTCTACTAGGTAGATTAATTACCGGTAAAGAATCCGCCCGTAATTTAGGGGGGGTTATTCTTATAGCCGATCTCTCAGCCCAGAGTCGCCGATGGGGGCTTAGTTCATTGCTTTCTTTACTTGCTTATCTATCGATAAGTTTAGCTGTTGTTAATATGTTACCCATTCCAGCTCTTGATGGCGGCAGGATACTTATCTTCATTATAGAAAAAATCCGTGGCAAGAATTTTGGTAAAATGGTATGGACAATTTCAATAAATATTGGATTTATCGTCCTGCTCTTATTGGTAGGTTTTACTCTATTTAATGATATATCAAGACTAATCACTGGAGGATAAGTGAAACCGTCCCTACGTGTTTTATTTGTATCATTAGCTGCTGCTGTATTTATTACTCTAATTATCATTCCTATTCCCGGAATGGACAAGGGCGCTCAAAATACCCTTGCGGTATTTGCTTTAGCTTTAATTTTATGGGTATCTGAAGCTATTCCCCTCTACATCACATCTTTTATTATAGTAGGACTCCTTGCCATATTCGTACCACAACATATTACCGCAACTTCCGTAAGTTACAAGGACTTTCTTGCCCAATTCTTTTCTCCGGTAATTCTTTTATTCCTCGGAGGTTTTGTTCTGGCAAAAGGACTTGAAACCTATTCTCTGGATTCCCTGCTGGCGTCGGCAATATTAAGAAGGGTGGGTAAACGTCCATGGGCTATTTTGGCAGGCTTTATGGGGGTAACCGCATTATTGTCAATGTGGATGTCTAACACTGCAGCAACCGCATTGATGATTGCAGTGGCTCTTCCGCTTATCAACTCAATTAACTCAAAAGATCCTATACGTATTGGACTTATTTTGGGAATCCCCTTTGCCGCAAACCTTGGCGGTATGGCCACTCCAATAGGAACACCGCCTAACGCTATAGCAATAGCCGCTTTAAGGGATGCGGGTATCGGAATAAACTTTCTTGATTGGATGGGGCTGGCTTTTCCTCTAACTGTAGTGCTTTTATTTATTACCTGGGGACTAATTCTAATTCTCTTTAAGCCAAAAACTAAAACACTGGAATTTTCCATAACGAAATCAACCAATATGAGTTGGAAGGAATGGATAGTACTAATTACACTGGCTCTAACGGTAACAGGTTGGTTAACACAAAAAATACACAAAATCCCGAACGCTATAATTGCCTTACTTCCTGCAATAATCTTCTTTTCTTTAGGTCTTTTGGGAAGAAAACACTTTCGCAAACTTGGATGGGACGTACTAATACTTATGGGCGGTGGTCTGGCCCTTGGCAAGGCTGTTCTAGCTTCAGGGCTTGACAAATGGATGGTTAATTCCTTAGGCTTAGGCGCACTTTCCCCTGTTCCACTATTTATCGGTTTTGTCTTATTGACAGTAATACTCACCAATTTTATATCCAACACTTCATCTGCTGCTCTCATTATACCACTCGCTTTAGGATTCGGAATGTCTACCGGCGGCTATCGATTGGCCATATCTGTGGCAATGGCGGCATCTGCATCAATGCTTCTTCCTGTATCAACGCCTCCAAACGCAATTGCCTTTGGTTCAGGATTGCTTAAGGTTAAACATATGTTCCGTACTGGAATTCTTATAGCCGTAATGGCTGTTGCGCTAATTCTGCTATTCGGCTTGATAATATGGCCTCGACTAAATATTATTTCGGCATAGGCTTTAGGATAAAAAAGCCAAGAATGTGATATCTAATAACGTATCTACAACTTCATCTGTTAAGTAATACGTTATAATTACAATTTATTTCGGCATAAGGAGGATATTTATGTCTTTCAATGTTAAAGTTGAAACATGCCCTAAATGCGGTTGCAAAAATACCGAAAACCTGCTTAGGGTAGAAAAGGGAAGTCCAATAAAGGTATATGTTAAATGTTCTGAATGCGGCGCTTTTGTTGCCTGCTACACCCTTGAACGTTACACTTCAGACAAAACCTATGAATCTTTGCTAAGACTTATGAGAAAAAGAGGGCATTCTGTACATTCCCGCTTCAGGGCCAAGGAAATAGATGGATTTTCAGCCGAAATCCAGGAGCAATTTCGTAAAACATTAGAAGCGCCAAGGTGCGAATTGAAAATTGAAGAGATGATATTAAATCACCGCTAAACCTTATCTACCGAGGAATGGATGGTGTTAAGTATAAAGTGGATTAATTTAGAGGTTTTCCAGAAACAATTTTAAGGAAGCAATGCTGCGTTCGGCATAAGCTTCACGTCTGAGGTCTTTGGAACGCGGAGCGTCATTAAGTGTTGGTAGCAAGGCCAGCATTGGCTTGATAGGAGAATAACGGGGGTTGAGGGATGCAAATTCGCCATAGCCAGCCATACGAACAAGAAGCGCCCCTAGCATGGTCTGATAAGGAAGAACAATAGGTGATTTAGCGGCACAGACTCGCGCGGCGTTCATACCGGCAACTAATCCCGTAGCAAAAGCGCAAAGATAGCCTTCTGCGCCTGAAAGTTGACCTGCGACAAAAAGGTTGGCGCGGTTTCTAAATTGCAAGGTTGGATGAATTAAATTAGGGGCCTGAATATAGGTATTCCTGTGCATTCTTCCATAACGAAGAAACTCTGCTGTTTTAAGTCCAGGAATCATTCTAAAAACCCTTTCCTGTTCTTTATTGCGAAGATTCGTTTGAAAACCTACAAGGTTATACATGGTGTGTTCTTTATTTTCAGGACGTAACTGAATTACGACAAAAGGACGCCTACCCTGTGCATTTTTGAAACCAGTAGGCCGCAGTGGACCATAGGCAAGTGAACGTTCACCTCTTCGTGCGATCTCTTCAACAGGAAGACAACCCTCAAAGTAAGACCTATCTTTATCCGCCTCATTCAATTCATGCTGTTCTGCGTTGACAAGCTGTCTATAGAATTCCATATATTCATCTTTTTCCATAAAAGCGTTAAGAAAACCTGCTTCTCCGGCATCATAACGAGCGGCCTTAACAAGAATGGATAAGTCCAATGACGCGCGCGATACAATTGGTGCTATAGCATCGTAGAAATATAGATATTCTGTTCCGCAGAATCCTGCAATAGCTTTAGCAAGAGCAGAGGAGGTCAATGGACCAGAGGCAAGTATTGCCGTTCCTTGGGGTATTGTTGAAACTTCTTCTCTGATAACTTGAATTAGGGGATGTTTCTTTATCGTATCGGTTACTTGCGAAGCAAAACGTTCCCTATCCACTGTTAAAGCGGTTCCAGCCGGCACAGCGCAATCTTCGGCAATCTTCAGAATCTCACAGTCAAGCATCCGTAGCTCTTCTTTTAGTAACCCTAAAGCTCTAGTTTTGCGGTTAGAGCCAAGGGAATTGGAGCAAACCAATTCTGCAAGTTTATCTGTGATGTGGGCCAGTGTAGAATGTTGCGGACGCATTTCAAAAAGCTTTACCTGAATCCCGCGTTTGGCAAGCTCAAGAGCTGCAGAACAACCAGCTAAACCTCCGCCTACAACTGTAACAGCTTCAATATCCATTGTGGAGGATGTATTACAAAATCTTTGACTTGTCATCTAAGGCTTTTATCAATTATTGAAAACTAAGAGGTCCTTTGGGGTTTCAGCATAGGTTTAGCAGATGAATCATTGCAAGAAGAGCTATCCGGTTCTGGTTTCAACGGCACAGCATCAGCTGATTTTGAGGAAGCAGTATCGGTAAATTCCGGTGAATAAAACTTCATACTTTTTCCAAATTGTGGCGCTGAGTTGGGAAAATCCGCAGTAGAAAGCTTACATATAAGCTTGAAGGCCTGCTCTGTACTATCCAATCTTGGTCCCCCTGGCGGAAATTGTCTAAAAGAATGCACTTCACCTTGCATAAAGTTGCCTGTAGAGTCAAGCTCAAACACAACTATTGGTGCATAACCAAGCTCTGCGGAAAGCCGCATACATCTATATGTACAAAAATTTCCCAAACTATAGGCTATAATTTTATGTTTGTAGATCTCCATTGCTCTTGGAACATGAGGCCCATGACCTATAACAATATCGGCTCCGGCATCTATCATCTGATGCGCAAATTTTACCACATTGCCTCGCGGTTCGCCGTAAAGATTTTCAAATTTATTCGCAGTGTGCAAGGCCTTTGTTCCTTCTGTTCCGCCATGGAAACTGACTATAAGGATGTCGTATTGCAGAGCCAGTTTTTCAACCTCACTGCGACACATATCAATATTAAGAATAGAGCGTGGGGCAGAACCTGTTGAAAAGGCTATCAGTCCAATTTTTAAGCCCTTTATTTCAAATTCAGCAATTTCACCGTTCTTTGAAGAGTATTTAATGCCCAAGCTATCAAGAATCCGTTTCGTTTGACTCATACCTGCGTAACCAAAATCACGGGAATGGTTGTTAGCCAAACTCATTACGTCAAATCCAGCGCTTAGGAGATTTCCGGCAAGAGTAGGAGGCGAACGGAAAGCAAACGACTTACCGGAAGCAGTGTTTTTAGCGCATCCTTTGGAGCTTGTTATAGGCCCCTCAAGATTCCCAAAGGCAATATCCACTGCTCGCAACACAGGTGCCGCCTGAGCAAAAAGGAGGGCGCCGTTTTGGGGAGGCAATTTTGGAGAAGGGTAATCTGTACCCATCATAATATCTCCAACAGCGGCAATAGTAAGCCTTAATGGTTTAGGTTTTAAGGTATCCGTATCCGTAGACGTATCGGTATCCACAGAGGTATCAGTATCCGCTCTGCCAGATATAACACCTGTGGAAGCAAGTGCCACTCCCACTATGGCTAAAACAGTTAAAACAGCTAGGGTAATAATCAACGGTAATTTTTTCAATCTCTTTTCGGTTTTTTTATTGCTCAAGGTTTCTCCTTTTTCTCAAGCCAGTATAAAGGATCAACCGGTATGCCGTGAATATAGACACTCATATGTAAATGAGGACCGGTGGAAAGTCCGGTTGAACCAACAAATCCCAATGTATCTCCTGTTACAACGACATCTCCTTCTTCAACATTTCGTTTAACCATGTGATAGTAGAGGGTTTTCAAACCGGCTCCATGGTCAAGCATAACAAAATTCCCCTGCCTTATAAAGGTATCACGCGCCATTATAACCTTAGCTACGCAAGGCGCAAGAATAGGTGTCCATTTCGGAACTGCAAAGTCGAGTCCTGAATGATTCCACAATTTTTTCCCATTAGCCCATCGCTCATCGCCATAGGTACCGGAAATATTTTTACGACAAGGCAGAATTTCAGGATATATGGAGTAAAAATCAATCGACGGTGCGTTAATTGCCGCGACTACTTCTTTATACTCCTCTTTTTTTCGACGCTGTCTTGAAGTATCAATTGCCGACTGTTTAGAGCTGGAAAGTTTTATAACAGATTTGCGGAATTTTCTTGGCCTAACAATAATAGCGGTATCAATAACCAGTTTTCTTTTAGAGTTGCTGAAATAAACCTTTATTGCTTTACGGCCACAGGAAGTTTTATACGAAGTGCCAATTGCCGAAATGTAGTAATTTTTATAAGGAATAAGCGGATAAGGTTCGCCCCTGTAGGTTAAAGAAAGTAATCCTTGTTCATCTGTAACAAGCTTTACGTAACACACTTGCCCTTGCTGTAGATTATCTTCCGACAAACTTAGTTCTATTGCTGAAAAAAGGACTAAAAAAAGGCTAACCATTGCGGGAATTGTACTCCTAAGAATTTACAAGTCAACTATCTACCTACCCACTCGTGAAGTTCGTACCGCACCCCAAAGCAACGATGTGGAGTAAACTCCTAAACCCAAATCGGATATTTGGATAGTTAAGTTGACACATGTAAGGCAAGTTTGTATAATCTTGTTTAACGATATTAGGAGGATTAATGAAAAAACTGCTTGTTATTATTGGGTTAATTCCAATAACGCTTCTAGCTGTTGATTTAACCGAATACAAGGCCGATAGAAGCAACGCCCAGGTTTTTTTAACCGGTTTTAATTACCACTTAGGAATGACCGAAGGAAAAGTTGTTTCACATTTCGGAAATCTTTCATTAAATTTTGAGCGTTTTCAAGCAACTTCGCCATCAAGCTACAATATTAGTTTTAACGGTAACCTTAGCGGTAATTTTGTTGTAGATACCGCAGATACTGCTGCAAAAAGGCTAACTTATCAAATAAAGTGGGGAGCTAAATATAACAAATATTTGTTATCGGGCAAGAATTTATTCGGATTTGCAAAACTGGACGGCGATGCCCTAACAAACTATGATTATCCTGCTACACGTGCAACAATAGGTATAGGTTTTGGAAAGTTCACCAGCGCAACCCCTTTAGCCAGAGCCTTAAGAATTGAAGAGGAGATGCTTGGTAGGGGCGTATTAATTGACAGTTTATCAACAGGTATGCTTATGCGCTTTGCCCAAGAGCTATCTGTGGAAAAACGAAACGAGTACAAGGAAAAACACTACTATTGGGAAAAAGAATACTACTCTGCCCTTGAGCGAATCTTAAAAGAATCCAGCTTACTGCATAACAGCACATTGGGAAGCGATGGGTCTCTAATCATCAAAGACGTTCTGGATGAATACATTTCTCCACGTTACTATGGCTATGAAGGCTACCTTGGTGTAGGCTACGACCTTTTCCCTGCCTATAAAGCAACCGGCAGGGCAGCTTTTGCAACTTTAGGGTTTGACTACGCTCGCCCTCTTGGTAACCGCGCCCAGCTTGTTGAAAAATCGAACATACGTATACCGTTTACAGGCGGTAAATTAGGAAAAGAACTCTACTCAAGCTTACTACTCTCTCTTCTCTACGAAATTAACTCAAACATAGACTTAATGGGTACATATCAACTAAATTTGGATAGAACCAAAATTCAGGAAAATGAGGATTACAAAATAGTTCTTAATAACCAGTTAACTGGAACCTTATCAATTGTAGTTGTTGAACACCTTATTATATCCAACACCTTGACCATCAATCACTCAACGCAGGCTTCAGGATTGTCGGCAGAAGTTTCAAGTACTATCTCTTATCGTATATTCTAAGCTCTAGATTATACTTAAAGGCTTCTCTTGACACATTCTGTAGTGGTTGAAACATGGTATTCGATTTTGATTTTATCTTCGATTGAGAATCTTTGTTGAGGAAAAACGTGCCAGTAGAACTAGCGTTTCCAAAAATCAAAAGGGGAATAACTTTTGAATAAGAATATAGACTCATCGCAAGGATTTCTTAAATACTACTGGTTAGAGTTAAAAAAACTGCTTTCTCCGGCAACACCTCTACTGGTATGTGCAATTTACAGTTTTGTTCTTATATTTCCCCGCTATCATTACGCAATGTTCCGAACGAGTTTTCTTGAACCGCAATATCGATTCCCTGAAAAAATGGCGATAGACGGCCTATGGTTTATGCTTATTCCAATTTTAGCCGTATTGATATTAAGGTTACTTTCTTCTGTTTTTCCCAAAACAAAGGAACCTTTCCCGCAATACCGTTTTAGGGACTACGGTTTCAAAATAGGAAGGTGGAAGGGGTGGCGCGACACCTTAATTTTCTTTGCGTTTATGTTAGCCCTAGTCATTGCAGTTACCGTTCTACCCTTGCCATTTCTTAAGGGGGTTCAAAAAAACTTCATAAGTACATATCCATTGTTTTCTAGTGCCGGCAAAAGTCTCAATCTGTTTTTACTATGGGAAGCAGCGCTTCTTATTCATATGTTCGGCTGGGAATTCATCAATCGCGGCTTTCTTTTGTTTGGACTTGAGGGAAAAATGGGTAACTGGGCAATACTTGCAACAGCTATTCCCTTTGCTTTGCTTCATGTAGGAAAGCCTGAATTCGAAGCCTACGGTTCCTTCATTGCCGCTATTGCACTAGGTTGGCTGGCTTTGAGAACACGTAGCTTTCTACCTGGAGTGCTTCTTCACTGGGGTGTAGCTCTATCAATGGATATAATGGGAATTATTTCTAAGGGCGGGTTTGGCTAATAGTTACTCTCTAGAAATTTACATTTACGTAAAATTATAACTTACGGAGCGTCTGCACACACGACTAACAATTATTCTCAGGATTGATATTGACTTCATGATTTTCTTAAAGCTGCTTTGATTCAGTGTACTCAACAACTTAATGCTTAATGAAGATTGATGTATATAATATGAGAATAGGAATTTTGAGGAAGAGGCTTTTATGGGGATTTACAGTTGTGAGTTGGTGGGGACAGAATGCCCTTTCCCGCCCCACAAAGGGATTTTTCCGAAAGATACAAAGTTGACAAGCAAAGCCTATGCGGTAGAATCTTATAATGGAACGCTATTTTTGTGGAAAACTAACCCTTGAACAGGTTAATGAATCTGTCCGGCTTTGCGGCTGGGTTCACAGGTTAAGAAATTTAGGCGGGGTCATCTTCATACACCTCCGTGACAGAAGCGGTTTGGTACAGGTTGTTATAGACCCTGATGATGCTGAAGAAGCAAGCCGTCTGCATAACGAAGACGTTGTAGAAATTATAGGTAAGGTTAGCGCCCGTCCGCCCGACCAGAAGGACGACAGGTTGACATCTGGCGCTGTAGAAATCAAAGCTCAAAAGATTGTTGTTCTCAACAAAACAAAAGAGCTACCTTTTAGCGTGGAAAGAGAGGAACTTCTTCCTGCTGAAGAAACTAGGCTCAAGTACCGTTATCTTGACTTAAGACGTCCTGTAATGACAGCTCATCTGAGGTTGCGTCACCGTATGATGCAACTAGGACGCAACTATCTTTCCGAAAAAGGATACTGGGAGATAGAAACCCCACTGCTTGCAAAATCCACACCTGAAGGCGCAAGGGATTTCCTTGTAGCTTCCCGAAATATGAAAGGCAAGTTCTACGCCCTACCGCAATCGCCTCAGCTTTACAAACAAATTCTTATGGTTTCAGGAATTGACAAATACTTCCAGTGGGGACGATGCTTAAGGGATGAAGACCTTAGGGCTGATCGTCAACCCGAACATACTCAGGTTGATATCGAAGCATCATTTGTTGAAGAAAAGGATATCCAAACACTTGTTGAAGGCCTGTTTCACCTATGGGCAAAAGAAAGTAAAGGTATTTACCTTGATATCCCATTTCCCAGAATGACCTATGATGAAGCAATCCAGCGTTTCGGTTCTGACAAACCCGATCTTCGTAACCCACTTGAATTACAGACAGTTACAGACCGCTTCCGCAATTCGGAATTTAAGATATTCGCATCCATAGTCGCCAAAGATGGAGTAGTTCGCTTCCTTAAACTCGCAGGCGGAGCGGCATGGAGCAGAAAAGACATTGATTCTCTGGCAGATGAGGTTAAAACCTTTGGTTTCCCCGGTCTAGCATGGGTTAAGAGGACTGGTGAGCAAATGTCGGGGCCATTATCTAAGTTTATGAATATTAATGAGTTACAGGATGGATGTCTTTGTTTAGGTTTGGCCGGAACAAATATTGCCAATCTAGACAAGGCAATGGGAAAACTAAGACAGCTATGCGGTAAAAAAATGGAACTAATTAATGAAAATGATATGAAACCAGTATGGATTACCGATTTCCCTCTATTTGAAGAAGATGAAGACAGCGGTAAAATTGTCCCCGCCCATCATATATTTACCATGCCTCAAAAACAACATCTTGAGTTTCTTGATTCTGACCCCTTAAAGGTCAAGGGTAGGCTTTTTGATATGGTTCTCAATGGAGTTGAACTTGGTTCCGGCTCTGTGAGATGTCATTTAAGAGACCTACAGGAAAAATTACTTCGGATTGCAGGTATCGACCCGGTTCATTTTGATTTTTTCCTTAATGCGCTTGATTCAGGCGCACCGCCTCACGCAGGTATAGGCATGGGGTTCGATAGAATAGTTGCGGTTTTTGCAGGTCTTGAAAGCATTCGTGATGTTATTGCTTTCCCAAAAACAACCTCAGGACAAGGCCTTATGGAAGGTCAACCTGCAGAGGTTAGTGAGTTTCAATTAAAGGAATTGGGCATAAAAATACAGAAGCCCAACGAAAAATAGGAGAAGCACATGATTAGACACGATCATACAATCGTTATAATCCCTGAAGGCACTAAACAACCAAAGCGTATATTCGTGTCTAAACGAGTCTTAAATATTATACTATATACAACTTTGACTCTACTCTTCGCAGGATTCGTAAGAATGATTTTCTACGCCCATGAACTTGTTCAACTAAGACGTGTAGCCGGTCCCATACAACAGGAAAATAAAGAGCTACATGATCGCACAAAGTCGTTAATTACGCAGCGCGATGCTATACAATTTTCAAAAGACAGCCTGCTAAACGAAATTGAAACGGAAAGAGTTCAGCACGCAAGGCACCTTGCCGAAGTTCAAGACGAATTTGAGCGTCTTGAAAATTTTGTTACCGATTTGAAAATTCTTGCAGGCTACAAGTTATCAAAGGAAGATGCCAGAAAATTAAATACCGATGACAAGACTAAATCCACTCAACAGGGAACAGGCGGCCCACAAATTGAAATTGAGCCATATCTTGAAGGCTTACTAAAAGCTTCTCCCGATTCCTTAAAAGCAAACCTTGATTCAGGAGCAACCGCTTTAAGCGTCAGACTAAGGGAAAAAAGAACTGACTTGAGAGGGTTGCGTAACTTCCTTGAGAAAAAAGCGACCTTAATAACAGACCGTCCTATGGGAATGCCCACAGACGGACAAATAACTTCTAGATTCGGCCCACGCAATTCCAGGTTCCATGCAGGTATAGATATAGCCAATATTATAGGCACACCGGTTTTCTCAACAGGAGAAGGAGTCGTCATTTTTAAGGGCTATGTGGGCGCTTACGGAAAAATGATCATAATAGATCATGGAAACGAGTTCAATACCGTTTACGCTCATCTTTCCCGCTACGACGTTGAAACAGGCGACAGGGTTGAGCGTGACGATGTTATTGGCTATGTAGGAAATACCGGACGCACTACCGGTCCACACCTACATTACGAAGTAAGAATTAACGGTGTTCCGGTTAATCCAGAACCATATTTCAAATTTAAACCTCCTGCCAAAAAATGAGGGTCTGTTGAAACTAATTTCTGCCTGTCTTTTAGGCATAAGATGTCGATACGATTCTGCTGAACGAGAAATACCTTTAGAGATAAAGCAGCTTATACAAAAAAAAGAGTGCCTTATTCCAGTCTGCCCTGAACAATTGGCCGGACTTTCCACACCGCGATTGAAAAGTAGTGTATCGTGGAACGCTCTGAATTATAGAGTTATTAATGAAAACGGTAAGGATCTCACTGAAATATTTACCAAGGGTGCTGAAGAGACCTTGAAAATAGCCCTACTTACAGGCTGCAAAAAAGCAATTTTCAAATCACGCTCTCCTTCCTGTGGAGAGCAAGGTGTAACTACTGCTCTTTTGCGTAACAGCGGGATAAAAGTTGTTGTAGTGGACACTTATCATAAGAAACAATACTAGCGACTTATACAACTTGTAGTTGCGACTCCATAGAAAGACAAAGAGATAACGGCAGAGCAAAAACTAAGAATGATGCTATAAATTAGATAGTTCTATCGCTTACGGATAATATCCACAATAGTATATCTGAAATAGAGATGCCGTGAAGTAAGTACAAAAAATTATTTGGCGTGTTTCAAAACTCGAACCTGAGTTTCTTCAGGTAAACTATCAACATTAATATCGATATAAGTGGAATCTTCAATGACCACGTTTGACTTTCCCTTGAGAAAATCATCAACTCCTGCAATAGGAAAACCCAAAACAGAGGTTTTGTAATGCATAGGGACAACAATTGCAGGCTTAATTTTTTCTATCAATTCGGTAGCCTGCACTGCGTCTATGGTAAAATGACCGCCTACAGGTATTAACAAAACGTCAATTTGACCAAGTTTCAGCACTTCATCATCGGATAAAAGATGCCCTAAATCACCTAAATGACATATACGTATACCTTCAGCTTCGATAACGTAGATAATGTTTGAACCTCTATCTTCCCCTTTATTTTCGTCGTGGAAGGAATTCATCCCTGAAATTATAAAACTTTCCGCTTCAACAGGTTCAGGGGTTCGAATCACTTTAGTAGGCGGAACAAGCATGTTCTCAACCCCGTCATGGTCAGGATGATTATGACTAACGGTTACTACATCTGCAGCAATGTCTATTTCTTCGTAACCAACTGCGCCATCGTAAGAACCGGAATCATAGGGATCGGTTATAAGCTTTCGGCCATCTGAAGTTTCTATCAGAAAAGCCGCATGTCCAATCCATTGGATTTTCATAACATCCCTTCTTTCAGGAATAACTTAAGACCTTACTTAGCAGAAAGCTCAGCAGGAACAACCAGCACACGTTTCTTGCTTTTTGAGACATGCTCAAATTTAACAACACCATCTGCAAGCGCAAAAAGGGTATCGTCTTTGCCTCTGCCGACGTTCTTTCCGGGCATAATTTTAGTTCCACGCTGACGTATAATTATCTGACCAATTTTAACCTTTTGGGAACCGTAAATTTTAACACCTAATCTTTTTCCACAGCTATCGCGGTTATTTTTTGCAACACCGCCGCCTTTTTTATGCGACATAAATTTCCTCCTAAATAAGTGATTTTCTACAGACTTATGGTAATTTTAGTGAATATTCGGCACGTGTCAAACTGTTTTAAGTTTTTCTCATCTCAAAACCAACTCAATTGTGATAGATTTTAGGTTTAAGTTTTTTAAGCAGCCAATGCTAGATTTCGCCTTAAAAATAAGTTAGTCAAAAATTGATCAAAAAGTAGTCAAAAGTTACTCAAACCTTCGGTTTGAGTTCAGGAGTTTTGTAGACCAAAACTCCACAGGTATATTA
>CAZUXE010000028.1:13538-21106 GCA_964624585.1 uncultured bacterium | reverse complement strand
TCTTATTTTTCCCGATAACCGCCGCTTGAAGTTTCTCGATGTCGGCACCTTTGACAAATGCTGCAAAGTAAGCGCACCATTCGCCAGTTTTATCTTTCTCAATAACCTTAGCTTGAAACTTTTTGATGTCGGCACCTTTTACGTCTTTCGCAAAGTTGAAGCACCATTCACCAGTCTTGTCTAGTTCTATGACCTCATCCAAAGATAACTTGCGCAATATCTTGATCTTATCGCCAACAACTTTGTCGCCATCTGATGATACTACGTTAATGTCGACCATGCAATATTCGGTCGTTTCTGTTAATGGGTAATACTCCAAAGTAAGGCTTGGATCCGTGCCGTTCGCAGCATGGAACCCGCTCCTGTAAAGCTTGACCTTGTTCCTTGGCATGATGTATGTTTTGCCGACTTCGTACTGAAAGCCCTTGCAAACCAAACCTGCCCCAAATGCTTTTATGCAAATCATTTTTCTTCCTTCACGGCATGTTTAACAAACGCTTGGCCAATTGATTGCGCTTATCTTTGCCTGCAATCGCATCTTGAAGCTTCCCGATGTCTGCACCTTCGACGTCTCTCGCAAAGTTATAGCACAATTTGCCGGTTTTGTCTTTTTCAATAACCGCAGCTTGGAGCTTTTCAATGTCTGCACCTTTGATGTAATCTGCAAAGTAGAGGCACCATCTGCCAGTCTTATCTTTCTTAATAACCGCAGTTTGGAGCTTTTTGATGTCGGCGGCTTGAATCAATGCTGCAAAGTAAGCACACCATCTACCAGTTTTATCTTTCTTAATAACCTCTGCTTGGAGTTTCTTGATGGCTGCGCCTTTTACATCTCTTGCAAAGCTATAACACTGTTCGCCAGTCTTATCCTTCTTGATAACCTCAGCTTGGAGCTTCTCGAAGTCGGCCCACCTGATGTATTTTGCAAACCAACGGCACCATTTCCCAGTCTTATCTTTCTTGATAACCTCAGCTTCGAGCTTTTTGATATCAGCGCCTTCGACGTATTCTGCAAAGTAGGTACACTCTTCGCCAGTTTTGTCTTTCTCAATAACCGCAGTTTGGAGCTTTTTGATGTCGGCACCTTTGACGTCTCTTGCAAAGAGATAGCACCATTCGCCAATCTTGTCTTTCTTGATAACCTCAGCTTGAAGTTTCTCTATGTCGGCACCTTCGACTGCTCTTGCAAACCAATGGCACCATTGGCCGGTTTCATCTTTCTTGATAACCTCAGCTTGAAGTTTCTTGATGTCTGCACCTTCGGCAAATATTGCAAAGTTGGCACACCATTGGCCAGTTTTATCTAGTTTTATAACCTTAGCCTGAAGCTTTTTAACGTCGGCGGCTTTGACGTGGCCCGCAAAGTAAGCGCACCATTCGCCAGTTTTATCTAGTTTTACAACCGCAGCTTGAAGCTTCTTGATGTCGGCGCCTTTGACGTATGCTGCAAAGTAAGCGCACCATTCGCCAGTTTTATCTTTCTTGATAACCGCAGCTTGAAGCTTCTTGATGTCGGCGCCTTTGACGTATGTTGCAAAACAAGCACACCATTCGCCGGTTTTATCTAGTTCTATGACCTCATCTAAAGATAACTTGCGCACTATCTTAATCTTGTCGCCAACAACTTTGTCGTCATCTGATGATACTACGTTAATATCTACCAAGCAATATTCGGTCGATTCTGTTAGTGAATAATACTCCAACGTAAGGCTTGGATCCGTGCCGTTCGCAGCATGGAAACCTCTACTGCAAAGCTTGACCTTGTTCCTTGACATGATGTATGTTTTGCCAACTTCGTATGGGAAGCCCTTGCAAATCAAACCTTTCTCAAATGCTTTTATGCAAATCATTTTTTCATTCTCCTCCGTAAAAAAAGAAGCCAAAAGATAATTTTCGGGGCGCCCAGCGATTTGCTATCAACTAGGCGCCCCTTTCAGGGGGGGGTAACAGGTAGTTTAATACTTGTCAATTAACGCAGATAGAATATCTCTTTTCTGCGCTATTTTTATCTTTCTCAGCGCGAGCGACAGCTAAAAACTTTGCTCTTAGCGCTAACTCTTTCGAGGTAAACCCGTTAATAATCCTTTCGGGTTTTCCGTCTGCCGTTTCTTCGACTAACCAAAAAAACTTTCTTGGTTTATGACTGGTTTTTGTATTGCTGTTCATATTTCACTCCTAATAATATTGTTTCACAGTTTTATACCGTAATAGGGTACGATTTCAACTAAGAGTTATGGACTGTTATACGCAATCGTACCCAAGTCGAATAGAATATCTGCCTGGCACACCCTTGACACCAACCAGTCTTTCAATAGAGCATCTTGCAGTTTCAGCTTGTGTCCAGTGCTGCGCGTCGCAGATTCGATTCAGTTCTCTCGCCGCTGCCTCTTTCGTAAGGAAGGTAACTCTTTGCCCTTTCCCTGAAATATTAATCCCTTTACGATGCAGATACACTCCACCTTTCAAACTTGCCCACATATATTTTGCAGGCAAGTCAGGGTAATTGTTGGAGCTCATACATGCTCCCAGTTTCGATAGACTTTGCAGGTTGGATTGACTGCCTTAAATTCTTTGATGCAGCCTTCTGTGACATATGCCCCAAAACGCACAGCCTTAAGTTCCATACCAAATAATTTACGGGCACCTGCATCCCCAATTAGTGTCCACGCTAAATCTAATTCTTCAAGATTAATTTTACTTAAACTTTCTGCTGAGCTGTCCGTCACTAGAGTGCCTGGCAACCCGAGCATTTTAATATTGGATTTCTTTAACATTTTGATGCTATCGTCCATCAACGGACTGTTAATTACTATAAGGGTCGTTAACCTTGGAAGATTGCTCATGAATTCTATGGCAGTTTTCAAACTTTTAGCACCCTCCAATAAGACATATTCAAGCAAGGTTAAATTAGCTAAAAAATCCCAATTCGGGTGGCGCGGATTGGTAAGAGTAAGTTTTTTTAGATTAACGCATTGGACAAGAATTGAGCTGAGTTCATCCATGTCAATCTCCTTCTCGAGGAGACTTATTTTCTCTACCTTTTTAAGCTCAGCCGGAGATAAACTAGACAGCTTTTCAGATTCAAAAATTGCTTTGCAAAACTTAGTACCGTCTGTTTTGTTCAAATTCATTTTACTCTCCTCATTTTTCTCGCGTTTCCTTGCAAGTCCACAACATCCACAAAATCAATGCAGGGTAAGCAAACACTAAAACCAATCCTATTAGCCAGTACAAGAAATTACCTGTATAGGCTGTTAGTATCGCCCCTACAACAAAAAGCGCCGCCGCACCCAAGCTGGGCAACATCATTGATTTGTACAGTTTTGTCAGTTTTGCGCATCTCCGCTTTTTTTTAATTTCCCCAAACAACAAATTACTAACTTTTTTCGAGAGTATTTTCCTACCTAAGAAACCTTTTCCCAAAATAACTCCTTGCTTCCCGATCTATTCATCACAGTTTCCAAAATTTAACAGCTCACCTAATGTTTGCAAAATTTGATCTGTGTCGGATTTTGGGTCATAAACTAAATACCACCCGCTTATGTAGAAAGGGAGGAAAACTGGCGCTATGCTAACTTTCCCCTCAAGCCCTAACGTTTGCAATAATTGCAACAACTTTTTAAGTTCCGCTTTCGCATCTTCTTCTCTCTTGAAAATCATTTCGCCGTTAATGGCTACTGGGTAGAAAAATCTACCTGCATTATTTTCAACTATTCGTACCGTTCTAACTTTTTGCTTTAACAAGCTAACCTCCTGTTGGTCGCAGCGGGGCCACCAAGTAGCCCCGCCACTATCTATTTTTCACCTCGACATAGAGGAGTATTCTCTAGGGATTTCGCCGACGATCATTTTATCTCCTCGTTTAGTTATTCTGCAAACGTTAAGAATTGCACCTGCTCATCGCGATAAGGAATAAGAACACATCGTGGATTGCCATTTTTAAGGCCAAATACCACGTGGACACCAACACCTCCTTCCCCCCTGCGTTTCTTGGGGGTTGAAAGGCGTAAGTTGTATCTCGACACGGAGCAGCAATCAGTCATTCTTCTGAAGACAAATTTAACAATACTAGCCATAGCTTTTTTCCTAAACAGTATGAAATCAGCTAGCTCCGATCTTACATAATAAAGAAAAGCCATAAACTCTAAACGTTTACGTCGTCGCTCAGTCATGTTCAACGTCGTCAGAATTTTAATGTCGCGTGCGGTTAAGGTCAAAGGATTCCTAGAGTTGCAGCACAACAGCCTGTACTTGTATTGCGATAAAAACTCTTCGATACCCCTTCTGTTTTGCGTTAAAAAGTACGGCATCCTTTTTTTGTGGTCAATATCTAGTCTCTGGAGGAAATCAGCTATCGCTTTAGCCATCGCTCTTTCTACATCACCTATCTTGAGCTTCACTTAAACAACCTTTCTTTGATTATTGTTTGAGGCATAAACAGAATAGCAATAGTGCTGTTGCTATTAAGACTCCCACAGCAGCTCTCCTCAGAACATTTTTAACCAAAGTCTTCATTCTGCTCTACCTTCTTTCGTCGTTTTCCAATAGCGCAAAGTGCTGCCTTTTGTACTTTTTCCATCAAATCTTTTGCTAAGACATGCAGCAACGTAGTCGGAGTAGTCTTATTTTTAGCTACATTAATCCGCACTTCTTCTTCCTTTGCGAAAGCTAACTGCCATAGCTCTTTTTTTGAAGTTTTATGATTTTTTGACAAAAGCAGCATTTTTTCTTTACCGTAGTATGCGTCAAGATTAACAATGTCGAAAACCATTATAGGGTACTTTTTCAAAAACCAGTCATATATCTTACCAGCAACAAATTGCATATGAGGATGCGCCGCAGTGGACAATCGTTGTTTCAATATCGTGCGCCATTCTCTGAAATTTGCAGTCCAAACCAGTTCTGTCTTTAAGCTTATCGGCAAAATATGCCTTGCTTGCTGCGGACTTGCGCCTTGGGAAATCCAATTAAAGTATAAACGCTCCGAACGTTCACAGAACGCCAACCAATCATCTTCCTGCTGCGGAGTCAACCCTGCTGGCTTAATGAACAGTATATTTCCACCAAACTTTTTCTTCGTATAGTTACAGAACCTTGTCGATTCTTGAGCAAAAGAACTCAGCCTGTGTCGCACGATTTCATGAGATACACCCCTGTCTGTAACAACCCTAAAGCTTGCCGTGGCGTGTTCTAGTATTGATTCATGACCGTTTTCTATTAATCGTTTTACAAAAGGAGCCGCCGAATGTCTTGTTGTTTTACCATCAGACCTATAACAAACCCTCCCGGCGCGTTCGATTGCTCTCATAGCATCAGGGGTTGCGTAAATGTTTTTAACGCTTGGCTTCACCGTCTTCATTTTTACCTCCTCTTGTTGTGTATATTGCGACTAATGCACGTAACCCTATCTCTCCCATATCCCAGCCTCCATCAGACAGTATGTCTGTAGCTTCCTCAACCGAAAATTCCATTGTCGAGTATATTGTTTTATCTATAACTTCAACTAAGCTGTCTAGCTTGCTGTCATCTAATTCTTGCAACTTGGTCAGAGTAAGCGCTATATTAACCAGAATCCCTATCTGTTCAGGAAGATTGCTGGATTCTATGTCTGCGTAAATATGTTTAGCTGCTTCCCTTAATTGATTTAGATGTATCTCGTCTCTTTTTTTTGAAAAAGATAGGATGCATGTTTTTACTTTTTCAAGATTTTTCAATAAAGTTGCCATTGTCATTGACGTCTCCTTTATCTGATTTAATTTTCGAAAGTTAATCGAATCGCAAAACAGCCTATTTTAGTATTACGCTTGCTATGCAGTTTTTCAACAACACAGCGTTTGCGCTGGAAAGTCGACCAGCAAGCGTTAAATGCAACATTGTCGAGAAATTGCTCGGCATCCTTTTCAGAGCTAAACCTGTACCTGCCTCTTGAGTCAGTAGAAACAATTTTGCAACAAAGTTTATAACGGCCTTGTTTTGCTAAAAAAACACCTTTGTTTTTTCGAGAGAATAACCGCCAGGTATAACCCGGTGGTAAGGAAAGCCCTTCGTTACGTTGGCTCATTATCTACTCCGTAAGCAGGGTGCCCAACCTAAGTAAGGGCACCCTTTTATATATTTAATGGCAAGAGCTCTTGTCGTCACATTCAGCGCAAATAAAATTGCCATGAGGGAATGGTCTCCCCATATTCTCTTTTGTCTTTGCGTCGTTAAAGTCAGGAACCCTGTTGACGAAACGCCCTGACCCAGGATAGGTTGGCTTGCCGCATTCTGAGCAAGACTGTACTCCATTAGGAGGTAAAGTCCTTTCAGTATCACCCTCAACATAAGGAGAAATCTTCGGAAATGACATTTCAAACAAAGACCCGCACTTAGGGCATACTCCTTCATACTTCTCGGCAGGCAAGTTTTCTTTGTCTTGTCTTATCATAACTACTGTTGCAGCAGGTTCGTGTTGACAACATTTTATCTCGAAAACGACACCGGCTCTGTTTTCATGTTTACCTGTTGTCACCTGATCCTCCTAATTTATTTCTGCGCTTACGGCTTTCCAGTTTTTCTAGGTTCGCAACCGCTACATCTTCAAGAGAAACGTCTAATTCTTTAGCAGCAGCGGACAGATACCATAAACAATCTCCTAGCTCTCCAATTAAAGATTTTTTTAAGTCTTCGGTTATCTGCATATTGTTGTCGCGAATAATCTTTTTAATTTTATTAGAGAATTCACCAGCTTCACCAGTTAACCCAAGAGCTACGTAAGCTAGCGCTATCATACTGCCAGAGAACTTTTCGGGGTAATTGGCTGTTTGTTCTGCTCTCTCATGATACTCTTCGAAAGTCATGTTACTCCTTAGTTTTCAAGTCACCGTTTTTTCGCCATTTCAGCATGGACTATCACATTGGGCGCAAAAATGCTTTCCACCATGGTGGATCATACTGTCGAGATGGTTTAATTACATGCCATTCTGGCAACGATAAGTTGCCTTTAGCGTAATCCCTGAGGCTGCCTTTTACAAAAAAAGTACGTACATCTTGCCGAATTGCTCTTGCCGCGACTACTTTCCCGCCGGTATGTCTTAATGGCCAGCCGTGGTGATTGTCTTCAGCTATAGAATACCACTTTTTAATCCTCTCATTTGACATTTTCTTAATATTTGCTAGTTGAGAATCAGTAGCCTTTTTCACCCAGAAATCCCCATAGCGAATAAGGTTGTCCAAATCTTCAACCCATTCAGATGGACATAACGCTTCCCATGCGGCATCTATGTCTGATACCCAAAAAGGTAACCAATGCGTTTCCTTTCCTAGTATTATCAATGGGGTATACCGCCCTCCATATTTACGGATGCCAAGGGTGGCTTTAACGTTATCTAGCGGTAGGTGTCGCTTACGTTTTCTAAACAATATTCCAGGTTGAACTCCAAGCACGCGAGAAGGAACGCTTAGATCGTTTTCAAACAGTCTGCCATATCTTGTAAAAGCCAAGATGCGAAGATCAAAAGGGGATAACCCCCCTTTCAATGCCGAGAATGAAAAGTTGGGAAATTCTCCAACTGCTTGTCGTATTGCGC
>CAZUXE010000028.1:11066-13438 GCA_964624585.1 uncultured bacterium | reverse complement strand
TTCAATGCCGAGAATGAAAAGTTGGGAAATTCTCCAACTGCTTGTCGTATTGCGCTATTGGCTGTAGATTGATGGCTCGATGTTGTAATTGAGTACCAATCCGAATTTGATAGATAGTAATCTAACTTACCTTCTCGACCTTGAAATTTTACGGCAATCCTTGTGCTGTAACTATAAAGGGAGGCAGCCAACCGGTCATTGCTATCGGGTGAACGAGATTCAACGTCCCATGACAACGCCCCCCTTGGGGTCTTTTTAGGACCACACCTTCTCAAGTTGCGACCGTCTGAAAAGTCGTAGTCAACAAAAGCTTTAACTACATCATAGTTGCTTGCCACTAGCCAGTCTCCTTTTCTGCTTCTGTTGTTATAAATTCACACTCGTTTGAGCGGCCTTTGATGAAAGAAATGGCTTCACCTCGAAGCAGTCTCGTTGTCGCTACGCCCTTTCTTTCAAGGAATCCTTCAAAGTACTTCTGTGCAAGAAACAGCTTATGCGCAGCGAAAACGCAAGCCCCTCGTGAGATTGCAAGCACTAATGCCTTTGCGGCTTGGCTGTTTGGCAACTCTACCCAATAGACATATTTTTTGCCGTTAGAGAAAGTAACCTTTATCTCATACACAGACTTTATTATGCAAGCACAAATAGCGTTCATGCCAAGCTCGTCATTTTAGCTAGACACCATGGCACAGCACCGTTTATGCTCGGGGCAATCATTGTCTTTGCCGAAATCTTCTCTAAGAACGTCGCTTCGTCTTCACTAAGCTCCTGAACATCAACAACACTTACAAGTCTCGTCATAGTTGAGTCCCAATACCTATCCATTTCTAGTCGAGGGTCTTTTGGTGTTCCAACAATAGGGTCGTCAAACTCAGAATCTTCCCAGAATCTTAAGCGATACGTTTCTGCAATCTGCAGTGCTTCTATGGAATTCTTAGCGCCAAAGGTTAGGTATTGATAATAGACCGACTCACCATCCTGTATCTTGTATCTTGCGAGATAAGTCATGTCAAACCTCCTTAATTGGTTGCTGCAAATAATTAGCGAATGTTACTAACAAGCAAAACAACAGTCGTATGGAGGAGTGCTTGTTATATGCGTAAGCTCCTTTTGGACTCGCGATATGTCTGCCAAGATATCACGCAACTCTAACAACGTTGTTGCTTTGAATGTTTTATCTTCAAGCTTCTCTAGCTCGTTGATAAGCTCAAGAAGTACTGGGGCAACTTCAGTTGCCAAGGTTGATTGTTGTCCATCAAGCATAGTTTCTAAACTAGCTGTTTGAAAAACATCTCTGGCGTCAATCAACGCCCTTTCGACTTTCAGTAGTACTTTTGCAAGGTTCGGGTTCTTTTCGCTCATTTTTTTCACCTCTTAACTTTTTATGCGGGATTTCGACACCCGCTTTTTTTAGCCTATTCCTAATAGTGCGCTCGCACACACCATGTCTTTCCGCTAAGGTTTTTATCGAAATGCCAAGCTTAAAAGATTCTACTACAGAATCCATTGGAAGCGCAGCTATCCTATTTTGCGCCCTAGCTTCAGCCAAGCTTAATAACTCTAAATTATCAAGCTCATTATTTTTATAGTTTCCATCCTTGTGAAAGACATACTCATCCTCTCTAAGAGGTCTTCCAAGATGGGTGGCCATTACAAGACGATGTTTCTTCACCCAGTCTCGTCTCTTTCTCGTCATAGAATAAAAAGGGTGATCCTTGGGCAGTTTGACGATAATGCAGAGTCCTCCACCATCTTCTCTTTCGGAAAATTCCGGCTTAGCGGTACTTCTTATTCCACACTCTTTACAAGAAGGAGTAATCCCAGCCTTCGCAGCTCTTCGCAAAGAGGATATAGGAGCATAGAACAATTTTCCGCAAATGCGACATCTTTTAAGAGTATAGCTTACACCGTTCTTTCTCGTTAAAAAATCCATAAATTGTTATGCCTTTAGGGAGGCCACTGAAAGGCCTCCCTAATTAATAATTTGCAAGTTATAGCGAACTCAATTCATTGAAGGTGGTTTTGTTTATATACCCATTGTCATACAAGGCGCGAGCTGCTTCATTTTTATCTTTACAGTCTCGACTTGCTAAAGAGATTGTGTCGTCCATAGCTACAGCAGTGACCTTAAGGATCGTGCCGCCACCTAACCACCGAGGGATCTTTGTTTCCCTTGAAATTATTTCTGCTACTTGTCTTTCTTCAGAAAAGGTGCTTCCACTTTTGATTTTATACACTGTACGTGTTGTCATCAATCCTTGTTCGTGTTCAACTTCTATCTTTTGACGGGGGAGAGATAACACGACAAGCGCTACCAAAAACACCGTGATTATGGCACCCATAACTGATATTGCGATATTTTTTATGTAAGA
>CAZUXE010000028.1:0-10966 GCA_964624585.1 uncultured bacterium | reverse complement strand
TTTATGTAAGACATCTTATTCTCCTTTCTTTTGTTTGTAAGATCTCTACATAAATTTTATACCTCAAACAACATCTTTTTTCAAAAAAAGGCGAGCCTAAATTGGCTCGCCAGAAAGCAGGGGAGGGTTAAGCGGTTAAGTTCATTTTCTCAAAACAGGAATGTGCAAGCTCATCTCAGTCGAGCACATTAACGACCCGTCATAAGATACTTTTATCGGCGTAACGGTCAACCACGAAAACACCTTCCAGTTTAGACCTAAAAAGATGCTATAATTAATGTGAGACAAAGTGTCGGCGGTTGGATTAATCAAACCACCTAATTCTAATTCTAATATTGTTTCCTTAGATGATACCCCAGCTAATCTTCTGAATTTAATATCGGGAACAGTGTCCTGAAAGTAAACCTGTATCTCATAATTCAAATCTGGAGGTAGCGCGAATTCTTTCCAAACTAATTTTCCAGACGGGCGTTTGAAAAACACACCTGCAAGGGATGGCGCTATATTAATGGATGTTATACCGTAGTGTAACGTGTCATATATAATTGTGCCTTCCTCAAATATCGTATCTCTTACAGGTTTAGCTGAAATCCATTTACTGGTTTCCCCATTTTCTCTCAGCTTAGAATCAGCAGGAACAATTGTTGGGATAGTCTTTGTCCATTGCAATGTTGATTTTTTCTGACAACCCTTGATTCCCAACACTATCATCATTGTTAACAATATGCCTGCAAGCATCCCTGAAAGTCCGCCCATCCAGAATTTAGTCCAACGATTTGCTTTCATATCTTAAGTATGTCAAAAAAAAATGTCGAAACAAGACTAGAGCGGGCGACATAGCGCCCGCTCGATGCGTTAAGAGGATGGTTTCTTTCTTCTCTTGCTAACCCTAAGTTTTAATTTCCCATTAAGCATAGCCACAATGAAAACAATACATAATACAGTTACAACCAGCATTGTCAACCCTGCCAGAACGGTAGCTATAATATCTAGCTGCAAACTTCCGACGGCAAAATCTTTGCCAAAGAACATAATCAATACCAACAGTAAGAGCCAAGCTATGATGGCCCAAATGAATTTATCTATTTTCTTATAACTCCTTGCTTGTTTTCTTTTTTTTTGCAAGCCCAAACTACTCCTCACTTTCAAACCTGTTTTTTGTAGGTTCAAGATTTCTTCCATGATTTATGTTCGGAAGACCGGAAATTTCCTCTTCGTTCATATCTCCTACTTCTATTTTAAGAGTAACGTCACCGTTTACGCAAACAGTAACAATGTCACCCTCAGTCAGGTCAAGTTCGTCTGTCATAGCCATAAGATCGCCCTCCAAAGCCTCTATTAATTGTGCAGTGTCCCTGAAAATCTCTGGTGGATTTTTTTTACCGCTGCTATACAAAAAAACCCGCATTTACTTTTCTCCTTAAAGAAGGAACGCCACTTATCCCTGCAGAGCTATTTGCTGTCAAATGATTCAAGCTCGCGGATACATTCCTTGCTTATCTTGATGCCTGTAATTATACGATATGCCCATACAATATTAGAATGAACACCTAGCCTAACCTTCTGAGAAGCAACAGCCTTAATCTTAACAAGATTAGCCTTCACTTTCCCTAGCAAGGCTACGCTTTCTGCTAAAAGTTCATCTATTTTACGCGCCTGGGTCATATCGTTATGTTTTTTTACTATGCCTATGATGACCCCTTCCAAGCAAAAAATTTCGACAAATCAATTGCCCAAGCTAACCCGCTTGCTAAAGCTTCATATCTTTTCTTGTCCTCTGAGTGTTGCAACAGATCTTCTCGGTGCAATTTTAGTATTTCCAATGTTTCGAGAAGGTGCTCTCTAGGAGATTTTGATTCGTCCCCTAGGTGCCCAGCAATGTAAGCCTCCATAATCGTAACCGCTATGCCAATTCCGTCTACGTAAGCGTTGGCTAATACCATCGTATCATTTTCTCGCGTTAACACAGCTTCTTTATTTGCTTTTTGATGCGAACCCTTTAGGTATCTTCGAAGTCTGCGCACAAGCCTCAAGGGAAATAAATAATTGTCGGTCATTTTTGCCTCCATTATGTTCCATTGTTAAGCTCTTGTGAGCCCATGTGCATGAACGCTAATAGCGCCGCCAGATGTTCCGCTCGCCGCTTTGGCAGCGCTTTGGCGCTGCCAAGGACTTCACCAAGGGGCTACCCCTTGAACGTCGTATAGACACGACTGCACATAGGCGCACAAGATTGTTAATATCTTAACAATGTTTAACCTAAAGTCAAGATTGGGGGGAGCAGCTATACGCTCCCCCCTGATAGAAAGGAGTGCAAATTCCGTTACAAGACTAACTTTATGGGATCAACATAAAGCCTACCAGTCGTTGCGAAAACCTGAAGAAACGCCATGAATTCATCTGTTATTCGCTTAACCTCACGTTCGACAAGTCTTCTCGATATATTTGAAAACGATGGAACACCTAAAATATGTTTGGCTATCAGTTTAGGTTTCTTAGCCTCTATTGCCTTAATTACCTTAGGTGCAAGCCTGTACCGATCACTAACTTCAACAGATAGATACCCGCTAGTAGGGCTAAAGGTCTTTTTCATGTAATATCGCTGACTCACGTCGCACGAAACCAATGCTCCCCACATTTTAACGTGGTGCACAGTCAATGGCTGGGTTATAAGTTCAAATCCTTTAAGGTGGGTTGGTTGAATTTCTATTACACCAAGACCGAAATACGCCGATTCGATAGCAATCTCAGACAGTTGCGCTGAATTGCTCTCGATTGAACTTTGAATTAGCATGATGTTAAGTTTGTCAACTTCAGCATCACTCATCGTTGGACTCGGGATAAATTCTACATCGTTTGCCCACGCAATTAATTTCCGCGCAATCTTATCCTCTCGGAACTCTAACGCAGACCTAACAAGATCGTTATCTCTCGATACCTCGTGAAAGATAGCAAGTTCTCTAAGTCGCCCTTTAAGGATGGCTTTCCATTCAGGCGGATAAAAAGAAGGGTCGATCCGAGCACGCGCTCTAATGTCAGTATATTGCTGTTGCATATTCATTGTCTTTTATACCTACTTATTCGGGTTTTTTATCATTTTGTAGGGTTTACAATAATTGGAAACTCGGCAATGTTCCAATAGGTATTAATCCCATTGGTTTCAGGTGGCCAACCTAAAAACCCACTGCAACCACCATTCTCTACACTAGTATCTTTCCCACAGCAATTACATTTTTTTACCGAAAGGTCTATAACACTATAGATGTCGCCAAGGTAGCTTTGGTTGAGACTGTCTAGTTCTGAATGCATATACGAACGGATTGTCTCGCGCCGGTCGTCAGTTAACTTAGTCCATCCATATTCTTTCATTGCGTCCGATTCACGAACAAACAAAAAGCCTATGGGAGCAGAGTCCCACGAAGCATGTCCTTGAGGTAAGCTTCCTGAAAACGGATTTGTTGATATATTGCTTTCACTTTGCCGCTTCTCTGGCAGCAGCTTTTGACTCTTAAACCGTATGCCGCTATGATCGTATATCCAAACCTGTTCAATCACTGCAGGAGATTCAATCTTTCGAATTGCCTCCAAAATTCCTAACCAACCGGAAAACTTTTTGGGGTCATATCCAAGACTCCCGTCACCAAAGCTGTGCCCACTTAAGTCTAAAAATACTGTCGTCGTTTTAATATCTTCCCAGTCTACAGGCATATCAGGTGTTCTATAAATTTTTAGCACCCTATCCCTTTTTTCCGTCCAACGTTCTTCTACCAGTACTTTCATTATTCTCCTTTTGCTGCATGTCCATACTCACAGTACGGATCAACTTTAGTTAACTTGTTTGCAACTTTAGCTAAAAAAGCAACTATTCGTATAACATGGGTCGGCGCCCCAATGTTCTTCATGTGTTTTTTGATGTCAGGACTGGTTGCCTCGATAATAATAACCCTATTGCTAGATCGCGTGTATACACCAATCTTATTAAGACCGGCTTCAGCGCAAATATATTCCTTGTATGTGAACTGCATTGGTGGGCGCAACACCCTAGCCTCTTTGTCAACTGACACTATCGCCCCACGATTAATACGTAGGCCTTTCGCTATCGTTACATTTGGGCCAACGGTCGCAGCGTAACCTAACTCAACATTTTCCTCAAGGCAGCTATCTCTTTCAACGCTATTGCCACCAAACAACTTAACGCCACGCTGCAGGCGTGCACCGTAACCTATTCGAGATCCGCTTCCAACAAGAACCTTCCCGCTAATAAAGACTCTCGAAGCAATTGAAGACTTACTTATCCTTGTCTGCTTTCCTATATAACAGTCAACTCCGATTCTCGCGCCAGATGCAATTCTGGCTAAATCGTCAATTAATGTGTGCGAACCGATTTTAGAGTAAGGTCCGATTACCACCTGCCTGCCTATTTCTATGTGTCCACCCAACTGAACAGCATTATCTACAAGAGAGTGGCTGCGCACCACAATCCCCGCTGCTCCTCTACATTTAAAATCAGCAGATTCTGAGATAATCTGGTTTTCAGAGAGAAAGTCAGGGCGTGCAACAAAGCTGTCCACAGGGTCCTTCCCGTTGGCTTTGATTGCCTCAATCCTTTTCCGGAATAATTCTGGATATAGTTCTTTAGGATTAATCTTTCTGCCCTGCTCGTACTTTTCAATAATAGTCATCTTCATGCTCCTCGTCTAAACCGTTTGCTTGACACTCTGCCAAAAAGGATATAATACCTTTTTCTTTGTTGTCCCACAATTCTGTTGACATGTTGTCGGTAAGGGCTTTCATTTTCACCATTCGCTTAACTATCTCGTACCCTCGCCTAGCCAGCTTGCGAAAAAAAGAAGCTGCTAGCTTTGGGTCTTGGTCCAACAATGACGCCTGATTGTTGGACCCAGCCTTTCGACCTGATGTTCCCATTATTAATATCTCCATCGTTTGGTTATACTTAAAAACAAGCTGTGCATATGAAAGCTCATGATGATTAATTCTCTAGCTACGAAAAGACAGCATCGGAATGCTGTCTTAAACATCCGCTAGTGGCACCCACTAGCAGCGAGCTGAAGGAGCACGAAAACTATGCACAGCTTGTTATCACCTTGCGGTCAATTCTTCTCAAATACCTCAACTTCTTTCAACGACACACTTTTGGGTGTTGAATTCATTTAC
The DNA here is from genome assembly GCA_964624585.1 of uncultured bacterium. Lineage (GTDB taxonomy): Bacteria > Hydrothermota > Tepidihabitantia > B3-TA06 > B3-TA06 > CAZUXE01. Next base: position 5,791 of record CAZUXE010000028.1, on the reverse strand, counting down.
TTTCGCCACAAGGGCTGACGCTTTTGAAAGGGCTCTTTTGACGCGAGAAATGCGTATCGCGGCACGAATAACGCCGATTATCACATAGACCATATAAGCCAAAACAACAGCTACAGTTATTAACACTGCTGTCATAACAGCCTCCTTGCGGTGGACAGGATTTCTCTATCAGCTGCGTTGGGGTTTGCGTTTTCTATAAAGTGCAATAGCTCAGGATGCTGTTGTTTAATAATTTTTACCTGCACCTTATCGCTTGAAACTATCACGACAGCTACCGCTATCAGCACAATTAACATAAGCATAATTGCTTGTACTACAATCATTTCTTCTCCTTTCTATTGATCGGTCTTCCGTCTATTAGTTTTATACCTCTCTAAGGAAGATTTTTCATCAATCAAACAAGGTTTGTGGTACGCCAATTTTACACAAGCTAACTGCTTTGGGATTTCTCCACAGCACTTCCACTCTTGAATCGCGCTTAGCTCTTCTCTTTCTTATTTGAGAAGAACACCACCTCTTAAATTCACGGCGCTCCCATGATGCAGAGGCAAGTTTTTCGAAATACATGTCGCTAGGATAGCTTGATAAAACTACGCTACCATTAAGATTGAGCAAAGTTTCTAGCAATTTTTCGTGTTGCTCTGAAGATATCTCGTGCTTGTACTTCCCTGAAGACTGTCTCGTTTCGGGTAAGTATGGAGGATCTACGTAGAACGCTGTGTCTTTTGAATCGTACTCTTGAATAAGCTCGAATGCATCCTTGTTTTCTATTTGCACGTTACGAAACCGTCTATGGAAAAACATTAACGCATCAACCCTTTTTTGCCACCTGAGCACTGTTGGCGGAGCGTTACCTTGAGGAGAAAGACTCCTGCTCCAACTCCCCGCCAAATTGCCAGCAATGCCTTGATTGGCAACCACGAAAAACGCCCACGCTCTAGCGTCCTTGTCATTGCTTACTTTCAATATTTCGACAGCAGTTCCAAATTCCGCTCGTGAAAACAATGTCCACGTTAGCCGATGCTGAAGAATATTAAATCTTTGCGTATCTTGAATTGCTCTGAACAGATTTACAAGATCATTGTCGATATCATTGTAAACCTCAAGACTCGATGGGGTGCGCTGAATTAGAACGCTTGCAGCTCCACCAAATGGCTCTACAAATATTTTAGCGGGTGGAACAAGATGGGCTATTATTGGCGAAAGTGCAGACTTCCCACCGAACCAAATGACAGGAGCAGTCATTGCGATCTCCTTTGTTGTTAATCAATAGGTTTACAATTCTTATTCTTTTCTACTTCTGGAGAATAGTCTTCGCCAGTCAGCAAACACTTCCCTTCACGGTAGAGTTCGCATGGCAACCACCCCAAAGCCTTTTTAAGCACTTGCTGTTTTTGATCAATTTGCGTTTTATTGAGAGGAGCTAAGCAACGTGTTCCCAACCCTTTTGGGACATGCTCCTCCTCCCAACCATCAATGTTCCCAAAATGTCGGCAAAATATAGCGTGTGGTGGAATCTCTATGAGGTAAAATAAGTCTACAGGTGCCCCGTAAAGCTCGGCAAGCTTTTTTATAATTGAGCTTTTTTGCACAACTCCGCTATTTTCTATCTGCAAAAAATCTTCTGCACTTATCTTTAAGGTTTTCGCAATGTACTCAACTTTTACACGAGATCTTTCTCTGAGCCATTTCGCTACCTCAGGCCTAAAAAACGTAACGTCGTTCATTTAATCTCCTTTTTTTAGGTGCACCAGCAGGGCTACCCAGTAGCCCTGCTTTCTCGCACCCATGATTAGTAATTATTTCCATTTCACTTCTTCTTTACTTAAAAGCTAAAATAGTTATCATAACCATGCCAAAACCTGCAAACACAAAGAAGAATGCAAGCATGGCGATAAAAAAACAATTTAATAATCTATCAAGAAACCTATCCAAATCAAATACCTTTTTAACTCGTGGCTTACTATTTTCTGAGTTGCTATCTTCTGCAAGCTCTCTTAGAGCTTTAACCGGCCCATCAGCAAGGTGACCTAGGCGATTAAAGAGAGCGTCCATACTTCCCTTAAGGGAATCCAACTGATTCATTGCTTCCTTGTTTCTCTCAAGAACATCTTCTAGCACAGCAATTCTTCGTAACTTACTATCTCCTGACGTGCTCTTCATGACAGTTTTTAATTCCATCTTACTTCTCCTTTCTTGCTCTAGCTTCCAGAACTCTCTCGATAGCAACTAAACTCAAATCATCGTTATAATTGTAAACTAAATAAAAACACTCCTCTTGAAAAGGAATAAAGACAATTTTAACGTCAAGCGGTAGTGATAATTCTGAAGCTAAATCGTTTAGGTCTGCTAACGCTTTTTCAGCCTCAACTTTCGTCTTATAAGCTAAGGTTTCATCGACCTCAACAATGCCCATATCAATGGACTTAACTGGATAACCAATACTTTTCATTTCTTCTCCTTGTCTGAACTCAAACTAGGATTTAGAGCTAAACTTCTTGTCTTAGTCAAATTCTTAAAAACGTTTAAGTCCTGCATTGGTAACTAACGTTGCGGTTAGATCTAACCTCTCTAAGTTGCGTAAGTTTTCAAGATACTTAAGTCCTGCATCTGTAATTTTAGTGAAACTTAGGTTCAACTCTCTCAGATTAATTAAATCCTTAAGGTATTTAAGTCCTGCATCTGTAATCAATGTTTTATCCAAATATAACCGTTTCAAATTAGTTAATCTGCTAAGATACATCAATCCCGCATCAGTAATCCCCACTTCTTGCAAATCTAAGATCTCTAGCTTAGTCAAATTCTGAAGGCGTGCAAGCGTCGTATTTGTTATTAACGCTCTACGAAGATATAGCTCGCGCAAATTAATATAATATTCAAGACCTACTAAATCCTTGTCTGTGCCCTTCAGAGATTGCCCATGAATCTTTTGTGAAAGGTCTAAAACTTTAACTTTTGCAGCTGCTAGTATTTTCTTATTTTCCATTTTGCAACCCCTTGATTTTCAAACTAATCCTACGTTGTCGTATTGCTTCTTGCTTAAGACGCATAGATCTATCTGCGTCTAAATCTTTTTCGGAAGTGACTATTCCAAACCCACAAGAACCTTTTCGTATACCAAAACACTCGTCCTCATCTAATTGTAGGAATAATCTTAAAAAAGGTTTAATCTTCATATTGCTCACCTTTCAACTCTTTGGGAATGCCGCTTGGAGCGTTTTGAAATCGGCACCGTTAACATACTCTGCAAAATAACAGATCCACTGTCCGGTTTTATCTTTCTCAATAACCGCCGCTTGAAGTTTCTTGATGTCAGCACCTTTGACGTAATCTGCAAAATAACAGATCCAAGTGCCAGTTTCATCTTTCTTGATAACTGCAGCTTGGAGTTTCTTTATGTTGGCACCTTTAGCCCATAGTGCAAATAAATAACACCATTCGCCAGTTTTATCTTTCTCAATAACCGCAGCTTCGAGCTTCTTGATGTCAGCGCCTTTTACGTATTCTGCAAACCTGCATGTCCATTCGCCAGTTTTATCTTTCTCAATAACCGCAGCTTCGAGCTTTTTAATGTCGGCACCTTGGACGTGTCTTGCAAAGTTATAGCACAATTCGCCGGTTTCATCTAGTCCTATAACGTCATCTGAAGATAAATGGTGTATGTTTTTGTCAACTTCATCTTCGGAATACCCACAAATCGGATCTCCCCTAAATACTTTTATGCAAATCATTTTTCTTCCTTTTTGAATCTTTGTTTCATGATTTCCTTACCGTCACCGAGTGGCCTTCCTTATAGAAGGCGCGGCAAAGGACTAATAAATAGCAATTGCCGCGCTTTTTTGGGTTTTTTGTTTTATCTATTTTATACGGAAATCATTGGCTCGTTATTTTATTTGCAGTCAATAGAATTTTTTTTCCAAGTTCTCGAAATAGATTCTGATTCTTGAAGTTTCATCTTTTTTGACACTAGCAGCTTTGAGTTTGCTAACGTCTGCGCCATTTACGTATACTGCAAAATCGACGCACCTTTTACCAGTTTTATCTTTCTTGATAACCGCAGCTTGAAGCTTTAGGATGTCGGCACCGTTGACGTCCCTTGCAAAGTAATAACACCATTCGCCGGTTTTGTCCTTGTCAAGGACTGCTTTCTGAAGCGCCTTAATATTTGCACCCTTGATAGTTCTCGCAAACAATGCGCACCATCCGCCGGTTTTGTCTTTCTTGATAACCATAGCTTGGAGCCATTTAATGTCTGCACCTTTGACATATTTCGCAAAGTAGAGACACTCTTCGCCAGTGGGATCGCAATTAACAACTAAGCCTTGGAGCATTTGAATATCGGCGTATTCGACTTGTTCGGCAAAACAAACGAGCCATTTGCCAGTTTTATCTTTCTTGATAACTGCCGCTTGAAGCTTTTTGATGTCTGCGCCGATATCCTTTGCAAAGTAGAAACACCATCTGCCAGTTTTATCTTTCTCAATAACCGCAGCTTGAAGCTTTAGGATGTCGGCAACGCGGCTTGAACTTGCAAAATAATAGCACCATTTGCCGATTTTATCTTTCTCAATAACCGCAGCTTGAAGCTTTAGGATGTCGGCACCGTTGACGTCCCTTGCAAAGTAATAACACCATTCGCCGGTTTTATCTTTTTCAATAACCGCGGCTTCGAGCTTTTTAATGTCTACACCTTTGACGTGACATGCAAGCCACTGGCACCATTCGCCAGTTTCATCCTTCTCAATAACCGCAGCTTGAAGTTTCTTGATGTTGACAGCTTTAACATGCCTAGCAAAATAAGCACACCATTGTCCAGTTTTATCTAGCTCTATGAGGTCACTCAAAGACAGCTTGTACACTATCTTGATCTCATCGCCAACAACTTTGTCACCATCTGATGAGATTACGTTAATGTCGACCAAATAATATTCGGTCGTTTTTGTTGGCGGATAATAGTTCAACGTAAGGCTTGGATCCATGCCTTTTGCAGCATGAAATCCATCATCGCAAAGCTTCGTATATGTTTTGCCGACTTTGTACTTGAAGCCCCCGCAAACCAAACCTTTCTCAAATGCTTTTATGCAAATCATTTTTCTTCCTTTTGAATCTGTATGCTCAACAAACGCTTGACCCATCGACGACGCTTATCTTTGCCTGCAACCGCCGCTTGAAGCTTTTCGATGTCTGCACCTTTGACTTCTTCTGCAAACCAATAGCACCATTCGCCAGTCTTGTCTTTTTCAATAACTGCAGCTTGAAGCCTCTCGATGTTGGCACCTTTAGCCCATAGTGCAAATAAATAACACCATTCGCCAGTTTTATCTTTCTCAATAACCTTAGCTTGAAGCTTTTTGATGTCGGCGCCGATAACAAATGTTGCAAAGTAATAACACCAGTTACCAGTTCTATCTTTTTCAATAACTGCAGCTTGAAGCTTTTTGATGTCTGCACCTTTGACGTCTCTTACAAACCAATAGCACCATTTGCCAGTTTTGTCTTTCTCAATAACCGCCGCTTGAAGCCTCTTGATATCTGCGCCTTTGACGTCTTTTGCAAAGTTACAGCACCATTCGCCGGTTTTATCTAGCTCTATAACCTTAACTTGAAGCTTTTTAACGTCGATACCTTTGACAAATGCTGCAAAGTAAAAACACCATTCGCCGGTTTTATCTTTTTCAATAACCGCAGCTTGAAGCTTCTCAGCGTCGGCACCTTCGATGTCTCTTGCAAAATAATAGCACCATTGGCCAGTCTTGTCTTTTTCTATGACCTCATCTAAAGATAACTTGCG
>CAZUXE010000027.1:0-21319 GCA_964624585.1 uncultured bacterium | reverse complement strand
TATGAAGGCTGTGTTTTGTCAAGTTAAAGCACGAAGTTCACAAGTCTCGCTGGTACGTAGATTATTTTTTTTGGTTCAGTTTTAAGGTAACTTTTTACAACTTCTATCTTGCGTGCTTTTGCGATGACCTTGTCTTTCGGTGTATCCTTTGGCATCTCTAACTTGCCGCGTAGCTTGCCGTTGACCTGTACAATGACGGTCACCATATCTTCAACAACCGCATTTTCATCATAGCCTGGCCATTGTGAGCTGAACACGCTTTGCTCATGTCCGAAGGTTTCCCAAAGTTCTTCTGCAATAAACGGCGCAAAGGGCGCTAAAATTTGAGCAAGTTTGCACATGGCGTCCCTTGCAACCGGACTATCTTTGGCTTTTGAATTCGCGTAAAGATTCATGAACTCCATCATCCGTGCCACTGCGGTATTGTAGCTCATCTGTTCACAGTCTTCGGTTACCTGCTTGACGGTTTTGTTAATTGCTCGGTAGATGGCAAGTTCAGCTTCTTCCAGTTTATCCGAGTCATATTCCCTTGCCTCTATTTTAGAAGCGGCCATGCCTTCAGTGTAAACACGCTCTAGGAATCTACTAGAACCTTTCACGTTTTTTTCAGACCACAGCACCTCTCTATCCGGTGGAGCAAAGAAGAACATAGCTACCCGTGCTGCGTCAATACCGATGCGTTCCATTAGGTCTCGTGGTGAAATAACGTTGCCTTTGGACTTACTCATAACATCGCCATCTCCATCAAGAACCATGCCGTGGTTGAAAAGTTTTTTTACAGGCTCTTTTACTGGACAGATACCCAGGTCGTATAAAAACATGGTGATGAAACGGAAGTATATAAGATGTCCAGTGGCATGTTCGTCACCACCTATATAAAGGTCAATCGGTAGCCATTTTTCAGCCTCTGACTTACGGAATATCTCGTTATCGTTTCTATTATCAACGTATCGTAGGTGATACCATGATGAATCTACAAAGGTATCCATTGTATCTGCGTCGCGTTTTGCCGTTTTGCCGCATTTAGGACAAGTAACGTCCATATAATCTGTTACCGATTCCAGGGGCGAACGTCCCTTGGGGACGAAGTCCACTTTATTTTCATCCGGCAGTAGTACTGGTAAGTCCTCATCAGGTACCGGAACCATTCCACATTCATCGCAATGGATTATGGGAATAGGGGTTCCCCAATAACGTTGACGTGATATGAGCCAATCCCTTAATCTATACGATACTGCAGGTTTGCCAAAGCCATGCTCGGCTGCATATTCGGCAACTTTCCTGATGCCGTCTTCTGAGGGAGTTCCATCAAATTGTTTGGAGTTTACCATTATTCCAGGTTCCACATAGGCTTCCTGCATTTGCTCAAGAGTTAATTTGTTGTCTTTAGGTTGAATAACTATTTTTATTGGAATATTATACTTCTTGGCGAAAGCGAAATCTCTTTTGTCATGCGCTGGAACAGCCATTACGATACCTGTTCCATAAGATGCCAGTACGTAATCTGCTACCCAAAGCTCTATATCTTCACCGTTGAATGGGTTGCGTACCCTTAGACCGGTGTCTACGCCGTCTTTTTCTTTATCCTCTGCCATGCGTTCAATTTCTGTTTTGCCCATAGCTTTATTTCTGTATTCAACGACTTTGTCTTTGTTCGGCATCCGTTCCAGCAGTTTGCTGACAAGCTTATGCTCGGGGGCTATGGCCATGTAGGTTACTCCATATACGGTATCGGGTCTTGTTGTAAAAACGGGCAATTTTATATCGCTATCGTCTTTCAACTCAAAAATTAACTCAGCTCCCTGGCTTCGGCCTATCCAGTTACGCTGCATGATACGTATCGGTTCCGGCCATTCAGTCAGCTCTTTGATTCCATCAAGCAGTTTCTGGGCGTATTCCGTTATTCTGAAATACCACTGCTCCAACTCCTTTTTTTCCACAGTGGAGTCGCATCGCCAGCACTGACCGCCTACAACTTGTTCGTTTGCCAGCACTGTTTTGCATGAGGGACACCAGTTTACGAATGAGGTATCGCGGTAAGCAAGTCCTTTTTCAAAAAGCTTGATGAATATCCACTGCGTCCACTTGTAGAAGTCAGGATCGCATGTACGAACTTCACGCGTCCAATCATAGCTTAGTCCTAAGTCCTTGAGCGTTTGAGTTGAAGTGTTGATATTCTGATATGTCCATTTTTTTGGAGAAGTATTTCGCTTTATGGCGGCTTCTTCAGCAGGGAGGCCAAATGCGTCGAATCCAAAGGGATGAATTAAATCGTAGCCCCTCATCCGTTTATAGCGCCAAACAAAGTCGCCTATTGTGTAGTTTCTAAAGTGTCCTATGTGTATATCTCCTGAGGGGTAGAGGAACATCTCAAGCATGTAGAACTTGCGTTTTGGTTTTTCAGGAGTATCGTGTAACTTTAACTCCTGCCATTTCCTCTTCCACTTCTTCTCAATTTCGCTATACGAATATTTCATCATACTCCTCAACACTTGTTGGAGCTAAATTGCCTATTATTACTTGCTCAAGCATGGTCTCAGCGTCGCGACCTGTGACCCTAAGGCTAAAGTCAACATCCGCCAGTCTTAACAGGAAGGTGTGCAGTTTCTCTTTTGTCCATTTCTTTATCCTGTTAGGATATTCCTTGTTCAGCAGCCACTTTCTTGCCCCTAATTTAAGTTTCGTGACCATTTCTTCTCGTGATAGTCCTTTTTCACGCATCTCAATGTAGCGCATTAGCGTAAAAGCTTCCTTCATTAAGCTGCGAACAATCTGTGAAATACCTTCCTTTGCGTTAAATCTTAAAACCCTGTGAAATTCTGTGGCGGCTTTTTTCCTATTTTTTGCAAATACCGCATTTACGCATTCATAGACCCCTTTTTCAAAGGAATCGTGAAGTAAATCTTCAACATCTTCCAATTCTATATTTTTTTTGTCTCCACGATACAAATCAATCTTTGTAACCATTTGGGAAATACCCATAAGGTTTGTTCCTGATAAATCTATTAAGAACTCAAGGGTGGGTTCCGATATTTTGAATCCCTTAGATGCAACCAGCTTTCGTAACCATGGTTTTATTTCTTTTGGTTTAGGGTGAGTTAATTGAAGCGCTGAAACCTTGTTAGCCTTGGCCCATTTTAAGACCGATTCACTTGGTTTTAGTGTTTTTTCAGCAAGTAAAACCAGTTTTCTTTCTGTAGATGGATTGGCAGCGATTTTCTCCAGAGCGGCTAATTGATCTTTTTTTAATTTATGCGAATTTCTTATTACGGTTAATTTTGTGTCGCCTCCAAAGGAGAGGGTTGCCGCCGATGCTGTTAGTTTAGCTGCGTCAAGCGTTATTGCGTCAACAACTTCATAACTCCATTGCGATGCGGCAGCGTAAGTGCTTCTAAGGCTTTTAAGAATTCCTTCAACAAAGAATGTTTCCTCAGAACAGATGAGGATTATTGAAGGTAACTTCCCTTCTTTAATAGTGTTAAGCAATTTCTCATAAGCCATTTGCAATGATATGAACTATGCTTATGATGTCAAGAATAACGCTTTTGAAAATTTCCATAAGCCTATAATATCACGGTAACTTATCCTTTCAAAGCAGTTGTTTTATTGTATTTGACTTTATAGTTTAAGAAACTATAATAAAGCTATTATGGGGTGGACATTAATATTGTTACTCGCCTTAGGCAGTATAGAAGGAGATACAATAGCATTTTCAATAAATACAAATGCCGTTATATCGGGCGTGCTGTCGTATAATTACGTTGATCCTTACCTGTATATAATGGATTATGGCTATGAGAATCCAGGTACGGCAAATCAATTGAAGGGAGCTGTTATTAATCCGGCTTCCCTTGCCTTGGTTGATAATGCTGTTGCAGTTGCATCGGCAGGATTCGGACGTACAGGCGGAGTGGAGTTTAATCTCAAAACCACTATGCCTAAGGTGGGTAAGTTGACTTTGCCTATATCTTTATACGCTGAGGAAACAGGCGGAATGTATTTAGCCGGCGTTGCCGTCAGGGTAGAAGGTATGGTTATGGGGCTTGCTTATCTTCAAGGCGATAGGTTTATTGGCGATTTGAATACCAGGGGTGAGCTGACTTTTGCAGCAAGGTACTCATTCAAAGATACCATGCGCGATATGTATATCCCTGTGAAGGATACCTTTATTCAAGTTCCTATACGTATTGAGCTTTACGGCGATGGTGGGGGACTGCTTGCATTGAAAAACCATACCAAGTTATCAACTACCCCATATTATTTTATGTTCGCTACGGAACATAAGGGTGTGAATTACGGTCTTTCCTTTAAGGTTACCCATTATGACGGTTTGGTTGATTATACAGATACCTTAACTCCGCTTTTAAGGCCGTCTGGGGCTAATGTGTATTCCGAATCAGCGGAATGGGACCTTGGAATAACCGCTTCAGCTGTTGTTGAAGGCGGAGAATTGTATTCTAACAGATATTTTACTATTCTGAACGGAAATGAACTTGGGATGATTTTTGGTATACAGAAGCGAAATAAGAATTTTGATTGGGGCGTTTCTGTAGAGCAAAATATGGGAGCAAGTATATTACGAAGTGCAAACGGATATTCAACCAGAGGAGGTTTACCTCGCGTTCTTGACATTCAAACAGATAAACTTCAGTTTGATGTTGATAGGCGACTTATATCAGGAAAAATGAAAATTGTGTTCGGTTATAACGATTGGACAAAAAAGAAATCGGAATCAAAAGAATTGCTTAATTTGCCTCCCAGAACAACCTTTAGAGGCGGCATAAACGCAAGGCCGGGCAATTGGATTCTTGATGCAACAATTACAAGCTCAACTACCTGGGGAAAGGGCGTTAGTGAAGTTCTTTTAGGGAGCGGTTTTGGATACAATTTTCCAGTTAAGCTGTCTACCTGGAAGGGTAAGGTTTACGACTGGCACATACCTTTAAGGTTTAGTCAGGCTATATTCTACAGGGTAACGAAAATAGAAGAGTTGCCTATATACACAATACCGGCGTTATTCTTTGGAGTATCTACTACATTGGGATGGAAGGGGTTGCAAATGGATTTATCAGTAAGAGCCAATACTACAACGGCTTTATTCGGGAATTATTCGGCTGCCATAGACCCCGATGTTCCCGATTTGGGTATATTTAACTTTTTAAGCGCAGGAGCTGCATTAAGCTATGGATTCTAGAAAATCAGTTTTTAAGACAAGAAACCGAGAAAAAAAGGTTAGAATAATTGCTTTATTAACATCTCTCATATTCCCGGGAGCGGGACACTTTTTTAGAGGAAGATTGCTTGCAGGAATAGCGGGCCTAGTTCTTAACGCCGGATTTCTTGTTTTTTTCCTCTTGATGAAACCCATACTTTATGATTTGGAACTTGAATGGGTATTTTGGACAACCTGGTTGACATCTTTTATAGCCTATTATTTGGTAATGGCTTATGACGCTTATAAAGGTGTGAGCTTGGAGCTTGCTCCCTGCAGACGCGATTGTCCTGCGGGTATAAATGTACCTGACTATATCGCTTTGGTAGCTGCTGGACGTCATCAGGAAGCCGATGAATTGGTTAGGGAAACGGCTCCTCTTGCCGGAACCTTAAGTAGGGTGTGTCCTGCGCCATGTGAAAAGGTGTGTACTCGTACCCGCATAGAAGCTCCTATAGCTATACGCGCCATAAAAAGGGCTGCTCAGGAGAATAAGCCTAAAGCTCCTTTTCTTGAAAAGGCAGTTGCTACTAATGGTAAAAAGGTGGCTGTGGTTGGTGCAGGGCCTTCAGGTCTTACCTGCGCTCATTTCCTTTCTCGAAAAGGATACATGGTTGATATCTTTGATACGAATCCTAAACCCGGCGGCTTGCTGAGAACTGCAATTCCTGCGTTTAGATTGCCTCGCAATGTGATTGATGAAGATATATCATTTATTTTCAACTCTAATCCAAATATCAAATTCTATCAAAGAACCCTTGGAGAAAATATCAATTTAGAGCAATTGGAACATGACTACAATGCAATTTATTTGGGAATTGGCTTGGGTAAGCCTCGTGGACTGAATGTTCCAGGAGCGTCTCTAAAGGGTATTCAATCGGGTCTTTCATTCCTTTTGGGTATAAATGACGCATCAGCTTGTCCAACATTTACCGGTCACGTTGCAGTTCTTGGCGGTGGTGATGTAGCAATGGATGCGGCAAGGGTTGCAATACGCTTGGGCGCTAAAAAAGTTACTGTATTCTACCGACGTAGAGAAATAGATATGCCTGCTAATCCGACAGAGATTGATGAAGCTCGTGCGGAAGGAATTGATTTTGAGTTTTTGGTGACCCCTGCCAATTTTAGCGGTACGGATGATGATAAGGTAAAACAGATGACTCTGCAGCGTTTGCGTCTCCTTGATGCTGAAAAAGGCAGACTCTCGAAACTTGAGCCGGAAAATGATGATGTTTGGACTGTTGATGTGGAAGCTGTGCTTTATGCCATAGGTCAGCAACCTAATACTGAGTTTTTGCGTAGCTTAGCTATTGCAACAGACTCCAATGGTCGCATAAAGGTTAACTCCCGTAGCATGAGAACTTCACGACGTAAGGTATTTGCCGGCGGTGATATTACGGCTACAGAGGCCGAACCTACAGTTGTTCACGCCATAGGAGAAGGTCGTAAGGCCGCACGGGGTATAGACTCAGCTTTAAGGTCATTGCGATTTGGCAGATTGTTTGATTGGATGGAAAACTTTGATCCCGACTTCAAACTTGAAAAAATAGAAGGTGCCGCATGGCGTAGCCGTAAACCTGATGTTCATTCCCGTTACGCAGAGCTTTGTGAACATAAGAAAATTGATTTTGAATCGGAAGCAATGCGCGGTATTGAGAAAGGTGATGATATAAAAGAAGCCAAGCGTTGCTTGCGTTGCCAACGTTATAATATCGGTTTTGCCTTCAAGAAGGGGTATCAAAAGGGCTATGTGAGCATGGATAAACGTTGATGCCTATTTATGAGTATTAACGTGAAGCCTGTGGTTCTCTCTGTCTTCTATCTTAGGTAAAGAAAATGAGCGCTAAGCCTGTGCTTGCTTTGAGCTTTGCCGGTTTTGACCCCTCCGGCGGGGCAGGAATTCTTGAAGACCTCAAAGTTTTTAATGAGCTTGGGGTATATGGTCTTTCTGTAATTTCTATCTTGACTGTACAGTCAAGTTTCGGATTGCGTTCTACCCTACCTGTTGATTCTGCTTTTCTGAGAGAACAAATTGAATGTTTGTTTGAAGACCGTTTACCTGCAGCCGCAAAAATAGGTCTTCTTGCACGCGAGACTATTCCTGTTATCATTGATTTTTTGCATAAAGTCTCTTTTCCTGTAGTGCTTGATACTATATTTAAGGCAGGTTCTGGCTTAAGCCTTGTTGATTCACAAATGCTACAGGTCTATCGTAGAGAACTTATTCCTAGGGCAACTCTTATCACACCTAATGTGAAAGAAGCCGAGGCCCTTTTAGATAGAGCCATTTTTGACAGTCGCGAACTTGAAGGAGCGGCGCGTCAGCTTCTTGATATGGGCGCGCAGGCGGTTCTCATAAAAGGCAGGCATCTTGATGAAGACCAGGTTGTTGATTTATACCTTTCCCGAAGTGAAACCCGCCGTTTTGTTAAGCCTCGTAGGGCGTTCAAGAACGTTCACGGCACCGGATGCGCTCTTTCAGCGGCAATAGCAGCCTATCTTGCACGCGGTTCGGCACTTATTGATGCGGTGGCTTCAGCTCAAGCTTATATGGATCGTAAACTGGCTAAATTTATCTATTCCGGTGAGGGTACACCTGTGTTAAATCACTTCCCGTAACTTCTTCATCCTAACACCTTTTCCGTAACAGCAGCAGTATCCGTAGTATTTATAACATTTGTCTTCATTGATTTATTTTCCATAAATACTTGAATACTTACGATACTTATTCTAGCGCTTATTCGTAGAAATCCATAATGAATGTAAATGGATGTCAATTTTGGAGTTTGCTTCTTTTGCGTCTTGCTTTTTTGACTAGAAGATTTTTAATTTATTACATCTACAAACTTAAAAAGGAATCCCTCTTCTCCTTTATATTGCGCTCTTCAGAATATGAATTAAATTAGAATACATAAATGAAACGGAGGTAAAAATGAGTTTTTTTAATAACCGTAAAATTACTAAAAGTGTAATAAAGGAACAACTAGTTATTAATTTACTTATTTTTATTTGTATAAATAGGTAATGATAAAGAACTTGACCGTGTTAGTTTGTTCAATATACTGCTATTAACTATGGGTGCAAATTCAATTCACACGAATAAAGGCTTATTTTCAGATTATTATCTGGATAAAATTCTACCGTTTTCTGATGAAAAAATGTGGAGTTCGGATAAAAATCTTGAGATTGCTTTCGATAAGATTCGCGCACTTTACGAAGAGAAACAAACCGAACTCCCGAAACTGAACGAATCGCAGTTGGAGCAGTTCTTTATCCAGCCGGTACTTGAGATACTTGGCCACCACACCATTGTCCAGCCGTCGGAAAAGACCTCCGAGGGCATAAAACGCCCTGACTACGCCCTTTTTGATTCCAAAGATGTAAGGGATGCGGCTCTTGTGTATATCAACGAGGACTGGAAGTTGTTTGACAGAGCCGTGGGTTTATGTGAAGCAAAGAAGTGGGATAGAAGTCTTGATTTATCACAGCTTAATCAGCCAACCCTTTTTGAGCGTCGCAATCCGGCTTATCAGATGCAGCAATATCTTTATTACACCGAAGTTAAATGGGGTATACTTACTAATGGTCGCATTTGGCGACTTTATGAACGTGAACAAAGCAAGAGGCTTGATCGTTATTATCAAGTTGATTTAATTGAACTTATTTCACCTGCAGGTTCGCTTTTTGGAAAGGGAATGACTTCTATTGACCGGCTTGAGGCTTTCAAATATTTTTATTTTTTCTTCCGCGCTCAGGCCTTCCCTAAATTTCTTGACTACGTTCTAGCCGGTTCGGTTGATTATGCTCAGGCGGTGGGAGCCGAACTGAAAGATAATGCCTACAAAGCGTTAAGGCTTCTTGCTCAGGGATTTATCGATAATAAAGGCAACAAACTTAATTCTGAAAAAGACAAAAATGTAATTCGGGAAAACTGTTTTGTTTTCCTATACCGTTTGCTATTTATTCTTTTTGCCGAATCAAAGCATCTTTTACCTGTTGACGATAGTCCTGCTTACAAGCAGAATTACAGCTTGCATCACATTCGGGAAGAAATTATAAGCAAACGTGACAAATTTCTTAAATACAGTAAAAAGACCTTTACTTTGTGGGCTAAGCTGGAGTCTTTGTTTACGCTTATCAATCATGGTGAAGACACCTTTCGTATTCCTCCTTATAATGGTGGGCTTTTCGATAACGACCAGCATGAATTTTTTACAAAATACAAGGTTGCTGATTGGTATATTGCCGAAATAATCAACCTACTTTGTACCGTAAAGGCTGAGGGCAGGGACAGGCAGAGCAATAGGTTTGAGTTTATTGATTATTCCAGTTTAGAGGTTCGCGATTTGGGCAGCATTTATGAAGGGCTTTTAGAGAACCGGCTTGAGATTGCTACGGAATCTATGATAGCTGTCCGAAAAGGCAAGCAGGAAAAGTGGAAAAAGGAAGCGGAGAGGAATGAAAAGGACAAAGTTACCGATAGGGTAGAAGTTGGGCAATACTATCCTGTAACCCAACGCGGCGAGCGTAAGGCCACTGGTTCTTATTACACGCCTGACTATATTGTGGAATACATTGTGGAGCATACTTTGGGACAATTAGCGGATAGGTGCAAAACAGAGGTAGAGCTTCTTGCCCTTCGTGTGCTAGATCCGGCTATTGGTTCAGGGCATTTTTTAGTAGAGGCAACCGATTTCCTTGCGCGCAAACTTTTGGGTATTAAGAATGTTGAAGAAACTGCAGATGAGATTGGTAAGGCCAAGCGTTTGGTTATTGAACGTTGCATATTCGGGGTAGACAAAAATCCTTTGGCTGTAGAGTTGGCCAAGCTTTCGTTGTGGTTGCACACCGTGGCTAAGGATAAGCCGCTTTCGTTTCTTGACCATCACTTGCGTTGCGGCGATTCACTTATTGGCGCAAAAGTTGCCGAACTTGGCACTTTGCCTGATGAGGAAAATTTACCTTTGTTTGCAAATATGGTTGCTCGTTACTCGGCTAAGACCATTGGGTTCTACAGACAAATTGAGGAAATGCCATCTGACACCTTAGAGCAGATTCACGAAAAGGATAGGCTTTTAGAAACTGCTAGAACCCAAATGTTGCCTTTCCGTAGGGCAGCGGATGTTTGGATTTCAACTTACTTTGCCAATAAGGTTGAACCTACCGACTACGCCCGCGTAATTGAAGCTTTGCAGAGCGGGAAGCAAGACGCCATGAAGCCTTTTGAGGAAGAGGAGTGGTTTGCCAGAGCTGATGAGTTGTGGCGTAAGCACCGGTTTTTTCATTGGGAGCTTGAGTTTCCTGAGGTATTTTTTGATACTAAAGGTCGTCAGCTTGACTCTCCAGGCTTCGACGCGGTGATCGGAAATCCGCCGTGGGGCGGTTCCTTGGATTATGCTGTTAATTACCTTTCCCAAACTTATGTAAATCGAAGCGGTGAAGCTGAATCGCACCTTTTCTTTGTTGAAAAAGGCTTCAAACTTATTAGTGACAAAGGGCGATTAGGCTACATTACACCTAACTCGTGGCTTGCTGTGATTAACTCAATAGAAATTAGGGAGTATTTGTTGAAGGAGACCTCCTTCCTTGAAATTAAAGAGTTGTCAAAGTACATCTTTGAAGATGCCCCCGACATAGTACCTATTATCCTCATTTTAGGTAAGCAAAAGGAAGAAGTAATTTGTAGAACAAGCTGGCCAACTGTAACCAAAGTCACGGAGGAGAATTTCGATGAGGTTTTTGTAACAAATAATGTTAAACAACGGGAATGGATTGAAAATTCAGATTACTCTATAATCATTCGTTCTACTCCAGAAACACGAAACATTAAACAGAAGTGTATTTCCGATTCAACACAGCTTGGAGATTTATGTGACTTATTTTACGGCATTAAGACAGGTAATAATGAACGATTTTTATCTAACAAAAAAACAAAGTCGCATCAAGCAAAAGCGTTAAAAACAGGGGAATTAACCCGATACAGAATTGACTGGAAGGGCATATTCTTATGGTGGTGCCCGGAGCTAGAAGGTTACAAAAATTTTTCCCTTGAGGTACCTAAAATAGTAATTCAGTACATTAGAAAGTTGAGTCTCCCACGGAGAATTGTTGCCGCACTTGATACAGTTGGTGAGTTTTACCCTTTAAATAATTACTCTTACATGCTCCTTAAAGATAGTCGGTATTCTCTTAATTACATTCTTGGTGTGCTTAATTCTGAGTTGATTAATTATTATTTCACTAATACCTTTGTTGACTACAACATTAAACCTACATATCTAAAAAAGCTTCCCATCCGCACAATAGATTTCTCCAAGCCCGAAGACAAGGCGATGCACGACCAGATGGTTAAGCTGGTAGAGAAGATGCTTGACCTGCACAAGCGCAAGCAGGGGATTGAAAAAGACTATACCGGCTGGCTGGAACACCTTTTAGGCGCAAAACTCGATGACCTCACAGGCAAGAGCAAAATAGCCAACCTTCAGGCGCTTGACGACATCAACCAGCTTGCCGAACTGATAAAGAAAAACCGCAAGCGAACCGGGTTCGATACCGAAAATCCCACGCGCTACACCAAGCTCCGCCAAGGCTTTGAGAACTTTAGGGACAAGCTTAATCCGGTAATCATGAAGATTAATGAAATCGACCGGCAAATTGACTTGCTAGTGTATAAACTTTACGGTTTAACCAAAAAAGAAATTGAAATTGTAGAAGGAAAATCTAACTAATTTATACGTAATATAGAACTTAACTATGCAGGCCTTAGTAGTTTTTTGACAGCTAAGTATCAGCGCGTATAATCAACTTAAATTAATATCCTTGTGAATTAGGAGGAATTTGTGGCTAACGACGCTAAATTTCCCGATATTGGGAAAATTTCACCTGAATTTTTTAATTCCTACATCTATCCCGCCCTTGGCGCAAAACGTTCCGAAGTGCTTGTCGGGCCTTCGCACGGTGTGGATATTGCAATTGTAGGCCTTGGCGCAAGCAAGGTTATGGCCGTAACCACCGATCCTATCTACATTGTTCCGCAGTACGGATGGGAAGAAGCCGCATGGTTCGCATGGCATATTCTAGCCTCCGATGTTACTACATCAGGCTTTGCTCCATCGTATGTGATAGTTGACTTCAATTTGCCAATGAGCATTACCGAAGACCAGTTTGCCAAAATATGGAAGGTTTTTCACGCCGAAAGCGAAAAGTACGGAGCCGCAATTATTGGAGGTCATACAGCTCGATACACCGGAACCGACTATCCAATGGTCGGTGGCGCAACCTTTATGGCCGTTGGAGACGAAAACTCCTACCTCACGCCGCAAATGGCTGAAGCAGGCGATATTCTCTGCATGACCAAGAGCGCGGCTCTGGAAGCTGTAGGAATCTTTTCGCGTCTGTTTAAGTCGAAAATAGAAGCTGAACTTGGTAATGATGTCGCGCAAAAAGGATGGAATATCTTTAAGCAGATGAGTACAGTTGATGACGCCCTTACAGCAGCAGCTTTTGGAGTGCGTAATGCAGGGGTTGTCGCTATGCATGATGCAACAGAGTGTGGGGTAATTGGCGCAGCTGTAGAAATGGCGCAAGCTAGTGAAGTTGGTCTTGTGCTTGAATGGGACAAAATTGTTGTATATCCTGAAATACGCGCTGTGTGCAAAATGTTTGGAATGCAGCCTGAAATAGCTATTTCAGAAGGAACGCTTATTCTTGCCGTCAAGGAGCATCACTTTGAAGCCTTTCAAAAACATATGTTAGAACATAACGCTCCGGTTACAGCCATAGGTCGCTTTCTGCCTTTATCCGACGGCATAACCGCAATACGTGGCGGTAAGCGTAGTTTACTTGAACACCCTCGCGTTGACCCGTTCTGGTCGGCCTTTGATAAGGCTATGAAGTCTTAAAATGAAACTGCCGCGCCTCTACCTTGTTACCGATGAAGATGTTATTCCGAACAATAGGCTTATTCCCGCTGTTGAAGGAATTATGGAAGCAGGCGTTCGCCTGCTGCAGCTTCGCTTTAAGAAAACCCCTTATTCCGAACAAGTAGAGCTGGGTAGAAAAATTCGTAAGCTGACCAAAAGCTATGGCTCAATTTTAATTGTAAACGACTCACCTGAACTTGCAGCTGAGCTTGAAGCTGATGGCGTCCATCTTGGAGCAAGCGATGCTGAGGTCTCCTATGCGCGTAAGCTTCTTGGAGAATCGGCCATAATCGGCGTTTCCTGTTATGAAGATATAAAGCTGGTAGAGCGTTGGAGCGCTAATGAGGTCGCCTATATTGGTCTTTCAAGTCCTTATGCTTCAAGCACTAAACAAAAGGCAAGCGTTCCTATTCACCGTTTCAAAACCTTGGTATCTGCAAGTTCTGTACCTGTTTACGCTATTGGGGGAATAACTGTAAGTCGAATGAATGATATATTGTCAACAGCTTGCTATGGAGTAGCGGTAGTATCTGCTATTTTTGCAGCATCTAACCCTGTTCAAGCGGTAGCGGAGTTCAAAGCACAGTTTATGAAATTATCGACAAAATAAATTCATAAAACTAGCTGTTTTCGTCACACTGCAGGTTTCGCTTAATCACACAAGCCTAGCTTGTAAGGCTAAGTCTTGACTTGTTATACATCAAGATTACAATAAAGATTCTATAAATCAAGGAGGCAACATGGATGCAAAGAAATTGTTTGAAGTTGATAGGGAGATATTTGATGTAATTCGTGCCGAGGCTGAACGAGAACACGGAGGTCTTGAACTTATTGCGTCTGAAAATTTTGTTTCCGAAGCGGTAATTGCCGCATTGGGATCGGTTCTTACTAATAAATACGCAGAGGGATATCCTTATAAATGGAATAAAGAAGGTGTGAGGGACTACAAACTCTATGGAAGGTATTACGGAGGATGTGAATACGTTGATAAGGGTGAGAAGTTAGCCATTGAAAGGGCAAAAAAACTGTTTGGCGCTGATCATGTAAATGTTCAACCCCATTCGGGAACTACAGCTAATATGACCGCTTATTTTACGCTTGCAGAACCAGGAGATACCTTGTTAGGCTTGAGCCTTTCGCACGGAGGTCATCTTTCGCACGGTCATCCTATCAATTTTTCAGGACGTTTTTTCAAAGTAGTTCAGTATGAAGTTGACCCTGATACAGAACAAATTAATTTTGACGTACTGCTTAAACTTGCTCGTGAAGTTAAACCTAAGATAATTGTTGCCGGAGCTTCAGCTTACCCTCGCACTATGCACTTTGATAAATTCCGTGAGGTTGCCGATGATGTTGGAGCCTATCTTGTAGCAGATATTGCCCATATTGCCGGTTTGGTTGCCGCCGGATTGCATATCTCACCTGTACCATATGCAGATATAGTTACCACTACTACCCATAAAACCCTTCGCGGTCCGCGTGGAGCTATAATTATGGGTAAGGAGTCCTTGGCCAAAACAATTGACAAGGTTAGCTTTCCCGGAATGCAGGGCGGGCCTTTGGAGCATGTTATTGCCGCTAAGGCTGTAGCTTTTAAGGAGGCGCTCTCTGATGAATTTAAGACTTATCAAAAGCAGGTTATAGCGAATGCCAAGGCGCTTTCTGAGGAATTGACCAAGCGTGGATACAGGATAGTTACAGGCGGTACGGATACCCATCTTATGCTGGTTGATTTGCGTTCCAAGGGAGTAACCGGACGCAAGGCTGAAAGGCGTTTAGAACAGGTTGGTATAACCTGTAACCGTAATACTATTCCCTATGATCCTGAAAAACCTTTTATTACGTCTGGAATTAGGCTGGGTACGCCGGCTCTTACCTCCCGCGGGATGAAGGAGCCTGAAATGGCAAGGGTTGCGGAGTTAATTGATAAACTTATTCTCAACATAGATGACAAAGACACCTATCCGCGCATTAAAGAACAGGTTGTAGAATTATGTGAAAGTTTTCCGCTTTATTCAGATAGAAGAGCGGAATATGCTCAAATTTCAGCTCAGTAAGGAGATAAATTGAACGAAATTGTTGATGTTATAGGTAGAGAGGTTCTTGATTCGCGTGGCAATCCAACGGTTGAGGTGGAATGTATACTTGGCGATGGTTCAATAGGTAGGGCGATAGTTCCCTCTGGAGCATCCACAGGAGAGCTTGAAGCGGTGGAACTTCGTGATGGCGATAAAGATCGTTATTCAGGCAAGGGTGTTCTTAAAGCTGTTGAACATGTAAATACGGTTATTAGTGATGCCCTTGTAGGTGAATATCCATTTGATCAACGATTGATAGACGATATTCTCCTGGAGCTTGATGGTACTGAGAATAAGTCTAAACTCGGCGCTAATGCAATTCTGGGAGCTTCTTTATCTGTAGCCAAGGCTGCCGCCGATAGTCTGGGGCTTCCTTTGTATCGTTATCTTGGCGGAATTGTAGGTTATAGATTGCCGGTTCCGCTCCTTAATGTAATTAACGGCGGCGCTCATGCAGAGAACAATCTTGAGTTTCAGGAGTTTATGTTGGTTCCTGCAGGTTTTGAAAGTTTTGCTGAAGCTTTTCGTGCTGGTTCTGAGGTCTACCATGCTCTTAAAAAGGAACTTATAGATATTGGGGCAGGCGTTGGAATTGGCGATGAAGGCGGTTTCGCCCCTAATCTTACAAACAATGAAGAGGCTTTGCAGCATTTGGTTAAAGCTATTGAGAAGGCCGGATACAAGCCTGGTGAACAGATATTTCTTGCTCTTGATGTAGCTGCAAGTCAGTTTTATAAGGACGGGAAATACGTTTTACCAAACTCTGTTCTCTCTGCTGAAGAGTTGGTTGATTTATACGAAGTCCTCATCAATCGATATCCTCTTGTATCTATAGAAGACGGTCTTGCCGAAACTGACTGGGACGGTTGGCAGCATTTAACTGCTCGTTTGGGTAAGCGAATTCAATTGGTTGGTGACGATATTTTCGTTACTAATCCGGCAATTTTAGCTAAAGGAGTGGAAAAAGGGGTTGCCAATGCTTTGTTGGTTAAGCCGAACCAAATAGGGACTCTGTCTGAAACACTCGACGCAATAAGGCTTGCTCAGGACAAAGCCTACCAAACAGTGATTTCTCATAGATCAGGAGAAACAGAAGATGTAACAATTTCGCATATTGCGGTAGCGGCTAATGTATCGCAAATAAAGAGCGGCGCTCCAACTCGTAGCGAAAGGGTAGCAAAGTATAATGAATTACTTCGCATTGAAGAGGAGACAGACGCCGTTTTCTTTGGTTCACGAATGCTATTCACATGAAAAAAGGCGGACGTTGGTTAATTCTCATTGCGATTATAGCGCTTGTAGGTTTTCTGTTTCTTTCAGGCCCCAATGGATTAGTAAAGCTTATTCAAATGAAGCAAAAAGAAGTTGAATTGGAGAAACGAATGGTGGAGTTGCAGGCGGATATTGAATTGACCAGGCAGAAGTTAGAAAAACTGTCTTCGGATCCGGAATATTTACGTAAAATTGCCAAAGAAAAATTGCAGATGATAGACCCTCGTGATACACTATCTGCAGATAGTGTAAAAACCGATTCTGCTTTATCACATGATACGCTAAATTAAGGAGTAGACTAATGTGCGGAGTGGTAGGAATAATAAGCAAAGATAATGAAGTAGCCTATGATTTATACGAAGCGCTTTTAACTATTCAGCACAGGGGGCAAGATGCCGCAGGCATAGCTACCTTTGACGGCAACGTTCACTTGAAAAAAGGAATAGGTCTGGTTCAAAATATATTCAACTTAAAAAATCTAAATCGCTTGAAGGGTAAAATTGGCATAGGACAAACCCGTTATCCAACCATTGGTAGGGGATCTTCTGAAGATGCTCAACCTTTTTATGTAAACTACCCATACGGTATTTCTTTAGTTCACAACGGTAATGTAGTAAATTTTTACGCCCTTAAAGAAAAACTGCAAAAAAAACATCGGCGACAGATAAATTCAACTTCTGACGGCGAAGTAATATTAAACGTTTTTGCAGACGAATTGGGTCATAAAACCTCATCTTCATTTGATTCAGACGATTTGTTTAATGCTGTGGCTGGTGTATTCAAAAGGGTTCACGGTGCATACTCGGTTTTGGCAATGCTGGGAGATGGCAGCTTGCTTGCCTTTAGAGATCCTTTGGGAATTCGTCCCTTGGTCATGGGACAAAAAGACGGAACTATTGCTTTTGCTTCAGAAACGGTAACATTCGATTTTCTGGGTTTCAAATCGGTAGGTGATGTGAGTCCTGGTGAGGCTATTCACGTAAGTGCTAACGGTAAGCTAAAACGTAAGCAGATTGTTGACTCCAAACACCGTCCATGTATATTTGAATGGGTGTATTTTGCCCGTCCGGATTCGGTAATCGATTCTATTGGTGTGCTAGAAGCTCGTAGAAGATTGGGTGAAGCTTTGGCAAAGCGTTGTAAGGATGCAGGTGTTGAACCTGATGTAGTTGTAGCGGTTCCCGATACCGCTCGTCCGGCTGCTCTTGCTCTTGCTCAAGCCAATGGATGGAAAATGTCAGAAGGTCTTATCCGAAATCGCTATATTCAACGCACATTTATAATGTCTACTCAGCATAAACGTAGCTCTTCGGTTAGGCAGAAGTTTAATCCCGTTCTTAGTGAACTAAAGGGTAAAAAGGTTCTTCTACTTGACGATACAATAGTTCGTGGCACTACTTCGCTTGAGCTTATTAAGCTGATAAAACAGGTTGAACCATTGGAAGTATACTACGCTGTTTACGGTTCACCGCTTCGTTTTCCTTGCGTTTATGGTATTGATATGGCAACGAAGGATGAGTTTGTTGCCAAAAGTCACGAAGAGAAAGAAATAGAAAAGATTATAGGCGCGGATAAGTTGATTTATCAAAGTTACAATGATATGCTTAAAGCTGTTGCCGGAGATGTTTCGCTTGACTTCTGCACGGCGTGTTTTTCAGGTAGTTATCCTACTGCAATTAGCGATGATGACTTAGACGTTATTGCAAAGGAACGAAACGCCGAACGCAGTTTGTTGCATTTAGACGAAGATAGTGAAGATTAAACTAGCGCGCGGTTCGGGTTTTTGTTACGGGGTTAGGCGTGCGGTTAATTTAACCTTTGATGAGGTATCCAACTCTAAAAATCTCTATACCCTGGGTGAGCTTATTCATAATCCGCAGGTGTTGGAAATTCTTAGAATGAGAGGGGTTACTGTCGCCAAGACGGTTGAGGAAATTCCAGAAGGGGCTTCGGTAGTTATTCGTTCGCATGGAATTACTCCACAGGTTAGGCAAGCTCTTCAAGCCAGAGGTTTTTCAATAATAGATGCAACCTGCCCAAAGGTGGCTAGAGTTCAGCAGTTGGCCTTGCGGGCTGCTAAAAAAGGCAGACGCGTAATTATTTTTGGAGATATTCAACATTCGGAGGTTAAGGGTATTGCCGCTTATGCTGAGCAAAAGGCGGTGGTTATAAAATCCATAAGCGAATTGAGAGAGGTTGTGGCCGCTATTCCTAGTGATGAAAAAATTACATTTCTTGCGCAGACCACACAAAATATGGCTTTGTGGAATGCTATGAAAACCGAGTTGCGCAAGTTGCGTGATGATGTTGAAATATTTGAAACCATATGTGGAGCAACCGATTATCGACAGTCTCAGGTTCGTGAACTTGCAGCAGAGGTTGATGCTGTGGTTGTGGTTGGAGGCCGTGCAAGCGGGAATAGCCGTAGATTGGTTGAGGTAGCTCAGGAACAGGGTATTGACGCGTATTTGGTTGAAACAGAGGCTGACCTTCAGCAGAAACAGCTTAAAGGCTATCAGCTTGTGGGCCTTGCTGCAGGGGCATCAACGCCTTCGTGGATGATAAGGCGCGTAATGCACGCTTTGGAAAGAATTGCCAACAGGCGAAGTTTGAAATCGTTTATGCTTGCCGCATGGCAATACATAGTGCGTAGCAATGTTTTGGTGGCTTTTGGTGCGGCGCAAATTTTGTACGCTTCATCGCGATTGCAGGGAATAGAACCGCATATTTTTTATCAGCTGATTGTTGCTGCGTATATTTTTGCAATGCATTTATTGAATCACTTTACCGACCGAATTTCAACGGAAATCAACTATCCGGCAAAGGTAGGTTTTTATGCTCGCAACCGCCGTTTGCTTTTGACGGTTGGTATTTTAGCTACGGCTTCGTCGTTGGTGATTTCTTATCTTTTGGGCGCGTTTACATTTCTTTTAATTTTTGCTTTGTCAATATTGGGTATGGTCTACAGGGTTGAGCTTTTTGGTAGGCGTCGTTTTGGTGCGCGAAGGCTAATGGATATTCCAGGTTCAAAAGATATTTTTCTTGGCTTAGCCTGGACTGCTGTTATTGCGCTTTTGGTGGTTCCGGCTTCCAAGTCTTCTTTTACGCCGGCAACTGCTGTAGCTGCGGTTTTTGTGTTCAGCATTGCCTTTAGCCGTTCGTTGGTTTATTCTATTCGTGATGTTCAGGGTGATCGTATGGTGGGTAGGGAAACAATACCGGTTCTTTTGGGTGAGAGCAAAACCCGAAGGTTAGGTGCGCTTATTCTTTTTGCGGCGGCGGTTTTTATGGTGGTTTCGTATATTCTTAAATGGACTGGCCTGATTTCAATTTTTTTAATATTCAACCTTGCTTACGCTTTTGTAATGTTGTGGCTTACGAGGGGTGAAAAAATATATTCCGATGTACTTTTTGAGACAATTGTGGAGAGCAACCTAATTCTTACGCAGCTGATAGCATACGGCGTTCACCTTGCCGGTATTGTTTGATAAGCGCAGACTACACTGATTTTTGCAGATTGGGTGGGATAGGCGGTAGTGAATATTATCTTCCGAATTTGCGAGCAATGAGAACTACAATCATGCCAAGGAACACGTAGCCTAGAATAACCTCCAGTCCGACAAGAATCTTGGCAGGCCATGCAGCTAGTGCAGGCCAGATGTCACCGAAGCCAAGGGTGACGAAAGTTACCAGACTGAAATACAGGCAGTTAACGAGGTGTTTGATTTGTATGATTTTATCCCCGACTTGACTTTGAAGTATAATCCAACCAAGGTTACTTCCTGTCCAGTAGAGCAAACCAAAGAACACGAAGGTTCCTACAGCCCAGCCGATGGTTCGTATCCACCGCTCACCGAATCCGGCTAAAGCCCAAAGGATCCAAAGACCAAGCCAACGTTTGCGGACGCCTTTGTTTTCGTTCAAATCAAAGAATCTGCCGATGTTTTTGAACGTTCGCTTGAATCCTTTGAGGAACCAGACGTAGAGTCTTAAACGTGTTTTTTTGGCCGTCTTAAATGTAACCCGCCATCTTTTGCCGAACAGCTTTTCATGCTCCTCATGCTTGGCCATGAGCTTTTCGCGGTAGTAGGCCTGGCTCTCATCGTCGTATAAACCTTGCTGGTGGAAGTAGTTTTTCAGTCGGCGGTAGGCATCACGGGCGGCAGACCACGATTTGCTCCTTTCCTCACCGATTTGTACATTTCCTTTGCTGTCCTCCAGCTGTTCCCAGGTAAGCTCCTTTACGCCGTCCAACTGTACCCTTGCTAGAAAAGTCCCGTTCAGCTCGGCTTCCTCAAGGTCAGCTTCTTGAAGCTTGGCGTTCCAGAGGTCAGCTTTTTGAAGCTTGGCGTACCAGAGGTGAGCTTCTTGAAGATTGGCTTTTGAGAGGTCAGCTTCTTGAAGCTTGGCGTTCCAGAGGTCAGCTTTTTGAAGATTGGCTCTAATGAGGTTAGCTTTTTGAAGGTTAGCTCTGTTAAGGTTAGTCTCTTGAAGATTGGCGTTGAAGAGGTTAGCACTTTCAAGCGAACGACCTTGTTTTACCCATTTTTCAATTTTATTTTTATACTTGGCCCTAGCCTTTTTTGACAGGTGTTCCCAGCAGTAATCTTCGCCCAAAATAGCGCAGAATACAGGATAGTCTCGCATCATCCTCTGTTGGTCTTCGGTGTTCGGAAAGTTGGAGATTCTACAATTTTCCTGGCATTCAGGGTGTTTGCACCATTTCCAGACTTTTGGGTCGGGAAGTTTGGAATCTTTTGGCGGTTTGCGCCCTCTTTTTGTCATAAAGTATTCTATAAAGAAAAATAGTTTAAGTCAAGGTGGTGAGGTTAATT
>CAZUXE010000026.1:0-21371 GCA_964624585.1 uncultured bacterium | reverse complement strand
GCTAATCTGGAGATTTTGGACTTGCAGAAAACTCAGATTACGGATGCAGGACTTACTTATATTAAGAATTTGGCTAATCTTGAGAGTTTAGACTTGTATGGAACTCAGATTACGGATGCAGGACTTACTTATATTAAGAATTTGATTAATTTAAAAAGATTAAACCTAAGTAAAACATCAATCACGGATATAGGGCTTAGGCAGCTTAATAACTTGACTAACTTGAAAAATTTAAATTTGAGCTTTACTTCAATAGCTAATGCTAGACTTAATACTTTAACTAATCTAAGAAGATTGGATTTAAGCTATACAAAAATCACAGACGCGGATCTTAAGCATATTAGTAATTTAAAAGAGTTAAGGTACTTAAGTTTGAGTTTTACAAAAATTAGTGGCACAGGACTTATGTATCTGAAAAATCTGACGAACTTGCGAGAATTATCTCTAAGGTCGACAAGCGTTAATGATGCTGGATTTGCCTATATTAAAAATCTAACTTATTTGGAAACTCTGGACTTATATAAAACATCAATAAGTGATGCAGGGCTTGTCTATCTTGAGAATTTAACTAAGTTGAAATTTCTGAACTTAAGCGGAACGTCAGTTAGTGACGCAGGACTTGTGTATTTTAAGGGTTTGACAAATCTAAAAAGATTAATTCTAAAACAAACATCTGTCAGCGCGGCTGGAGCAGATAAGCTGCAAGAGGCTTTGCCAAACTGTAAAGTAGATGGGAATAACAATATATCGTCGTTGTTTTAATTTTCTACCTAAGAAAGTTGTGCAGGCCTGAGTTGGCAAAGAATTCTTGCTTGTAGGGTATCAGCTTATTATATGCTATCTCTCATAACACTTTGTCAGATTAGCTCCTTAAAGATTCCTCAACTTTCCTCACTAATCGCAACTTGACACTTCTCTTTAAGGTTCTACACTTAAGATAAGTATATTTAACTACAAGGAGACATAATGAAAGCTGAAAATCATCATAGCTTAGAGGAACTTTTCGGTATGGCCATTAAGGCGGAAATTGAGGCTCAAAGCATATATGCCGATATTGCTAAAAATACCAAGAACTTCGTCCTTAAGGAAAAAATGCAGTTCTTGGCTGCAGAAGAGAAAAAACACGAAATAATGCTCCGCGGACTTTTTAAGCAGAAATTTGAAACCGAAAATCCTGTATCGCAAGAATCGCTTGCACCTGTTCCGGGCTGGAAACCTGAAGATGGCGGGAATATATCTGATGCCCTAAAGGCAGCAATGCAAACCGAAGAAGATGCAAAGCTCTTTTATGAAGCAATGGCTGAACGAGTGGATGAGGCAAAGGCTAAATCGATACTTAAGTACATGGCTGCAATGGAGTTAACTCATTATACTCTTTTGGAAACCGAATATAATGCCGCTTTAGAAATAGAAGACTATGATCGATTCGACCCGGCCATCCACTGGGGCGCTTAGCTTTACTTTTAACCGTCCTAAACTCTACTGTTTGCAGAATTCCTTAAAGATATTTTCGGATTTAACGATTAGTCTCAATTCCCTAAATTTGATTCGCATAGAACATTGCAACCTTGACGCCCCCTAACTGCGTCCTATAATTTAAGTAGAATTAAGAATTGCCCTCCCCTAACCATCAACCCCTCCCGCGAGCGAGGCAAATAGTCTCGCTCGCTTTTTTTATAAAACTCAAATACTTTTACAGGATTTTACATCCAGTGCGTTAATCTCAGATAAAACTAATCATCCTCAGATTGAAGTATCTCTATTGACTTAACTATGCAATCCCTACCTTCAAGAATCTCAAGCGCCCCCTTTCCACATTTCGGACAAGCAAATACAGGTAAGTTCATGTGCAGAATAGGGTCGTCTTTTACGGCAAGCGGACCTTCATAGGAGCATTTAGAGCAATGAACCTTGGCAGGTATTTCTCTTGTGTTTATATTGGCATCAACGGCAATACTTTCTTTAAGAAGCTCAACTAGCCAGAATTCCACTTGTTGGATGTTTAAGAAAGTCAATTGACCGAATTCTATTTCAATACCGGTAACCTTAACTGCTCTTTCACGCTCTGCTCCTTTTAGAATTGCCTTCGCAAGTCCGTGAGCAATAGTCATCTCATGAGCCATAAGCCACTAAAGTCTAAGGGCTTGTATAAGGGTATCGAGTCCTTCTTCGTTCCGCGCCGAAATCACTACAACCTGAAGTTCTGGATTCAGCGAATGAATATCGTCAATCAATTCGTCAATTGAAACTTCCATAGATTGAGCAAGTTCCTTTTTATTGATTACGGCAACATCGGCCTCTGCAAAAATATATGGATGCTTTTTGACCATATACGGCCCTTCAGTAACCGAAACAACAACAACTCTAAAATCGGTTCCCAAAGGAAAATCAGCCGGACAAACCAGATTACCTACGTTTTCAATAAAAAGGAGGTTAGTATCAGGATGAATTTTTCCAAGCTGATGGGATATAATATGGGCATCCAAATGACACTCCTTACCTGTATTAATTTGCAGGGTTTCAACCCCGTGCGCCCCTATACGGTCGGCGTCAATAGTAGTGGTTAAATCACCAGCAAGTACGGATATTTGGTAACGACTTTTAAGACGAGCGGAAAGCTTCTCTAGAATAGTTGTCTTCCCTGCTCCAATGGCTCCCATAAAATCAATGGAACGTATGCCTCGTTCCTGCAACTGTTTATGAATCTTCTCCGCTAATTCCCTATTGTGCGCCAGCAGGCTTTCTTCACTAGCTAAATCTACAATTTTGTGCATATAATTCCTCCGAAAATAAATTCAAGAACACCGAAGCTTACCGTTTTACACCGTTATGTCAAATTCGTGTTATTAAAATAAATAGGGTTAGGGTGAACCCCAGGGAATATAAGGAATTTGCAAAGTATCTCCAGATTTTACGTGATTTAGAGAAAACCAACCTGAATCCATCTCTATGGCGTATCTAAATGGTAAGTCAGGAGCATAATGAGTTAGCGTATCAAGCGGCTGCATTGTTTGAATATCAATTATTATACCGTAACTATTAACAAATGCGATGGATAGGGGAATTATTGTATTTTTCATCCAGAAAGGATATATACCTTCATACGGAAATACGAACAACATTCCGCTGTTATTCTCAAGGCGCTCGCGATTCATAAGTCCTTTTGCTACAGATTCCTCATCAGCCGCAATTTCCAAACTTACGGTTTCTGCACCCATTTGGATTTTTACTACCTTAGTTTCTGATTTTGCATCAGATGACTGACTGACGTTTTTACAAGCTGCTACAACAGCAATTAAATAAAGCAATATTAACCATACAATTAGCCGCCGTATGCTACGGTTATTTAAATATAAATTTACGGTCAATATTTTAATCCCAGTAAATAAACCTTCCGCAATTGGGGCAATTGTTTACTACATTTCTTTGACTTGATAATTCGGTTGGCACCTTACTGAAACATCCACCGCAAAAACCGTTCAGAACCGGAACAACCGCCCAGTCCTTATATCTATCAAGAATACGCTGATACGACTGGTATAAATGGGGATTAATTCGCTTTAAGAGTTCTTCCCGTTTCTTTAACAGCATTTCAACAGGGTTTTCATCGGAAGTCTTGAATCCTATCTTTTGAAACTCCTTACGCATTTCACTGTTTCGCCAATCTTTAATCATATAATCAAGATGCTGTAATTCCAATAAAGTTTTTAAGTCATCTGACATCAGAGGTTTTCCTCTATTTCTTTTACAAGCTCAATAAACTCCTCTGGTGTTTGAGGCTTTTGGTAGGCGTTGCGTTTGAGTAATTGCTGACATACTACCGCAACCCTTCCAAGGGTTATCAAGTACTGATTCCCGGGATCTTGCGGGGGTGCAACAATGAGAAAGAAAAGATGCACTGGTTTATTGTCAATGGCATTAAAATCAACGCCTTTCTCAGACCTTCCAACCAGCAACTCAAGTTTATCGACAACAAGAGAGCGACCATGAGGTATAGCTACTCCTTTGCCTATGCCGGTAGAACCTAACTCTTCCCGTTTTAATAACGTAGAAACTAAAAGGTTTGAATCCTTTTCTTCTCGAATTTGTTCTACCAACTCTTCCAATACTTTTTCTTTACTGCTACCCTCCAAAGAAAGATTTATCCGCTCGGGTTTAAGCATTGTGTGCAGCTTCACTGATCCTCCTTTGTACCGACGATATCTTTAAAATACGAATTTCCTTACAGTTGTCAAGCTTTTTATTTATAATTAACTTCTTTAGCATCGCCCCATAAGTCTTCCAGTGCATAGAACTCTCTTGTTTCTGGAAGAAATAAATGAACGATAACTTCAATAAAATCTATAAGAATCCAATCTCCTCCTTCTACACCTTCCATATGATGAAGACCCCAGTCTTTTTTCAATTTTCCACGAAGCTCTTTTGCCAAAGCTCTATTATGTACAGTTGAAGAGGCAGAAGCAAAAACAAAGAAATCCGTAACGCCAGACAACTTCCGCACGTCAAGGATTCTAATGTTCTCCGCCTTCTTGTTTTCTAGGGTTCTGCATATCTTTTTAGCAAACGCTGAAGATAACTTCATTGAATCGCCTCCAGGCTATCGGGAAGATAGTTAGTATAATCATCACCCACTATTAAAGTAACAGATACGGAAGAAAGTGAATCCAAAAACCGAGTAACGAACTGTTCGTCACACTTAAGGGTACGAGCCAAACGACGGGCGTTACTGTTACGCGAACTTTTCCTTTCAATAATCAAGGTCTTTTCAAAATGCCCTTTAGCATTACCGGTAGAAAGAACATCATATCCCCTTTCTCTAAGATAAACGCGCACTCGACCTGCAACTCCTGCAACTCCGCAACCATTGAGAATTTCAATCCTGATTGGACTATCCACAACATCCTCAAGCACCTCTTTTTCACTTCGGAATACAAGGTAATAAAGCACCGAAGCAGCTGCCCCAAGAACAAGAATTATCAGAACAGCTATAAGGACTTTTTTAATCCTACCCCCTTGAGCAAATTATTCCCTTCAACTACTGTGTCTTCAAGCTGAACAGAAGGACCAACTCTAGAACCGGAACCAATATGGGTATTCCCCCTAAGAACAGCCTCACCTGTTATCTGCGCTCCAGCGCCAACCGTTACATCACTATCTGCAAATATCATATTGGAATTATGAATCTTACCGCCCTGCTCACGCCATACGGCAAGGAGCCTATTTCTAAAAATATCTTCCGCCCTTTTCAATGCAGCCTTATCATTTATTCCCATGACTTCATCACTATCATCAATCTTCAAGGCTTCAACCCGCGCTCCAGAAGCCACAATCATTGCTACTACGTCGGTTAAATAATATTCACCGGTCGCCTGACTGGGTTTGATTTTCTCCAACAAATCAAAAAGTATCCGTGATTCAAATATATACGTACCTGAATTTATCTCGCGGATCAATCGTTCCTGCTTAGTGGCATCCTTATGCTCTACTATTCGTGATACACTTCCATCACCGTTACGTACTACTCGTCCGTAACCGGTAGGATTTGTTAAATCTGTTGAAAGCAAGGTCGCGCTTGCAGCACGTGACTGATGTAAATCAATCATATCCAAAAGAGTTTGCGAACGTAGTAGGGGAACATCACCGCAAAGAACCATCGTTCGTCTGGTTTTCACTAAACTAGCGCATCTTTTCACCGCATCGGCAGTTCCAGCAGGTTCAGGTTGGCGAATATATCTTATACCTTCATCACCTAGCTCTTCCCTGATAAACTGATAGTTATCAGGACTAACCACTACCATTATCTCTTCAGGCGAAAAACACAGCACCGTCCGTATGATATGCGATATCATGGAACGCCCAAGAAGTGGATGTAACACCTTGGGTAAATTTGAATTCATTCTTTTCCCCTTGCCTGCGGCAAGGATAAGAATTGTCACTGCTTCTCCTGAAACAAATTATTAGAATCCACTTTAATAATCCGCGGCTCAAAAGTTTCACTACCCTCAAGATAAACGAAAGCCATAACAATCAAGCGATCACCTACTTCGCCTAATCTGGCAGCGCCGCCATTCAGAACACAAAAGCCATCTTCACCTTCAATCAGATAAGTTTCAAAACGTGATCCATTATTTAAGTTGACGACCTGAATCACCTGCCCGGGGATTAAATCAGCAGCGTTCATCAATGCAGGTGACAAACCTAAACTACCGTCATATTCAATATTTTTATCAGTTACGACAAGCGGATAAATCTTAGCTTGAAGACAAGGGCGTAACATTTAGTCTGATTTAGCTTTTGCTTTCTTTGATTTTGTAGCTGCTGCTTTCTTTTTTTCAGTATTCTTGACAGCGGTTTTAGTTTTTGCCTTAGCCTTAGTCTCTGTTTTATTTGAAGTTTTGGTAGATTTTGTCTGTTTTTTATCTTTAGTTTTACTTTCTGAAGCAGATTTAGTTTTTAGAACAGCCTTTTTGCCTACGGTGGTTTTTTTATTATCCTTGTCCTTACTCTCACCCTTAACAACCATCTCTAAGACAGCTGACTGGGCTCCGTCACCAAGGCGATTACCCAATATGAATATTCTGGTGAAGCCGCCCTTTCTATCGTCAAAACGAGGTCTTATATCGTCGAAAAGAACTTTAACTAAGGAATGATCGTTTAGGTGCGAATAAGCATAACGCTTCGCCGCTAAATCATTTTTCAGGCTTCTATTAACTAAACGTTCGGCCATTCTTTGAGCAGCCTTCGCTTTTGTAAGAGTAGTTTGAATACGGTCGTAGAGAAACAAGGAACGTACTAACGATTGAACCAATGCCTTTCGATGCGCCCTTGGTCGACCTAATCTTGGATTATCTTTTTTATGCCTCATTATCTTCTTCCTTTGATTCACTATCTTTTGTTGAAAATTCAGCGCCTAGAGCCTGAATTTTGGTTCTCAGGGTAGCAAAAGAACGAGGTTTAATATCACCCCAACCCAGTATTTCATCTTCATTGAACTTAACAAGTTCCGATACAACAGTGATACCGTGATCTATTAAAGCTTTCTTAACGGTTTGTGGAATTTCCAGTGATTCAATAGAAATATTGCTCCATTCAGGATCTTTTTCTTCCTGGCTAGGCGCTTTATCAGAATCAGGTTCGCTTATACTTGCAAGAGCAGCGACATGGGCACGCAACAATTCCGCAGTTTGAGATAAAGTTTCCTCCGGCTTAACACTACCATCAGTAAACACCTCAAATACAACTTGTTCATAATCGGTACGGTCACCAAAACGAACGTTGTTTACGTCAATTTTAACCTGACGAACCGGTGAATAAAATGCGTCAAGAAAAATAGTGCCGGTAGGCTCTCCCGGAGAGCGTTTCTTAACCGCCTCTTGATTTTCGTAACCTCTTCCTTTTTCAATCTTTATTTCCATGTGAACCGGCTTGTCTTTTACAGTAAGTGTCAAAATAGGAGCATCAGGATTAACTAATTTAAGGTTAGGAGGAAGCTCCAGATCTGCGGCAGTATAGTCGCGAGGCTCCACGGCATGAAGAGCGGCAAATTCCGGACCGTCCCCCTCAAGCCTGAATCTCAATTTTTTGATATTTAAGACGATAAGAGGCACATCTTGCAATACTCCTTCAATAGTGGAGAATTCATGGATTACTCCATCAATCCGAAATTGGGTAGATGCTGCCCCTTCAACCGAAGATAGCATGGCGCGACGGAGCACGGTTCCCATAGTCCAACCCCAACCACGAGCCAGAGGGCCAAATGTAAACCGGCCAAAATTATCTGCAAGCGTTTCTTTATCTACACTTACAGCCTCAGGAATTTTTATAAATCGAACACGCTGAGTCACAAACCCCTCCGTTATTTGGAGTAAAGTTCAACGACCAACTGAGTGTTGATAGGAATATCGACAACATCTTCAGCTGCCGGTAATCGAGAAACACGTATTTTATTATTCCCACCTTCTGCAGCCAGCCAACTATTAAGTTTAGCAGTATCTGTAAGTTCTGCTATTTCCTTTGAAAATCCGGTATCGGGCTTTCTTAAGGTTATCAATTCATTCGCCCTTACAAAATATGATGGAATATCAACCTTATGTCCGTTAATGGATATATGACCGTGACGAACCAACTGCCTTGCCTGCGAGCGACTCTGCGCCCACCCGATACGATAAACAACATTATCCAGACGACGCTCAAGAAGCAATAAAAGTTCAATAGCAGGATTTCCACGCCTTGCGGCCAAACGGAAGAAACGCCTAAACTGACCTTCAAACATTCCGTACATCAAACGAAGCTTTTGTTTTTCCTTCAACTGAAGAGCATAAGCGGAAGATCTACGTGAGAAACGTGAACGCTCTTTAGCCCCACGTCTTGATAAAGAACATTTTTCACTCAAGCATCGTTCACCTTTAAGAAAAAGCTTCTCGCCTTCTCTTCGACATTTCTTGCAAACTGGTGATAAGTCTCGACCCATATCTTTCTCCTATACCCGTCGCTGCTTGGGAGGACGGCAGCCGTTGTGGGGAATGGGGGTTGTATCCATAATTCTTGATATACGTAGTCCAGCATTCTGCAAAGAACGAATAGCAGCTTCCCTGCCTGGCCCAGGGCCTTTAACGTATACATCTACTTTTTTAAGCCCCTGAGCTACAGCATCACGAGCAGTTGCTTCAGTAGCCTGTTGCGCCGCAAACGGAGTACCTTTTTTGGCACCCTTAAAACCAACATGCCCGCCTGAAGTCCAAGCAAGTACATTACCTTCTCTATCGGCAATAGATACTATGGTATTATTAAAAGTAGCATATATCTTCACGATTCCCGCCTCCGGGAAGCGTCTCTTCTTTCTAGAAGTCCTTTTTCTGGCCAACTGTCCTCCTAAGCTTTCTTCTTCTTAACAACGCCGCTTCCCTTTTTGGGTCCCTTACGGGTACGAGCGTTGGTTTTTGTACGTTGACCATGAACCGGAAGCCCCAGTTTGTGACGCAGTCCACGGTAGCTATTAATTTCAATAAGTCGTTTGATATTTGCTGTTACTTCAGCTCGCAACATACCTTCAACTCTGTAATTTTCCTCAATTTCCTGACGTATCAAAGATAGTTCGTTTTCATCAATATCTTTTACTTTTTTATGCGGGTCTACACCTATTTTAGCAAGAATTTGCCTTGCCGTAGTAAGACCTATTCCGTAAATGTCAGGCAAAGCATATTCAATAGCCTTCCGAGAAGGTAAATCTACACCTGCAATACGCGCCATCTAATCTCCTAACCTTGCCTTTGTTTATGTTTAGGATTACGCTTGCAAATCACAAACACCCGACCGTGGCGTTTAACGATTTTACAATGCATACACCTTTTTTTCACAGATGCTTTAACTTTCATCCGTTAAACTCCTTACGTAATGATTAATTACTTAAACCTATAAACTATCCGACCACGGGTTAAATCGTAAGGGGAAAGTTCCACTAAAACCCTATCGCCGGGAAGAATCTTAATATAATACATGCGCATCTTACCGGAAAGATGAACAAGAGCTTTGAAACCATTGTCCAGCTCAACTCTGAAAGTAGCGTTAGGCAATGCTTCAATAACTGATCCTTCGGTTTGTATCAAATCTTTTTTAGACATTATTTTTCGTTAAAACCTCCGGGCCATTTTCAGTAACTGCCACAGTATGTTCAAAATGAGCAGATACCTGGCCGTCGGCAGTGACCACTGTCCAGCGGTCTTGCATTAATTTAACCTTCCATGTTCCCAAATTAAACATAGGTTCAATAGCAAGCGTCATCCCTGCTTCAAGTTTCGCCCCCACTCCGGCTAACCCGAAATTAGGGATATTTGGATCTTCGTGCAGAGCTAATCCAGTACCATGTCCAAAATAGTCTCTCACAACATTAAAATTAGCTTCTTTTGCTACCGTCTCTATCGCATGGCTAATATCCCCTACCCGATTTCCAGGTCTAGCCATATTAATTCCAGCCATAAGAGCTTTCTTGGTAGTCTTTATCAGTTCTCTAATTTCTTTTTTCGGTTCTCCTACAGAAATAGTTATTGCCGCATCAGCAATAAATCCGTCTTTTGTTACACCCGCATCAACTTTAAGCAAATCGCCTTCTTTGATTGCTCTATCACTAGGTATCCCATGAATCACTTCCTGATTTATACTGATGCAGGAAGAAGCTGGAAAACCACGATACCCCTTAAATGTGGGTTGCGCACCTGCTGAACGTATAAACTCTTCAATTTTCGCATCAAGTTCACCTGTAGTACAACCAGGTTTCACTTGAGTCGACACCATCTCTAATGCAGAAGCCAGAATAGCGGCAGAACGTCTTATTCCGTCAATCTCTCTTCTGGATTTAATAATTATTCCTGACACAGTTGATCTTTCACCTGAGCAAATACTTCATCACTCGATAGGTTAGCGTTTATTTTGATTAATTCATCTGCAAAATAATCAATCAAAGGTGAGGTTTGTTCCAGATAGATATTTAAGCGTTCTTTTATTACATCTTCCGTATCATCCTTACGAACTTCAAGTAATGAACCACAGGTATCGCAAATTCCGTCCTGCTTAGGTGGATGAGAATTGAGATTAAATATCGCCCCACAATTTACGCATACCCTTCTAGCTTTCAATCGAGTAACAACATTCTTTTCTGAGGCATCAAGATAAATTACTTTAATATCTGCGTTAGTAGAGGAATGACGGAGAATTTCGCGAAGCCCCTGCGCTTGTGGCAAGGTGCGTGGGAAACCATCTAATATTACACCCTGCGGATGTTTATCAATGAATTCTTTTGTCAAAGCTAATATAACGCTATCGTCAACAAGCCTGCCCGATTCTACATCCGTTTTTATTTTCCTTCCCAGTTCGGTTCCTTGAGCTATAGTTGCTCTAAGAACTTCACCGGTCACGAAAACAGGCCTACCACTACAATTCACTAAGTCTGAAGCAAGAGTACCCTTCCCTGATCCGGGAGGGCCCAAAAGGACAATAATTCTCAACGTCGTCCTCTAAGTTTACTACCCTTAAGCAATCCCTCATAGGACCGCATAAGAAGATGCGACTCTATTTGCTGAATAGTATCCAAAGCAACACCTACAATAATCAAATAAGTAGTACCGCCTAGAAAAAACTTAACATTCAAACCATTCATAATCCATTGAGGCATTAAGGCGACAATTGCCAAAAAAACCGCACCTGGAAGAGTAATTCGCGTAAGAACCGTATTGATATACTCCGCAGTTTTCATTCCAGGTCTTATCCCAGGAATAAAACCTCCCATGCGCTTCATATTGTTGGCCAAATCTTGTGGGTTGAATACAATAGAAGTATAGAAATAGGCAAAAAATACGATGAGTAGACCGAAAATCAAATCATATAACGGCATACCTGAATGAAAATTTCCCAAGAACCCCTTATTCCCTGCAATATTAGCAATAGTACCTGGTATAAGAATAATTGATTGAGCAAAAATAATGGGAATAACACCTGCAGTAATCAAACGTAAAGGAATAAAAGTTGATTGACCACCGTAAATACGTCGCCCAACTACCCGCTTGGGGTATTGAACCGGTATTTTCCTAACAGCCTGAGTCATCGAAACCATTGCCGCGAAAGTAAATATTATAATAGCCAACAGAACTACGCCCACAAACCAGCTTACCTGAGGATTTTCTTTTATTTGGGTTAAGGTTCTGGAAATATCCAGCGGAATACGATCTATTGCGCCCAGAAAAATAATAAAACTAATTCCGTTACCCACGCCGCGCTCAGTAACCATCTCACCAAGCCACATCAAAAAGATTGTTCCGGCAGTAAGAGTAAAAATAGTTATCACTTTCAAGATAATTCCACCCTGAATGATAATAGGTATCAGCCTTCCGCCAATATTCACAGGATTCATATTTCCCAGCATTGTCGCTATTCCAATGGCATTCAAAACGGCAAGCAAAACCGTAAGGTAACGAGTATACTGCGCAACTTTGCGCTTACCTTCTTCATCTTGCTGGAGTTTTTGAATGCGCGGGAAAACCGAGCCTAGAAGTTGGAACATAATTGATGCGGAAATATAAGGCATAACACCTAGGGCAAAAATTGATCCTTTAGAGAGCGCTCCTCCAGAAAACAAGTCGTACACTGAAAAAATCGTACCCTGTAACTGCTGGGTAAACATATTTGCCACAGCCTGAGGATTGATCCCAGGCGTAGGAATATGAATCCCTAAACGAAATACAATTACAATCAAAAGGGTAAATAGTATCTTCTTCCGCAAATCGGGAATCTTGAAGATATTACCAGCGCCGCCTTGCATCATACTAACACCTCCAACTTACCACCAGCCTTTTCAACCATCTCACGCGCTTTTTTAGAAGCGGAATTCACCGTAAAGTTCAGCGGCTGATTGATCTCTCCCTGAGCCAAAAGTTTTACCGGACGATCAGCTTTACGAATCAGCCCTTTTTTAGCCAGAGTTTCCGCATTAACCGGTTCGGAAGCATCCCAGTCTTTCAATCTAATAAAATTAATAATCTGAAAACGCTTAAGCTTACGCCCACAAGTGTTATGAAGATGGTTCATTTTTTTTCCGCTCTGCATCCCCCGTTTGGGAATACGGCGAATCAACGGCATTTGACCACCTTCAAATTTAGGCCCATATTCCGTACCTGAACGTTGCCCTGCGCCATTGTAACCACGGCCACAAGTTCCGCCTTTACCTGATCCATGTCCTGTGCCCAGACGTTTGCTCTGCCTACGGGCTTTAGGATTTCTCTTCAGTTGTTCA
This sequence comes from uncultured bacterium, assembly GCA_964624585.1. Lineage (GTDB taxonomy): Bacteria > Hydrothermota > Tepidihabitantia > B3-TA06 > B3-TA06 > CAZUXE01. The sequence goes on along the minus strand of CAZUXE010000026.1, from coordinate 8,590 downwards.
GCCATTATTTGAGACCTCCTCAACACGAACCAGATGAATTATCTTGGCAATCATACCACGTATGACAGAATTATCATCGTGTATCCGACTAACGCCTCGTTTACGCAAGCCAAGCGCCCTAGCATTCTTTTTATGCACAGGCTTTGAATCAATTAGGCTACGTTCGAGAGTAACTTTTAATTTTTTACTTTCTTTAACTGGCATCCTCACGCTCCATTAGGTATGATATAGGTTTATTGCGCATTCTGGCAACTTCTTCTAAAGTACGAAGATCTTTAAGTGCGTGAATTGTAGCCATAGCCAAATTGTAAGGAGTATGAGCACCAAGCGATTTGGCAAGCGCATCTTTAATTCCACACGCTTCCAATACTGAGCGCACAGGCATTGATGCAACTAAGCCGGTACCAGGTGATGCAGGTTTAATCAGCACTCGACTTGCCGAAAAACGCGCCTCCGTTTGGTGAGGAATGGTTCTGCTTGAAATAACCTTATTCATTGATTTTCGAGCGTTCTCACGCCCTTTAGAAACGGCAATGGCTACTTCGTTCGCCTTTCCATGACCAACACCAACATTCCCAGCACCATCTCCAACAACCACGGTAGCAGAAAGCTTAAAGCGTTTTCCGCCTTTTACAACCTTGGTTACACGTTTTATTTGAATTACCCTATCGAGAAGTTCATCCTGAGCATCGGGCATTCTGGAATTTGATTTAAACATTCTAGAACTCCAGTCCTTCTTTACGAGCAGCCTCAGCCAAGGCCTTAATTCGCCCATGATATTTGTAGCCTGCCCTATCAAAAACTACCTTAGATATGCCGCGTTCTTTAAGTCCCATAGCCAAAAGCTTTCCAACACTTTCAGCAATCTTCTTCTTATCGCCTTCTACTTTCATTGCAATAAAAGCTGGTGATAGGGAAGATATTCCGGTTATAACTTTTCCTTCATCATCATTTATCGCCTGAGCATATATGTGACGATTAGAACGAAAAACAACAACCCTAGGTTTATCGGCGACTCCCTTAAGCTTTCTACGAATATGCAAGTGCCGCCTTTGTCTGCCATACTGTTTTGCCCTGCTCATTATTCAGCTCCTATAGCACGTTTACCAAGCTTACGGCGAACATACTCATCTTTGTATCTTATACCTTTACCAAGATAAGGCTCCGGTGGTTTATGACGCCTGATATTAGCCGCAACTTGACCAACCAAATGCTTGTCTATTCCCTTAATTATAATGTCTGCAATCCAATATTTATCCTCACGTGAACGAGGCTCAAATATTTCAGCATCAATACCGTCAGGCAAATTGAATATTACAGGGTGCGTAAAACCAAGCTTCAGATTCAGGGTTCGTCCTTCCAGTTGCACCTTATAACCTATACCTCTCAATGTAAGCACTTTTTTATAACCTTCGGTTACGCCGATGATTGCATTAGTACACAGAGCAACAGCTAACCCCAGCATAGCCCTATTTTCAGGTTCAATAGTATAAGACAGTTTAAGCTCTCCAGCTTCTTCTTTTATTCCTATTCCTGGAATAAACATTACGTCAACCGACCCCTTTGGGCCTTTAATCACATACCCCGCCTCTGCAGCTGAAAAGCTGACTCCCTTAGGAAGGGGTATTGGTTTCAATGACGCGCGTGCCATTACCAAACCTCACAAAGGACTTCTCCGCCAAGATGCAATTTTCTTGCCTGCCTATCAGTCATCACACCTTGCGAAGTAGAAATAATTGCAGTTCCCAAGCCATTCTTAACTTTAGGGATATCTGTACTTTTACGATACACCCTTCTTGACTGACGGGAAACTCTTTGCAATCCTCTTATTACACTTTCACCCTGCGCCGAATATTTAAGCTGGATAAGTATCCTTGACGGCCACTCTTTATCTTGGATTTGAAAGTTACTTATATAGCCTTCCTCAAGCAATACTCGCGATAGTTCCTGCTTGAATTTAGAAGCCGGAACTTGTACTTCTTTCATACGAGCAATTATTGCGTTTCGAATTGCTGTTAAGTAATCACTAATAATATCCATAATTCTCCCTACCAGCTGGCTTTCTTTACGCCGGGAATTTCGCCACTTAGAGCCAGTTCTCTAAAACATATACGGCACAATCCAAACTTGCGATAATACGCACGAGGCCTGCCGCAACGTTTACAGCGATTATACTGCCGTACCTTGAACTTAGGCTCACGCTTCTGTTTATTAATTAAAGCCAGTTTTGCCATATTACTCCTTTCGGAACGGCATTCCAAGATGGCTTAACAAACTTCTTGCCTCATCATCATGTTTTGCTGTAGTAACAATTGTAATATCCATACCAAAAACTTTCTTGATTTTATCTCTCTCTATTTCCGGAAAAATCAGTTGTTCCTTCAACCCAAGGGTATAGGAACCTCTACCGTCAAACGAGTTAGGTTGAAAACCTCGAAAGTCCCTTATTTGAGGTGCTGCAAAATGGAAAAATTTCTCAAGGAAATTAAAAGCTCTGTCACCTCGTAAAGTCACTCTTGCTCCAACTATCATTCCTTTACGTAAACGAAAGTTAGATATAGCTTTTCGCGCCTTAGTTATAACCGGACGCTGACCGGTTATATTTCCCAATTCTGCAACAACAGGTTCAATCTGCTTAGAATCCTGAGACGCTTCTCCAGCACCAACATGCACAATAACTTTTTTAATTCTAGGAACCTGCATAATGTTAGAATAACCGAACTCTTTCATTAGACTGGGAGCGACCTTTTCTTTATACAATTTTCTCATCATGTTCATGATTCAATTTCTCCGCCGCAGCTCTTACATACTCGTACTTTTTTACCACCGCGCAACTCTCTTCTAATAGTAGAAGATTTACTACACTTTGGACAAACAAAAACCACATTAGATATGTCAATAAAAGCCGGCTTTTCTATTATGCCTCCCGGAGAAGCTGCTCCTTGAGGACGCTGATGCCTTTTAATCATATTGATTCCTTCAACAAGCACTCGTCGCTTCTTGATGTCAACATTCATAACCTTACCTTGGCGCCCCTTGTCGTCACCGGTAATGACTTCTACCAAATCGCCTTTACGAATAGCCATCTTTATCATACAACCTCCGGCGCGAGAGAAATAATCTTGGAAAAGTTATAGTCGCGCAGTTCTCTAGCTACGGGACCAAAAATTCGAGTTCCCTTAGGCTGTTGATTTTCGTCAATGATAACGCAAGCATTATCATCAAACCTCACATAAGAACCATCTGGACGCGATATTTCCTTGCGAGTTCTAACAATTACCGCTTTGGTTTTTTCACCCTTCTTAACAGAAGCCGAAGGAAGTGAAGTCTTAACCGCAATAACTACAATATCTCCAACACTTGCATAACGTCTCCGAGTTCCGCCAAGCACTTTTATTACCCTGGCGGTTTTTGCTCCGGTATTATCACTAATTACTAATCTTGAATTATCTTGAATCATTACTCTTCACCTACTATTCTAACCAACCGAAAGTTCTTAAGCTTAGAAAGAGGCCTAATTTCTTCAATTTCCACCATGTCGCCGACTTTACACTTATTTTCCGCATCATGAACATAGTACTTATGTCTTTGATTGATATATTTCTTATAGCGACGATGTAGCTTTTTCTTTACAACACTTACAACAATTGTCTTATCAGGTTTGTCGGAAACTACCTCTCCAACCATTCGCTTTCTGGCACTCACTGTCATTATTGTTGCTCCTTATCCTTAACAGGTGATTTAGCTTTTGATTTGGAGGTCGATTTTGCCGAAGAAGTTTTCTTTCCGGAAACCTTTTTAACAGTTGTTTTCCCAGATATTTTTGCTTTTTCAGATTTCGTTTTTATATCAGCGTCCTTCTTTACTGCTCTAGCGCTTTGGTTGGGTAAACTTATAACACCCAATTTATCTTCTTTCAGAATAGTTTGAATTCTTGCAATATCCCTACGAATGGTACGAAGACGTAACGCATTAGGTAAATCTTCGGTGGGTCGACGCAAACGAAGCTTAAACTCTTCGTCACGAAGTTCAGTAATTTCATGCTGCAACTCTTCGCGGGTCATTGCACGCATCTCAGAGGCCTTCATAATGAATTCCTTCCTCGCGCTTTACTATCTTTGTCCTAAGCGGCAGTTTGGATGCGGCTTCCTTGAATACCGCCCTGGAAGCTTCTTCAGATAAACCTTCAATTTCAAAAATGATACGACCAGGCTTGACAACGGCTACCCAAAATTCAGGGCCACCTTTACCTTTACCCATTCTCACTTCAGCTGGTTTCTTTGACACCGGTTTATCAGGAAAAACCCTTATCCACAATTTGCCGTTTTTACGCAATTTTTTGGACAAAACTACACGACTTGACTCAATTTGCCTTGAAGTTAACCAACAAGGTTCGGTAGCCATTAAGGCATATTCACCGAAAGAGATATTGGCCCCGGAGGTTGCCTTGCCATTCATACGGCCTCGATGTTGTTTGCGCCATTTAGTTCTTTTAGGCATCAACATAGTTATTTCCTCCAGTTATCGACAGCGCTGCCCTTAAATATCCAAACCTTGACACCAATAGTACCAGCCATTGTAAATGCAGTCTCATTAGCGTAATCAATATCGGCAGCTAAGGTATGGAGGGGAACCTGCCCCTCTTTATTCCATTCAGAACGAGCAATTTCGGAACCGCTTAACCTGCCTGAAATCTTGACCTTAATACCTCGAGCACCCAATTTCATTGCTTGAAAAATAGCGCGACGCATGGCTCTGCGGTGAGAAACCCTGGCTTCAAGCTGGGAGGCAATGCTGCGCGCTACAATACGCGCTTCAAGTTCCGGAACCCGCACAACTTCAACATAAACGTTAACAGGCTTGCTTACAAGCTGCTTAAGTTCTTCAGACAGAGCTTCAAGGTTTGAACGTTTCTGACCAATAACCATCCCAGGACGGGCGGTAGATATAGTTACAGCAACTTTGTTGCCTACTCTACGAACTATGACATTCGCAACCGAAGCGTCTGCAAGTTTAGTGTAAATATAACGCTTAATTCGAACGTCTTCGGCAAGATTCTCGGCATAATTCTTATCATCAAACCAGTGAGACTGCCACCCTTTGGTGTAACCTAGCCTGAATCCGTAAGGATGAACTTTCTGTCCCATTTATTTATTCCTTTTCTCGCCGGACCTTTTACGGTCAGACATTTGCTGATCAGATATCTTCACAGTAAGGTGCGCGTATCGTTTTCGAATAAGCACTCCCCGCCCACGCGGTGCGGCGCGAAGTCTTTTCATAATAGGTCCCGTATCAGCGCGTGCATCTACAATATAGTAAGAGCTACGATCAAATTTAGCTTTTCCAATTTTTGACTCTGCATTCGCAACTGCAGAGTTTAATGTCTTTAAAACCGGCTCTTTAGTTGGTTTATTGAGAAAGGTCAATATATTCAAAGCTTCCTCAACATTACGACCTCTAATTAAATGCAACACTTGGTTGTATTTCTTGGCAGAACCGCGAATAAATTTAGCGCGTGCAACAGCTTCACTCATCTTTTCCTGCCTTCATCTTTCTTTGCACCGGTATGACCGCGGTAAGTTCTTGTGGGCGAGAATTCACCCAACTTGTGTCCAACCATTTGCTCGGTAATATAGACCGGTATAAATTTTCTGCCGTTGTGAACTGCTATTGTATGTCCAACAAACTCAGGGGGAATAGTGCAACGACGTGCCCAGGTTCGAACAACCTTTTTTTGCTTCCGGGTATCCAATCCCTGAACTTTCTTCAGCAGTTTCTCATCAACGTAGGGGCCTTTCTTAAGTGAACGTCCCACTACTTCCTCCTTTTAATAATCAAACGAGAAGACGCCTTTTTCTTATTGCGTGTCTTCTTACCCTTAGCAATCAAACCATTTTTTGAACACGGCGGACGACCTCCAGAAGCCTTTCCTTCACCGCCACCCATAGGATGATCATGCGGATTCATGGCCACTGCTCTAGTTCTGGGTCTACGTCCCATATGCCTTTTTCGTCCAGCCTTTCCCAAATTCACCTTGGAATGTTCCGGATTGGAAAGTCTTCCAATAGTAGCGTAGCAGGAAGAGTTGAAAAGTCTTACTTCACCCGAAGGTAACTTAACAAATGCCTTATCAGCTTCTTTCGCAAGAATCTGAGCCGAAGAACCGGCGCTGCGAACCACTCTACCCCTATTACCGGGAAACATTTGAAGGTTATGTATCATGATACCTACAGGAATACGGGCTAATGGTAGTGAATTGCCAACCTTCAGAGACGCACTAGTAGATGCAACAACTTCATCATTTTTTTTCAAACCATCGGGAGCCAAAATATAGCGATATTCGCCATCCCGATAACATATAAGGGCAATGTTAGCAGTTCTATTCGGATCATACTGAATTGACACTACTCTTCCTGGAATTTCAAGTTTATTGCGCTTGAAATCAATGATACGATAGTGCCTTTTCTCTCCGCCACCTCTATGAGGAGCTGTAACTCTACCTCTATTATTGCGTCCACCTGTCTTACGCAACGGTTCCAGTAGAGGTTTATAAGGTTTTTCTCGCGATATTTCCTTATCGTAAATTACTTCATAAAACCTTCTACCGGGAGTAACCGGCTTGTACTTCTTAATTCGAGATACCTGCCTGGCCATTATACGCCTCCAGACAATTCTTCAATGCGTTCGCCCTTAATTAAAGTAACCACCGCTTTCTTCCAATCGGGACGTTTACCTTCAAATCTTCCAAGACGTTTACGCTTTCCTTTTAACCTCATTATATTAACACTTTTAACGTGTACGTGAAAAATATTTTCAATGGCACTGCGAACTTCCTGCTTATTGGCATTAATTGCAACTTCAAAAACGTATTTACCATTTTCATCACGCGCAACAAGTGATTTTTCGGTAACAATCGGTTCGCGAACTACTGTCCTTGGATCTCTCATTTCCACCTCTCAATAAACGACTGACATGCAGACTCAAACATCACAAGTTTTTGACGACGCCAAACAGCATATGCATTCAAATCACTTTGGGGAAGAAGTGAAAGAGCGGCAATATTTCGAGACGCGCGATTCAGTTGCTGAGAATGTTCTGGAGCAACAAGAAGCAGCGATTCTTTCCTGCTAGAACGAATCGAACTTAAAGCCTGGGCTACATAACGGGTTTTAGGCTCTGGAACTTTAATATCCTCTATAATTAATACATTACCCGTCTGCAGCTTTTGCTTAAAAGCCTCCAGTAAAGCCCTACGCCTTATTGCTGTAGTTAAACTTTTACGGTACGAACGAGGCCGGGGACCATGAGCAACACCACCATGAACTCTAAGCGGTGAACTGGCGCTTCCCATACGCGCACGCCCCAAATGCTTCTGGGGGAACAACTTCTTCTTAGAACCTTCAACTTCGCCACGGGTCTTAGTTTTCGCAGTCCCTTGCCGAAGATTAGCCCTATAGGCTTCAATAGCTTCCCACAACAAAGTTTCGTTCACTGGAGCGCTAAATACCTCATCTGGAAATTCCACTACACCAGCCTTACTACCATCTGGTTTCAGAATATCTAGTTTCATTACTTCACCTTCTTTACAACCAGAAATCCGCCATTGGGACCGGGCAAAGATCCTTTAAGATAAAGAAGCTTTTTATCGGAATCGACTTTTACGACCTTAAGGTTACGTATAGTTTTACGTTCATTGCCGTAATGTCCCGGCATAGAGTGTCCTTTCCAAATTCTTCCCGGAGTTGTAGTTTGTCCAATAGAACCAACTCTACGATGATGGTTTGAACCATGAGTTCTCGGACCACCATGCCAATTATGACGTTTCATACCTCCGGCAAAACCGCGCCCCTTAGTCCATCCAACTACGTTCACCTTATCGCCAGGCTCAAACATATTCAAATCCAGTTTCTCGCCCAGCTTAACATCTTCCGCGAAATTTCCTCGCAGTTCCATAATTTTGGCCGGAACATGTTTAATGCCGACCTTGTTAAGGTGTCCACGCAGAGGCTTGGATGCGCGCTTTCGGGTGCCTACGCCCAACTGCATCGCAACGTAGCCATCCTTCTGAACGGTTTTTCTGTCGATAAGGTAACAGCTATCCAGTTCAACCAGAGTAACCGGTACCACACGACGACCGTCTTCGTAAACCCGGGTCATCCCAAGTTTACGTCCAAGCATTCCTTTCATAATATACTTAATCCTTAATTATTTGCTTCAGTTTTTTACCGAATGTATCTCGATTTCAACACCGGCAGGCACTTCCAAACGCATAAGCGCATCTACCATTTCCGAAGTCGCCTCTCCTATTTCAATAAGACGCTTGTGAACCTTGAACTCAAACTGTTCACGACTGCGCTTATCAATGTGCGGCGAACGAAGAACGGTGTAAAGCGAACGACGTGTAGGTAGCGGTATTGGACCTGCTACACTTGCACCAGTTCGCTTGGCTATGTCTACAATATCCTTTGCCGACTGATCAAGAATACGGTAATCGTAAGCTTTAAGTTTAATCCTAATTTTCTCTATACTAGGCATTATTCAATCACCTTAGTGACGACACCCGCACCAACGGTACGACCGCCTTCACGTA
>CAZUXE010000025.1:7803-22796 GCA_964624585.1 uncultured bacterium | reverse complement strand
GCTCAAGCTGTATGGCAAAATCAACATGTTCGACTTCACCGGCTCCTTGGACCGCACGTTCCCGAGAGAGATGCTTAAAAGCGTCATAGCCCATGACCGATTCAAATATTCGTTCAACCCTTCTCCGAGTTTCAGCTTCATTGCCATCTAATTCAAGTAACTGTTCAATTATTTTACGGGCGTCCCTTATAGCTTTTTTTTGTTCTTTGGAAGGTTTTATTTTTACTTTAGCCACTAGATCCTCCTTGATTTAGAAAATATAATAACGTATATATATTAAAAGTCAATATAATTATTTTTATTATAATTCTATCGAAAAACTGCAGACTGGTAGCGGATGGCTTTAGAAGAATATAAAGATTAGTTTGGGTATTGAAGTTTCGTTTTTTTTCCTAAAACTTATCTGTATTCGTTGGAGTCTGCCTTTACTCAATAAAGCTAGCCTACTTTTATTCGCGGAAGTCTATTTTACAAGCTTGTTCTGTTATAGCAGGTGGCATTAGTTATGATTCTTTAAGGAAGTGGGAAGCCGAGGTTGAAACAATTGGGGAGAAGTCAAAGTATTACAAGTTTATACAGGAATTTACGCGAGTGCGTGAATCGGGAACATTGGTCTTATTGAAGAAGGAAGTTAGGTCGTTGGGAGCTGAGGACTGGCGGTTAAGGAAGTGGTTACTAGAAATTATGTACCCCGAACAATCATGGAAGCTAAAAAGTGCGGTGTTAGTTGGGTTCGGGAAAGCTGTATTCGCCTGAGGCTATTTTTTCACGAATCAATTTCAGGCCTTCTTCCTTAGTTGTAATCTTGCGTTCCCATTGCAGCTCTTCAAGTTCCGACAGTATCTTTTTGAATAGTGGGCCTGGTTTGAGTCCCATGTTTATTAAGTCATGGCCGTTGACTAAAGGAACAAATGCTGCACGTTTGGCGTCTTCGGCTGCAAGGTTCAAAATGTCCACGATAGTTCGTTCCAGATGACGAGTTCTGCCTGCTGTAGCGAATCCATCGGCTAAATCAAGAATCATTATGTCCTTAGCCGTATTTTCGCATGTTCTTGTAAAGCGACGCATTGCGCGTTCTGTTAGTTGCGGGGCTGTGGCAATAAGATGTAGGTGCATGTGTCGCGCCACCATTTCCTGAACCCTTTCGCTGTCTTCGTTTGAAAAGCGCATTATTTTTGAAAGCGCCCACCTTATTTTTTTTGCGCCGCGTGTATCATGACCATAGAAATGCATGGAGCCGTCTTCTGCTCTAATTCTGGTTTCCGGTTTTGATACATCGTGGAAAAGAGCGGCAATTTTCAAAAGCGCCAATCGTTTTGAATCGGCCATAATATCGTTAATCAACTCCTGTATAACTGACGAGAATCGCTTTTCTGTAAGTATTCTATCCAGAGTTGCAAGAACCAGTAGGGAATGTGAACGAACCTGAAAATCGTTCCAAAATTGAGGGAATGGGAAAATCTGCTGTAACAGTCCTGTGGTAATCATTTGATTTATGATATGATAGACAGGTGTGCAGGCCATAATCATCATGAATTCGTAGGCAATTCTTTCACGCGCTACCCCGTTAAGTAAGGTTCTTTCCGCCTCCAGCAGAAGTGAAGGATGAATATTTCCATTAAGTTGGGCAGCGAATCTGAAGGCTCTGAATATCCTTAAGGGATCGTTGCTTATTGAGCTTGCCCCTGTTGTTTTGATGACGCGCTTTCTTAAGTCGTTTATTCCTCCGAAAGGGTCAATAAGTTTTGGCTTGTCTCCGTTAATTATTGATTTAAGGGGAAGCGCCATAGCGTTTATGGTAAAGTCGCGGTCGGCTAAATCGTCCAGAATGGATGTTCTAAAACCTCTGAAGTCGAGTATCAATTCTTTGCGCAGCACTACCCTTGCCTCATCGTCCTTTTCAGAAAGCGGTACAAAGGCCCCTTTTAGTTTTCGAGATGCCTGAGATGCCATTCTGATTCCTGAACCTTTCAAGGTGAAATCTAGGTCAAGAATCTTTCTGCCCAGCAGTAGGTCACGTACAGCGCCGCCCACCAGATACAATTCATCATTATCCGATAAATCGGCAAGTTTCTTTAGTATCGGTATATGCGGTTCAAGAGGAGCAAGGTTAATCACTTTAGCACCTTTTTAAGGAATTTGCCGGTATATGAACTCTTTTGTGTTGCAATAAGTTCAGGCGGGCCTTGAGCTACTATATAGCCTCCTTCATCGCCGCCTTCAGGGCCTAAATCAATTATCCAGTCAGCGGATTTTATTACATCTAAATTGTGTTCAATTACCACTACAGTATTTTGTTTTTCTACAAGTTTCTGTAGTACGGAAAGCAGCATTCTTACATCTTCAAAATGCAGACCGGTGGTAGGTTCATCAAGAATATAAATAGTATGACCTTTGGGAATTTTGGCCAGCTCTTTGGCAAGTTTTATACGTTGCGCTTCTCCACCTGAGAGCGAAGGGGCTGACTGCCCAAGCTTTATATATCCTAGTCCAACCTCTTTTAGTAGTTTCATTTTACGAGCAATAGGGGGGATGTCTGCAAAAAAATCAAAGGCTTGGTTGACACTCATATCAAGTATTTCGGCAATATTCTTTCCCTTGAAGTGAACCTCAAGGGTTTCACGGTTGTATCTTTTGCCGTGACAAACCTCGCATGGGACGTAAATATCGGGCAAGAAGTGCATTTCTATTCTCAAAGTTCCGTCTCCGCTGCACTTTTCACAGCGACCTCCTCTTACGTTGAAGCTGAAGCGTCCCGGCTTATAACCCCTTATACGGGCTTCTTTGGTTTTTGAAAACAGTTCTCTTATTGGTCCGAAGGCCTGAGTATATGTAGCCGGATTTGAGCGCGGCGTACGGCCTATGGGGGACTGGTCAATATTTATGACCTTATCCAGATATTCTAATCCTTCAATTTCTTTATAGCTTCCAGGTTTCGCCCGTGAGCGGTAGAATTTTCGGGCAAGGGCTTTATGCAAGATATCTGAAACCAGCGATGATTTGCCTGAACCGGAAACACCGGTAACGCAGATAAAAAGCCCAAGGGGAAATTCAACGTCAATATCCTTAAGGTTGTTGTGGTTTGCGCCACGAATAACCAGTTTGTGTTGACCGGGGTTTCTTCTCTTGCGGGGAATGCTTACCTGAACTTTGCCAGACATGTACTTTCCGGTAAGCGAACGTTTTGAGGCTCTTATTTCATCAGGGGTTCCCTGGGCTACAATTCGTCCTCCCTTTGTTCCTGCCCCTGGGCCTAAGTCAATTACGTAGTCTGCCGATTCAATAGTTTCCATATCGTGTTCTACGACAACTACTGTATTGCCTAAATTTCTCAAGCTGTTCAATGTATTAAGCAGTCTTCTGTTATCCCTGGGATGCAGGCCAATGGTTGGCTCATCAAGTATATAAATGACTCCTACCAGCCTGGAGCCTATTTGTGTTGCAAGATGAACCCTCTGCTCCTCACCTCCGGCTAGGGTATCAGCGGTTCTGTCAAGTGTTAAGTACTCAACACCTACTTCTTTAAGAAAGCCTAGCCTATTGCTTATTTCCCTTACTATATCTTTAGCAATAGTTCTTTGGCGGCTGTTTAGTTTCAATCCCTTGAAAAAATCCAGAGCTTCACCAACCGACATTTTGGTTATTGTTCTGATATTTGTGTTATTTATGAGTACTGAAAGCGCTTCCGGTTTTAGTCTATCGCCTTTGCATACAGGGCAGGGTAATATTGACATAAAACCTTCAATATATCGCCTTCTGTAGTCTGAATCGGTTTGTTTGTACAGGCGCATTAGGTTATTTACCACACCTTCAAAGCGTTCATTTCCTTCGTAGCTGGTACCTGTATTACCCTTGTAGTGAATCTTAATTTTTTCAGTAGAGCCGTGGAGAATAATTTCTTTTGCCTTCTCAGAGAGTTTTTCCCATGGGAGCGCAGGGTCAAAGTTGTAATGTTGAGCAACAGCGTTCAAAAGCGCCAGTGTCCAACCGTGCGGTTCCCCCCAGGGAGCTATAGTTCCCTCAAGTACGGATAATTTTGGATTTACAATAAGCCTTTCAGGGTCTATCTCCATTTTTGTTCCCAAGCCATGACAAGCGGGACAGGCTCCATAAGGAGAGTTGAATGAAAACAGACGTGGCGATATTTCAGGGTAGGCGAAACCGCATTTAACACATGCCAGCGACTGACTGAAGGTTCGCTCTTCACTGCCGTTTATGCTCATCGTACACAGGCCCTCACCTTCAGAGAGAGCAAGCTCCACGGAATCAGCGAGCCTTTTACGGATGCCTTTTTTCAACACAATTCTATCAACTACAACCTCTATGGTGTGTTGTTTGAACTTTTCCAATTTCGGAACATTGTCAAGCTCTACTATTTCACCATCAACCCTTGCGCGTACAAAGCCCTTGCGCATTAATTTTCCCCACAGGTCTCTATACTCACCCTTTCTTCCTTGTACCACAGGCGCCAGGATAATTAGCTTGGTTTTATCAGGATATTCAAGAAGTGTGTCTATTATCTGGTCAGAAGTCATCTTGGATATAGGTTCGCCGCAGTTCGGGCAGAAGGGAATGCCAATACGAGCATAAAGCACCCTTAGGTAGTCATAAACCTCTGTAACAGTAGCTACAGTGGAACGCGGGTTGCGAGATGAGCTTCGTTGTTCAATAGCTATTGCAGGGGAAAGGCCTTCAATGAAATCCACATCCGGTTTTTCCATAGCGCCCATAAATTGACGAGCATAGGCTGATAGTGATTCCATATAACGCCTTTGACCTTCGGCATACAGTGTATCAAAGGCAAGTGAGGATTTTCCCGAACCCGACAGTCCGGTTATCACCACTAACTTATTGCGCGGGATTCTGACATCGATATTCTTTAAGTTGTGTTCTTTCGCGCCCTTAATTAATATGTCCTGTTCCATATTTCCCCTGGATAGAAATTGATGACCTTTATAAACCTTAGCCGTAATTGTAGGGTGAAAAGCATGGTGAGTCAAGCTCCAGGGTGCGTATCGGAAGGAAGGTAATCTTTGTCCTCATTGCTAAGATCTTTGCAATGAGTTATTTAATGGCCTTGAATAGCTTCTAAGGTTTCCCCCCATAATTTTGCAATCTACGGGTTATTCTTGACTAATGCCTTCTAATTCTCTATAATCCCGAATGGCTTCACCTAGAATCATACGCTTAATTGTAAAGGATTGGTGGCTAAAGCTTCTGGCTTTAATTGTTGCTGTGGTGTTGTGGCTTTTTGCCCGTCTTGATAGGGAATACACCCGTGAATTACGGTTCGCTTTGGATTTTTCACTTCTTCCTCAGGAATATGTAGTAGCTGAAAGCAATGTTGATTCGGTTACTGTTGAAATTAAAGGTAAAGGCCGCGATTTACTTAGATTGCGTGATTCGCTGCCTGTAGTTGAGTTGCCTTTAACGGCAATGAAGGAAGGTGAAGAACGAATTCGTATAGGCCCTGAAAATATCAATTTGCCTGAGGGAATACAGGTTCGCGGGCTAGACCCCTATCAAATATATCTGCGGATAGAAAAATTAGCTACAAGACGTGTTCCAGTGATGGTTAAGTCAGTAGGTAAACCTGCCGAAAACTTTGCCGTATCGCGAATTGAACACAGTAATGTAGTTATGATATACGGAACACAGGGAGCTGTCTCAGCAATTGCCCAGGTTTTTACAGATTCTTTGGATGTTGAAGCAGTTAGCGAAAGTTTTAGCAGAAAACTCAAAATTATTTTGCCCGATTCCGGAGGGCTTTTTTCAGAACCGAAATATCTTTTGGTTAAGGTAAAGGTTGAACCTGAAACTACAGTGGTACTTAACAGAGTGCCGGTGAAAGTTGTTGGACAACCTCAGTGGGGTAAGGCGTATTTGTTAGATCAAGAAGCAAAACTAACACTCAAGGGACCGAGGAGCTTTTTTTCAAATTTCAATGCAGATGAAGTGGAACTTTCCGTATCGGTTTCTTCTATGACACCTCAATCCGGCGCCTACAGGGTTCCTGCCGAATTGTCGCTACCTCCTGGAATAAAAGTAGATGAAAGCGAACCTGCCTTGTTTGGAGTCATGGTTAGATGATTGTGCTGGGCATTGACACCAGCTGCGACGATACTAGTGTTGCCGTGCTTGATGAAAATAAAATCCTTGCAAATTTAGTGTCGTCCCACCTTATTCATACTGAATTCGGAGGTGTGGTACCTGAATATGCCTCACGGGCGCACAGTCAATTGCTGTATCCGTTGACAATGCAGGCGCTAAATACAGCAGGTATATCTTTTAACGACCTTGATTTAATTGCAGCAACAGCGGGTCCCGGATTAATGGGAGCGCTTTTATGCGGTCTTTCTTTTGCAAAAGGACTCGTTTGTGGCAGTGGCAAGAAGTTTAGGGCGGTTAATCATATGGAAGGGCATATTTACAGTTCTGTTCTAGCGAATCCTCAACTTGAACCGCCTTTCCTAATTTTACTCGTTTCAGGCGGTCATACTGAACTTATGCACGTAAAGAATTGGTTTCAATATTCGGAACTTGGCGCAACCCTTGATGATGCTTGTGGTGAAGCCATTGATAAGGTTGGAAAATTGTTAGGTTTGGGATATCCGGCAGGTCCGGCTATCGAAAAACTTGCTCTGAAATCGAATTCTCCAATAGCGTTGCCCAGACCGAATCCGAAAGGATTAGATTTCAGTTACTCCGGCCTGAAGACAGCAGCTCGTAATTACATTCTAGCGAATCCTGATACTCCAATTGAAGATATTGCCGCCGGTTTGCAAGAAGCGGCGTTTGCGCATCTTATAGACAGGGTTACCAGGGCAGTAGATAAACTTTCTGTTACAAAGCTAGCTTTGGCCGGCGGAGTAGCTGTCAACAAGCATTTGAGGGAAAAATTGAGAATAGCGGGAAGAAAGAAGGGATTTGAAGTTTATGCTCCATCTTCAGGGTTATGTACCGATAATGCGGCCATGATTGCCGCAGCCGGTTTAGCCAGATACAGACGTCAAGGACAAAGCAAACTTGATGTTAGCGCTTTTGATAGGACTTCGCTAGAGGAAGAAAGTCTGTAATGGGTATCAATGCCAAATTATTAGAATACCTTATTCAGAAAGGTTATAAAACGGATAATGAAAGGCGAAGATATCTTTTTCCTAAACTCTCAGATCACTATAACCCATTTCTGCTTAAGGGAATGCAGGAAGCTGTTAAAGTAATTGCAGACGCTTTGAAAACTCATAAAAGTATTTTGGTTTGGGGAGATGCCGATCTTGACGGAATAGTATCAACAGCTATGTTAAAATCAGCTCTTGAGGATTTAGGTGCTGATAATGTTAAAATTCGTATCCCCAAACGTGGCGGAGAAGGTTTTGGTCTCAATACCTTAGAGCTAAAACGAATTAAGGAATCAGGAATCGATTTGGTGGTTACAGTTGATGTAGGTACAACTAATATTGCCGAAGTTCAGTTTGCCAATGAAATTGGCTTGAAAATTATAATTACAGATCACCATGAGGTTATTGGAAAACTTCCTGAAACACTTGCAATAAACCCTAAACGCAGCGATAGTACCTACCCTTTTCGGGAACTTGCAGGAGCAGGAGTAGTGCTGAAGCTGATTACAGCTCTGTATGAAAAAAAGGTTAAACTTTCAATTAACGAATTAGCGAACCTTAGGCCGCACTATTGGATGTTCGCAGCATTGGGAACAGTTTCTGACCGAACGCCTTTAATTGATGAAAATCGGCTGATAGTAAGGGAAGGCATGCAGCACTTGCGGGGCAGAAAATGGGTTTCTTTTGATGTATGGCTTAAGGTTATGCAGCTTGATGCTGAAACCTTGAGTGTTTTTGATTTATACAGTCGCGGCATTTCCCCTTTTTATGCTTCCGATCCAGAAGAGGGTGTTAGGCTTCTTCTTTCTAAAGAAAGAGCATGGCTTAGTTTGAAATACGAGGAGCTTAGAGAGTTGGCTGTTAAGTGGCAGAGAGGACGACAGGGCGTTATTGAAGCGGTAAAGAATGTTTCCAGACAATTAGGAGGAATGATTGTTGCCGTTTGTGAAGATATAGATTCGGGATATTTGGGAACCGCTGCATATGCTCTACGGGAAACATACAATCTTCCGGCAATTGTGCTTTCTCCACGCGATAATCTATGGCACGCTGAGTGCAGAGGAATGAATAGAACGAATCTTCTCGCGTACTTATCAAACTTTGGAGACATGTATCTTAGCTTTGGCGGGCATCGGAAGGCTTGTGGTTTTACTTTGAAAAAAGGAATGAGGGATAAGTTTCTTAAAGCGATAGAGAACAATCCTATAGAACTTTTAGAAAGGGACCCTGAACCTGAAGTTCCGTTTGAAATGGATATTACTCAAGATTTTTCAAATTGGACGCTTCTTGCTCCTTTTGGAGAAGGGAATCCTTCACCTCGATTATTTGCCAGAAATGTCAGGATTATTGAAAAGGCAGGCGCTTATGAAGCTAACGGGATACCGGTATATCTACCAATGTCTTTAAGAGTAATATCATCGTATGATAGCGTTTTCAACATTGAGTACACTATCAACGCCGATGGAGCCGTAAGAATTTTAAATATTATTCATATTTAACACAAAGAGACCGGGAAATTCCCGATCTCTCTATAATGTATTATTGTCAATTACAATTTGTTTTAAGCTCTTTCCAGATATTCACCGGTTTCGGTTTTTACCCTTATCTTATCACCCTTATCGACAAAAGAAGGAACATTAACCTTCAAACCAGTATTAGTCATGGCTGGTTTAAGTTGAGCCTGAGCGGTAGCGTTTTTTAATGCAGGTTCAGTTTCAGTAATCTCCAGCACTACGGTTTGTGGCGGCTTTTCCCCAACCGGTTTTTCTTCAAAAAACATTACCGAAATAATTAAGCTTTCGGTAAGATAAAAACGATTATCACCCAATAAATCGCCATCTATGGCAATTTGTTCATAATTTTGAGTGTTCATGAAGTAATAGAGATTACCGTCAGCATAAAGATACTGCATTTCCTCTTCGTTTAAGGTTGCTACTTCAACTTTATCGCTGGAAGCATACCTTTTTTCGGTTGAAATACCGGTAATTACGTTGCGCAATTTTAATTGAATTTTACCCGGTTTGCGTCCCTGGGTAACATGACGACGTTCGGTAACAATACAGGGGTTGCCGTCAAGTACCACGCAGTTTCCGGTTTTTATCTGGGTTGCGGGAATCAATGAACCTCCTTAATTTCCACATTCTGTTTTCTTAATTTTTCAAAAAATATCTTTTTGATTTCCTCAAGCGTCTCCTGTGTTCTGGCCTCAAATCTTAAAACCAGCACAGGTTGGGTATTTGAAGCACGTACCAATCCCCATCCATCTGCAAAATTCACCCTTGCCCCGTCAATAGTAATAGTTTCGTATTCATGCGAAAACTCTTCCTGAAGCGCCTTGATAACTTCAAACTTCTTAGTATCTGCACAAGGGACATGGATTTCAGGGGTATTGATGTAAGCCGGTATTTCAGCGGTAAGCTCTGACAGAGGTTTTTCTGCATGTTCAAGAAGACGTATCAATCTCAATGCAGCGTACAGTGCGTCGTCATGGCCAAAGAAGGTATCTGCAAAGAATATATGTCCAGACATCTCGCCTGCAAAGGGAGCATTCTCTTCCCGTAGCTTTGCCTTAAGAAGGGAATGACCTGTTTTGTACATTATAGGAGTGCCACCTTTAGCCTTTATGTATTCAACAATTCCTCGTGAGCATTTAACATCAAAAATAATCTTTGCTCCGGGTTGTTTTTCTAGTATTTCGGATGAGAAAATCGCCAGAAGTTTATCGCCAAAAAGAAGCCTGCCTTGCTCGTCCATTGCGCCTATTCTATCGCCGTCTCCATCAAAACCAATACCTAAGTTAGCTTTTTTCTCCCTGACTAAATTCCCCAGCGCCTGCATATATTCAGGTATGGTTGGGTCTGCCAAATGGACAGGAAAGTTGCCGTCAGGCTGTAGATTGATGTAAGATATATCCAAATTTGGGAAACCTTCAAACAGTTTTTCCAGTAAGACCCCGGTGGCTCCGTTACCCGAATCTATGATTATCTTCAATGGCTTACTAAACTTAAAAGAAGAGTGCATGTAATTTAAGTATGCAGGAATAGGAGAGAGTTTTTCAATATGTCCTTCTCCGCAGCTGAAATTCCGTTTGGAAATACGCTCTTTTAATTCCTGAATAGCCTTGCCAAAAAGAGATTTTTTATCTTCACAAAGCTTAAATCCATTTTGATCCTTGGGATTATGACTTCCGGTTATCATTACACCGGTATCAATATCAAAATGATGAAGAGAGAAGTATAAAACAGGTGTTGGAATGATGCCCAAATCAACAACATCTATACCGGTTGATGTAATGCCTTCTTGAAGATTATCAAATAATCGCGGTGAACTTAAGCGAATATCTTGTCCAACAGCTATTTTCGATATTCCCCTAGTTTTTGCTCTTGATGCAATGGCTTTTCCAATTGCAATAACAGCTTCAGGTGTAAAGTCCTTGTCTGCAACACCCCTAATATCGTATGCTCTAAAAATTTGTGGGTTTATATTCACTATCTTTCCAATCTAAAAAATGTGGCCTGCCAAAAAGGCAGGCCACAAAAATTCCGGTTTAGGAAATTATTCCCAGCCAGTCTCTCAATAAGAATTGTACGCGCCCAATTAAAAGTGAAACACGCGACATAACCGTAAGTCCAAAGGTGGCTCCGAAACCAAGCATAATGAAGAAGATACCAATATGAGATATAGGTGTAAGCGGCGATTTTTCTTTTCGTGAGAAGAAAAAGTAGGTTAAAGTGGTAAGAATGCCAATCAAGAGAACTACAGCCCAAACGCCAGGCCAGATGTTGCCATTGGCGAAGAGTTTTGGGGTAAGCAATGATGCTTTAATTTGTTCAAAAATGGTAGCCCTGAATATAAGCGGTATTCCAAGACCAGCTGCCCAACCTAGCATCATGGAGATGGGAATTCTAATCATCCACGCAGCATTGGGTATTAATCGAGTGAAGTAAAGAAGACCTATTGCAATTGGGATAATGAGAATAAAGTCTCCACCTATAAGCAGAGGCTTAAGGGCGATTGGCCATAAAGCATGATGCCATGTGATTGTAACGCTGTAACCTAGTGCTAGGCCTACAAAAAGATGTTCAGCGACTCTGTATATAGGGTTATCCTTGTAAAGGATACTGAAAATCGCCAGGGTTAATATAGCAGCTATCCATACCCAAACATTGGCGCTCATTTTTTCCTCCTTGATGCGAAGAAGCTTATGTTTCCAATAATTACAAATAGAATTATTACAATTAGTGATGCAGATAGGGCAGGAAGCGCCTGTGTGCCGCGTAGGAAGATTTTCCTCTCAAATTTAGCAGGAGATGATTTTGATTTCTTGAGTTTTTTAATGGATTTAAGGAAAGGAATTTTTACCTTTGCACGTTTAGTTGATACGGTAGTAGAATCTCCTTTCGATTTTTTGAAAAAATCATGGAGTTCTTCACCAGATACATAATATAACTTCGCTATTTCCTGCATTTGGGTTTCATTAATCTTAAGCTTTTGACCAGCTAGGCTAACCTCGGCAATAATCGTTCCGCTATTCTTTGGAGTAACGGTAAGTTCTCTTGAATAAGTAAAGAATGTGCTGTCAGTTTCAGGTAATTGCAATAGAGTTAAATTACGTTCAAACTTCTTTTTAGCAGTTATAGCTTTTTGAATGTCAATAGCATTAAGGTTAAATCGTTTTGCCAAGCTCTGTAGGTCTATTGAATCAGCATCATACACTTGTTCTTCAATAATTATTTCGTAGGAATCTTTAGCAAGTTTTTTAACTGTCATGTTAGGATAGTAGCGATCCTTAACCAGGCGTTCATATTCTCCAGCGGCTTTCATACCGGCAAGCATACCTAGAAGCTGTTTGGAACCAAGGTAGGGATATATATCAGCTACTGAAACAGAAGTAACTCCGGTAGCCGTCGGAACGTTAAACGGGGTATGTGCGTATATAACCCATGAAGAGTAGAAAGAGCTGGCAGTAAAGTTCATAACCATTCCTGCATCGTCGTAGTTTATTACTTCTTTCATGACTGGTAGTGAATCAAGAGGAGTGCCGTAATAGTCTTCCGGGAATACTTGATTTATAAAGTTTCCCATACCAAGTATAACTGCAATAACGCTTGGTTTCCAACCAAGAAGAACGTAGTCCTCTCCGTAAACCTGATTGTGTTCTGCTGCCAGTCTTTCAAGTACTTCTCTTCCGATATCGGTTCCCTGAATATTCAAGGCAAGAACAAGAACAGGAATATCCTTTGCAAAGGCGTGACGGACAACAGCTTCAAACTGTGGCTTTAACTCAGGTTCAGATTGAGGATCAAAATCAATCGAGAGTATAAGCGCTTTGCGTTTTGCAGTTGGGTCTATTTGTTCAACATGATTGAAAATGCTTTTCGTACGAGGCATTGCTCGAACTTTGGAGGGAAGTTTAACAGTAAGTATAAGAGGTACAATTACAACGATGGCCATAATAACGTAGATTACACGACGGTCTATATTGCCTAGTTTTTCCCAGAATTTCATTTGGCGCCTCCAAGATAACCGCGTTCAATTCCAAGGATAATCTTTAATGAGGTAGCAATTCCTCCTAAACTAGCTCCAAGGAATATTCCGCGCTTGGCCGCCATATTTGGTACAGATAGCAGCCATTCACCAAAATCACCGAGAGGAAGTACATTGTAGAAAATAATGGAAAGCATGATTACGAAAGCTGCTACCAATAGAAGAATAGAAACTAATGATTTCGCACGGAATGAGCGGTAGGCGGCTGATGCAATGTAGAAAGCGAGAACAGAGAACATAGTGGCTCCAAGCGGGACCATCATGTAGCTGTATAAATTTGAAAACATGTATTCAAAGAAGGGAATACCTTGGTTTGTAACGATGATGTTATTTAGCTTTGGAGAAAGACCTATTAAACCTGCGATAGCCATAATAATCATAGCGCCAATAGCAATGTAGCTGTAGTACCAGCCTTCTTTTTGATACTTAATTTTAGTTGTATGATGAGTTATGAAGCTTGAAAGTCCCAGAATAAAGGCGAAAGCGGTTATAATACGCACCCATTCCAATGATTTGTTGTAAAATACCTGGGAAATGTGGTGGGGAACAAAGAATTGAACCATCATTATTACGCCTAACACTAAAGTTAAAGTAAGCGGCAATGTTTTTTTCATAACAATTTCCTCCTACACCGTTTTCATAATTTCAACAATAGATGGAAGTCCAAATAATGCAATAAGACTAAGAACTATTAAGAGACCTGCAATAATCACCTTACCGTAATCTTGCGCCTTGATAGTACCTAGCAAATTCGGTTCATGGGAAAGGTAAGCCGAGGCGGCATAAAGCTCTTCGCCAATGATAGTATAGTCACAAGCTGTAATAAAGAATGGAAGCTGAGCTGATGCGTCTGTTCCGGCAATTTGGATGGCTCCGGCAATGTTTCCAGTTTCTGCCAAAAGCAAAGACTCCGCCCAGAACATTCCCAGGAAGAAGTTTGTTGCCGGTTTTTCACGCAACATAATGCCATTAACTGCAGCAACGTAGGCGAACTGATTAGCCGTTACGTAGAATACACTGTCAGGATTAAAGGCGTCTGGACGACCAACATCGGAATAGGCTTCTTTTACAATCTCACGCGCAACGGTGTATACAATAGGATCTCGATTAGGTACAATTATAGGGGTGTCGTACTGTGCAGCTTTTTTAGCAATTCCTGTAAGAATATTAAGTGCAGCAATAGTCGCAATATCTGAAATGTCTGAAAGACCTGGAACAAACAAAATAGGACGTCCCATTTCCGTAGCTCGCCCAACCGCTTCATCAATAGCTTCAAGACCCGCTATTTTACGTAAGAATAATTCTTTACCTTGCTTGGCTTGGGAGATGAATAACATAACGAGAAAGAAAAATGTTAGCATCGCAATTAATATATTTATCCTTTTAGCATGAAACCACTGCGGTTTAGCCATAGCTTGGTTGGATAATTTTGACTGAAATTCAAAAGTGTCAACCTTAGCAACGACTTGATAACGGTAGTTGACGTTATTCTTCAAAAGCGTTTTGCGGGCAGCTGTTAGCTCTTTTTTCATGTTGGACAAATCATTCTGAATGGTATCTGTATTTTTGCCCCTGCGCTGCATTTTCCTAAGTTCTCGTTTTATAGCTTTTATTGAATTTTCATAGTACTTTATTCGTTGGTTGGCGAGATCGTTTTTATCACATATGCTATCTATTCCTGGAGCCAATTCGGCTATCTGTAGTGGGTTTTCTCCTTCTGCAATCCTATAAACGACGTATGACTCAATCTTAGCATTATCAGGTGATAATTTCCAGCTAACAGAGATTTTTTCACCTTCGTCATAAGGAACGTCTTTCGCGATAACATTGGTTACCGGTTGGATTACTGGAACAACAAGAGAATCCTTAGGTGAATCCTCTGCTGCCTCCGCTTGCAAAAAGAGAAGGGGTACAAGCATTAATAATGTCAATTGCCCCTCCTATTTGAAGGCTTCTTCACATTTACAAGGCTTAGATCCGCATCGCGGACAGCCTTTCTCATATTTTTCTAAAACTGCGTTCTCCAGATCTATTCCCGCCAGATTTCCAAGAGTGCAAAGCCAGGCAAGAACATCTGCGAACTCTTCTTTCATTGCCACTTCGTCTTTGTGACGAATGGCTCTGGCTAATTCACCTATTTCTTCTGAAAACCAAATAAATGTCTTAGCCAGACCGCGCGGAGAGTCTTTATGAAAAAACTCATCCTTGATTAGATTTTGAAATTCACGGACTCCTAATCTACTAATCATCCGTCGTATGATACGATAGATTGGCGGGTTGTCAATACCTTGATATAGAGTTAGGGTAAATATTTCAGGGTGATTTTTA
>CAZUXE010000025.1:0-7703 GCA_964624585.1 uncultured bacterium | reverse complement strand
CATGGCTTTAGATTCAAAATACGCCGTACTAAAAAGCCCCGGAATAAACCGGGGCTTTTTTCGTGAAATAGCTTACTTTTTCTTCTTTTTGGGTGCTGGTTTTTTGGCTGTTTTGATAGCTTTTTCCTTTAATGCAGCTTGAGCTGCGGCCAGTCGCGCAATAGGTACTCTGTACGGTGAACAAGAAACGTAGTTAAGTCCTGCATTATGGCAGAATTCAACTGAACGCGGTTCACCGCCGTGTTCGCCACAGATTCCAATCTCAATTTTAGGATTAACCATTCTGCCGAGTTCTACACCAAGTCGAACCAAAGCGCCAACTCCGCGCTGGTCAATAGTTTGGAAGGGATCATCTGTAAATATACCTTTTTCCATATAATCGGCGATAAATTTTCCTGAATCATCTCTTGAGAACCCGAAAGTGGTTTGAGTTAAATCGTTTGTACCGTAGCTGAAGAAGTCTGCATGTTGAGCTATTTGGTCAGCCGTAAGAGCCGCGCGAGGTACTTCAATCATGGTTCCAATCATATAATGCAGGTCAACGCCATGTTCGGTAAGAACATCCTTGGCCGTTTTTTCTACAACTTCACGTTGATTGATAAGTTCTGCAACATTACCAACAAGTGGTATCATAACTTCTGGAATAACCCTTTTGCCTTCTTTAGTTACCTGCACTGCTGCTTCAAAAATAGCTCGCGCCTGCATTTCCGTTATTTCAGGATAAGTTATACCCAATCGGCATCCACGATGGCCAAGCATTGGGTTAAATTCATGAAGCGCTTCAACTTTTTCTTTAATCTTGGCAGCAGTAACCTTCATTTTTTCAGCAAGCTCTTTTTGCGTTCTTGTATCATGCGGTAAGAATTCGTGTAACGGAGGATCAAGGGTTCTAATAATTACAGGCAGTCCGTCCATTTCTCTGAATAAGCCTACGAAATCGTCACGCTGCATGGGAAGCAGTTTCTTTAGGGCTTTGCGACGCCCTGCTTCATCATCAGCAAGAATCATCTCACGAACGGCATCAATGCGTTTGCCTTCAAAGAACATATGCTCCGTGCGACAAAGGCCTACACCTTTAGCACCGAAAACCCTTGCTATTTTAGCTTGAGAGGGCTTGTCGGCATTTGTCCTGACCTCAAGTTTAGTCTCTGCTTCAGACCAAGCCATTAGTTTATGAAAACGCTGATAAGTTTCAGATTGTTCGGGTTTAAGAGAAGCCTCAAGAAGTACCTGAATTACTTCTGAAGGACGAGTAGGAACCTTGCCAAGAATTACTTCACCAGTGCTTCCATCAATAGAAATGTAGTCGCCTTCTTTTATTACATTACCGTCTACTTTCATAACATGCTTTGCATAATCTATATTCAAAGCGTCGCATCCGGCTACGCAAACTTTACCCATTTGACGTGCAACAAGAGCCGCGTGCGAGGTCATTCCTCCGCGTTGGGTAAGAATGCCAACTGCGGCAGCCATTCCCTTGATATCTTCAGGCGAAGTTTCGATACGGGTAAGTATTACCTTTTCGCCCTTTTTAGCCCATGTTTCGGCATCTTCTGCATTGAAGACAATTTTTCCTGTAGCTGCACCAGGACCTGCGGGAAGTCCCTTGGTAAGAACCCTTTTTGCCTTTATTGCTTTTTTCTTCTCCGTTTGGTCAAAAACAGGTTGCAGAAGTTGATTAAGCTGTTCTGGATCTATGCGCATAAGGGCTTCTTTACGGGAAATAACTTTCTCTTCTACCATATCAACAGCAATACGTATGGCGGCAAATCCGGTTCGCTTTCCGGTACGAGTTTGAAGCAACCACAGCTTGCCTTGTTGAATTGTAAACTCAAGATCTTGCATGTCTTTATAGTGACGCTCAAGCTTCTTTTGTATACTAAAGAGTTTTTTATAAATTTTGGGCATCTCTTGTTCAAGCTGTGATATTGGTTTAGGAGTTCTTACGCCTGCGACTACATCTTCACCTTGAGCGTTTTCAAGATACTCGCCGTAGAATTTATGTTCACCGGTTGCCGGATCGCGCGTGAAGGCAACACCTGTTCCAGAATCAGTACCCATGTTTCCAAATACCATGGCCTGAATATTTACAGCTGTTCCCCAATCATGCGGTATACGATTCAGTTTACGGTAAGCTATTGCGCGTTCGTTATTCCATGATGAAAAAACAGCGCTTATAGCGCCCCAAAGTTGGTCTTCAGGTTTTTCGGGAAAATCTACGCCGGCGCGTTGCTTAATCATTTGCTTAAACTTAGCTACAAGGTTTTTCCAATCGTCAGCATCCAAATCGGTATCCAGCTTAACACCTTTCTTTTCTTTAACCTTATCAATAAGAATTTCAAAAGGATCATGTTCATGTTTTGAACGAGGTCTCACTTCCAGAACAACGTCGCCATAAGTTTGTACAAAACGACGATAGGAATCGTATGCAAATCTTGGATTACCGGTTAATTCAGCAAGTCCCTGTACAGTTTCGTCGTTTAGTCCAAGGTTGAGAATGGTATCCATCATTCCCGGCATGGAAACACGAGCCCCTGAGCGTACTGAAACCAGAAGTGGGTTGGAGGAGTCTCCAAACTTCTTACCCATTAGTTTTTCAATATGTTTAAGCCCTTTAAGAACCTGTGTTTCTAAGCCTTCAGGATACTTGCCGGAAGAAAGGTAATCCATACATAAATCGGTAGACATGGTGAATCCTGGAGGAACAGGAATGCCAAGGTTAGTCATCTCAGCAAGATTTGCACCCTTGCCTCCTAATTTATTCTTCATTGCAGCCGAAGCATCGGCCTTCTCGCCACCAAAACGGTAGACAAATTTCACAAAAGCCTCCTAAATTTTCGCAGGTCATATTCCTGTTGCTAGGCGGTTGTTACATGATGTAACTATTTCGATTAACCAGTTACTTAATGATTAACCGACCTTAATTATAAAAAACATATAAGCTGTAGTCAACCCAATTGATTTGTGGAGCATGGATACCTGAAAGCTTTGCGCCATAGGAAATTTTTATGGAGTGATACTTGAACAGAAGCCTTTTCTGTTGAAGTATTCCATTTCAATTTTTTCTTTGTAGCGAAAGAATCTCTCAGGAGATATAGATGCTATATCTTTTGGATAACACAAATCCAGTAGAATATGGGGGTATTATAGGCTTATTTAGAGTAGAAGTAGTTGACATTTACCGCTATTTTGATATATTTAGTTCTTAACGGCGGTATAGCCAAGTGGTAAGGCGGCGGTCTGCAAAACCGCTATTCCTCGGTTCGAATCCGGGTGCCGCCTCTTTCCGTGAGCAATTTAGTATATAAGGAATCTTATTGAAAGAACTAAGCCTAAGTGTTAAGAATGCGATTGAACGAAGAGATTCTTTTTACAAAGTATTTAGTTTCACTAAGTTTACTGCTGTAGCTTATTGAGAGCGATCATGTTTTAATTGATACGGTTATGCGTAAGCTTATTGGCAAAACCTAATTTATTCACTATTGACAACTTATTAAGGCCGCGTATCATCAGGGCTATGGCTGATAAGGAATTTGAATCAAAAGCGTCCGTCGCTGAGTCGTTGACCCAATCAGGGCCTGCCTGCGATGATGACAAACCCAAAGAAGAGTTAATACCCATATACATCTATGGTAAGCGGTTTTTTGTTCCGAAGTCTATGACAATAATTACCGCAATGGAGTATGTGGGATTCCAGTTTACAAAAGCTGTTGGCTGTCGTGAAGGTTTTTGTGGAGCCTGCGCCACTATATATAGGCTTGAAGGCGACTATAAACTTCGTACTGGTCTGGGATGTCAGACCGTTGTTGAGCCTAATATGTATCTGGCACAGCTTCCCTTTACCCCCGCTATTAAGGCAACTTACGATATTACGCAACTTAAACCAGATATCACTTCAGTGCAACGTTACTATCCTGAAGTATTCCGTTGCGTTGCCTGCAATACCTGTACCAAGGCTTGTCCTCAGGAAATAGAGGTTATGGACTATATTCAAGCTATCAAACGAGGAGACCTTGAAACCGCGGCTGACCTTTCATTTGACTGTATTATGTGTGGACTTTGCGCTGTACGTTGTCCGGCGGAGATGGCCCAGTTCAACATTTCTCTTTTGGCTAGACGTCTGACCGGACGTTATCTTCTGCCCCGTTCCGCTCATTTGGCTGAGCGAATGAGTGAGCAAAAAAATGGAAAGTACGCTCAAGCTGTTGATGAGATGAAAAACTTAAGTAAAGATGAACTCAAGAAACGTTACACTGAGCGCGATCTTGATTTCAAGGTTTTCTAGGAGGCGATGATGAGCGGATATCCTGATTATATGCAGTCTTCTTTACAGAAGGTTAAGGAAACGCGACCAGAGCGTTTGGAAAAGGCAAAACAAGGTCGCGAGGTAGTTAAAGCGATGAGTATGGATGAGCGTGATGACGTTCTCAGTAAATTCCACCCGGACTACCAGGAAGATGCCCGTAAGCCTATACGTATTGGAGTTAACAAAAACGAAGCAATGGTATCCCGCGTTGTGGATTTGCTTGAATCTTACCCGCGTTTTAATCCTGAGAACTTTGATCTGTCTCAACCGGACTATGATACAGATGTACTGATAATCGGTGGCGGCGGTGGCGGATGTATGGCTGCTATTCAAGTTGCCAAAGCTGGAATGAGTTCTATTTTATGTACAAAACTCAGGGTTGGTGATTCAAATTCAATGATGTCGCAAGGCGGGATGCAGGCTGCTGTGAATCCTCATGACAATCCAGTTATCCATTACCTTGATGCCCTTGGTGGCGGGCATTTCGATAATAAACCTGATTTGGTTGAAGCCCTTACTATGGATGGGCCAAATATTGCCGCCTATCTTGAAGAATTGGGAGTTATGTGGGATAAGGATACAGAAGGTGTTCTTGCCACTGCTCCAGGCGGAGGAACCTCACGTCGTCGTATGCTTTCTTGCCGTGACTATACTGGAGCTGAAATTCAACGGGTGCTTCGCGATGAGGTAAAGAATCATTTAGATAAGGTTACTCTTATTGAATATATGCCTGCTGTTGAGCTTCTTTTGGACGAAGACGGGGAAGCTGCCGGAGCCTTGCTTTACAATATGGAAACAGAAGAATTCGCAGTGGTTCGCGCTAAATCAGTCATAATGTCCACTGGTGGATTCGGGCGTCTGCATATTAAGGGATTTGCCACTACCAACCATTACGGAGCAACAGCCGATGGTTTGGTTATGGCCTATCACGCAGGAGCTAAGCTTTTATTCATGGATTCTGTTCAATTCCATCCTACCGGTGCAGTGTATCCTGAACAGATAGTTGGTTTCTTGATAACAGAAAAGGTACGCGGTTTAGGTGGTCAACCTGTCAACAAGAACGGTAAGCTTTTCGTATTTCCGTTGGAGCCACGCGATGTTGAGGCGGCTTCTTTCATTCGCGAATCTACCGAACGATGTCTTGGTATTGAAACCCCTACCGGAAAAATGGGTGTGTGGCTAGATTCGCCAATTATTGATTTGCTTTCAGGTCCAGGAACTATTCAGGCTGCACTTCCTGCCATGGTTCGTCAATTTAAGCGTTTTGGCGTAAACATAATTGAGGAACCCATGCTTGTCTATCCCACACTTCACTACCAGAATGGTGGTATTGAAATAAACGCCACTACCGAAACAACCCTTAAGGGGCTTTTCGCTGCAGGCGAGGTCTCAGGGGGTGTTCACGGTCGCAACCGTCTGATGGGTAACTCTGTTCTTGACTACAATGTCTTTGGGTATCGTTCCGGTCATGCCGCTGTCAAGCGGGCTAAGGAACTAGCTGGAAAACCTGCTGCAAAACTTCATATGGATCACGTTAACAAATATCGCAGTGAACTTGAAGAGGCTGGAATACCAAAGAGTTCGCTTGCTCCGATACTTATTCCTGAATATCGCAATCCTGAGGTTTTGAAGAAACATCGTAAGGATTACGACCCATTCATAGGACATTTTGTGTAGTATTCTCACTCTAATAAAATTGAGAGGCCGGTTTGTAAACCGGCCTCTTTTATTATCTACTACGACGGATGAAATTGTAATCGCTTATTTCTTTTCTAGTTTGTAGCTACGCTTAACCCTTATTACCAACCATGCGATACCTGCAGTGATTAATCCCAAAGGAATAAGCACTGCAAAAATGGAAGCAATTATCAGAAGAATATTTCCTAAAAGTTCTCCTGTGGGTTGTCTTACTCCTGAATAAAGAGAAAGACTAATAGTTGATTCGCCGACCATTTGTTCAAGATACTTTATTCTGCCCTTAATGCGATTGACATTGTAATCCACACGCTGCAGTTCTTGCTCCACTCTTATAGCTTCGTCAACGTTTTTTGATTTATTTAGCAGTTGGAACAGTCTTGCGCGCAGGGCTTCTTGAGTTTGCAGCTCTGCCCTTAAATCTAGATATTCCTCGGTTACATCTTGTCCTGATATAGATTTTGATGTAACTTTTCCTAAATCTTCTAAGCTAGTAATCAATTTGCTGAACGCTTTGGGGCTAACCTTGATGGTAATATCTGCGCTAGCATAGTCGTCTTCCTGATAGTTTGAGCCACTCAGTAGGTAGCCGCCTGCGGCTTCGGTTAAAGCAATTGCCTTTGAATACGATTTATCAACATCATCAACCTCTATTGATATTGCAGCTGTCTTAATAATCATCCGTGTTGAAAGAGGGGTTTCAGAAAGAAGGGCGGTCTGCGAACTTATATTTCTTGCACTCGTTGGCGCAGGGGCCATTTCGTCATCAACAATATCCTTACGCGCTTCTTTAGTTTTGGCGCTAATACTTTCGTTAAGGAACTCATCTGCGGTTTTTTCTCCACGACAGCCTAGTATCGCGATAAGGAGTATCATGGCAAGTAAGGGGAGAATTTTTTTCATTGTAACCTCCACCGGTTAAATATTACTTCTGTAAAACGGATTTTTGTCAGCCAATACTGCTTATATGACTGATATTATTTATGTTAGGTAATACCGAAGAAGGGTCAAGTTATTCCTTATACAAATTTCCCTTCATAGTTCAGTTTATACAGAACAGATGATGTTAAAGCTTTTGTTGCAGCAGGCTATTGAATGGGTTAGGTTTCAAGCAGGTTTTGCGATAAAATTCAAGGAATATCACATGAAACAACTGCCCAACCCAAAAGGGGTACAGTTGCCGTTTTGACGTCCTTGGTTTTGTTAAGATATATAAGTTCAACCCTAAGTTTGCTACTTCCGTCAGTTACAGTTGTTTTTGTGAAACCTGCACGAATATAGTCATCTTCAGGATTTACATCAATTTTATAAGTTGCGGGGGTTATGCCGTTTATTCTGGAGCTATCGAGCAAGCTGCTTGAATAAAAGCCCGAAAAAGCGACTGCCTTATTATCAGGATTGCTCACTTTAAGTGTTGCGATATTTTTATTTTGACAGGAAAGAAATGTAAGAACAATAATTGTCAACGCGATTAAAACAGCTTTTTTCATAACAAAAATCTCCTTTGAATTTAGCCTAGCTTACTCATTTTAGGCGCTTGTGTCAACTTTTATTGAGGGATATGCAAAACCTTAACTTGTACTTTTCTTTCTTGTTGCAAACAGACTTAAACTTCCTCATTGCCTTCCTCGCTCTCAATGACTATCCATGTAGGGGCCGACTTTTAAGTCGGCCAGAATAACACGCGCGGGCTGACCTAAAG
>CAZUXE010000024.1:0-23534 GCA_964624585.1 uncultured bacterium | reverse complement strand
AGGATTTGAAACAGAAATGTTTAAGGTAAAAAAAGATAAGATACAATATGCAGATTTGTCAAAAATTGATTCCAATTATACGGAAAAAATGGACAAAGAATACAATCGCATGGCTAGGGGATACGATGCTTTTATGACAGTTTTTCCTTTGTGGAAAAAATGGATAAAAAGAGTTATTCCTTATATCAAAGGTGAAAAAATTCTGGAAGTTTCTTTTGGAAATGGTTATTTGATGACTCAATATGCCAGAGACGATTTTGATATATATGGAATTGATTATAACGAGAAGATGTTGGAAATAACTTCTAAAAAAATGCGTTTTAGAAAAATAGATGCAAAATTATCTAAAGCGAATGTTGAAAAACTTCCATTTCCAGACAATACATTTGATACGGTAATAAACACCATGGCTTTTACCGGTTATCCCGATGGTGATAAAGCAATGAGCGAATTAAAAAGAGTATTGAAAAAAGACGGTAAGCTTCTTCTTGTGGATTTTGATTATCCAAAAGACAGAAATTTAATAGGATATTTGATAGTTAAATTATGGGAAAAGTTCGGAGATATAATCAAAGATATTGATTCATTGCTAAAAAAATATAATTTTAACTACAAAGACCTTCCGGTAGGTGGATTCGGAAGTGTCCATTTCTATGTCGCGAGAAAGTAACTAATGTGCTATTTACAACATTTCTACTAAAGATTGGCTGGGATCTGTATAATAAATCACGGCAGTGGAGTTTGTTCCGTCGCGCTTTGTAAAAATAGTAAGTTCAGCCGTTATGTGAAATTATAGCATAAGAAAGGAAGTAGATGAATAAAAAAATAGCAATGTACGCCTCAATTATTAATGTAATAGCGGTTCTTTCTTTTGCTCTATTTCTGCTTTTTGGAAGCAATTATGGTAGTTATATGGCAAGTATTTTTATTTCTTTTAGCTTTGTTCCTATGATGAGCGCTTATTGTTATTATAGTACTGTAGAAAGGAAAGTATCTGGATATATAGCAATTGCATTTTCAGCCATATATTCGGTATTTATCTTAGCTGTATATTATGCGCAAATCACTTCGGTTGCTTTTGGTGAATTAAATAAAATGGCAGCTCAGATAATAGATTACTCGAAATTTGGATTGTTTTTTAATTATGATTTACTAGGATATGGAATAATGGCTTTAGCTACTTTTTTTGCAGGATTAACTATAAAAGTAAAATCAAAATCTGATAAAATCCTGAAAATTCTATTACTCATTCATGGAGTTTTTTTCATAAGTAGCTTTTTTATGCCATTGCTTGGTTTGTTTCGCTCAGACATGCATGGAGCGGATTGGATTGGAATTGCTGTATTAGAGTTCTGGTGCCTTTATTTTATTCCAATTGGAATTTTGTCTTTTGTTCATTTTAACAAGAAAGATTAGGATATATGTAAATGGATACTACCAAAGGATAAGAAATGAAAACTATTTCAACGCTGTATATTTGAATGCAACATTGTTATTACTAATATGAGATTGAATCAGCTTATGGAAAAGAATGGGAAATATTGAAGTTACCTAGTAAAATTACAGTTTTTTTGTTTCTCCACATTCCAATTATTATTCTCATAGCTCTATGGCTTAATTTAAAAAATTCTACTATCGGATTCATATTTGGTATTGCAATGGGGGTTGCTGGAATAATTCCTTTTATAAAATTATTGTCAGGAAGGCAAAACATTTTAGTCGGATAATATCTAATATAATAATCTACTTGAATATTTTAACAGGAATAAGTTTATTATTTTTGTCGTCACGGTTTTTCGCTTAACAAGTTATAATGCGGATTGTTGTTGGGTAGTTTTTAGCTAATATAAATTAGCCGTCATGCAAGATGTCTTGGCTTAAAATGAGTTTTTCGGTTGACAACTTCCTCTATATTCCTATAATCACGGCTAATGGAAACATCAACCGTTGAGACTAACGATTTATACTTCAAGAGAGCTAATCCCTACCTTCCTTTACCTATGAGAATTGCCGATATTCGGCTGGAATCTGAAGATGGGATGCTTAAAACCTTTGATCTTGAATTTGTAAATCCTGTAGATAAGGAGGCTTTTCGCTTCCTTCCCGGTCAGTTTTGCGAAATATCTGTACTTGGCAAGGGAGAATCGCCCTTCGGTATAGCCTCATCGCCAACAGAACGGGATTATGTACGTTTTACGGTAAATCGTGCTGGTTTGGTTACAAATACTATGCACCAGTTGGATGTTGGCGATCCCATAGGCCTTCGCGGTCCTCTGGGTAACTGGTATCCTTTGGAAAAGTACAAGGGAAAGAATCTTGTTATAGTTTCCGGCGGATTCGCGTTTACTACCCTAAGGTCGGTAATACAATATCTTATCGACGGCCATAGGCAAGATTATAAAAACGTAACTGTAATCTATGGCGCGCGGACACCGGGTATGATTCTTTATAAGGCTGAACTTGAAGAATGGGCAAAGCGCGATGATTTGAAGATTCATCTTACCGTAGACCGTGAGGCTGAGGGGTGGAGTGGTGAAGTTGGATTTGTTCCCACGGTTACAGAAAAAATAGCGCCCAGTCCTGATGACGCGCTGCTTTTGATGTGTGGGCCGCCGGCAATGATTCGATATACCATGCCGGTTGTAGTAAAGTTAGGGTTTAAGCCCAATCAAATATACACCTCACTTGAGCGCCGCATGAAATGTGGAGTGGGTAAATGCGGTAGGTGCAATATTGGCCCTTATTACATTTGCAAAGATGGGCCTGTCTTCTCTCTTGAACAGTTAGAAGGCCTGCCCCACGAATACTAGCGGTATTAATACCAAGGGTATTTTTGGAGGAATTTTGGAAGACGAAAAAGTAACAAATAACACTAACCAGAACCCTCAAACCGCAAATAAGTCAGAAGCGGTTGCAGAGGCGGTTAAGCCTGAACAGCCAAGGGTAGTTAAGTTTGATGAACTGGAGCCCGGCTTTAAGTATGAAATACAGGCCGAACCTAACGGTCAATTTATCACAAGATGTTACGCATGTGGCACATGTACCGCTTCGTGTCCGGTTCGCTCCATTGAAGATACCTTTAACCCGCGTCGCATTATACACATGGCTCTTCTGGGTATGAAGAAAGAGGTGCTTAATTCGGAGTTTGTGTGGCTTTGCTCCACTTGCTATTCCTGTTTTGAGCGTTGTCCTCAAGATGTCCGCATCACAGAAATGATGAATGCCTTAAAGAATCTTGCCGTTAAGAACGGTTATATTCATCCCGCCTTTACCGCTCAAATAGACCTAATTCAAGGCCATGGGCGTCTTTACGAGGCTGATGCCTTTATTAATAAAAAGAGAGCGAAAATTGAGCTTCCGGAACTCACCGAAACCCCTGACCCAATAAAGGCTATTTTCAAGGCTACCGGATTGTACGATTATTCCAGTGAAGCCAAGGATGCAGAAAAAACCTCTGATTCCGGTGCCGAAAAGGAGGGGAAAGATGAGTAAAAAATTTGCCCTGTATCTGGGTTGTACAGTTCCGGTGCGCGCTCAGAACTACGAGCTTTCTGCACGGGTTATTGCCCGTCATTTCGGTATTGAATTTGTTGATATCCCTGAATTCACCTGCTGCGGTTTTCCCATAAAGTCGGTAAATCAGCGCTCCTCCTTGGTAATGGCCGGACGCAACCTGGCGCTTGCTGAAAAGCAGGGACTTGATATCACTACCCTTTGCACTGCCTGTACCGGAACCATGGTTGAGGCTAATCATCAGCTTAAGCACGAACCGGAGACCTTAGCCGAGGTCAACAAGATTCTGGCCGCTGAGGGACTGGAATATAAAGGTACTATAGAAGTTAGGCATTTTGCAAGGGTTCTCTATGAAGATGTTGGTGTTGAACGTATTCGTGAGGAAGTAAAGGTTGATTTGCAGGAACTTGCTGTGGGCGCTCATCCCGGATGCCATTTTTTTAAGCCTTCAGAGGCCTTTGAGGGGTTTGATGATCCTGAAAATCCTCATATCTATGATGACCTTATCAATGCTACCGGCGCGCGCTCCAACCCTTATTCTGAACAGGAACTCTGTTGCGGCGGAGCGATATTGGGGATTCGAGTTGATGTAGCCTATGCCATGGCAGGGCGTAAGCTTAAGAGTGTTGTGGATTCCGGTTCTGAAGCCATGATCCTTATATGTCCTTTTTGCAATGTAATGTATGAGCAGAATCAAAAGAAGATTGAAAAAGAGCTGGAACAGGAATATAAACTACCGGTAATATATTACACCCAACTTCTTGGTCTGGCTCTAGGTTACGGTCCAGATGAATTAGGATTCAAAATAAATCGCGTTAAGCCCAAGGCAATCCTTGAGCGTTTGGGGGTAAACAGTGAAAAACCTGCCTCCTGATTTTGAAGACGATATCCCATTGGGACACGCCATTTTTATGGTGGGCAGTGGTATCTACGGAGCCGAAATTATACCGGAGCTGATGACTTTTCAGGTGGACGGTAGGTTATTTGATACTAAAAGACTGGATGCCGATATCTTTGATGATGAACTTTTATCTTCTCTGGATAAGTTGCGTGATTTGTTGAGGTCTCGTTCTGAGGATTGGCAGTAGTGGACGAAGAGCGTGTTCGGCAATTTGAAGAAGAACAGAAAAAAATTAATAAAGCGCAGGTAAAATTCCGAAGAGCATCGGCTGATGTTGCCGGCGCCTTTATGAATATGTGGCGCGCTACGAAGCAGCCCTCCGCTATACCTGCAAAATATAAAGAGCTTGCCCAACTGGCCATTGTTCTCGTGCAGCATTGTCGTCCGTGCGTTAAGCTGCACGTCAAGATTTGCGTTCAAACCGGATGCTCCCGCGCTGAGATTATGGACGCGGCTAATATCGCTTTAGCAATGGGCGGTGGCGCAGTTTACGAATATATTGGATACCTAATAGAAGCCCTGGATGTCTATCTTCCTGAAGAAAGGCGGCAAGGGGCTGTTTAACAATCTATTGGAATAACTATGACGTTCTGTTTTGCTGTTTGTTTCTTTCTAACAGACGTCTCTTCTATTCATTGGAGGAATAATCATGGAAAAAGATAAAACCTTTGACGCATGTGGAATGCTTTGTCCCATGCCTATTCTCAAAACTGCACAGCAGATAAAAGAAATAGAAATAGGTCAGGTTCTTGAGATATTGGCTGATGACGAAGGTGCACGTGAAGATTTTCCAGCTTGGTGTGACCAGACCGGCAACGAATACTTGGGAATGGAAGAAGAAGGCGATACCCTTAAGTTCTACATTCGTCGCAAGGTCTAGGACTGAGTAAGTTTGCTTCTGCGGCGAGCTTAGGCTTTAAGCTACGCTATATCAGTACCTTAACCTTATCCACTGTTGACTTTGCGCCTACTCCTGCTTATCTTTCTTAAGGCTGATATCTGCTAGTATGTTTTTGTGGCGGAGGGCTAGTCTGCCTGAATTGCTGTAGGGCTGTGAGGATTTTAACCGTTTCACCGGAGGAGATTGTTGCGACTTAAAACGAGCGTTTATTCTTATAAAT
Organism: uncultured bacterium; assembly: GCA_964624585.1. GTDB lineage: Bacteria > Hydrothermota > Tepidihabitantia > B3-TA06 > B3-TA06 > CAZUXE01. Next base: position 17,999 of record CAZUXE010000024.1, on the reverse strand, counting down.
AGGCGCTTGGCCGGGTGGAAGGATGTCGAAATTGAGTCTATCGACTATAAATATAAGGAGGCAGATATGGCAGACGAAAAAAAACTGCTGATTATCGCAACAGCGGGTCCCGAAGATGCCGAAAAGGCAACAATTCCATTCGTTATGGGAACAGCGGCCCAGGCTTCAGGCATAAATGTAAAGATAGGTTTTCAAGGTAAGGCTGTAATGCTTGCCAAAAAAAGCTGTCTACCTCATGTTTTCGCTTCTAACTTTCCCCCTTTGGCCGAACTTGTCAAGATGTTTACCGAAGCTGGTGGCGAAATACTGCTTTGCGGTCCATGCGTGAATTCCCGTAAGATTCCTGCTGAGGAGTTTATAGAAGGTGCAAAAATTGTAAACGCACCCACTTTTGTAAATGAGGTCATGATTTCCACACACAGCCTTGTCTACTGATAGCCTGCTTAAATCTTTTCCGTATCGGCGGTTAATCTAGGGACATTGAGTTTGTGTAGGCTTTAGGATATCTAATTTCTAATTTGAGTTCTTTGCAGAATATCCTTAAGCAAACCTTCCTTGATGTCCTGCAAGTCCAGTTGTTGCGTGGCTTACCAGATATTTCTAACAGACCTTGGCAAAGCCTCAGATACAACTATAGTAAAAGAGAATATTAATGTTCGACAAGGAGATAATATGGTAGAAAAAAAGAATGCGCTTGCAATAGTGGTAAGCGAGAAGCCCTTGGAAAAAACCATGGCAGCCATGATGCTTGCTACAACTGCAGCTGCGTCGGGCATGGAGGCTAACGTATATTTTACTTTTTGGGGCTTAGATGCCTTAAAAAAGGGTTTTTCCCCAAAACTTAAAGGACTTATGAGTGTTGGTACAGGTATGATGAATAAAAAGATGAAAAAGCTTGGCATTGCAACCTGGCCAGAGCTTTTAGAAATGGCTCAGGCCTCAGGTGTTAATCTTTATGCCTGTAATACCACTGCAAAACTTTTTGATTATAAGAAAGAAGACCTCCTTGATGGAGTTAAAATAGTTGGCGCCGCCCAGTTTCTAAAACTGGCCGCCGAAGCGTCTGTTCAGCTGTTTATTGGTTAGGAGATTTACTTATGAGTCAGGTAAAAACAATAGGTTTTCTACTTCGCACAGGTCCTTATACCTCGCAAAACGTGGATACCTGCTACAATTTGGTCAAACGACTTTTAGCCAGAGGACACAAGGTTAAGATGTTCTTCTACGAAGATGCAACAATCAATCTTAAAAGTCAGATTTCCTCGCCCCAGGAACGCAATATTGCTGAAATGATGGCAGAACTTGCCGCTGCTGGCGCTGAAATAAAAGCCTGTGGCACCTGCGCCAAGTTTAGAGGAATAAAAAGGGCTGATATTATTGAAAACACTAAACTTGGAGGCATGGCGGTATTGGTGAATTACGCCAATGACTGTGATCGCTTCCTTTCTTTTGGGTTTTAATCATGGCTGATTCAAAGAAAGTAATGATACTTATTCGTACCGCTCCCTACGGTATGGCCTCTGCCGGTGAAGGTTTCCGTGCCATAATCGGTCTTGCTGGAATGGGTGTTGAAACCCATGCGGTACTGGCAGATGACGGTGTTCTTGTTGCAAAGAAGCGGCAGAATCCTGAAGCTTTGGGAATGCACAAGCTGGAAGACGCCTACTCCCAACTTGGCGATTTTGGCGCTAAACTTTACGTTCACGAACCATCACTTACTGAACGCGGACTCTTGAAAGATGACTGTATTTCTGTAGAATTTATAACAAACGATGAATTGCGTGAGTTGATTTCCAAAGTCGATCACGTAATTACATTTAACTAGGTGGAAAAAATGAATAATCTTTATCTTATATCACGCTCCACCTTTGAGCGCACTGCGTGGAAGCTGGCTTTAGACTTAGCTAAAGACGGAGACACAATCCTCTTCGTTCAAGATGCTGTTCTGGCTGTAAAAGGTCCTGCAGAATTGCGTAGCAGATTGGATGAGTTGGAGTCAGCCGGAGTAGGCGTAAAGTATCTTTCAGAAGATTTGGCTGCACGTGGCCTTAGCGCTCCTTCTGAAAAAACTGTTAATTACGATGGGTTCTGTGAACTTATCGAGAAATCAGAGCGTATTATTTCGTAGTATCAAAGCCATGATTTTTTAATTAAAGGAGGCAAAGATGGCGGAAATAGAAGGCTATAACCTTCCAGATGAACTGTTTTACCATAAAGAACATATGTGGGTAAAAAAAGAAGGCGACACTGTGCGTGTTGGCCTTAGTGATTTTAGCCAAAAACTGGCTGGAGAGCTTAGCTTTATTGAATTGCCCGAGGCGGAATCTGAAGCTGAGGCTGATGAAGTTGTTGGCTCATATGAAACAGGCAAGTGGATGGGTAAAATTTATGCGCCAATTGAAGGTGAGATTCTTGAAGTTAACGAAGAGCTTGAAGATGATCCCGCCCTTATCAACACCGACCCCTATGGCAAGGGTTGGATATTTACTATGAAGCCTGCCGATGCCTCCCAAATAGAAGGTCTTATACACGGCGACGCTGTGGCTGATTGGATTAAGGCCGAAGCAGAGAAGCACAAGAAATAAAACGACGGCATCGATGATTCTTGGTGCGTCTTGTTGCATAAAGTCGTAGGGGCATGATATGCCCCTACCTGTTTCCTAAGTTACTTAAGGAAGAAGGTTATGGCAGAGAACTTGAAAGTAGAGAATCCCTACGACGGTTCTGTAATCGCTGAATTAGTTCAAGATACACCAGTAACTGTTGAAGCTAAGCTGATTCAGGCGCATGATGCGTTCGGTAAACTTCGCAAAGTTAATCAGCAGAGCCGTGCCGAAATTCTCAACAGGGCTGCTGATATCATCAAAGAACAGTCCGAGGAATTTGCTCGCACTCTTGTCCTTGAGGTAGGAAAAACCTGGAGGGAAGCGCGAGGCGAAGTTTCCAGATGTGTCAATACCTTGCGGCTTTCTGCAATTGAAGCCATGAAGCTTGCAGGCGAGGAGGTTTCCTTTTCCGCAGCCGGCCATCCCAATAAACAGGGGTTCTATAAGCGTGTACCGTGTGGGGTTGTGGTAGCAATTACGCCATTCAATTTTCCTCTCAACTTAGTTGCTCATAAAATAGGTCCGGCTATAGCTGCAGGCTGCAGCGCCGTGCTGAAACCCGCTTCGGCTACTCCGCTTTCCGCAATTAAGTTTGTTGAAGCCCTTAATGGCGCAGGGCTTCCAGAACAGGCGCTTCAGATTGCTATTGGTTCTGGTGCAAGCCTTGGAGATGCGCTAGTTACCTCCTCTGTGCCGCGAATGATTACCTTTACTGGTTCAGCATCTGTTGGAAAAGAAATAACCCGACGCGCTGGTCTTAAAAAAATTGCTATGGAGCTTGGTTCTAACTCTGCCGCGGTCATTCTTGATGATGCTGATTTGGAACGTGCGGCAAAACGTATCCGTCTTGGCGGCTATTCGCTTGCAGGGCAGGTATGTATTTCAACCCAGCGTGTCTACGTCCATCGCAAAGTATACGAACGGTTTCTGGAACTGCTTGCTGCCGAGGTCTCAAGCCTAAAAGTGGGTAATCCGCTTGATGAATTCACAGAACTTGGCCCAATGATAGAGGGAAAAGAGGTTGAGCGTATACTTTTGTGGATAGATGAGGCCAAAGCCTTAGGTGCTGAGTTTGTGCTTGAAGGTAAGCGTGATGAGGCTCATCCGGCCTTGCTTGCCCCATGGATACTTGCCCGTGTTCCTGAGGATGCCAGTCTTATCAAAAAAGAAGCCTTTGCTCCAATAGTAATTGTTAATCCGGTACGCGACCTTGAGGATGCGATAGAAAAAGTTAATGATACCAGCTATGGTTTGCAAGCGGCTGTGTTTACGAAAGATATAAAAAAAGCGTTTCACGCCTGCGATGCGATTGATGCCGGTGGAGTACTAGTCAATGAGGTTCCCACCTTCCGTGTGGATCTAATGCCCTACGGTGGAATGAAAAGCTCTGGCCTAGGACGCGAAGGCCCTGCCTTTGCCGTTCGTGAAATGACCGAAGAGAAACTCTACCTGTTTGATTTGAACTAACAACATTTTTTTATCCACGAACCTAGGATGCGATTATTCATAAGGCATTTGTTCCAATAATCCATTTTCTCTTGGGTTTTTTACCGAACGTAATTATCTTCAACTAAGGTTTTCAGATAATGCTTACTCTAGTTTAGGTATGGGAACCAATCTTTGAACTTAAAAGAATTGTTATCCTTCTTCGGCTTGAGCGCGGCGAGAGGTTTTGCTATTCTATGAGAACAAGGGCGTAGAAGTTGGCTTTATCAGTTGCAGATTTTAACCTTTCTATTGGGAAACCGTGCGCCTTAACTGTTGTGAACACATCTATACCGCAGGCTTCCATTGATGCCCGTGCCTGTTTTGGGAACTTGCACTGGCCCGAGTCAATAGGGCAGTCTTCGCATAAATAGCAAGGCCCGCAGCCAAAGGCTTTAGCTTGCGTAAACCTGTTTGAACGTAGCGTTTTTTCCAGTTGTAATGCTGCCGAATTCAACAATGCGGCATTGTATCCGTGAAGCAAGAGGGCAAATTCGTAGGCGTCAAGCGTTTTTTCCATCTCTTTAGGAAGAGGTGTATAAGGGGGGCAGGTCAAGCATTTACCATATCCAGAGCATTTTCTGCATTCCTCAAGCACCCATTCGGCTACTGTAATCGAACTTGTCAGTATAAGAGTCGCAGCTTCTATTTTTAGCTGTAGAGCAAGTTTTAAGTACGATTTGTATTTATTTATTGTCACAGAAAAATAATATGAAGGCGGGATGCGGTGTCAAGTTTTCCCTTCCATTCTTTCCTCAAGTTCCCTTGGTGACTAATAGAGTATAATGGCCACTGTTAATGCAAAGAGAAGGTTCGCCCTCAATTTTTTTCTGATAGACAAAGGGGGCATGGTTGAGGAATTGCAACTAGTTGTTGGTTGCCAAGTTACTTTTCTTGACACTGTCTGGCGCTATGTTATAATCAAAAAACTATTTTCAGGAGTATCATTATGGAAAAGAAAACGCCGTTCTATGAAAAAATTCTAAAGGCTGGAGGACGACTCGTACCCTTTGCAGGGTATCAAATGGCTGTGCAGTTTGAGGGACTGATGGCTGAGCATCAGAAGGTACGCGAATCAGTTGGTGTCTTTGATGTGTCGCATATGGGCAGGGTTGAGGTTAAAGGTGCGCAGGCGCTTGAATTTCTTGACTATCTAGTAACCAACGATGTAGCTTCACTTAAGGAACACCAAGCGCTTTATACCGTGATGTGTTATCCTGACGGCGGTATTGTGGACGATTTGCTGGTTTACCGTCTTCCTGAACATTATCTTGTAGTTATCAACGCGGCCAACAACGAAAAAGATCAGGCCTGGATGCGTGAACAAGCCGCCAATTTTAAGGTTGAACTTATTGACAGAACCAATGAATTGGCTCAACTTGCAGTGCAGGGACCGAAAACAGAGCAGGTTCTTGCTAGACTAATATCTTTTGAACTTTCCTCTATTGGATTCTACGAAGGTGCAGAAACCGAACTTGCAGGAGTTCATATGTTCATCTCTCGTACAGGTTATACAGGCGAGGACGGCTTTGAGCTTTATTTTCCAGCAGAACACGCCGAGGCGGTGTGGGACAAACTGTTTGAAGCAGGTAAGCCGGAAGGTATTGCTCCCATTGGTCTTGGCGCGCGCGATACCCTACGTTTGGAAATGAAGTACGCTCTTTACGGTAATGATATAGATAAAACAACCAATCCTGTTGAAGCAGGTTTATCATGGGTAATAAAATTCGATAAACAGCGCTTTATTGCCCGCGATGTTCTGTTCAAAGTAAAAGAAGAGAAACCTTCACGGCGTTTAATTTGTCTGGAAGTTAAGGATTCCGGTATACCCCGACCTCACGATGCGGTTTTTGCCGGCGGCGAAGAGCTGGGACAGGTAACTTCAGGTACCTTTTCCCCGTCTCTTAAAAAGGGAATTGCTTTAGCCTACGTTAAACGCGGATACACTAAATCGGGAACAGAGCTTGTAATTCGTACCCGACGCGGTGATGTTACAGCAGTTGTGGTTAAACCGCCCTTCTACAAGGCAGCTTCGCATAAGTAAGGTAGGCGACGTATTTTCGACACTTATATTAGTCAATAATGAATTAAGTCGTAAACGCATAAAGTAAGTCAAAATTTGCAAAACCTTGGTAGAGTAATTTTGATATGCCCTGGAGTCAATGTCTTCGACTTCTTTACAATAAAGATATTGTTTTAGTATCCTTTGCACCTAGAAAATCTTCATGCAAAAAGTGTGTGTTTGTCATTTGAGAGACGTTTTGCGTGCCACATTCAGTCTTTTTTTCATATAATAATAGACAAGGAATGGGTGGAAGCTTAAGTAAAATCACATTTTGAGCCAATATTGAAGAACATTTGCAGTCTTCATCAATTTATTCCGAAACGGGCTATTCTAATTAAACCTATGGATTATATTCAAGCCGGAATTAAAATTTTATACGGTCGGAGTATGCCCCCAGGATTGGGATACGCCAAATTTCTCCGTGAGCGGCCTTTATTGCGGCAATTACAGAAATTCCTATGTAAAGAAGAATTAGAACACCTTCAATTAACCAGAATAAGGTTTCTAAAGGTTTGAACCAACCGAATAAAAGGGTCAGGAGGGCGAATGCCATAATGGTTGCAACCAAGGCTAGGAAAATTACTAAAGCTTGACGGCCATGGTATTTGCAAAAGTCATCTCTATCGGAAAGGAATAAGGGAATCCAAAACAACCCGAAAATATAGCCTATTACGGCGAGCAGTATTTTATTTTCGTTCATAATAACATCAATTCTATCGTATACTTATCGTTTGTCAAGTTAGTAAAGATTCTTTACGAGTTTTAGAGATGATTTCTAAAATTAAGGACACACTTGACAAATTTCTTGGTCGGGGTAAGCTCTATTTAAGTATTATTTGTCAGCATAACTTGTCGTATTAATAGAGAAGTGACTTAAAACACTTCGTGTCTTTATTCTTTTAGAATCCTGATGCGAAATTTGGCTCTTTTTTAGGAGGCGTATGTGGTTCTGCTAATTTTATCGGTGGCGCTGTTTGGTCAAATTGAAGAAGTTAATGACACGTCTGTCGTTGGAAATAACGCTCTGGATATGATGGAACTTCCAGAATTTAATGGCGTTACTAATATTCATGTTTCTGATTCACCTAACGATGCAGGAAAAAGCATTGATTTAATCTGGGAATTGCCTTCTCAGGAAACGAAAATTGCAAAATACCTGATACTAAAGTCGTCTGCGCCGAATGCTAGCTTTGACACACTTGTTGAGTTTTTGGTGCCTACAACTTCATATACAGATACCGATGTAGAGGATAACAAAAAGTGTTATTATCGAATAGATTTACAAGATGAATACGGACGAATTGCTCAAGGAAAGGTTAGTGAAGCAGCAGTTTCTAAAGCTCAGTGGTTTAATAAAAATCGTATCGCGATTTTGATTTTTGCAGCAGTTTACGGAATTTTGGTTCTTCTTTACATAGAATTGGCTAAAAAAGACCGCAATATGTTTATTCGTCGAATTGCAGGGCTTGATGCAATTGATGACGCGGTGGGACGTGCTACTGAGATGGGAAAACCTATTTTATTCAGTTTCGGCATTGGTTACTTATACGACGTACCTACCATTGCTGCGCTATCTATTTTAAGAAGGGTTGCTAGGCGAGCAGCTGAATACGAAACACGGCTTATTATTCCCAATTACGACCCTATTGTGATGACTGCCGCCCAAGAGACGGTAAAACAGGTTTATAGTGAAGCCGGACGTCCCGATTTGTACAACGCGGATGATATTACTTTTCTTACTTCTGATCAGTTTGGTTACGCAGCCGGAGTTGATGGTATAATGCTTCGGGAAAAGCCGGGAACAGTTTTCCTACAAGGTATTTTCTACGCCGAGTCTTTAATTCTAGCCGAAACAGGACATTCGGTAGGGGCAATTCAGATAGCCGGAACTACCTCAGCGACCCAACTGCCTTTCTTTGTTGCCGCTTGTGACTATACCTTGATTGGAGAAGAAATGTACGCTGCTTCAGCATATCTTGATAGGGACCCGCAACTTTTAGGTTCCTTGAAAAGTGAAGATTTATTTAAGCTGATAATTATTGCGCTGATAATCGGAGTTTCAACTATAGCCACTATCGGTTCTTTAATTAACGTTTTCCGAGGAGAAGAATCTAAATTTTTCTCCGACGCTTTTAAGATGCTGAATAACTTTTTCACTACTTCCTAGGAGTTAACGTTATGAAAAAAACAGTTCCGCTTATAATTACTTTTCTGGCAGGAGTATTTGTCGTAGTTACCTTTTTTATACCTCGCGAGCCGTTTGGTTCGTTGGAACAACGTTTACTGGTTTGGTATTCAATACTTGCCGGATTTACTCTCCTTTTGGGTATAGACAGTTTGCTTAAACACCATTTACGTAAAATTTCCAGAAAGGAAAAAAGTTGGGGATACAGTATAGTTACTATTTTAGGCGTATTCGTTACTTTATTTGCAGGAATACTTACCTGGATAAAATACGGCACTCCTCTGGCCATTCCTTCAGGGAACGAAATAGGCGGATTTTTATGGCTCTATAATTGGGTGATAGTTCCATTACAGGGAACTATGTTCGCCTTGCTTGCCTTTTTTATTGCCTCAGCCGCTTACAGGGCATTTCGCGCCAGAACATTTGACGCTACCCTGCTTTTGATTGCCGCTATTTTGGTAATGATAGGCAGATTAACTATGGGTATGATTCCCTCCGCCCTTATTCTGGCGGCGCTTTTAATAGCTGCAGGCGTCTATCGTATATATATGACGAAGGTTTTAGCAGGGATTGTAGTAATAGTCATAGGCGTTGCATTCGGCACGGCTATACTTTTATTCCAAGAAAAATTCGTTGCGCTTGCACCACAAATTCAAAATTGGTTAATGTCAATTCCACAGACTGCCGCTCGACGTGGGATTTTAATTGGCGTTACACTAGGCGCAATTGCCATGTCTATTCGTATAATTCTGGGTATCGAACGAACCTATGTGTCTTCAACCTAGGAGGTAGATGATGAAGTTTTTTAAATGGCTATCTAAACTTGACAGAAAAATTATTTTTCTCCTAGTAACCTTGGTTGTCTTGATACCTTTAATCTTAAAAATACCTATTCCGTTCGAGATAGGCAAACCGGTTCAGGACGCCTATAATACAATTGATTCCCTTTCAGCAGGTTCTGTTATAATGGTTTCTATTGACTATGATGCAACATCAGCTCCCGAATGTCAGCCCATGATTATTGCAATGCTTGAACATGCCTTTTCTAAAGACCTTAAGGTTGTACTTATGGGTAATATACCGACAGGACTTCCTTTGGGACAAATGGCGCTTGAACAAACGGCTGCTCGTCATAACAAGAAGTACGGAGTCGACTATGTGAATCTTGGGTATAGGCCGGGTTATGTGGCGCTAATTATAGGCATGGGACGCGAGATAAGAGATTTCTTTAGCGCCGATTATCAAGGGGTTCCGGTAGATTCCCTGCCTATGATGAAGAATATTCATTCATATGACGATATCCAAGTGCTGATAAGCTTTGCCCATGGGGTTTCGGTTGAAACATGGATTGCCTACGCTGGCGGGCGATTTGGTCAGACAATACTAGGAGGGGTTACCGGAGTTGTTGCTCCTGACCTTTATCCCTACCTGCAATCCGGACAGTTGTCCGGATTGGTAGGAGGCCTTAAAGGAGCCAGTGAGTATGAATCCTTGATAGGTAGAGCTGGAATGGCTTCTTTAGGGATGCCTGCCCAATCTATAGCTCACATATTGATTATTCTTTTGATAGTTATAGGAAGTATTGCCGGTTTTGTTGTTGATGTTTCTCAGAGGAGGAAAAAATGAACCTGACAACTATTATTGGTATTTGGGTGGCGGCTACTTTAACAATTGCCATACTATCTTTTCTTTACAGAGATAACCCGTTGTACAAGTTTGCAGAACATCTCTATGTTGGTGTATCTGCCGCATATTGGATAATATACACCGCTAAATTTACTATGGAAGATATGCTAGTTCAGAAATTTATCAGTAACCTTCAGTTGGGAACTTCAACCGGTGTGTGGGAGGCCTTGATTCTTATAATTCCCACTATATTCGGGCTGATGATTCTTACACGATGGTTCAGTCAAAAGGTAAGTTGGTTGTCACGATGGCCTATTGCTTTCACTATCGGTCTAGGAGCCGGATTGGGTATCACCGGAGGTATTCAGGGATTCCTGCTTCCTCAAATTCAGGCTACTTTCTTGTCCTTGTATACTCCTGATATATGGATAACAGTAGGTAATGTTATTCTGTTTGTAGGTGTTATTTCCACTATTATTTATTTTTATTTCTCGCGTCCTCACACAGGTTTTTTAGGCGGGGTGTCGCGAGTCGGAATGGTATTTATTATGGTTTCGTTCGGCGCAGCCTTTGGGTATACAGTAATGTCGCGCATCTCTCTGTTGATAGGTAGGTTATACTTTTTGGTCTACGACTGGATTCTGGGTACAATCAATTTTATAAAGGGATAGATGTCCAAAGCACGCATACTACTATTATTTTCAGGAGGTCTTGATAGCCTATTAGCTGCCAAGGCTTTGCTTGAGGCCGGAGCCGAACTGTCTGCTCTGCATTTTGTTACTCCTTTTACAGGGAGCCTTGATTATCTTCAGGGAGAAGTGTATTTGCAGGAATGGGGAGTTGAAATACGTAGAGTAGCTATCAATGTAGAAGCTTTCAGGCACTTACTTTTGAACCCGCCGCATGGTTTCGGCAAAGCTATGAATCCTTGCATTGACTGCAAAATTCTCTTTATGCGTAAAGCGAAACAAATTATGGAAACAGAAGCCTTTGACGCCATAGCTTCAGGGGAGGTTTTGGGGGAACGTCCAATGAGTCAGAACAAATTATCTCTAGACATTATAGAACGGGACGGAGAACTTGCAGGAAAACTCCTTAGACCGCTTTCAGCCAAGCTTCTTCCTGAAACTGAAGTCGAGAAACAGGGCTTAATTGACAGAAATAAACTCTATGCTATTGAAGGCAGGGGACGGAAACCACAGATAGAACTTGCCAGAATATGGGGAATTGAGGAATATGCAACTCCTGCAGGAGGCTGTCTCTTAACGGAACCGGCCTATTGTGCCAAACTAAAGGATTTAATGGATAGAAATGAAGATAGTGACGAAACTGTTAAACTTTTGAAAACAGGTAGACACTTCAGGTATACAGATGGCTCAAGATTGATTGTTGGCAGGAACGAAAAAGAAAATTTGGCTTTGCTTGAACACGCCGCACCCAACCGTACGTTTTTTGATGTAAAGAATACTGGTAGTCCTATAGGACTTTTGTTTGCTGCACCAAATTCTCCTGAGTTGATAAAGTGGAGCGCTGCTGTTGTTGCTCGTTACTGTGACAATAGACTTATATCGGAGTTAAACGTTACTTATTGGGTCAAAGGCGCTGAAGAGTCTGTTGTAAATGTGAGGCCATTAAATGCTGAAGAAGTTGAACTATGGCGAATACAGTAATTGATGCTGATTCCAAATTGCTCAGAAATGCAACGGAGACCGATTACAGAATCCTTTTGGATACTGCTTTGTTGTTTTGTTACAAAATTCAATCAAAGGCGCGGTAAATGAATTACGATGTTGAATCTACTCCGCATATAAGTATAGATACAAAGCGTACTACGGTAAATCCGGCGCGTGTTTTGGCCTTTGGATATATTTTAATGACTATCATAGGTACCCTGCTTTTGCTTTTGCCCATTTCATCAAAAGGATGCTCTGTTGTGGATGCCTTCTTTACGGCAACATCGGCAACATGTGTAACCGGCTTAATTGTAAAGGTGACACCCCACGACTTTACCCTATTTGGCCAAATAGTTATTCTTGGATTGATTCAAATAGGTGGTCTGGGATACATGACACTTTCATCTGCATTTTTCTTTCTTTTGGGAAAAAGAATGTCGCTGCGCCAAAGGATTTTGATGAAAGAATCCATAAACTTCTTGAATTATCGTAATTTAGGACAGTTCGCATTGAATATCTTCAAAGTAACTATTATTCTTGAACTTACTGGAGCGTTAATCTTATTCTTATGGTTTAAGTTTAGGTACGGAATGGTGTGGAATGAGGCCTTGTATCATGGTGTGTTTCAGTCGATATCTGCATTCTGCAATGCCGGATTTTCAACATTTCCCGATAATTTGGCTCGCTTTGCCGGTGATCCTTTGGTGGGCTTGCTTATTCCCATACTCTTTATTATCGGTGGTGTAGGTTTTATAGTTCTGACGGACGTTTCCAAGAGGTTAAAAAAACAGACTTTAAGATTATCTACGCATACCAGATTGGTGCTTACCACAACCGTTTTACTCATCATCGGAGCTACCTTTTTTATATGGATATCGGAATGGAACGGCGCTTTTGCCGCCTATCCGCCGCATATAAAATTGCTTAACGCTTTTTTCACTGCAGTAACTCCTAGAACTGCAGGTTTCAATCTGGCTGCGGTGGGCGGAATGCGCACCTACACATTACTTCTGATTATGCTTCTTATGTTCATTGGTGCCTCTCCAGGCGGAACAGGAGGTGGTGTTAAAACGACTTCGTTTTCGCTGATTCTTTCGGAAATAAGCAGAGTGCTGAGAAGAAAGCCCGACGTAGTTTTATTACGCAGAACCATAAAGCCTGATCAGGTTCACCGGGCGGTATCACTTGTAGCTTTGTCTGCCATTATAGTATTATCGGCTACCTTTTTACTTGTTATATTCAACAAGGGAAATGACGTAATGCGATGCGCATTTGAGATAGTATCGGCTTTTGGAACGGTTGGCTTATCCGTTGGGTCAAAATCGTCGCCTTTTTTATCTTTCGCATCAGACCTTTCGGATTGGGGAAAATTGATTATAATTCTAACTATGTTCTTCGGTAAGGTAGGAACCCTAACTATTGGGTCAGCATTAATTAATTCTACACGCAAGCCGCGAATACGTCCGGCTAAAGCCAACATAGTTGTGGGTTAGTTATGATTTACGGTATTTTTGACGGCGGCTTCTTGTTCTTTTCTGCTGATTTGCCGACGAACGCGGCTAAAAGAAGACAATATCTTCAAACCTTGATTTTAGTATATGCTGAAGACTATTCCTTAAACCTGAGGAGTATCTGAATAATGCTAACTAAAATCCTTAGCCTTAATTATGTTTGCGTCTTGTTTTGCTTGAGGAAGTTTCTTGAACCTAGATTACAGGAGGTATCATATGTCCAAGGTACTTGTTATGGATAACTGTCAGTATTTCAGAATATCCCTTAATCTGCTAATACGAGTGAGAGATAATGCCTAGAGTATTTGCAGTAATTGGTTTAGGAACCTTTGGTTCAGCGGTGGCCCTGGCATTAGCAAAGCGAGGCTATGAGGTTTTTGCGTGTGATAAGGACGCCGGAAAAATTGAAGAGGTTGGTCATGATTTAGCTGATGCGGTTGAATTGGATGCTACTGATGAAAAAGCGCTTCGGGATGCCGGTTTCTCAGAAATAGATACCGCTTTGATAAGTTTTGGCGATTCAATTGCCGATAGTCTACTTGTAACGATGTTGCTGAAAGAAATAGGTGTCAGAGAGGTGGTTGTCAAGGTTTCTGACGAACGTCATGCAAAATTGGTGAAGCGCATAGGCGCTGACAGGGTTATTTTCCCCGAAAGGGATATGGCCAACAGACTGGTGGAGAACCTTCTTTCTCCACGGATTTTTGATTTTATAGAGCTTTCTCAGGAATACAGTCTAATGGAAATAGCTGCTCCAAAAAAAATTATCGGCAAAAAATTGATAGACCTGAATTTGAGGAAAAAATACGGAGTAAATATTATTGCAATAAAAAGCAATGTACCGGTAGTCAATAAAAAAGGTATGCCCGATATAGAACAAAAGGTGAATATTTCCCCTGGCGGGGATGACGAAATTGGTGAAGGTGACAGACTGGTTGTTCTGGGGCGTGATCAGGATATAGAAAAAATTAAAAAGCTGTAAGGAATTATAGATGAATTCTAACGACAAAAATATTAACGATAATCATATTGATGAATTCCAGGAACTTTTGGAAAAGGCTCAATTTTATATCCTGAATCAAAAGTATTCAGAGGCCGAAAAGATTCTAAAGAAAATTGTCGCTAAAAATGACACAAATGCCCACGCTTTCTATCTTTACGGCTTAGCAATGGAAAGTTCAAACCATCATGAAGACGCAAAAAAACACTTCCGCAGGGTACTTGAACTTGAGCCTAATCACGTTGAAGCGCGCGAGCATCTAGATAGATTAATCGGCGAATAAACTCCTAAAAGGAGGAGCCGCATTGGTTGTGAATGGGCGTAACTTACAATCTGAATTGTTTATAAAAAATTGTGCAGATCTTATAGGATTCTAATATGACTATAAGGAAAGCGGTATGGGCTAATCAATTTTACCCTTCAGATCCAAGTGATGCCTGTGCAATGTGGGAAGATTTTTTCAAAAAATGCAAATATCCGAGAATTAACGCTTCCTTGAAAGCGCTGCAGGTTCCTCACGCCGGTTGGCAATATTCCGGTCAAGCGGCAGCAGAGGCTTTTAAGCAGTTAAAAGATAGTGGGGTGCAAACGATAGTACTTATAGGCCCCCAACATCGTTTGGCTAAAAAATATATGCAGGTTTTCCCAGAAGGGATTTGGGAATCACCTTTAGGCAATCTTGAAATTGATGCAAATATTGCCGCAAGCTTCATTGATTATAATGAAGCCTTTCAGCCTGATATAAAAGCTCATGCAGCAGAGCATTCTCTGGAAGTGCAGATACCGCCTTTAATAATGGTATTACCCAATGTAAAAATAGTACCAATACTTACTGCTGCATATCAAAGGGAACATCCGCGTATTTTGGCTGACGCCTTGGCAAAAATTGTAGGCCTTCAATCGGACATTGCGGTATTGATTTCAACGGACTTGTATCACGGCGAATCCTATAAGGTTTGTAAAACAACGGATGCCCGTACCCTTGAACTTGTGGAAAATCTTGATGCTGAGGGACTAGAGCAAGCGTTGGCTCAGGGAACAGCTGCAGCTTGTGGAGAAGAAGCTATGCTTGCCTTACTTTACGCATCAGAGAGGCTTAGCGTAAAGAAAGCTCATCTGTTGGCAGCCTACAATTCCAACGATATCACAGGCTCCAAAGGCGGATACGTTGTTGGCTACTCAGCCTTTGCGTTTACCGGAGTGTAGATTTGACGCAACTCAGCTTCAAGAATTGTCTTCTGAGCACAAAAGGAGGAGTAGGCAGTAGCCTGCTAAAACAGATTTAAGAGAGGTTTGAAATGGCAGAAGAAAAACTTTCAACTGAGGAACGAGCAGAGCTTCTAAAAATTGCCCGTAGGGCAATAGCCGAGCGGCTAAAGGGTAGTACCTGGAATCCTGAGCGTCCCTTAGCTAAGCGTTTGGGAAATATTCAGGGAGCCTTCGTGACCCTGCATCGGCGAGGTATGTTACGTGGGTGCATCGGTTACATTGAAGGAGTAAAGCCTTTATATTTGACTATTACTGATATGGCACGCGCCGCCGCATTCGAAGATCCCCGTTTTAGGCCACTAGACAGTAATGAATTTGATGACATTGATATCGAAATAACGGTTCTTTCTCCCTTACATAAGATAGACGACCCACAAACGGTTGAGGTTGGAAAGCATGGTTTGCTTATTCGGCGCGGGTATAATCAGGGCGTATTGCTGCCGCAGGTTCCGGTGGAAGAAGGCTGGGACCGCGAGACCTTTTTGGCTCACACCTGTATGAAAGCTGGCTTGACCTCATCATGCTGGCAAAATCCTGAAACAGAGTTGTTTGTATTCACCGGTGAGGTGTTCGGAGAGTTGCCTAAATAAAAGATATCTATCTATTTAATACTACTAAAAATCTTATGGACTCAGTCAGCACGCTAGGAAAACTTATAAGCCTGATGACTAGTTTAGCAATCTAAGCAAAATTGGCGAACGACATTACGCCTCATACGAAATAAGAGATAAATGGAGTGCTTTGAGCTATTAGGCTCCTATTTATTTCAGCGGTCAGAAACTAACTGTTAATTGTATACCTGTTCCGGATTCTGAAAAATTCGGCTGTATCATTAAGTTTGAGCTAGTCTTAACTTCATGCTTATTTCCCAAAGGAAAAAGATGGTATCCGGCATACGCCCCTAGCGGAACAAGAGGCATTCCCGCATAAAAAGCGTAAAAATCAAGGTCATATTTAGATTTAGACAATAGTTCCGGTATAGCCAGCCATGCTAATTCTCCTACAGCAGCTCCTAATAAAGCTCCAGGAAGAGAGCCTTCATCGCCATTGAGCATATCTTCTCTCCACGTGCCTATGCCACAAGCTGTTGCAATTGAGGCCGCAGCGGTTACGTTGTAAGTTGTTATTAGCCAGCGTGGTACCCATGGGTTCTCAGGGTCTAAAGCGTTAAGAATAATTCCACCCGGTAGAGCAGCCGCGCTTGAAAGAAGGAAACCTGCGGTTCCTCCACCTAATTCATACGCCTAAAGGTTACGGATTTTTGGAAATTCTGCAAGTTTTCGACAGAGACTCCTTGTTATTCTCCTGAGCTTCTAATAAAATAACAAATAAAATGAAGAAAATAACACTTCTTAACATAATTTTATTTTACCCATAAACTTTTTGAAAGCAAGTTTTCTTAAAGAATAAAATAAAAAGCATTCATTAAGGATAAGGAATTAGTATGGTTATTCGGCTCTGAAATATCTAGCTTTACGTAGTCATTGCCACCCTGCTAAAAATCCTATAAATAAGTAAGGTCAACCAGCGCGATGGCTCACGTTTTTGGCAAAACTCCCAGCCTTTCCACTTCGTCCATATTGATTCAGGAGTGAACTTTCCGTCAGCATCAGCTTTAGTTTCCAGTAGAGTAAGCATTTCCCTAAACCGTTTGTCTTTTTTCAAAAACGGAAAGCGGCTAAGCGTATCGGCAACGTGAACAATATCATACCACACACGAGGCGCCTTGAGTTTGCGGAAATTTCGGCCCATGCCGAACATGTAGAGCTTGCGCTCCCTGCTCGTTTCCCAATGATGCAGGAGCGTCTCGGCGGCAGTGCGCGCTTCGGAAGAGTCAAGCAGTTCTGGAATCTGGGCAAAGGCGCGTAAGGCAATAAGATTAACGTATGGGCAGGGGTCGGCCTTGCGTCCGGGACCGCGGAACTTGCCTAATGTGGGAGAGATAAAACAGCGGTAGCCGTTTTCTGATATGGCGGAACAAAGAGTTTGTACGGCTTTCTTGATACGCTTATCCTTGCCTAACCCCAGCCTTGCTAAGGAATATAGGATTAGCGGAGCGTCGCACGCCATCCACGTCCAGGCTGAACGTCCGTTTCCCCCAAATGTCTTGGGAAGCGCTATCTGAAGTTGAAACCAGCCTTCATTGGATTGATGCAAGAGGATGGAGTCCACAGCCGATTTGAGTTTCGCTTTCTTGACGCCTAATCCGGCTAGGAAAGCTAGCTTGTGAAGATGATGGACGGCGTTGCGGTGATTAGTCAGCGCCGGCTGTTTATCCCAGTCATTGACTTCTGCAATCAAGTCTGCAACTAAGAAGTTGGCAAGCATCTGTTTGTATGCGACCTCGACATCAGCGTCGTCTTTCGGTTTAGCCAAAATATCAAGTAGGGTGCGGTATCGTACAAATGCAGTGCCGTCAAGTAGCCAATTGACAGGTGGTTTCATCTTATCTCCTTTTCTAGTGGAGAACGGACTCTCCAGTCCGTTTGATTTATTCTGCGCGGGTTGGAGAATCCGCGCTTCATCCTCGACGGGAGGGGGCAGGGGGAGGGTGAACCCCTACTCATCTTTTTCTCCGC
>CAZUXE010000023.1:0-23792 GCA_964624585.1 uncultured bacterium | reverse complement strand
ACAATGCGTCTCTAAGACAGAGACAATGCGTCTCTAAGACAGAGACAATGCGTCTCTAAGACAGAGACAATGCGTCTAAGAATAGCACAAAGTACGCCTAAGACGACGCAAGGCGGAATAGGCCTGAGACGACGTATATAGCTTAGATATCTTATATGTTGTATGGGTGGGGTTTGTTTGACACGCTTGAGACAACGTGCCTAAGAATGGCACAAAGTACCCTCCTAAACTCAAACGGAAGGTTTAGTCAGATGCTTATGTGTAATGTCGGTGGAGTTTTGGCCCTACAAAACTCCTAAACTCAAACTGAAGGTTTGCTCAGATACTTATGTAGAATGTAGGTGGAGTTTTGGTCCTACAAAACTCCTAAACTCAAACCAAAGGTTTGAGTAACCTTAGATACCGCTTTTAATATACCTGTGGAGTTTTGGCCCACAAAACTCCTAAACTCAAACCAAAGGTTTGAGTAACTTTTGGATAGCTTTTGACTAACTTTTGACTAGCTTTCTGCAGGCCATGATAATAACGTTTTTAAGTAAAATCGGAGGAATATCGGAAACAGCTTATTGTGTAAGTGCAGTATTTTTGGGAACTTGCAGGAATCACTTGACATCGCTGATTCAATACGGAGAATAGGCAATGCAGAACAGGCTATCTGAATTAAATTTTAAGGTTTTCCGCTTCCAGCCGCGCTGGCAAGACAGTTTGCCTTTTATAGTGTGGCTTTTTGTTTCAGCAGTGTTACAATTATCACGTTTTGCCGGTAATGACGCTATCGCTATTCTACAATGGATGAAGCCTCTTGCCGATTTGACATTTCTTATTTCGCCATTGCTACTTCTTAAGTTCTCAAAAGATATAGATTTAGCTTTTCTTGGGATAACCACCAAGCATTGGATATCAGCTTTAGTTATTGGGGGATTAATAGGATTGTTGGCAGGATACCTCACCCTCACAAACGCATTAAAATTACAACAAATTCCCTACCTACCCAAGCTGTTTCAGTCAATAGCTTACTTTTTTTCAATGTTGTTTCATCTTTTGGCAATAGAGATTTTCTACCGCGGCTACTTGGCCGCTCAGATGGAACGTTCTTACGGATTTTTTGGCGCCCTCATTGGTTCAGGGCTTCTATACGCCTTTTCCCCCTTGGTATTGTGGGGAACAGATCCTAACCTACCAGTTGCTTTCAGCTCAATGGCATTCTTCTGGTCAACGGTATTTCCTTTCAGCCTGCTCATGGGAATCCTTTTGGCAGGAATCGCGCGACTTACACGCAACTTGCTTGCACCTATCATAATAATGCTTCCACAAACAATTATAGGCGACTTGTTGCCTGGAGGAGAGGCGCATCTTATTGACAATCCCGGGGCAAAAATTATCGAAACCCTTGCTCTTGCAGGGATTGTGGCGGTAGCTTTTTGGATGCTTAGGCTGGTTAGGGAAAAAAGGGGAGTGTCTTCATTTAAGTAGACGATAGCCTTCTATCACCTTGACTTAACTAGAAAGCTAACTTTGGCGCGTATCTGTATCAAAAGGAATGATTTTTTAAGCTTAAGTAGTCGCGGAAAGCTGACTAAAACTCTATATCGCTTAAGCAAGTAAATTATCTGTATTTACCCCAAATTTCTTTCCGATTCTCTTTAACTTATCAAAAGTAGGGCCATCAATATCTACCGCTTCCTTATTTCTTTCCTGTGCCTCCCATTCCTTTTCACCTGCAATCCATATCCTATCTTCGCCTTCAAGACACGGTTGGTTCTTTAACATACGAATAAAAGAATCCATTCTTGATTTGAAATCACTAATTTCAGCG
This sequence comes from uncultured bacterium, assembly GCA_964624585.1. Taxonomy (GTDB): domain Bacteria; phylum Hydrothermota; class Tepidihabitantia; order B3-TA06; family B3-TA06; genus CAZUXE01. The sequence continues at coordinate 21,976 of CAZUXE010000023.1, read as the reverse complement.
TATGCCGATGGGTCTAAAGCCATGAGGAAATGTGATATATCTGCCTGCTCTCCATGTTTCCCCTGTATCTCAACACCCATTAAAGAAATGGCCAAACCACCGGTTATAATATCCACTAAAGCGCATAAATCGTAGCCCTTGTAGCCCGCATTCTCCTCTCCTGCGCCACCTAAAGGTAGAAGACCTCCTCCTTTACGCGCCCACATCTCTTCTAGTGCATTTTGTGCATCGTCGGTTAGTTCTCCGTTCTTATCCTGCGCCCAACCGGAAGGCATTCTTTTTCCAAGTCTTTGACAAATCTCAAGTTTCCCAAGCGCTACTGTTGAGGTTGCCATATCCAGAACAAAAGGATACTCATTTCCTGCGGGTACAGCTATGGCAAGGGGATTGGTTCCCAAGGCCGCGTTTTTCCCAAAAGTCGGCACTGTAAAAGGAGGTGTATTTGTTGCTGAAAAACCAATCAGGTTGTATTCTAGAGCCATCATAGCGGTGTAGCCTGCGATTCCGTAATGATTTGAGTTGCGAATCACGGCCGATGCCATGCCTGTTTTTTGGGCTTTGCGAATAACCCTACGCATGGTTTTAACAGATATCACATGCCCCAAGCCACCGTTGCCATCAACCAACAGGGTTGCGGGACTTTGTTTAATTACAGTTGGATTCGCGCGAGGATTAATGGATTTCTGCTCAATACCTTCTACGTAGTAATCCAGTCGAGCTACGCCATGGGAAGCAATATTTCTTCTGTCGGCGCTCAATAATACATCTGCTGTAATTATAGCATTTTCCTTAGGCGTTCCCAATATCCCAAATACTTCAAGCAGATATTTTTTTAGCGATTCTATTTTAAGACGAGGCATTTATTTTGGCGTAAATATCCCCAATGGCAGAATCATCTCTTCAGGCGATATTCCGCCATGCTGTAGGGTGTGTTTGTACTGGGCTTCATATTCCTTAGGCTTGGTAGGATATATAAAGTAGCAGTCGCGTTTGGCAATTACGAAATTTGTCGGACGTTGGAATCCGGGCAATTTATACTTATGCGGGTTGGAAAGATTAACAGCGTCCTTTGGATCAACAGTCAATGCAGGGCCGTACTTGTAGCGCAGGTTTGCAGATATATCACGTCCGCCTTTGATAATGGTTGGGCGTTCTACACGCAGGAAACCATGGTCGGATGTGAGTACAACTTTTACTCCCCTATCGGCAAGTCGCTCAAGCAGGTTGGGGAAAAAGGAATTCCCGAACCACGCGCGGGTCATATCTACAAGAGCGTAGTCTGAAGGAAGCAGCCCCTCAAGTAAGGTATCGGGCTTAACCGAGTGAATAAGTACATCCAAAAAATTCAATATAGATACCTTAAAACGTTCTTTGCGGGAAACTAAAAATTCGGCGTCTTTTTCCGCTATTTGGACATTTGCTGTTTTTGAGAATAAGAAATCCACATCAAGACCTTCCCTTCTCAAGAATTCTGCAAGAAGCTGTTTTTCATATCGATTCTGTCCACGTTTCTCCCATACCCAATATTTAGGAAACCTTTCTGCAATCTCCTGAGGATACAGACCGGCAAATATCGCATTTCTGGAATAGGGAGTAGCTGTAGGGATTATGGATGAAACGTATTCAACCTTGGAATCAAAGAATTCCTTGAAGTAGGGGAGCAGTACCTGAAATTGGTCAAGCCTCATGCAGTCAAACAAAAAGAACACAACCTCTTCACCAGCTTCAAGCATTGGGAAAACGTAGGTTTTCAAAATATCAGGTGACAGTACCGGGCCGCTTTTATTTGAAATCCAATTAGGATAGTTTTGTTCAACATACAAACTAAATTCACGACGCATTTCTTCGCGTTGTTCGTTGCCTAAGTCACGCAAACCTTCGTCACCAAACTTCTTGAAACGCAGCTCCCAGCGGACGTCTCTACGATAGGCTTCGACCCAAGCTCCCCAGTCCTGCGGAGTATCCGCCCTCATCATTTCCTGAGTATACTCCCGACTAATATTATCCTTCACCAATTTCTTGCGCTCCAGTAGCCTTTTGATAGATGAACCCAATTGCGTAGGGGTTATGGGTTTTATTATAAAGTCATCTGCCAACTTTCCGAAAGCCGAGTCAACCAGTTCCTCTTCTTCACTTTTAGTAACTATAGCTACCAATACATCTTCGCTTTCCGCTCTTATGCAAGAAAGTGTCTCAATTCCGTCCATACCGGGCATAATTTCATCAAGCAACACTAAGTCGTAGTCGCGTTCACGAAGTTTCTCTAAACCGTCAGGCCCGTTGTTTGCTGTATCAACCTCGTAACCCCGTTCCCTTAAACTGTAGATATGCGGTTTAAGGTAATCTATTTCATCATCTATCCAAAGAATACGCATAATGCAAGCATAGTCGCATTAAAGAAGGTGTCAAGTGAAGTTAATCTAAAGAAGGTTTAGAGTCTTGAATCGAACATTTAAGTACGTAATGCCCTTCTGATTTTCGAAAAGTATTAAGGTAGAGGGCAAAATAATCCTCCAAAATAACTTTTAGAATACCTTATCATAAAGTTTAAGAAAGAAATGGAATTGAGCGAAGCGTATAGATGCTATACATTAAACTGGATGTAGTGCATATAAAAGAGAGATGTCAACCTTAGCGATCGACATCTCTCTTTAATTTTTTATGGAATGGTTAGTTAGACAACACCCGTCTCTTATCTTATAAAAATTCTATTCGGCTACAATCTTAAGTTCAACCCTGCGATTCATATCTCGCCCAAGAACAGTACGGTTATCACCAATAGGAGCAAGCTCGCCATAACCCTTGACTATTAACCGTTTTGGACTTATTCCACGCTTCACTAAATAATCACGAACCGCCGCTGCACGTTTGCGGGAAAGTTTCCTATTCTCTTTAGCGTCTCCCACACTATCGGTATGTCCCTGTACTTCTACAATTACGTTTGGTCTATTCTTTAAGAACATCACGACATCTTCAAGAACAGGCACATAGCGTGGCTCAATCATCTTCTCACCGGGCTTGAAGTGGAATATAATCCAGGTTTTTTTCATATTGATGTCAAGATTCACAGATCGACGTTCAACTGCCTGGAAGGTTATATCGCGATCAAAATATCCTTTTGCTTCAGCATGTAGAGTATACTTACGGGGATCTAAGCCAAGTATTTCATAAGAACCGCCTCTAGGTCCTGCACGAAAAACATCACCATTTTCCAGAACATAGACATTAGCAATTATTCCTGAGCCATCTTCGGCATCTCTCACGGCGCCTTTAATAGAGCCTTTGTTTCGTATATCAATCAACGACAAATTAACATTGATTGGCGAATGAGAGTTTGTCTTAAGCATCAAATCCTTTGGCCTACTTCTAAAACCTTCGGCGGACGCAACTATAGTTACTTTGCCTGCGGGAACCGCTCTAAGTTTGTAAGCACCCTTATCAAGGGTGCTCACCTGTTGATTATAACTTTCTGTAAATGCTTCCACTTTTGTTTGCACTGCTGGAGAACCGTCGGGATAAAATACATTACCAATAATATTTGTTCCTTTAGTATTTCTGGAATGCGGGGTAGTGTATAAATTAAATCCTGCTACCAAACGTGGTGAATATTGACTTGCAGGCGCAAGGTTTTCCAAACGAGTCATAGCTAAATAGATTTCAAAGTTTTCGAATCCAAGCTTTGTTCCGAAATTAAGATCACGTCCGTCAAATTCACCAGCAATTGAAAGCCAGCCTTGGTAGTTAAATTCAAGGCCACCAAACAATCCAAGGGCGAACTCAGACACAGCTGTATTATTGGCTATATCGGTATTGAAATTTCTGGAGAAGTTATCATAACCGGTATATCTGCCTCGTCCAATACCTACATGACATCTGAAGTAGTCTCCAAGCTGTTTAGATGCCACTGCAAAGGCACTGAAGAATTCTCTCTGTTCCCAATATAAAAATCCAGGTTTCCCGGCGATAACCCTGTTTTCAGGATCGTTATCCCCAGGCGGAGTATTACGTCCTCCACCAAAAGAGCCTATATATGGGTACCAAGTAATATCGTGAATTCCCAGCGCAATAGACGGGGTATATTCCTGTTCCTTCAAAACCATAGCTGTAATGCCCAACGAATAATGCTGTAGGGTATAGGCTGAAAGCGAAAGCTCAAGGAAATTCCCCAAACCAATTCCAACGGCAACATCTACGTCATAAGTAGGTACGTTGGTTACAGGTTGCAGCATATATGAGCCAACAACCGTTCCCTGTACTACATTATGTCGCAGCACATATGCTGTAGGTATATCAATTAAAACCGACGATCGGTTAAACTCGGCAAACAGAGCGCAGGTCAATAGCAACGAAGCTAGTATAACCTTTTTGCCCATCACGCCTCCTTTCGGCTGACACAGTAAAAGTTTATTGAAAAAATAGGGACTTGTCAAGCTCTAACACCGCTATTGGGCTGTGAACTAATTTTGATACATTTGAGCAAAAATAGGCTGATGATACAGTGCTGAAAGGTTTTGTCGCTTAAATATAGAAAAACAACCGCGCTGTCAATGTAGTTATATCTTGCAGAACACTTGAGAAAACATGAAAGCTCCCAAGATAAATATAAGATTTTCTTTTTGGTACATTGACGGGTTATGTGATTTTCTAAAGGTTATCGATTTATTTTTGAAATCGAACAAAGCGATAACAACGCTTAATTACTCAAATTTACAAACTAAATCATCTTCTTGCTTTTGTTATCTAAACAGTACTTCTTGACACGTGATGCGTTTTCCTTAAAATGATATATTAATGAAACAAAAGGAGGCTTGATGTTCAAGCGTGTTTTAGGATTACTGCTACTGGGAGTAGCTGTAGGTTTTGCCTTTCCGGCAATCGGAGGTTCTCGCGGTTTTTATCGAATAACCGATACGAAAACCGACGGTTACGGTATGCTTTCTCTATCTTTACATAATACCCTGATAAAGAGAGAAGTGCAAGATACCAATTGGAACCAAATCGCAATGCGAGGCGGTGTAACCTTTGCTCCTCTGGAGTGGATGGAGTTCTGGATTTCGCCAACCTATGCTATTTGGGCGGATAACTTTAAGTTTTCTCACACCAGAATGGGCTTCTACAATACGAAATTCGGTTTTAAGACTAGCATTATAGGTATCAAAGTCCTTAAAATAGGACTCATGGGGCATGGCTCCATAGGCTCTCTTAGCCAGGGATTCGGCCTTACCCCGGCAGGACAAAAACCAGGCTTCGGCTATGGTGGCGGCCTTATTCTAGGCTTTGACTTTGCCGATGTTTCCATTGCGGCTCCATTCAATATTGTGGCTAATTGCTCATATCTTGGAAGCACCGCCAATTATGATTCCGATTCCCTTGCAATGGGAGTTGGGCTAGAACTGCCAGCCAAAACCTATGCGGTAACTTTAGAAATGACCACTGTTCAAGGAACGGATTCACTTTTTAACTTTGGACGCCACTCCTTAAAAATTACCCCAGGCATCAAATTTACCTTCCCGTTTGGTATGGGACTGGATTTAGGATTGGATATCTCCCTTTTGGGACAAGACCCAACCTTCCAGGGTATCTTTGGCATCAATTTTGTATCGCCCTTCCTACGCCCGCCTAAACCTCCAACAGGTGTAATAGCCGGCTCTGTTCGCGATAATATCACAGGCACTCCTATTGCCGCAAAGGTATACTTTAGTGATACATCCATTCATATTGAACCGGTTATAACTGATCCTACCACAGGCGTTTTCCAGTTTGATGAAGTACCCGTAGGCGTCATAACCGTAATAGCCAAAGCCAAGGGTTATCGCGATGCAAGTTTCCCAATAGTTGTCAAGGAAGATGAAACCAGTACTCAGGGTATTAAACTGATGCCCAAACATACCTATGGTTCTATCACCGGCGTGGTAAAAGACGCCAAAACCGGTAAACCTGTTAAAGCGGTAATTAAACTAAAAGGTCTGCAGATAGCTCCAGTACGTTCTGATGATAACGGATACTACCACATTGATTCAATACCCACCGGCGTGGTGTCGGTTGAAGCCTCAGCCCCTGACTTCCTTCCCACTATCAACACAATTCAGGTTGAAGTGAATAAAACCGCCAATTTGGATTTAGCCCTTAAGACCACCAAGGTTGTAGGCAAACTTCTAGGACAGATAAAAGACCGTAAGACAGAAGAACCAATTGCCGGTGTTATCAAGTTCCCTGACGCCAATATTCCTCCTATCAAGGCCGACCCTGCCACCGGAGTATTCAAAGCCGACCTCCCCGCAGGAACTTATGCAATTATTGTCTCAGCAGAAGGATACATTGAACAACCCTCACCACTGGTAATTTCAGAAGACAAAGTTACCGAAAAGGAATTCAAACTGGTTAAAAAAGGCATGAGCATCACTTTACGCGGTATTTATTTTGATACTGGTAAATCTACTATCAAACCGGAAAGTTATGCCGTGCTTGACGAAGCTGCCAAAATTCTCAAGGAAAATCCTTCTATCCGCGTAGAGATTCAAGGACATACTGACAGCGTAGGCTCTGACGAATACAACCAGAAACTTTCTGAAGCCCGCGCCGCATCGGTAGTCAGTTACTTCGTCACAAACCATCAAATTGACGCAAGACGTTTGTTAGCCCGCGGTTACGGGGAAAGCAAACCTATTGCTCCCAACACTACCAATGCCGGACGCGATCTCAATCGCAGGGTTGAGTTTGTAATTCTCGGTGAAATGTAGACTAATTAACCCTAAACCTTAAATAAAATTAAGGGACAGTCTTGTAAGACTGTCCCTTTTTAGTTTCCTCTATGATGGGTTTGCCAATTCGTGAAAATTCAACCCCGCAAAGCAAACTTCCTACATTAACAGTAACTGCAAGCTAAATTATAAGGTTTCGCTTTTCATTGGCGATTATAGGGTTAATGGTACGGATAAAACGCTATTATCTTAAGAGCATTGTGTAGCTAAATGCCTTATTCTTGTTTGAAAAACTTTAACTCTTGTGGGTAAGGTTTGAGATTTTGACTATGGAATAAACTTAAGCTTAAGCGTCTGACGGTGAAGCCCTACTTACAAAAAGGCTTGAGAATATCACCAATTCAGCCAGAATTCGCAGATACAACAAAATAGCGGTAACCCATGCCAAGGCGCCATATATTATAACCTTTCTTCCCGCATATTTAATTAGGGAGGAACCTGCAAAAATCACAAGCTGCCAGAGAAGTGAAGTAATGAGGGCAATTCCCAAAGTAGGCCAAAACTTAAGACGTCTTCTGGCAAACAGATAGAAAAACCCCAAAAGCACCAATCCGAACATCAACCATGACATCAGCTTACCGCCCCATGATACCAATCCCTGTGAAATATTAAATGCGCTTCTAAAATACGTTGTAACAGTGGAAAGAATTGCCGCCCCAAAAAATACCAAAACAGCTCCCACCATCAGGGCTAAAGAAATTAATCTAGCGAAGTGGAATTTACGACGCGGTGCGTCAAGCATAGTGGCCATTGTTCTCTCTATTGAATCAAACAGGGTCATTGCAACAACCAGAAGAATCAAAATTCCCATAATGCCAATAGTTTCCCAGCTATTTGATGCATTAAGTACATGAGATACCAAGTTTTGTCTAGTTCCAAAAGGAATAAAAGCCAAAAAATCTTCCATTATAAAACGCTGTAGACCGGGAGTAACCTTGTATAAATAAGCGGTTAGAGATACGGATAAAAAAAGCATAGGGATAAGTCCAAACAAAAAACTAAACCCAAGACCTTTGGCTAAAAGAGGACCATTCCTGCGATTATATTTATTTACTACATCTGCGAACTCACGCTTAAAGCCTGTAAGCAAACCCTTTTTCCTTCTGGAGCGCATCATTATTTCCCTAATCTAAAGCCCGCGCCTCTTTTGGAAAAAATATCTGATAAATTATAGCACCGCGCCCCAGGGTTATTCCTACAAAGATTACAAGAAATCCAAGAACCTTGAGTATGCGAACAACTGCAATTATTGATTCACCGAACAAGGAAAAGATTAGCGCAAGAATTGTCAAAAGATAGAGAAAAACAAAGCCCAGGGAATATTGAAGTATCTGGGAGGAAGTTTTAATTTTCCACCACGCTTTTATTTTAGCGCCAAGCCATAAAGCTGTCTGCGGTATAGCCATGAGTGCTATAAAAATCCAGAACAAAATATAAAACGGAATAATAATTAATCCGATTACCGATATAACAAATATCAAAACCGCAGCAAATGCGGCTACTCTGAAGATAACGCCGGTCAAAAGCATTTTCCAGAAATAACGCTCAACCTGCAAACGCGAACGACGCTGCCACTTCGGAAAAGCGTACAAACACCCAAGACCTGCTCCATAAAGCAATGCAATAAATATAAAGCCAAGCAAGACCGAATTGAGATTCGTGGCCGATGCCGGCAATATCACCGTTTTCAGGCCTCCTACCCCCTTGAAGATATTTGAAAATAAATCAGCAACCCATCTTGCAAAACCGTTCGACGCTGAAATCTGTTCTTTACCTTCTAATTGAGCAAAGTCGGATTTATGGTAGTCACCTGCTATAACTGAGACGTCTCCTTCTACTATTGCTGCCGAATCAAGGTTAAGTCCTCCGCCAATTAATACTACGTCACCTTTAATAATTCCACTTACCTTTCCGCAAGAATTTATAGAAATCAGCCCATCGTTAATCACTCCGCTGATATCGTATTTAGAATTCATTAAAGCGACATCACCGCGCACCTTGCCTTTAAGCTTAAGATAACCTTCTTTAACAGCAACATCACCACGAACATTACCTTTAATTACTGCATCGTTATTTTTAACAAGGATATCGCCAACATAAGTGGAATCTTCATCTATGGCAATGGATTCACCAGAGCTTACCTGCCCCTTGTCTACAGCAATATCTATAGACATACCCTGTATTGATGTCAATAAGAATACGTATAGAAGAATTTGCATTCAGCCCCCGTTAAATACTTCTAGGGGTAGCGTGGTGAGACTTGTGCATCATACGGGAGGATAGGATTCCCAAAAAGACCAAAGTGAAAATTATTCCAACAGGCAGTAGAATTGTAAGTGCATCAATACCTTGGGCAAATCCGAAGAGTTCCTTAGAAAACTTAAAGAAACGTGTTATCCAACCAAGCTGTTTGAATAGACCAAAAGACAGGGATTCGCCAAGCGTAATAAGCGATATTATCCACAGTGAAACAAACCCTAAGGCAAATCCGGTAAACCAGCGTAGCCAAACAGGCAGAGGAGCAAGCCCTAGGCTTCTCATCAAACGAGCCTGAAATCCAAGAGATGGCGCAGGATAAGGTATAGTCTGAACCATTTCCACTGTTTCTGAAAGTTGCTTTGCAAATAAGTTACACAATTTACATGACTTAAGGTGTGCATTGAATTTTTCTTTCAGTTTCGGAGGAAGGCTATCCCCGTCAAGCTGACGCTGTATCCATTTTCTGGTCGTTGCACAATCCATCACATTGACAGACGGTAATTTAGTCATAAAAGTTTCACCTCCAATAGCTTTTTGCGCAACAATGTTCGACCTCTATGCAGGCGAGCCTTTACAGTACCCAAAGGAAGGTCGGTTGCATCGGTTATTTCTTCATAACTCAATTCATCACGGTGTCTTAGAAGCAATACTTCTCTGTACAACTCTGGCAGTGATGAAATAGCTTTTTCCAATAAATTTTTTTGCTCTGCTTTATCGTACTCCTCTTCAGGATTCTGCTTGTCTTCTATGGTAACATTTTCAATATCTACTGTTTGAAGACGTTTTCTTCGCAGGTGATCGATTGTTCGATTACGCGCAATACGGTATAGCCAAGCCCTGAAACTAGACTGTCTGGAATAAGTCTCAAGTTTATTAAACATTTTAATGAAAACATCCTGAGTAAGGTCTTCAGCGTCAGCCCGGTTGTGCATCCACCTGTAAATATAGGCAAAAATAGGCCCCTGGTAGCGCTTAACAATTTCCCGCTGCGCTCGACGACTTCCTTGAATGGCCTCTTCAACCAAAGCTATGTCCTCTGCATTCTGAGCCTGCCTTTCGGAGTCACTAAGAGGAGTACCTGCTGACATAGAAGCTATAATAAGGCGCTAAACCTGAGTGTCAATACCCTCTTATGAATAGTTCTAAAACTCCTTGACCTGCTCTATAAAACGCTTACACTATTGTAAATATTTTTTTTGAGTCTACTAGGAGTAAAGATTCTCCTGAATGAGGTAAGTTATGAAAAAACTAATCTTAGCGTCTATTTATTTAAGTTTGATGGCTTGTATAGCTGAACCTGCGCCTCCGCAGCCTTTGCTTCCGAAATCAGGAGATACAGCCTCTGGCGACAGCCTTATTTTTTATTGGAGCAGGGTCAATAAAGCAAATAATTACAGACTTGAGATAGCAAGCAACAGATTTTTTAACAATCCTGCCCTTGACTCTACTGTCTCCGATACTTCGTATCTACTTAACTTAGAAGTTTTCACCTCTCCTTTAACCGGACAAAAATGGTACTATTGGCGAATAGCCAGCGTTCAGGAAACACCTTCTCCTTGGTCGGAAACAGATAGTTTCTTCAACAACAATCCCGCCCGCCCATAAACCTTCAAGCACTTCTTGTTGCCCGCATAAGTATTGGATTTACGTCAGTTGCCTTAATTTTTCGGTTTTTGAGAAACATCCGCATAGTATTAAAAGCAAACTACATTATTCTTAAATGCTCGCGAGAAAAGCTTATCAAAAGTTAGTCAAAAGGTAGTCAAAAACTACTCAAAAGTTGATCATTATTCCAAGAAAAATAATGCGGGTTGCAGTTTTTGTTTGCCGCTAAGATAATGGATAGAATAAAGCAGATAAAATTCACTTAAAATATACGCAAAATCTATTTTAATTATCAAGGTTTGTTACACTAGTTTATAGAGAATTGGATAAATTAGGAATACTATCCTTACGATTAACGAAAGGAACGACACTTGGTTGAATATAAGGAACTTGATGTAAAGTTTAATTTAGCGCCGACTAAAAAGTAAGAAACGGGATAAAAAAAATGCGGCCACTTTTGAGGATGAAGAACTGGATGCAAAGGTGAGGAATATAAAGTTACCCATGAATCTAATGGGGAAATCAATTCCCCTGTGCATTCAAGCCAGTACTGCCTAGCTCCTTGTCGTCCTTGCCGCTATTAAAGGGATAATTCCCTCCCATACTATTCAAGCTAGTCTAATTCAATTCCTTAAAGCATCCTAAATTATCAGATAATTACTTATGCCTATAATTACAGTGTTTTTATTTAAGTCTTGTAAAAAATCCTAAACTATCCGATAATTACTTATCGCCCAACAGTTCTTTCTTTTGCTTTGCACGCTTAAGATTACGTTTTATGTTAGGGAATGTGGAATCTGCTGATACTATATGTTCCCATAACTTGATAGCCGTATCATAGTCACCCAATGCATAGGCATTTGTAGCGGTAAGATTAAGTTCCGACAGGTCTTTTTTGGTTAAACGCTGTTCCTGTTCAATTTTAAGTAAATAGCTTTTTGCAACCTGATCTGTGGGGTCAAGCGCCAATAATGCGTTAAACTTCTCTGCAGCAAACTTATATCTACGCGCATCAAAATATTCAATAGCCTCTTTTCTTAAAGTAGAAACCTTGCGGTAAATTAAGGTTATCAACTCTTCCCGTTGGGTATGCGCCCGCTGATCACCGGGGGCAATCTTTAAGGCCTTTTCGGCAAGTTTTAATGCCCTTAATAGAGCGTTATTCCTGCGAGCTTTGTATGAAACAAGCATCAAGCTATCAAGCTGCTCAGCTTTACGTTTTTCAGCCAAATTAATGAAAGGATTTATTTCATCGGTTAAAGAATAATTGTCCTTCAGCTCCTTCCAATAACTTAAAGCTTTAACAAAGTTATCGTCTCTAAAGGCTTTAACACCGGCTTCAAACAGGTTTATTGCACCTTCAGGTAAGTCAGCTTGAGTAAATATTGGAGCTTCTTTAATTTTCAGCATCATATCCGTTCTTCCGGCCAGTGCAATTTCGTTATTCGGTTCAAGACTAAGAATAAACTCGTATTGACGAAGAGCGTCCAGATAATCGCCTGTTTTTCGTAAGCTACGCGCCTCTTCAAGATGAAGATTAATTTTTCGCTCTCTTTCCAAATCAAGGGCTTTTTGATACCCCTCAAGCGCCTCTTGATTTTCAGGGGCAAAAACCAACGCTACATCAAAACTTAAAAGGGCCTTTTGATAATCTTTATCAAGCAACTCACGTCTTCCTTGTTCAACGTACCTCTTCGCAATATCTACGGTTACGTCAGGCCCCTTCTCTTTGGGAAGTATGGTAAAACTCGCCCCAAGGTGATGAGTAAGTCCAAGTCCAGGTTTCAAGGAAGCGCCGTAGTTAATTTGGAACATTTTATAGCTTATTCCTATTCCTCCTCCAACATGAGGAACAGCGCCATAACCAGCGCCTGCATATACATCCAGAATATCAAACAGTCGGCCTCTAAGACCTAAGGAAGCGTTAAAGGTTGAAAAGGAAGTATCCGCTGGGGTATAGGAAGCGCCCGCAAAAACATCAAAGCTTTCCGAGGCGCTCCATGAGGCGCCAAGGTAAAGCTTGGCAGGGAGAGGTACTGATTCATTCAAAAGCTTTACAGGCATTCCCAAATTAGCGACAGACGCCCCTATTGCAAACGGTTTAAGATGTAGTAATGCCCCAAAAGAGGCTTCAAATCCCGTCGCCGCGTAATCGTAGATTTTCTCTGAAAAAATACTTGCTTCTCCCCCAAGGCATAAACTGCCAAAATTCTTGGCATATCTAAGAGAAACTCCCGCGTTATAGGCGGCAAATTTCTGCGGTTTATCGTCAGGAGATTGACGATATTCTAAATCCCAAACGTGAAAACCCTTAAGTCCTAATCCAAGCGTACCCCAATTCATAGGCAGAAGAACATCAAGCCTTTCTTTACGGGTATTCAAAACCCATTCGGTGTGATTTACCTCGACAATAGAGTAACGCTCTCGGGCGGCAAGGGCAGGATTAACCAAATAGGAGGTTGAAATATGGGCGGCTACTAAAGCTTCAGCATATATCGCTTGCATTGGTGAAGCTGGAACAAGCAACTCCCTTACACCCGGGGAGGCAAATGACATAATAATTAGAAATATAGCACTCATCTTACAATCGCAAACGCTTTTTTGACCCTAGCTTTCTTACCGCTTTTGTGAACAAGCTCAAGCTTAAAGAAGTAAAGCCCTGAAGGCCAAGTTGATACATCACGCGAAAATGAACTTCGTCTACCGCCTAAAACATTCTTCATAGGTTCAGGTGTCCATACCGGCTGACCATCAATTGTGTAAACATACAGATGAGCCGTAACCCTATCGCCAGGGGTAAAAAACACGTTAAGTGTATTGTTTATAACCGGATTAGGGGCAACAAAAACCAAACTGTCAACAAGTAAGTTTTTAGCTGACAGATGAAACTCAAATTCATCACTACCGTCGTTTCCTGCTCTATCTGTACCAATTGCCTTAGCCGTTATCAGCCCCGAAGGAAAACCCTTCAGCGGTATAAAGTATTGGATAGAGCTTGAATCTGCAGCAAGAGCTACAGCAACGGTATCATAGAAGGTATCGGTATAGGTGAGCTGCGAAAAGGCGAGCCTAAGGCTTGCCAAAGGCTCTGAAGAACGAACACGTCCCTCTAAGATATCCCCCACATACAATGAATCGTGCAGGTTCGAAACAGTTATTGCAGGCGGCTTAGTATCCCTTGAGATATAGAGGGTATCTGTAAATTCATCACTCCAGTTTTTACTTTCGTCGCGCGCCTTAAATTTTAACAAATGCACTCCGTCTGACAAACCAAGGGAGTTGATGTCGAACTCATATTCAAAAATTTCCACAACAGAATCTGGAATTCCGGTTTTAATATCCATGTAATGGAGGGAGTCGTAATTATCGATTTTGAAATAACATATTGAAGGAGCGGATGATACGGTAGCCGAATCGTCAACCAATGCCTCTACGCGTACTTTTGAAGCTCCACCTGTTGGATTCGGTTTAATATCTACAAATTTAATCCACGGAGCAGTGTTATCTGCAGCTAAATCGGTTCTAAACGTCCATGTAATGGAATTATCAGGAGCCATACGGTTGCCTGCCAAATCCTGTGGAGCGGCTGTTGGGTATGCAAAAACGGTAACTTCGTACTCGGTGTTTCCTGCTAAATCGTTAGATGGGTCTAGAATAAATTTCTTGGGGTCTATTCTATCTCCCACCTTTGATACATAAACATCAAAGGGAATAGGAGTCCTGGCAGGTAAGGCAACCAAGGCATAATGAACGGCATTTGCAGTAACTATAGTATCCATTCTTTCGTTGAAAACAACGGCAATATCGGTATTGGTTGGTAATGGAGGGTTGCTTCCCTTAGGCCAGTAGTCTTGAATAAACGGAGCTGTTGTATCTATCGTAAACCCTGAGGGAGGTGTATTGAAATTATTACCTGCACTATCTGTAGCGACAACTCTCCAATAGTAGTTACCTTCGTCTATCAATTTCGCTGAAAGGAAAGTGGTATCTGGATAATTGAGCGATTCATCTTCAAGCAAAGGCCCTATAAAGAAAGAATCACGCGATACCTGCAAGCTGTATTGTTTAAGGCCTGAAAGGGTATCTGAGCCTTTATTCCATGTGTAACTGAGCCTTCGGTAATTGAGGTGTTTATTCGATGAAGGTTGAACCGAAGCCACACCCTGTGGGGGAGTGAAGTCAAGTTTCATGGGGCCATAGCGCGCTGAGGCCGACTGATTATGCACAGAATCAATTGCAGTGATTATAAAGTAACAGGAATCACCTTCGCATGTAGCTGTCAACACAGCATCAGTATCGGGCGCCGCTAGGTTTACATGCTTATCAGGGGTTTGATTGGTATCAAGTGTCCATAGCGTACTGTAACCTTCAAGCCCGCTTCCGAAGAGATCTACAGAACGTTTCCATATCAAACGAACTTGCCTATTGCTGCTCCAGTTAGTGAGGCTATGAGAAGGAGAACTTACCGGAGAAGGAAGGGAAGGCGGAGTCATATCTTCAAAAGCGTCAAGCGTAAACGGCAATGCGCTGACAGATACCTGATCCCTTACCAGTGAACGCGGCCAACGAATAACTAAGTTATAGTTTTCAGTAGTTCCGGTAACAGGAAATGATACCTGAGGCGCATCCTGACCGTAACGCCCGCTTCCAGCACTCAACTGGCAAAATCCTAAAATGTCATTTGAGCCTTGACGATAAAGAGTTAGATTAGCGCCCGCGGCAATTGTGTTTGATAGGCTGGCTAACCTGTCTCCCCTTCCGTGAAGGGTCAAGATAATTCGGTTAGCTCTGGATGTTTCGCTTTTATATATGATATTTCCGCCTGAGCCAACCAAAATAAGGTCACAACCGTTTGAGTTATCCAAATCAGCTATGGCGACGCTTCTTGCAATAGCTGAGCCTGAACTAAGGGTGTCAGGAGTTGTAGCAAAGCTTCCAGAACTCAACCTTTTGTAAATGTGATTGGCCCCGTTTGAGTTAACGAACAGAATATCCGCTCCCTGCTCTGCATAAAAATCGCCTGCCGCAACCGAAACAGAAGGCAAGATTGCCGCTTCTACAGTATCAACATCCCAGTTTAATGTCGGTTTGACAATTATGTTAGGCCCAAGGGAATCGGCAACAGCCAAATCAAGATGACCGTCATTATCAAAATCCGCCCAACACAGCCCCCTTGGATTCCTAGCCGCTATAGTCACGTCCTTAGAAAAGGAATCTACAACATTGGCTGTATGCCAACATTTGTAGAAAATTATCTCGGAAGACACAGCAAGTGCAAGGTCTTCCCAACCGTCACCTGTATAATCCGCCCATGAAACAGCATATGCGTTTGGGAAACTATCTGCTAAAGAAAAGCTATCAACATAGTTGCGGTAAAGATGCGCGCCTAAAGATGTCAGTACGCAAATATCTAAATCACCGTCTCTATCAAAATCAACCAAAGACGCCGATGCGCTGTTTGCCGATTCAGGAAAATCAAGAGTCGTGAAATCTGAATTGTTACCCTGATTACGGAGTATAAAATCCCGACCTGTGCAGGGTACAAAAATATCTATAAAACCATCGTTGTTAAAATCACCGGCTAGTACCGCCTTGGAATGCTCTGAGAAGATAAGTCCTTTGTAACTAAATGAAACTCTTCCGTTGTTAAGATTGCGGTAATATCTCACCCCGTCTGAGGAAGCTGTCAGAATATCAAATGCTCCATCCTTATCAAGGTCAACACAAGCCACAGCATAGCATTGGCCCGCACCAATTTGACCGGTAACTGGAGAAAACAACTGACCTGTCAACAGTAAAAACATCAAAGCCTGCATAATGCAAGCATATGGGCATAAAAACACTTGTCAATACCTACAGCTCTAAATAGATGATATCCATAGTAGTATCGGAAATTTTTTGGTAAATAGAACCGTATTTTGCTAAAAAATAAACCCCAGTTGACCTAAAGATTAGCTTCGGGATTTTGGCTATTGCAATAAGCCTACACTGTAAGTATACTGCGAAAGAGTGTTCTTATTCAGAAATTACCAGAAGCGAACGATAGATAATTTCTCCCCTTAAAATTTGTCTAACGTAGTTGCGGGTTTCATTGTATGGAATAAGTTCTATGAACAGAACATCATCTTCAGGTAGATATTCAATCCAGCGTCGTGCAGCTCCTGGGCCTGCGTTATAGGCTGAAATATAGGCTGCCTTACGTTTGTTAAACCGCTGTCTCATTGCCCTTAAAAACTCAGCGCCAAGCCTTATGGATATCGAAGGCTTGTAGAGAGAATCCAGCGTTACTGTTGTATCCATACCCCGTGCGGTTGACAAAAGCAATTGGCATAACCCGTATGCCCTAGCTGGAGATTTCGCCAAGGGATTAAACCAGCTTTCCTGACGGGTAAGGGCCATAAATAAAGCGACATCATCAATTTCTTCCTGAATAGTTAACATATACGGACAAGGGTACTGAAGCCTTAAAAGCTTAAGGGGTCTGCTTTTTACTCCCTTCTTACGCGCCTTGGCAAGCAGTTTTTCTGTCCAATAAATAGCAATATTATCCGCCCCAAGTTCACTAAACCTCTCTGCCCAATCATAAATCACAGGAAGCGGAGGATTCTTAATTTTCCCAAGCTTACGATTCGCATCGGCAAACAAGCCCGCTTCGGCTAATACAAAGGCCTGACGCTGCAAGGTTGAATCTTTTTTGCAAGGAAGCTTTCTCAGTGTATCCCCAAGTTCTCTAAACCACGCATCAAGTGAAGGCTGAGACAATAGGCTGCCTTTGGCCAAAAGGGTGTAGTACGAAAATGGATCATCTGCAGAAAGAGTATCTGGAAATACGCTAGGCGAGTCAAGGGAGAGATACAGTTTGTAGAAAAGGGATAAATCCTTACCTATGGGCAGGTTTCCAGAAACAGCCTTGGCTGCTTTCAGGCTATCTCCCTCAAGTAACCATAGCACAACTGCCCTGTGAGCAAGCTCCCTGTCCTTTAATTCCTTGGCGCCTTTTGCTGCAATCTCGGCGGCTTTAAGATTATTGCCTTGGATTTGATAGATGGTGGCAATTCTTTCCCATGCCTCTTGCCTGTCTTTTTTTCTAGAAGCGTTGCATGCGATATCTTCAAGAATCTGAATTGCTTCCGTTGTTTTTCCAAGCTTCAGCATTGCTTTGACAAGAAGAAAACGGTTAGATATATCGCTTAGGATAGCAAGATTGTCGCAGGCCTTTTTATATTCTTTCATTCTATAGTAAAGTTTTCCCCGCGCTTCCTTGCATTTCTTTCTTGAATATCCCAATCGTTCAGCCTTATTAAAACCTTTGATAGCGGCTTTTGCATCAGAATAAGAAAGCGCCTTAGCCAAAGCAAAAACCTCATCTGCGTTACGTGGAGTAATTTGCTTCGCCGCCTGAGCTGCTGCCCATGAGGCAGGTGCAATTTTGATAAGCTTCATTTGGGCGCGTCGTTTTTTCGCGCTATCGCCAACCGCATCGTAGAACCTTACAAGAGCGCTCTGACGCTTCGTTTTTGACGATATTCTCGCAATCACAGCAGGTAAATCGCTCCATGCTTCTTTTTCAAATAATAATTTCATCAATAATTCTTGCTGTTTCACGCTTGGGTAACGGATCTTTTTTAAGAAAGCAATGGCCTCGTCTTTCTTATCCAGTTCAGCATAAACCTCTGCCATACGTCCCCTAGCCGCCCCACCCAGTTTTTTTTCAGCTTCTTTATAAAGCGCCTGAGCAAGGCTATCTGCTCCAAGACGCAGTGCAGCCTCAGCTTTAAGTAAGCAGGATGCGTCATTGAGCTTAAGAATCTTTTGATAATAACCTGCCCGCCAATAAACCAAACCCTTATGTTTAAGTGAATCGTAATAAGGCGTTGAGGCTATCTGCTTGGCCCAAACCACACAGCTGTCCCAATACCTACCTTGATAATAGGCCTCATAGATTTTAACAGAAACTTCCGAACGCTCCAAATCGCTGGCAGACAATGCCCAGGCATTCTTGTAAAACCCTAAGGCCTTCCAATAGCTGCCCTCAAGCATACTTGAGTCTCCCTTAATTACCTGAATACGTCTAACATCAAGATTCTCCTCACTTCCCCTAGGCGCACAGGCAGCAAGTGAGAACAGGAATAAGAACGTAGCGAAAAACAAAACAATCTTTAAGAAAGGCATTTGAGAAAAGGGGGATTGGGCAAAAGACAGGAAAGTTGATGTAGAAAAGGAGGTGCTGTTTGAAAGCTTCATTTATTTGCTCACTGGACAAGTTAAGTTATCTGTCGATAGCATTAACTCAAGACCTGATGCTGGTAAAAACATATGTGTAAATATTGAAAATAAAATATATTTCACTTAAATCTCCTTGGTTTTGGCAATTGTAGATAGAGGGCGCCTAAAGTCAAGAAATACTAACTACAAACAGTAAAAGCGCAGCAAAACACCGTCGTAATTGCACTAAGGAGTTTAGCTAAAACTAAAGAAGAGTATTGTTACGCATCACACTTTATGTTACCGTAACAGGATATTGACTTTTAGTGCAGATGCAATAAGCTTGTGTTAGTCTTAAAAAGGAGTTGCGGATGCTTACTGTAAAGCGAATCAACGAGAAGAAAGCTGTAATAGGGATAGTTGGCATGGGATATGTGGGTCTGCCTCTTGCCCTTACCTTTGCAGAAGAAGGCTTTAAGGTTATTGGCTACGATATTGATGAAAAGAAAGCCAAGGCCATAAATTCAGGAAAAACCTATATAAAACACATTTCTGCAGAAAGAATCAGGAAAGCTGTAAAAAACGAACTACTTGAATGCAGTGCGGATTTCAGTCGTATCCCTGAAGCAGACGCCCTTCTGGTGGCTGTTCCCACTCCTTTAGACGACCACTTTCAACCCGATCTTTCTTTCGTGGAAGGTACAGCTGAGCAAATTGGTCCCTACTTGCAAAAAGGACAGTTGGTGATTTTGGAATCGTCATCATTCCCAGGTACAACAGAAGATATAATGCGCCCTATACTTGAGCAAAAGTCAGGACTTACCGCTCATACCGACTTCTATTTGGCCTATTCTCCTGAACGGGAAGATCCAAACAACCCTAAGTACAATACCAAAAATATCCCAAAGGTTGTAGGCGCGAATTCACCCAAAAGCCTTAAATTAGCAGTGGCCCTCTACGAAGCAGCTCTTGATAAAGCGGTTCCCGTTACATCAGCCGAGGCCGCAGAGGCCTGCAAGATTTTTGAAAACGCCTTCCGAGGCGTCAACATTGGTCTGGTAAATGAAATAAAGATTATTCTTGACGCCATGGGCATAGATGTGTGGGAAGTTATTAAAGCTGCATCAACCAAACCTTTCGGATTCATGCCCTTCTACCCTGGGCCAGGCCTGGGCGGTCACTGTATTCCTATTGACCCATTCTACCTAACCTATAAAGCGCAAGAATTTGAAGTTCCTACACGATTTATTGAACTAGCGGGCGAAATAAACACTGCAATGCCACGCTGGGTTGTAACAAAGATAATGGACGCATTAAATGACCGAAAAAAAGCCCTCAATGGTTCAAAGGTTTTAGTCATCGGTTTGGCGTATAAGAAAAACGTTGATGACATGCGAGAGTCACCTTCATTACGCCTTATTGAGCTTCTCAAAGAAAAAGGTGCAGAGGTTGACTACCATGATCCTTATATTCCTGTTATGCCCCCCACACGGCGTTATCATTTTAATATGAAAAGCGTATCTTTAAGCCCTGAAAACATAAAAAAATACGATGTAGTACTTATCGCAACCGCTCATGATAAAATTAACTACACCAAACTGGTTAAGCACGCGAAACTTGTTGTAGATACCCGAAACGCAACCGTTAACGTTAAAGAAGGACGCGATAAAATAGTCAAGGCCTAGGAATCATCTCCTTAAAAGCGCCAAGCCGCAAAACTTCATTAGGAAGGGGACTAAATCTTTCCCTCACTCATCGGCTCCTTTGAGAGATGCTGCTGTCCCTAAGGAAAACGGAGTCCGGCTCATCTGCAGATGAAGCCGACGTACTACATTGACATTTTCCCTATCACGAATATCATTAATCTATGAAGCTTCAATTCACCAAGGTCCACGGAGCAGGCAACGACTTCATAATATTTAAACATCCCGAACAATCGGATGAATTCTTTTCTAGCATAGCTCCAGCTCTATGTAATCGTCGCAAAGGCATTGGCGCTGACGGCCTACTTCTAGTTCGTGCAGAAACAGGCTACAACTTCCGTATGGTGTACTTCAATGCTGACGGTTCGCGTGCCGAATTCTGCGGGAACGGCGCACGTTCATTGGTTCTTTATACATACATCGAAGGAATTTCCCCATATCAGATGAAATTTGTCTCCGATGTAGGCAAACACCGTGGCACTGTCTCTGACGGTAGACCATCCGTTTCACTCCCCAATCCATCGGATATTCAACTTAATCTCAAACTTAAAGAGTTCAATTTTCCAATGCACTTTGTAAATTCAGGGGTACCTCATGCAGTAATTTTTGTTGATAACCTGACTTTATTTGATGTAGATACCACAGGACACGCGATACGTCAACATCCTAATTTTGCTCCTGCAGGAACCAATGTCAATTTTGTTTGCTTAGATGATGAAGGAATTTCTGTACGAACCTATGAACGCGGTGTTGAGGCTGAGACCTTGGCTTGCGGTACAGGTGCTGTTGCTGTAGCTACAGTTTTACATCAACTTAAAGAACTACCCTCACCTGTGAAACTCAATTTCCCAGGCGGCCTGCTAGAGGTTTCCTTTGATATTGTAAACTCATCTATCATTAACATTATGCTAGGTGGCGAAACCGCCATAGTATTTTCAGGCTCTATAGAAATATCCGCCTCATAAGGTCTGATTTGACCTCTGTAAACCTTTCACAACTGTCATGGAGCCGCTTGCCGGGTATTCTGATTGATGTATCATGCCCTCTGTAAACCAATCACGTAAACCGTTATTGCGACCGATCCTACCAAAGGAGAGCAATATCTTTAGAGTATAGGTTAAACAACTACTAACTTATTATTATTTGAAATGTGAATCTGTAATTTCTAATTGCGCGTAAAACGCATTCTGTATGGGCGCGGCGTACCCTCCTAAGCTCAACGAAAGGTTTAGTCAGATACTTATGTAGAATGTCAGTGGAGTTTTGGATGAAAGAGTAAACTCCTGAACTCAAACCGAAGGTTTGGTCAGATACTTATGTAGAATGTCAGTGGAGTTTTGGTCTACAAAACTCCTAAACTCAAACCGAAGGTTTGAGTAACCTTAGATACCGCTTTTAATACACCTGTGGAGTTTTGGCCCACAAAACTCCTAAACTCAAACC
>CAZUXE010000022.1:0-24530 GCA_964624585.1 uncultured bacterium | reverse complement strand
CTCCTAAAGCCAAGCCTCTGGCTTGGCTAGCTTTTGATCAACTTTTGACTACCTTTTGGATAGCTTTTGACTAGCTTATTGTGAATAATTGGATTGAGAATTGACGCATAATAAAGTAAGTAAATAACATCTATAGGTTTAACAATATACTATCGTATAGAAACCGCCATTTTTAAGCTGTGCTGTAAATTGTTACGTATCGGTTACTTATTTAGCCATATCCTTTTCGATAGCCAACAATTTTTTCTTAAGCTCAAGTCCACCGCCATAACCAGTTAAGGCACCGTTCGCCCCGATAATTCTATGACAAGGAATTACAACCGGGAAGCGATTCCGCGCGACAATGCGGCCTACTGCTCTTGCCGCTTTTGGTTTTCCTGCTAGTTTGGCTAACTGGGAATAGCTAATTGTTTCGCCTGGTTTTGTTTGCAGAAGCACGGTGAAGATTTTTTTAGCAAATTCTGAAGTGTTTTCCAGCTTAAGAGGAAGTGCGAAATGAACATTATTACCGTCAAGATAGTTAGTCATTTGATTAAAAAAACTTATCACCTGACGCGGTGGGTGAAGACTATAGGCGTTATTTTTATCAGGATTCAACTGTATTAATGTTGCATAACTGCCGTCCCAGTGAAGAGCCAGCTTAAGGCGAGGGTGTTTGAATAGATATATTTCCATTTATCAATTATATTATAAAAACGGTAATAATCAACATCTGAATTAATATACTAAATACATAAGAGCCTAGCTTTTGCAGTTCAAACAACTTGATACCTTTCATTATTTGAATAAAATACCCATGTGGCAAGTATCGGTATCACTCTAGGCGATGTAGCTGGAATAGGTCCCGAAATAGTTGTTAAAGCGTTATCCCAGCTTCGAGGGGAATTCTCCAACTTGACAATTATTGGTTCCAAGAGTATTCTAACCGCAACCATGCAAATTTTGGGAGAACGTTTTTCGCTCCCTAACGTAGTTGACGTTGGTGAAGTTGAATTTGAATACGGCATAGTGCAACGTGAAGCAGGACGCATGGCTTTGATTGCTTTAGATAAGGCCATAGAGTTACTTAAAGAAGGTAAAATAACCTCGCTTGTGACCGCGCCGGTAAATAAAGAAGCTATTCAATTAATTAATGCCGATTTTACAGGTCATACGGAATATCTCGCTCGCGCTTTTGACGTTGAGGATATACTTATGATTGCCCATTCACCCTATGTCTCTTTTGCATTTGCAACTACGCACCTAGCTTTACGTGATGTGCCTGATATTGTTAATGTAGAGCTAGTACTTAAAAAAATAGAATTATTTGACGACTATCTTTCAACCCTACATCAACGTAACGTCAAAATTGCCGTATTGGGATTAAATCCGCATTGTTTTGAATTTTCCTGCGGTGAAGATGAGAAAATTGCTGAAGCTGTGGAGATAGCTAATGATAAGGGTATGGACATTTCAGGCCCCTATCCGGCTGATACCTTTCATACTCATCTTGAGGAAGTAGACGGATTTCTTGTTCAGTATCACGATCAAGGCATGATACCTGCTAAATTGATGGCTCAAGGCAAGGGAGTGAATGTTAGCTGGGGACTCCCCTTTGTACGCACTTCCCCCTTGCATGGAACCGCATTTGATATTGCAGGGCAAGATAAAGGAAATCCTGAAAGCATAATTGCCGCCATAAGGCTGGCTTATTTATTGCAGAGGAGTTAAATGGAAAAGCCCAGTTTTGACTTCACTCCACTGGAGACTCCGCCCGAGGTGGTGGAGAAGCTGACTATGAAAGCCCGTAAACTTCGCAGTAGCGTTTTAAGAATGCTGTCTAAAGCGAAATCGGGACATACCGGCGGATCTTTGTCGGCTATGGATATTCTGGTTGCCCTTTATTATCATGTTATGCAACATCGTCCGGCAGAACCTTTCTGGAAAAACCGTGATCGTTTCGTATTGTCAAAAGGACATGCCGCACCCGCCCTTTACGCTATTCTAGCCGACTGTGGGTATTTTCCTTCAAAACATCTTGATACCCTAAGGCAGTTGGGATCATTACTACAGGGGCATCCATGTCTTCAAACGCCTGGTGTTGAAATTTGCACCGGTTCTCTGGGACATGGACTATCTTTAGCAAACGGTATGGCCATGGGTAACAGAATAGACGATATCCAATCAAGGGTATACGTTCTTTTAGGAGATGGTGAATGTCAGGAAGGGCAAATTTGGGAAGCGGCAATGAGCAGTTCTCATTACAAGCTGGCAAACTTGACTGCAATAGTTGACAAGAACCGACTTCAAATTGACGGTCCCACTGTTGAAGTAATGAATATAGATCCTATTGATGATAAATTCAGGGCTTTTGGATGGCAAACAGTAAATGTGGACGGACATGACTTCAAACATCTCCTGTCCGCGTTTCGTCTGGCTAAAGCCGAAACCAGCAAACCTACGGCAATTATTGCTCATACGGTGAAAGGGAAAGGCGTATCGTTTATGGAAAACAATTTGGAATTTCACGGTAGGGCGCCTACTGAAGAGGAGTTAAAATGGGCACTGGCGGAGTTAAACGAGTAGTGGAGAAAGGACAGCCTCCGATGGAAGAGAAGAAATATGCGTTGCGAAAGGCTTACGGTGAAGCGCTTCTTGAACTGGGACGTAGCCGTAAAGACGTAGTGGTACTTGACGCCGACTTGGCGCTTTCAACCCAAACAGCCCGTTTCCGTAAGGCTTTCCCCGACAGGTTTTTTGATATGGGCATTGCCGAAGCTGATATGATAGATACTGCTGTGGGACTTGCTTCTACCGGAAAGCTGGTTTTTGCATCAACATTTGCCATGTTTGCTGTCGGTAAACCATGGGAGCAAATTCGTAACTCTGCGGCATATTCAGGTATTCGTTTGAATATCGTTGCAACCCATTCAGGTATATCGGTTGGCGAAGATGGTGCCTCACATCAATGTATTGAAGATATGGCCTTGGTTCGCATTATCCCGGGCAGCACAGTAATCGCTCCGTGTGATGATATTTCCACATATAAAATTATCATGGAACTGGCAAAGCGGGAATCCGGTTTAGTGTACGTGCGATTAACTCGTCCCAATCTGCCAAGGATATATGCAGATGATGAAGTCTTTGAAATAGGTAAAGCTAAGCTCCTTCGTGAAGGTACACAAGCTGTTATAGTTGCTGTTGGTTTAATGGTCGCTCCATCCCTTAAAGCTGCAGATATCCTTGCACGCGATGGTATATCTGTTGGAGTGATTGACATGTTCACCGTTAAGCCACTTGATACTAAAGCCCTTTATAAGGCTGCAGCTAAAACAGGATTTATTGTAACAGTTGAGGAACATACTGTTATAGGCGGATTAGGAGAAGCTGTTGCGGCTTTTCTTTCTGAAAATTATCCTACCAGACTTAAAAGAATAGGGGTGCAAGATAGGTTTGGTGAATCAGGTCAGTGCAATGCTCTACTGTCTTACTTCAGATTTACTCCTGAAGCAATTGCGGCAGATATCAAACAAGCAATTTCAGAAAAACAAGATGCCTGAATTGATGTTACAACTAATTTCTGTGGCTAAGGAAACTTTATGATAAAGCTTGAGAACGTATCCAAGAGTTTTATCCCTCGGCAAAAGGTTCTTTCTGGAATTAATCTTCACCTAAAAAAAGGGGAATGGGTATGGATTTTGGGGGTAACCGGTATTGGCAAAACAGTGTTTATGAAAACTGTATATGGAGAGTTTGTTCCTGACGAAGGTACAGTCACGGTTCTCGGTCAAAATTTAGCTTCTCTGAATGAAAAAAAACTGGCTAAACTGCGTAGTCGCTTAGGTATAATTACTCAAGAGATTAGGCTGTTTGATAGCAGAACCGCCCTTGAAAATATCTATTTTATCCTACGAGCATTGGACTACTCAAGGGATGAATCAAAGAACAGAGCTGATAAATATCTTAAAAAGGTTGGCGCTGCATCGTATGCTTCAAAGCGTGCATTTGAGCTTTCGGTAGGACAACGGCAAAAAATTGCATTAGCCAGGGCTTTAGCCAAAGAGCCTGAGGTTCTTCTTCTTGACGAACCATTCTCCGCGCTTGATGAAAAGGAACGAAAGGAAATGCTGAAGCTGCTGGGTGACATAAATCATCAAGGTACAGCAATTCTTGCCGTTAGTCATGCACACGAGGTTCTGCAATTTCTTCCAGGTAGGGTTTATCAATTGAAAGAAGAGGGACTTGTATGAGCGGCGGATACATTATCGGCGAAGGTGCAAGGCTTTTTTTCAAAGGTAGACGAATATCATTTGCCGCAGCTGCTGTTTTTGCGGTTGTTCTTTCAATAATCGGTGTTTTCGCCCTGGGTACATTCTACCTACTTTCATTCAAAAGTTATGTAGAGGAACGTATCGAAGTTGCTGTTTTCTTAAGCCCACAGGCAAATGCAGAAAAGCTTTTAGCAGATTTTCTAAGCTTTGAAGGGGTACAGGACGGACGAATTGTTTCTAGCACACAAGCTCTTGCTGAGTTCCGCAAAGATTTGGGTAATGATGCAGAACTCCTTGACATTCTTAAAGAAAACCCACTGCCTTCTTCAATCAGACTCAACCTTGCGCCTCAGTATCGTTCCCTTGCTAAGCTTGAGGATTTAGAACATAAGCTATCTGTTTATAAAAACAAGGGAGTAGATGATATATGGGTTGACAGGAATCTTTTATCCAGGCTTAACAGTTTGCTTTATATACTGCTAGGTGTCGATTTCTTTATTCTACTGATAGTTGGATTCTCCGCCGTTCTTTTAACAATGCTTGCCACTAGATTTTCTATTCTTGATAGGCGCAGAATAATTGATCTCTATTGGGTAATGGGGGCCTCGCCGCGCAATATCAGAGCGCCCTATGTTGTTGAAGGGCTTTTCCAAGGATTCTTTGGAAGCCTTATATCTTACGCAATTGTTTTGGCTCTTCATCTGATTCTTTCGCCTCTAATAGGTAAGTTCAATTTTCCTTATTTGGAAATGGCTGCGGTTCTTTCAGGATGCGCTCTTCTTTTTGGATGGATAGGTTCAGGTCTAGCTATTGATTCCTTTAAGTTGAAGCGGTTCTGAGAGTGAAACGAATTCTACCCTGGATATTCATTATCCTACTTGTTCCTCTGGTAATGCAACCGAAATCTAAGCTTGAACATCAGCGTGAACTTTCATCAATACGAAAACGATTGCAAAAAGTGCGCAAGGAGATTTCAAAACTCAAAACCGAAGAAAAAGGGGTTCTTAAAGAAATTCGACTTCTGGAAGAACAGGTTAGACTTACTCGTAGGTTAGTAGGGGAGTTGAGGAATTCACAGAGAGTTGTTCTGCATGAAATAGATTCCTTGGAAATCTCCATTGATTCTCTTGAAGCGGAAATGGAAGGCAGTAAGGAAAATTTAAGAAAACGTCTTGTCTCCCTTTACAAACGGGGACAATTTTACAACCTTGAAGTAATGTTCGGGGCGTCATCAGCAGTTGAGGTGTACGACAGGCTCTATTTTACTCGCTATGCGGCCAGAGCAGAAGAGAAAATGTTTAACCAACTGCTTGATACTAAATCGATGCTTGAGGAACGGGAAGATAGCCTTTCTCTCTACAACCGTGAGTTAGCAAAATTACTTTCCGAAAAAAGGGACGCTCAAGATTCCTTGACTTCAGCGAAACGCCGCAACCAGAAAAAGCTTTCTGATATCAAGAAATCTAAAAAATCGAAAGAAAAGTTAGTGAAAGAGCTTGATGCCAGACGTAAAAGATTAACGAAGCTAATTGCGTCGCTTGATAAAAAAGGCTCAACATCCCCAAATCGTAAAGTAACCGGTACAGTTATAGAAAAAGGGCGGGGGAATATGCCGTGGCCGGTTTCCAGTCGCAAGCTTATAGCATCCTACGGAACAATAGTTCATCCACGGTATAAAACCAAGACCTTTAATGACGGTATTGATATAGATTGCTCTGGTGGTAGGAGTGTAAAATCGATAGCACGTGGACTTGTGAAAGTTGCAGGAGAGTTCTCAGGATACGGATTACTGGTAATTGTAGATCACCAAGATGGCTATTATTCAATATACTCTAATTTAGATAAAATTACCGTATCGACGAATACTAAGGTAAGTCGAGGACAAAAGCTTGGCAAAGCCTCCGATTATCTGCATTTTTCTATCAGCAAGAGAGCTAAATTTATGAACCCTATCAACTATTTGAAGTAGATGTCTAATACAGAAGTGCTTAGTCAATTAAAGGGACAGGAAAGGGTTGCCGAGTTTTTGCAAAAAGCGAGTCAATTTCCCAGCGGAGGATATATATTTTCTGGCCCTGATGGCGTTGGCAAGCGCACCGCGGCTATACTTTTTGCAGCAGCCATAAATCCACGTTCATTTTTTGAAGATATAGGCTCCTTAGCTCATCCTGATGTATTGCCTTTGTTTCCTTTTCGTGCAGAGCCTGCGAAGGGAAAAGAAAAATGGATGCAGGAATTAATAGAAGAGCGCGAAAACTACGCGCTTGGAAAAATATCTCCGGAACTAAAACCAAGTTGGGTTATCTCAATTGCTCAAATAAGAAATCTACGCAGAGAAATGTTTTATCCGCCGCGTGTTCTTACTCGTAGAGCAATTCTATTGTTTGACTTTGATAGAATTCGCGACGAAGCGGCAAACGCTTTCTTAAAAACCCTTGAGGAACCTCAGTCGCAGACTGTAATTGTTATTACTACATCGCGTCCTTTTGCCATACCGGCTACTATAAAATCTCGATGTAAACTTGTTAGGTTTAATGCCTTACCTGAGCAGGCTATGAGGGAAGTAATTCTGGATGAGGGCTTTTCAGAAGACGATGTCGATTTAGCTGTTGATATTTCTTTCGGCAACCTTAAGAAGGCATTTATGTTCTTGAAAGAAGCAGAGAGCGTTATTGCACCGCGAGTTCTAAAATATTTACTAAATCCGGAATCTTCTTATCCAGGGATATTAGAATTTATTGACAGCCTTGGTTTTCGGGTAGATATATCTTCAGTAATGTCTTCTTTCGCAACCGTTTTCAGATGGACAGTTTTGGCAAAAACCGGCAGATTCCCAAGGTGGAACGCTTTAGCGAAAGTAGTAAAACCGCTTTCTGAAAAAATATCGCGAACCTCTCTTGTGCATAATATAATGTATACTGAGAAAATGGCAGAGCGGGTAAGTTTGAATCCCACTCCGCCACTATTTCTTTATAAATACATAACTGGACTTAAATTCACCTAAAAAATATTCCACCCCGAGTTGACTGACAGTCAAAGTAAGGGACATTACCCTTGCAACTTAGTCGTGTTTGATATCAAAGGTAACGAAATCTGCTTACGCTCTCAATCAAACTTAATCTAATCAATTAGCACAAATTTTGTAGCTATCCGCTGGTCTTGCAGCCTGACTTCTGCAAAGTATACGCCATTTGACATTCTGTCGGTTGGAATATTTAACAAATGTGAACCGGCAGTGAGCAGGCCTAAATCTTTTTCGGCAATTCTGCGTCCTGTTCCATCGTATACCGCAATTATGGCGTTGTCGGTTTTGGCTAGTAATAATTGTAACTGAACCGCATTTCCCCTTGAAATTATTTGGGAAGTTATATCAAGGCTGACAGAATGTGGAACATTTGCCACAGCTTCATCGGCAATACCTAATGTGTAGCCGAACCAACGCAGGAATTTACGCATAAGTATTTCTTTGGTAAGGACAATATCAGGATTGCCTCCAAGGGCTTCGAATGGAAAGGCCATGTAGATAATTTGACTAACGCTATCTTCAACAATAATTGCGCCTGAATTGCCGTTTGTGTACTTAAATATTGATGCAGCATTTCCTGTAGGTTTAATACCATCTTTAGATTTAGAAGATGAGGGTATAACAGCTATTTTTTCACTAGAGGTTGTGATAGGGTTACCGGCTGTCCCGTTCAGAAGAACATCTTTTTCTTTGGCCTTAAGGAATTGAGCTTTCAATTTGTTGGTGTAGAATTGAGAACTATGACGGTACTCACCAAGATTTTCGCTGGAGATAATGAGTTTACCGCCGGAATTTAGGAATTTTGCAAGTAAATTTTCCTCTTCCTTGCTCAATGTGGAGGTATCTGTTCCAGTAAACCAAATTACAACAGAATCACGTACCCCATTTGTCAGTATTATATCTTCAAGCGACTTGATGTCTTCAGAGCTTGTGGCCTCGTATGATACACCAATGTTATCAAGCACTTTAATGTAAGTTTTAGTTATCGATGTATCTGTAGCATCGCTTACTAAGAGTATACCAGGCCATCCAAAGGTTAAGGGGAACTTAAATTTCTGAACCATTCCGGTTGTAGTTTCAGTAATTTTGAGTAAAGCTTTTGTTTTGATTGTAGCAGAAGCGTTAGCGTCTATACTTATAGTAAATGGATCTGATAGGTTGTCAATTTTTTGTCCAGAAGCAGCTTGTCCCAGCTTTGATATCGATTTAGTTACTGTGATATTGGAATTATCGATTGTTAATTCAAGTTCAACGTTATTTCCGATACCCCATATATTTTCAAGGGTTACAAATATATTTCCCTGCTCACCTGGCTTTATTTTAGGCTTACCATTTGCAGATTGTCGCGCTGATATAAAGCGAAAGTAAGGAAGATGCCTACCAACATCTAAATCAACGCAAATGCTATCACTTTCCAATTCTTCAATGGATAAAACAGCAACTTTGCTATCTTGCTCATCGTAGTCTCTGCTTGTTGGATAAGGAAGGAAGCCTGCGAATTCATGACGCCTATAGCTTCCCGGGAATGGATCACCAGCATCACCTGAACTTGCATTATGTTCCAGAGCGAATTTCCCGTCAGCCTGTTCTACAGCAACCTTATAATGGCTATTCCCAGAATGTTGTTCAGGGATATATTGTTGATTATTATTAGGTTTAGCGTCGTCAATATGGTAAATCATTATTCCTTCGCCAGGCAAGTAAGAATCGAACAAACCTGTTTTTTGCCTATTTTCTACCAAGAAGTATTGTTTTGAAAGACTATCGCCGTCTGTCCATAAACGATAGACTACAGGATTGGATTCAACCGGAGGTAACTTGAGATTTGTCAAATAATTGTTGACCCTAATAGGTTGTACCCAACCTAGCTTGGATTTGCACCATGCGTCAAAATGAGCAGGCGATTTACCGGAATTATTCCACGAACCACCTGCCATAATAGTCCATGCGCCAACCCCTTTTGAATCATATCCATAATCGTATAAGTCAGGTAGACCTAAGATATGACCATATTCATGTGCAAAAACACCCATATTAATTAAAGAACCACGGCATTTTTCTTCAGGTTGAACAGAATAGCGACTTAATGCTATCTTACCGCCATTTGCCGAATTGTCATTGGTTTCATAGTGAGTGCTTGACATATGCGACCATATCTTTCCGCAATGGTTTTCCTCATAACCTGGACCTGCATGAACCACGTAAACTGCATCTATAAGTCCATCGTCATCGCCTGAATTGGGAATGCCGTCAGGCCCATCATTGTCGAACTCTCCAAAATCAACATATGGATCGGCCAATTTAACAGCCTCTCTAGCTAATTCTCTAGAATGCGTGAACCCATGATTTGTAGACCAATAGTCGTAGCTTTTTTCTAGCCTGAACCAGGCTCTACCGGAATCAGGATGCGGAGCTGTTGTCCCGCTAAACTTAAATTGACCGTAGGAATTTTCAATATAGTAATCTTTCATACTACCAGTAGGTACTATCCCCACGCTAAAAAGCAACGTGTCGTAAGCTGCGGGCGGATGATTCAAAGTATCGGCTTTATTATCCTTAAAATCAACAAGAATGGCAATTCCGGCCCCTGATGTAATAGGAGCAACAGGAGCTGGTGCATAGTTTAGAAATGCGTTTTGATTATTAAATTCTTTCCACACCTCAATTACTTGCTCCAGTTCACCAGAAGCCCTCAATTCCTCAATCATATCAGGACTAAGCGGCATTGGCAAAACCGTAGCCTGTTTATTGGTTTGTGCGAACAACGGTATCGCTAATACAATAGATAAAATAAAGTTTCCCATAATCAATTTTAACATGGCATTTTGCTATGTCAAGTCAAGGACAGGTATGGTTTAGTTGACATATATCAATTCCTGAGTACACTACCGCTATATTGCGGGGTGGAGCAGTTTGGTAGCTCGTGAGGCTCATAACCTCAAGGCCGCTGGTTCAAATCCAGCCCCCGCTACTTAGTTGTAGATACGAATAGTGATACTTAAGAGAGTCCCCTAGGGGACTCTCTTTTTGGATATAGGTTATTAATGAGGCGTTTCAATAACGTTTACAGCCTAATTTCTAAAATATAGGATATTTAATATTTAGGATATTCAATGAGCAAACCTTGTTGGCGCGGCAATCGACAGTGTTGTTCTTATCACGGATAATAAGTACAGTGGAGAGGGAACACTTTTGGCTGAAGAAAAGGACAAACGCGGCTAGGGGGGCAGGGAGAGTTAAGAAATAAAAAGTAGGCATATCCATCCTGCCTCCTAAAGACCCAGTGGCTTCTACGGCTTTTATCCTTCATTATATATATTATAAATTCACCGGGTTTTTATTAATGCAACGAAAAGGCGCAATTCATCGTCTAATTAATTTATGTTATGAGGCTTTACAAGAAAAATACGACTATTATTGTAAAATACTATTTAGGAGAATAAATGAAAAAAATACGTAGGATAATACTGTTAGCGGTATTATTACTTCCGGTAATCGGTTTGTCTGACAAGTGGAGTGAACTTGAGAATCGTGTTGTAGAACACCGTCTAGACAACGGCATGCGATTTTTAATATTTGAACGCCACAACGCTCCCCTTATAAGCTTTTCACTTGCCGTCAAGGTGGGTTCGGTAAACGAAGTTACCAATAAAACTGGAATAGCCCATTTTCTTGAACATTTAGCCTTTAAGGGAACCAAAACTATTGGAACTACAAACTATAAAGCCGAACGTAAAGCTTTGGCCGAATTAGATAGCGCTTTCTTGAATTATCAACGAGCCATGGATGCAGGTATGGGGCAAGTAGTGATGCAAAATATTGCAAAAGACTTGGAAGAGAAACAAAAAAAGGCTTCATCCTACATAGTAAGCGGAGAATTTGACGACATTTATTCACGTAACGGAGGAGTAGGACTCAATGCTTCAACCTCATTTGATTATACCGTTTATGTTATTACTCTTCCCTCAAACCGTTTCGAACTTTGGGCAGCTATGGAATCTGACAGAATGCTTAATCCGGTTTTCAGAGAGTTCTATAAGGAGCGCGAAGTAATAATGGAAGAACGTCGTATGCGTACAGATAACTCAATTCAGGGACTTTTCGCAGAAGACCTTAACGCCATTAGCTACAAAGCTCACCCCTACGGTAATCCCATAATTGGTCATATGAGCGACATTGTAAATCTAAATCGGCAAGACGTACGTCGCTTCTACGAAACCTACTACGTTCCTCAAAACATCACCGCCGCAATTGTAGGCGATGTCAAAGCCGAGGAGATAATACCGATAATTGAAAAATATTTTTCAAGAATTCCATCAAAACCTGAAGCACCTGAAGTTACAACGCGCGAACCGGAACAACTTGGAGTAAAAAAACTCATAGTTAAACAAAAAGCAGCCATGCCTATTGTAAGTATCAGTTTCCATACCGTACCTGAAGGACATCAGGATGAATGGGCGCTTGAACTTTTGGGCGGCGTTTTGGGTGAAGGACAAACTTCACGTTTATATAAGTCCTTGGTTGAAGATAAAAAAATGGCTCTAAACATATTTTCATGGAATTATGCTAAACGTTATGCAGGCACTTTTCATTTTTACGCAATTCCCATGGAGGGTGTAAGTGCAGTGGAGTTGGAAAAAGCTATACTTGACGAATTTGCTAAAATTTATGAAAATCCTATTACTAAGGAAGAGCTGAATTTGGTACGTGCCAGAAATGAAGTTGATTTTTATACTACAGTTTCCTCAAACCAGGGAATGGCGCGAATTCTGGCCCTGAGAAGCTTAAGTCCCGGAGGATGGCGCGATTACTTAAACTATTCCCGTATGTTAGAAGCAATTACGCCTGAAGACCTTATGCGTGTGGCTAAGAAATACTTAAATCCTGATAAACGAAGCGTTGGTCTTTTGGAGGTGAAAAATGACTAAATTGGTTTTAAGACGACTTTCATTTGCCCTTGTGATATTTCCCCTGCTTCTTTCAGCAGCAAAGCTTAAAGACCCCAGGAACATGACCTTTCCTGTTCGACTGGATTTTACCCCGAATGAAGTTGAGCGTGCCACTTTGTCAAATGGAATAGAAGTTTTCCTTATTCCGAATCATGAACTACCCTTGCTTGATGTTAACATATTAGTTCAAGCCGGAGAACAAAGGGTTGCGGCTGAAAACTCCGGTTTAAGTGAGCTTTTAGCTAATATGATTATTGAAGCCGGCGGCAAAGAAATTACTAAAAAGAGTTTCGAGGATAGCCTATATCGCGTAGGTGCGTCGTTTGACTACAGTTCCGACTTTGAAAGCATTTCCTTTAAGCTACATATGCTTTCTAAAGATGCAGCTTCACTTATTCCTTTGGTTGCAGGTGCTATTCGTAAACCATCCCTACCAGCTTCTCAACTTGAACTAAACAAAAGACAGTACATAACAGCTTATCAGGCTCGCAACTCCGAACAGGACAATGTAGCGCAAAGGGTATTCAAGAAACTTATCTACGGTACTGAAAGCGCTGAAGCGCGTGAGATTACTCCTGAAAACCTTAAAACTATCACTATTGAACGCTTGAACAAGTACCATAAGGCAAATTTCCGTCCCTCACTGGTTATGATTGGTGTTACAGGCGACTTTGAACCAAAAGTAATGCTTGAACTTCTGGAAGCAAGTTTCGGCAATTGGATAGAACCTCAAGAACCTGCATGGAAAAAGTCATCTCGCTATGTAAATCCAGCCCCTCCGGGCGTCTACTTAATACCATGGCCAGGGTCGGTGCAAGCTAATATCAGGATTGGATATAAAGGTATCTTGAGAAACGACCCCCGCTACCCCGCATCCCGACTTTTCGTGGAAATATACGGAGGTGGTTGGTTTTCAAGGCTTCATGATGAAATTAGAGAAAATCGTGGCCTTGCCTACGTTACCCTAGCTTATCTTTCCAGCAAGTTTAGTGAACCTGGCATTTTTGCTGCCATATCTATGACAAAAACAGCCAAAAGTCTTGAGGCCCTTTCGTTAATGATTGATATCATGAGAAATATGAAAAACAGCGGAATTACCACGCAGGAGCTGGAACTTGCCAAGCAAAATTGGTTGGCATCCTTCCCCAGTCATTATGAATACCCTACAGCAGTCCTATACGACCGTATGAATTATGCCATCCATGATTACCCTATTGATTTTTGGGATAAGTTACCCGATCGTATTGAACCCCTTACTAAAAAAGATATCAATGAATTCGCGCGAGACTTTCTTCATCCCGAAAGCCTACGTATCTTGATTTTAGGTGATACAAACTATTTCGACGGCTCTTTATCTCAATTCGGCAAAGTAACAATTATTGATATTGATAAATTTTGATTGCTTTTCTTGGTTTTGCCGGCGACTTGAGCCTTAAGTTCTTTGATTAGAAGGGCTTATAAATCGTTTAGGTGAAGAGTAGCTCTATAGGAAAAATATCCTTAAAGACCAGCAGAGGTGTGTGATGCCACGCCTCTGCATTATTTTTATACCAACAATTCCTTTGAAATTTGATTCTTCCTTGACGCCTGCTTTCTATTGATTATTATATATAATATAGCAGGAGAGCAATATGGCTATAAATTTTGAAGATATACTTCCTGATGTCAGCTATATAGTTGATATTGAAGGACATACATATGAGGTTGAGGGAAGTATGATTCTTAGCGCCACTTGTCCTTCTTGTAAAGGCAGTGGGCAAAAAAAACTTCCCGGCAAGCCGCCTGACATATGTTCCTTGTGTAATGGTCTGGGGATGTTTGATTACTCACAAGCAAGGGCCATAACTCCTGTTTAAGCGATTAAAGCCAATCCATCATTTGTGGACCTACCCTTTCTTAAATAGAGTTTAGAATAATTAGCAAAATATATCATGGAAATTGCCAAGCAGTACACATGAAACAATCCTTTATTAAATTCGTCTAGTTAATCAATAATAATTATTAAACATGATTTGCAATCATGAGGAGTTGAGATAATGGATAAACTAAGAGGTGTCTTGTTCGGGGTATTGCTGTTTACTGTAACAAGTTTTGCTTCTAGGACAGGTACGGTCGCAGGTTTCGTGCGGGATAAAGCGTCGGGAGAATTTATAGCCAGTGCTGCTGTGTATCTTAAGGATAGAAGCGCGGGAATGTCCACAATCCGCGATGGTTACTACGTACTTTCAAAACTTCCTACCGGAAAACATACATTAATCTGTACCATGATAGGTTATAAAGAACAAAAAATAGAGATTAATATTAAATCCGGTACCCGTATACGACACGATTTTCATCTTGTTCGGAATCCTGTTGGGATGAAAGCTGTTGAGGTTTCAGGGGATAGAGCACGATTTGAACATGAAGTAGATATTGGTGTGCAGCGGATGGATTTTACACAATTCCAGCAAATTCCGGGACTTGTAGAGCAAGACCTTTTCAGGTCTTTGCAAATGCTTCCCGGGGTTGTTTCAGTATCCGACTTCTCGTCAGCGCTCTATATTCGTGGGGGTACCGCTGATCAGAATTTAGTGCTTCTTGATGGAGTAACTGTCTATAATCCATATCATCTGATGGGTTTCTTTTCAACTTTTATTCTAGGTTCCCTTAAAGGGGCGCAGCTTTACACAGGCGGATTTCCGGCGCGTTACGGTTCGGCAATTTCATCTGTTTTAGATGTTGAAATGAAAGCCGGAAACTCGGAGCGCAACATTACAGGTATGGCCGATATCGGGCTTCTTACCTCAAAAATGATTCTAGAAGGTAAGTTGCCCTTCGGAGCTAAAGGTTCCTGGTTAATTGCCGGTCGTAGGACCTATATTGATGCTGTAACTTCTGTTATAGATAATGTGCGCAAAAAATGGCTTAAGAAGAAAGATGACATCTCCTGGTATGTTCCCTACCACTTCTACGACTTGCAGACTAAAATTAACTGGGATGCAAGTGAAAAATCACGATTTACTGTTTCCGGTTTCTTTGGCGACGATGTTCTGAAATTTACTGATATCAGCAATAGAGATACCTCTTTAGTGCATATACTTTGGGGTAATGGAACCTTAGGCCTGCGTTGGCGTTATCTTTTTACTCCAGAGCTTTT
This sequence comes from uncultured bacterium, assembly GCA_964624585.1. Taxonomy (GTDB): domain Bacteria; phylum Hydrothermota; class Tepidihabitantia; order B3-TA06; family B3-TA06; genus CAZUXE01. The sequence goes on along the minus strand of CAZUXE010000022.1, from coordinate 9,170 downwards.
CTCCGTCATTCAATTTAATGCAACTCGATATCGTATTAACGGCCTTCTTTCAGCGCATGGCTCTGCAGTTACTACCGATTCTGTTAAAACAACTACTAAAACTACGTTCAATATGGGCTTAAAAAGCGGTATTGGAGAACTGGCGCTGCAATGGAGACTCAGCTATTTCCCTTCACCTGAACACAACATAGAATTTGGTATTGAAGAAAAGCTTACAGAACTTCACAATCTTACAAATGGCGGTAACAGTATGAAGGTTTACAATGAAAAGGATTCGCTTATTGAAAGCTCTGAAAAAGATACTATATGGACTAACAATAAAGACACTTTGATGTTAGCCGCCGCCTATGTACAGTATAAATGGCAACCTACACCTTTGTGGGTAATTGAATCCGGTGTGCGCGGAGAATATTTCTCCTCAGGCAAGTACTGGAGAGTTGCGCCGCGCTTGGGTGTTAAACATCGAATTACCGCCGATTGGGCAGTTAAGGCCGGTGCAGGACTATACTATCAATACCTTTACGTTCCAATGCCTCGCAATGAAATGGAGCTTAAATTGCCTGTTCGTTTTCTTCAGCAATGGACACCAGCGGATTCCGCCCATAAACCGCTTCAATCAGCATTATTCACCTTGGGTACGGAATATCGCTTCCCCAGTGGTTTTGCCAAAGATTTAAGTCTTTCCTGTGAAGTATACTACAAAGATATGCGTAATATAAGGGAAGCTATCTCAAGTATGAACTTTATTGGAGAGCCTGACACAACCCCTTCTATAGATGGCAGAGGATTTTCCTATGGCGCTGAAGCCATGGTTAAATATCGTTCTTCATGGATATCATACGCCTATTCCGTGACTAAATACAAATTCGGGAAAGAAGACTGGTTCTATCCGCTGCACGATTCACGCAATAACGTGAATATTTCTCTAAGCCTTCCTTTGGGAAAAGGTTGGAATATTACCTCGGCCTGGGTTTTCTCATCAGGCTTCCCTTTTACAGGCGCTGTTGGCTGGTATCAGTATGTTAATAGATATGGTGAAATTAACCTGAAAAAAATCTCTGGCAAGCGTGGCGAGGTACGCTATCCGCCTTATCATCGTTTAGATGCAGGATTTACAAAATCGTTCAAGATGTTTAAGGGCGCTGTTGACGCCGAGTTTTACTTCCAAGTCTTAAATGTATACGCCAGAAAGAATGTACTTAGTTTCTCCTATCATGTAGATGATGATGGAATTACAAGACGTGAGGCTCAGTATATGCTGCCTTTCCCAATACCCAGTTTCGGTATAAGGGGGAGGTTCTAATGGGTGCTTTATTTTCAAAGCCGGAGGTTTTTATGAAAAAAGCATTGTTTGCAATTTCAGGAATTCTACTTCTATCGTTTATGACCTTCTGTGAACACGATCTTAATTCATATAAGGGAGAGCCTAACATTCTTTCCTTTCTGTCGAATGATTCAGCAAAAATACTAGTAAAGGTCGGAAAAACCCATTCCATCAACGATACTCTGAAATACGTTGTTGAATATGATACGTTTCGTATAGTTGAAGGCAAAGATACTGTTACAAGAATTTGGGAGAGCAAAAAATATCTATGGAACGGCGTGCATGTCGCAAGTGTTTCCTTAAAGCAAGGAACTCGTGAGTATACGCTTGTTGAAGATAAGGATACCGTAGGTTACTATTGGACAAAGGATTCCATCAAAGCCCTTCCGGGTGAACATTGGGAGCTTAAGGTGCTGTATTCCGATGGTGAGCATATTTCCACTTCGACTACCGTTCCTGATACGGTTAAAATAACCTCGCCGCTTAAAGATACTATAAGTTCAAAAGATACTCTCAAATGGGTTAAGCCTACTGGTTCTGCAGGTTACTTTATACGTTTCCTTTTCTGGGAGAAATACGAAATTCCGGAAAAAGATACAACTATCCTGAGTTCATCTTCTTATACAATACTTGCTTCCGACACATTAAACCCCTTAGCGCTCAAAGAGTATCTTTTTGGCGGTGATTCTTGTCGTATTACTATAATTGCTTTGGATACCAATGCGTATGATTATCATTGTTATGGTGAAATCAATGACGATGGTAAGTATATCCTGGATGATTATATGCATATCAAAGGAGCCTGGGGTGCGTTTGGCTCACAATCGGCGGCGCATTCCAAAGTATATATAATTGAACGGGAGAAACAGCCGCCTCTTGAGTAAAGTGAAGTTGCCGTGAGTTTAATTAGTAAGGGTTGGTTAAGGCCGACCCTTTTACTTTGCTAAGCTAAAGTCAGGGAAGTTCTAAAATCTCAGCCGAAGCCTAATATTCTCCCTTCCCTCTGTGGACTCCAAAAGAGCCGACAGGGGAGGCTGTAGCTCCAAATGAGACGACTGCTGAGTAGTGCAACCTAATACCTATTAAAACGTAGGGGCTTTCAATGACTATCCATGTAGGGGCCGACTTTCAAGTCGGCCCGAATGACTCCCGCTGGCTGACCTAAAGGTTAGCCCCTACCTGTAAATCCATATTACAATAAAGCGTAACTTTGTGAACTTCGTGTTCTTTATGGTTTATTCTATATTAATCAGATTGAGTTGTAGACTGAAGCTAAAGATTACCGCGCTTCCTTACTCCTTTGGTTTAACGTAAATTGTTTTTTGAACGGTATCTATGCGGTTGATGTACATTGTATCTATTCTGGCGGCATTAGGGGGCGGCCTAAGAGTATCGGGATGCTTAATTGCAAGCCAACTTGTGGCAAAGAGCCAAATGATGAAGAGCGCAAGACAGGTAACTATTCCTATAATGAGACCTTTACTCGCCTTCTTATTTTCCCTTTTGCCAAAAATCATAGAAAGCAAGAGTATGATGCCTGATGTAACAATGGCCAAACCGGCAAGTGCCACAGGTATGCTTGCCCCGCCCAAACGCGCCGCGGCAGGAACCATGGTAACAACAAATGCAATTATCGCTGCGAATATACCAATTATTTGTACAAAATTGCGAGTCATCCGGTTTTCCGCATCTTTTGCTTCTTCGACTTTTTCTTTTAACTCTTTGCTCTCTTCCTTAAGTTTTTGTTCAATCTCTTTAATTTTCGTACCAAGGTCTTCCTTAAATTCTTTTCTTATTTCATCCTTAGCTGTGAGAATTTGGGCGCGTTCAATAAGCTTAATGGCTCCTATATTATCAATTCGAAAATCATTACGATCTTTGAATTTTACCAGAAAATTTCCTAAATAATGCATCTTGTTATAGTCAAAAGGGTCTTCTTTTCTAGCCCAATCAAGAAGCGTATAAAGATTCCATTCCGGATCCATAAAGATTCCATTTTCATCCTTAAATGCTACTTCTTTATAAAAGAAATCCTTGGTTTTAGTATCGTCTAAAAGATTCATCAAGCGATTGCTAGCAATAATATCTGCAAATGTAAATTTTGGATTCTTTCCTTCTTTTCCTTTTTCTTTTTCTTTTTTACATTCTGATTTATGAAACCTGCCCCATGCATACCAAAGTTCCCGAAGAGGAGGTTTATTTAAGTCATCTAAGAATGTATATAAGCCACCAGGCATTGGTTTGTTATCTTCTAGTAGTTTCCGATACTCCGCTAAATCCTTTAATATTTCATAGAGCAAGCCAATAGCCTTTTCGGAAGGTTTTGATTCGCCAGCTACTTTTTTGCCTAATTCTTCATCTAATTTCTTTAAATTAGCATTGAGTGCGTTGAGTAATTTCACCTTTTGTAATTCCTCTGGTGACTTCTTCCTTTCCTCTGTATTTTCATTTGTCATCGTTCCTCCATAGCTTATAGTAAAAAGAAAATATTAAAAAGTCAAGTTTTTGCCAAAGGTTTAGCTAAGGGTATAGCTCCAAATGAGATAAGTGCTTAGTGGTACAACCTAATACCGATTAAAACGTAGGGGCTTTCAATGGCTATCCATGTAGGGGCCGACTTTCAAGTCGGCCCGAATGACTCCCGCGGGCTGACCTAAAGGTTAGCCCCTACCTATAAATCCATATTACGATAGATAGAAAGATATACTTATACCTTTACTTTCCCCTTTTTCTTATGAATAGGCTTACACCTTAACCTTCCCCCTCCCTCTGTGGAGGGGGGTATGAGGGAGGGAGGGCTAGGCTCCAGAGGAGCCGATGGGGGAGGGTATAGCTTCAAAGGAGACAACTGCTGAGTAATGCAACCTAATATACCTGTTAAAACGTAGGGGCCGACTTTCAAGTCGGCCAGAATAACACACGGCCTGACCTAAAGGTAAGCCCCTACCTGCAAGTTACCCATATTAAAACGTAGGCTTGGCTACCTTATACTTTATTTTATACTATAGTGGAGTTTATGAAGTAAACTCCTAAAGCCAAGCCTCTGGCTTGGATACCTTGCAGTTTATTATATAGTAATATCAGATGGAGTTTATGAAGTAAACTCCTAAAGCCAAGCCTCTGGCTTGGCTAGCTTTTGATCAACTTTTGACTACCTTTTGGATAGCTTTTGACTAACTTATTTCTACCCATTATTTGGCTAAATATGTAACAAAAAAATCCCCTCCCAAAGAAAGGGAGGGGCAATCTATTTAATTTTTCAGACAAAGACCTTAGCTATAAGTTGCGGTATATCAATATGTTACTTCATTGGAATCTTGATACCTTTTTCTTTTGCTACCTTTTTAGCTATATCATATCCTGCGTCTACATGACGTGCAACGCCTATGCCAGGGTCGTTTGTAAGCACACGTTTTATTCTTTTTGCCATTTGCGCGCTGCCGTCCGCCACAGTTACCTGACCAGCATGTATCGCAAGCCCCATACCGACTCCGCCGCCGTGGTGGATTGAAACCCAGGACGCGCCCGATGCGGTGTTCAGCATCGCATTGAGCAAAGGCCAGTCAGCAATGGCATCTGAGCCGTCCAGCATTCCTTCGGTCTCACGGTTGGGTGAGGCAACCGAACCGGTATCCAAATGGTCACGCCCCATCACTACAGGTGCTGAAACTTTGCCTTGCTTGACCATCTTATTTATCTCCAAACCGAACTTGTCGCGTTCGCCATAGCCAAGCCAGCAAATACGGCAGGGTAGACCCTGGAAAGGCACCTTTTCACGCGCCTTACGAATCCAACGGTGAAGCATTTCGTTTTCAGGAAAAAGCTTTAGAACCTTCTCGTCTGTCGCGTAAATATCTTTTTTATTACCAGATAGCGCAGCCCAGCGGAAGGGACCCTTGCCTCTACAGAAAAGCGGTCTGATGTAGAGCGGCACAAAACCCTTGATGTCAAAGGCATTTTTTACACCCGCCTTCTGCGCTTGACCACGGATATTGTTACCGTAGTCGAACGCCACAGCGCCCGCCTTTTGCATAGCAAGCATAGCTTCCATATGTCGCGCCATAGACTCAAAACTTGCTTTAATATAGGCCTTGGGGTCTTTTTTGCGGAGCGCCAGAGCCTGCTTGAACGTCATACCGCCAGGTACGTAGCCGTTCAGTTCGTCGTGCGCCGAAGTCTGGTCAGTAAGTACATCAGGAATAATACCTCGTTTCACAAGTTCAGGATGTACGTCGGATGCATTGCCCACAAGCCCGACTGACAGTGCTTCGCCTTTGCGTTTGGCTTCGTCAACCCATTTAAGAGCCTCATCCAGCTTATTGGTCATTTTATCGCAAAAACCTTCCTTGACACGACGCTCAATGCGTGCAGGATCTACCTCAACATCCAGACAGACGCCCTCGTTCATGGTTACGGATAGAGGTTGTGCGCCAGACATGCCTCCCATACCCGCTGTCAACGTCAATGTGCCGCGCAGAGAGCCTCCAAAGTGCTGACGCGCAAGCTCTGCAAGCGTTTCGTAAGTTCCTTGGATGATGCCCTGAGTACCGATATAAATCCAAGAACCAGCGGTCATCTGACCATACATGATTAGCCCCAATGCTTCAAGACGACGGAATTCATCCCAGTTTGCCCAGTTGGGAACAAGGTTCGAGTTTGCTATAAGTACCCGTGGTGCATAAGGATGTGTGCGAAAGATGCCTACAGGTTTTCCCGACTGAACCAGTAGGGTTTCATCGTTCTCCATGGATTTCAGCGATTTAGTAATTGCCGCAAACGCGCTCCAGGAGCGGGCGGCTTTGCCGGTGCCGCCATAGACAATTAAATTTTTTGGGTCCTCGGCTACAGCAGGGTCAAGGTTGTTGTGCAACATCCGTAATGCGGCTTCCTGATTCCAGCCTTTGCAGCGTAACTTATTACCAGTAGGCGACTTAAGGGGTTTATAGACAAACTTTTTGGCCATGATTTCCTCCAATTTTCAAGCATATTTTTATCTATAATACACGCAATCGGCACAAAATCAACCAAAAATAAGCTAGTCAAAAGCTACCCAAAAGCTACCCAAAAGTTACCCAAGGGGTGCGACTGTGTCGCAAAGTCAAAAGTCAAAATGCAAATTGCAAAGTACCCGCTCTGCGGGTATAAATTGGACGGGAAATTTAACCACAGATTGATGAAATGCCCCGGTCGGGTACTATTCACACGGCATGAATGCCTCTGAATTATTTAGTTTTCATTTTGGGTGATGATACGCTAGGGGAGGGAAGAGGTTAAAGCAAATTAAGGTGGATAATTGTTGGATATAGGTCTAGGATGATGGAGATTTAAAGTCTAATTTACTTTGTTTATCTTGGTTTTTAAAATCATTATCCACATCAACCTCGAATGAAGTAGGATTATATAATTTAAAAGTTCTACCCTCTTTATCAAGTTTGCCCCAACAGCTTACTATGTAGCCATATTTGTACGCTTCAATTGCATGTTGATGAGCGTGATCATCAAGTATGACTTTTACATGTCGTTCTCCACCGCCTGGGACCCCATGTTTTATAGTGACTGTTCCCTTTTCGGCAGTGGGGTCTTCTCTATGGAGGTTTGTTACAAAACCCTTGAGCTTGTATTTCGGAATTGGTTCAAATTTAACCTCCCTGAACATATCAATAGCCTTTTTTATTTCAGGGATATATTGTTGTGATATTTCAACTGAAGACTTGTAACCTTCTGGAATAGATTGAAATGGCGACCAGCTTATATTAATGGCAATCGATTTGGCGTTTGTCCTTTCTTGTAGTTCAGATAAGGCTTCACAAAGTTCCGCGCTAACACCGACTTTCACTGAATCTTCAAATTGCTTGAGCTTGCCTGTTTTAGCACTATATATTGCTGCATTTCGTGTAGCATCTATGGCCCTTAGAAGGGTTTTGGTTACTTTTCTCTCGAATGTCTCCTGTTGCATTTCAGGTAAAGTAGTTGGTGGTTGTACAGGTGAGAAGATAGTCAATACGTAACTCCCTCTTTCTGTTTGACCAAGGCGGACTTTCTTCATGTACGCTTTAACTTTTGTTGCTGGTTTTGTTATTTTTCTAGTCGGGTGAACAGTCGAGCAAGCTGCTGCATATACAAGTTTTTTCGCGTTTTCGAACAGTGCAACCCCTTCTTCAAACGGTAATGTCTCATAATTACTTTCATATTTCTCGGGTTTTATACGGATTACATCTGAACCAGTAGACATTATATCCTTCAAAATAATATCTTGAGGTCTTTCTTCCACCCGTTCAAGTTTCTCTATTGCTTCGACAAGGCGGTCTTCGTAATCAACAAACGTAGTTTTGGATGGAATAGTAAGATATATTTTTTCCTTGCTTTCCTTCTTTAATTCCCAAATTATATTCTTTGGCATCCTCAACTTTGATTTGATCCAGTTATGGGCCTTGAGATATGCTGAGATTTCTCGAATTCTTAGTACCTTTAGGAACTTATAATCTCTGCTAGTTATTTTCATGGTGTAAGCTTTTTGCGATATTATCCATCATATTTTTCAATGCCTCAACATTGAAGACATTTTGCTTAGGAATGCAGATAGTTTTTGTACTAGTATTACTCGTTTTTGGTTTACCTTGTAGTGAAAGCCAATAACCACAACGTCTCAAAATTAATTCTTCCTCAGTGTGGTAGCACCAGTCATCACAGTTGTTCGGTACAAAGACAACTACTAAAATACGATCAGTTGAAGTAGAACCTTGAGGTACACAAAGTTTGTTATAATGTGGGGCTTTTAGTGAAACATGGTAGTTGTTACCATGTAGAATTTCATTCTCTCTACACTTGACTTGGATATCTAGTTTAACTATTTCATTACTATCGTAAACATTAATATCTATGCCACGGTCTTTACGTGGGTAATTTATGCAGTAACCTGCTTTACTAACGACCGAATGGACATATGCAAAGCTGAATTCTTCTTTCTGTTGATTCAGCGGTAAAGTTTCAGCTAACATTACCATACCTCTACATCATACCCAAATTTCAGGAAAAGTAAGGTCGATCGTTGTTCCACGCGAAATCTTATATCAGAAAATAGGTTTGTCAACCCCAACCTCCTTGACTCCTTTTCTTCGTCGTCCCTCACCTCATCCTTGCTTGGCGGTAACAGTCTGTACATGTTCGAATGTACCCCTATTCAAACCGTAGGTTTGAATTTAGAAGTTTTCTCTGAAATAAAATCTAAGGTAAGAAAACTTCACGCCCCTTACTTTCAGCAGGCAGTCTTTCAATAATCCCAATGTCGCATAGCTTTGCCAGTGCGCGGCGGATGGTCGGCAGCGATGCCTTGGCTTCCAGCTTCCTGCGGGTTCTCTCTACGCTCAGAACATCCCAACTGAACTTAAAGGCGTCAAGCACACGCCTTTACAGCCTGGTTAGGGCAAGGATTACCTCGTTTGGAAAATCACTCATTGTTTAACTGTAGCAAGCTTTATGCCGAGCGCCATTGAGAATTGACGAAGCTCTTTCCAAGGTTTGTAGGAATTAGTAAGCCTATGTATCATTCTGGCCGACTTGAAAGTCGGCCCCTTAGCAAAGCCAGAGGCTTTGCTTTAGGAGTTTACTTTGTAAACTCCATCTGATGCAGCATATAAGATATCTGAGCTTGTAAAACCTTTGGTTTAAGTTCAGGATAATAATTTACCACAAAGAACACGAAGTTCACAAAGTTACGCTTTATTGTAATATGGATTTATAGGTAGGGACTTATCTTTAGGTCAGCCCGTGGGAGGTTTATTATTCGTCCGCTTACTTGACATCTTTGTTCAAGTTTGCATAATCAGCACTTATGAAGTACGATCCA